>NZ_JIBT01000036.1 GCF_001039575.1 Halomonas sp. PR-M31
AAAAAGGTGGCAATGGTGGCGATATTGAGTGTCTCGATCAGCGCCCAGGTGATGGCCTTAATGGCAGAGACATCCGGTGGCACCATGCGCTTGAAGAGATCGCCGATCTGAGCGGGTGCATCCCATACCCAGGGCCAAATGATATCGATGCTGGTCAAGGACCAGCCCGCGGCGACCGCCACGGCGAGCAGACTGGCAAACCGGACCCAGCGTTGACGCCCGGTATGGCGCGACCAGGCGCGATCAGCAACGGATTGCTTCACCAGATGCTCCTTTTCACCAGATATTCTTCCGAATGCGCCCACTGATCGCTTCGCTGACCAGGATGACGGCGATGATCACCAGGGTGATCGCCAACGCGAAGTCATAGTCATAGCGGCCGAAGGCGTTCATCAGGGTCGAGCCGATGCCGCCGGCACCGACGATGCCCACCACCGCCGAAGCACGCAGGTTGCTGTCCAGTTGATAGATAGACAGGCCAATCTGGCGCGGCATGATCTGCGGCAGCACACCGAATTGCAGCACGGTGAACGTGCCTGTACCGGTACTGCGCAGGGCCTCCACCTGGCCCCAGTCGATCTCCTCGATGCGCTCCGCGAGCATCTTGCAACGAAGCCGATGGAATAAATGGTCAAGGTCAGGATCCCCGCCACCGGGCCAAAGCCCACGGCCTTGACGAACAAGATGGCGACGATGACCGGATGGAAACTGCGGGCAACGATGATCAAGATACGCCCGAGCAGATAAATGGGTAGGGGCGCGATATTGCGGGCTGCCATAAAGGCAATCGGCACACTCAACGCCAGTCCGAGCAGAGTCGAGAGAATGGCAATCTGTAAACTTTCGAGAAATCCTTTCAGCAGCAGACCGCCGCGATCGAAGTTGGGCGGAAAGGCGCCGCCGAAGATGCGTGCGGCGCGTTCCATACCTTCACTGACGCGCGGCCAATCAAAGGGCAGGGTAGTGATCGCCCAGACGGCGTAGATAGCGAAACCGATCAACAAGCCCCAGCGCAACCAGGGGTTGGCGATGAAGGGCGCCTTACGCCACTGTCGCGGCGTTGTTGCCATCGTCGTGTTGCTGCTCATGTTGCGACCTTGTCGGCCTGCGAGGCAGAGGCAGACGCTTCCTTGTCTTCCGATGTGCCGCTATACACCGAATCCATCGCGTCCTGATCCAGATCACCGGGCTTGCCATCGAAGATGATGCGTCCGAAGCGCATGCCGACGATGCGCTGAGTGAACTCCTTGGCCTCGCTGACGTTGTGAATGTTGATCAGCACCGGCAGGTGCAGCTCATTTGCGAGACGCTGCAGCAATTCCATGATCTGACGGGAAGTGACCGGGTCCAGGGAGGCAGTGGGTTCATCCGCCAGCAATATGTCCGGGTCCTGCATCAAGGCACGTACTACGCCGACCCGCTGACGCTCGCCCCCGGAAAGCTCATCGGCGCGCTTGTTGGCGTAATGGGCGATGCCTACTCGCTCCATGAGCTGGAAGGCGCGCTCGATGTCCTTCGCGGGATAACGGCGCAGAGCGGCACGCCAGTAAGGGATGTAGCCCAGGCGACCGCACTGCACGTTTTCCATTACCGTGAGCCGATCAACCAGATTGAAGCCTTGAAAGATCATGCCGATACGTCGCCGGGCCTTGCGCAAGTTTTCTCGCTTTAGGGTGGTGAGTTCCAGATCATTGAGCAGGATGCTGCCGGAGGTCGGCTCGACCAGACGATTGATACAGCGCAGCAACGTGCTCTTGCCGGCGCCGGAGGCACCGATGATCGAGACGACTGACTCCCCCGGCACCTCCAGATCGAGATCCTTGAGCACCGGTTCGCCGTTGCCATAGCGCTTGACCAAGCGAGAAATGCGAAGCATTGGAAGGCCCTATTCGATGTTCTCGCGGGTGTAGCTAATCCCATTCGCTTCCTGAATATCTCGGATAACCTCCCAGTCCTCCTTGTAGCTGATGGGCACGAACTGGGTAACGCCGGTGAACTCCTCGCCTAGTGCCGTTCCTTGCATGTCGAAGCTCATGAAGGCGTCCTTGATCTTTTGCGCAAGTTCCGGCTTGAGATTATGAGCGTAGGTATAGGAGGTAGTCGGAAAACGCTTGGACTCGAATACGATCTTGACCTCTTCCGGGTCATAGAGCCCGCGATCCGCCATGCGATCGACCACTTCCGAGGCCACCGGAGCCGCATCGTAATCGCCGGCCACCACACCGAGCATGGACTGATCGTGGGAGCCGGAATAGACCACTTCGTAGTCCTCGCCGGGCACGATGCCCTCCTTGGGGAATAGCGCCCGGGGCGCCTGGTTGCCGGAGTTGGAGGTGGGGGAAGTGTGGGCGACGCGCTTGCCCTCGAGATCCTTCAGTTCATCGATACCGCTATCCTTGCGGGTATAGACCTGCAGGGTATAGCCGAAATTGCCATCCTCGGAGCCCATGATCGCAAAGGGCACCGCCCCCGCCAGGTTGACGGCGAAAGGGGTTGGGCCGGTAGAGAAGCCCGCGATATGGATACGATTGCTGCGCATGGCTTCGATTTCGGCGGAGTTGGACTGTACCGCGAAGAAGCGCACGTCCTTACCGGTCTCCTCGGATAGATGCTCGATGAACGGCTCCCAGATGTCGGCGTAAATTGCCGGATCTTCGACCGGGGTATAGGCGAAGATCAGCGTATCCGGATCGAGCAGTTTGGATGAGTCGCTGGGTGTATCCGCGACCAGATCGTTATTGGCATCACAATACATGGGCGCCAGATCGCCGCGGCTGGGGCAGTCTTCCTCGGCGGCCATGACATTGGCGGCGGGCACCAGCAACGCGGCGAGGGCGGTTCCCAAGGTCAATCGACGCGCATGCTGTAATTGAGTGCGAAATGGCATGGTGAAAGCTCCTTATCCCTTTTTGGGGTTATTATCGGACCGGGCTATTGCGACATATTTTATGAGATTAGGTAGCAATCTCGTGGACTTCAATTAGCACAAGGGCGTATAGCCGTTACCGGATATCAATCGAGAGTGAAGAAAACATGGCACGTTTTGTTGACGCTGATCTCGAGCTATTGGCACAAGTCGATGTCCTGCTCACGGACGTGGACGACACGCTGACCCGTCACGGCAAGCTGGCGCCAGCGACCCTGAAGGCCATGAGTGATCTGATGGCAGCGGGAGTTCGGGTCATTCCCGTCACGGGAGGCTGTGCCGGCTGGTGCGATCATATCGTACGGGCCTGGCCGGTCAGTGCCGTCATCGGCGAGAGTGGGGCGTTTCGTTTTCGTTTGAACGAGCACGGCCGGCTCGAACGGCATTTTATCCGGCCGCTAGAAGAATTACAGGCAGAGCAGCGGCAGTTGCTGATGATTGCAGAGCGGGCACTGCAGCAAGTACCCGGGGCGCGGCTCGCTGCGGATCAACCTTATCGCCTTGTCGATGTGGCGATAGATCATGCTCAGGATGTAGGTCCCTTGAACAGCGAACAGGTCGCTATCTTGATCGCACTGTTCGACGAGGCTGGCGCGAGTGCTCGAGCCAGCTCGATTCATGTCAATGCCTGGTTTGGCGATCACGATAAAGCGGCCATGGCACAACATCTTCTTGTGAAAGATCTGGGGCTTGATGCCAGGGATCGAGCTCGACGTGTACTGTTCATTGGCGATGCGCCCAACGATGAACCGCTATTTCGAGAGATTTCCTTGAGCGTTGGAGTCGCCAATATTCTTCCACATCTCGACAAGCTGAATTGGGCCCCACGTTGGGTGTGCGATGCCAGTCACGGTGAAGGCTTCGTGGAGATGGCAAACCGCCTGCTGGCAGCGCGATTACGACCTTTTAATGAGTGATGCTTGCGTGGAATGTGTCATTCTATGAAACAAGTCACAACGGTGACAGATTGGTGACCAGATGAATAAATCTGGTCAAGGGTCATAGGCCTGCACGAATGAAAAAACAATTATCCTTACTCAAGCATCGGCTGGGTTGGTACCTGCCGATCGCTGCGCTAGTTCTCATCATTGCCGGTATTGTGGTTCTGCGTTACTGGCCGAAGCTTGCGCCTGATCGTCTTTCCAGCCTTTTCGCTTCAACGA
Source organism: Halomonas sp. PR-M31 (assembly GCF_001039575.1). Taxonomy (GTDB): domain Bacteria; phylum Pseudomonadota; class Gammaproteobacteria; order Pseudomonadales; family Halomonadaceae; genus Modicisalibacter. The sequence goes on from NZ_JIBT01000036.1 coordinate 4,090, forward strand.
GTGAAGCCATCCTCGAAGCGATGGTTGCTTGGCATGCCCTGGGCGTGGTGATCGTGCTGGGGCTATTGATACTGATCGTCTCGATTCGCTCCGCCTGGGCCATTGCATTGGGAGTGCTTGGCTTTATCTACACTCTTTTCTGGGGTGTATGGCGAGTGGCGGACATGATGACCGGGGTAGGCATCAATCAATCTGTCATCTTTCACTTTTTCAGCGGCACCGAAGGCGCAGATTACACCCAGTTTTTGCGGGAGATCATTGTATTCACGGCCTATGTAAGCTTAGCGCTTCTGTTTCTTCTGCTGCCCTGGGTCATGGTCTGGCAACGGCGGCGGTCTCAGCGACTCGATCATGGATCGTCTTCCCGACACGACACGTACCATGACCTGAAATACGGCTCGACGATATCCTTGGCCCTGGGGTGTTTGCTGGTAGGCGCCGGCTGGCTGGCATCGCCATGGCATCAAAATATCCTCGCCTTGACCCAGACTTATTCAACGCTTGATAGCGATCAGGAACGTCGGCTCGAGGCGCTATACAATACCGACAGACGCTCTCTTAGCCGTGACAAGAATCTTGTCGTACTTTATTTGGAAAGCGTCGAGTCGACTTACTTTGATGAAACGCTATTCCCGGATCTTTTGCCCCAGCTGCGAGCCCAACGCAGTGAGTCCGCTTACTTTTCCGGTATCGAGCAAACCCCTGGTGCGGGTTGGACGATTGCCGGGCTCGTCAATACCCAGTGTGGACTGCCTCTGGTGACGCCGGGTGCCGAACCTAATGAGATGGGCAACGTGGCTCATTTTCTACCCAAGGCGAAGTGCTTCGCGGAGTATCTTGGCGAAAACGGTTTCGACACGGTTTATATGGGCGGCTCTTCCTCAGAGTTCGCCGGCAAAGGACGTTTCCTGGAACAGCACGGTTTCAATACCGTGCGAGACAAGCACTATTTCAAAGAGTGGCAGCAAAGCAAGGGCAAGTTTGCGGTATGGGGCGCTTATGATGACGAAGTGCTGGAAAGCACCTACGCGGAATTTGTCGAACTCTCGAAAAAAGAAACCCCTTTTGCACTCTTCGCGCTAACCATGGATACCCATCACCCCCATGGCCATATATCGCCCAGCTGCAAGGAAGTTCGCTACCGGGATGGTGAGATAAATACGCTCAACGCCCTGCGCTGTGCGGACCAGCTAGTATCGCGTTTTATCGATCGAGTGCGCAGTTCACCTTATTACCAGAACACGCGGTTGGTCGTGTTATCCGATCATTTAGCCATGATCAACGATGCTCAGACGTTGATAGAAAAGGCGGACAAACGAGAAAACCTGCTGATGGTATTCGACAGTGACGTAGCGCCAGGGGAACGTCAGGTGCAGGGCACCATGCTGGATGTGGGTGCCACACTCATGAGCTTGATGGGAGCGGACAAGACGGCACTCGGATTTGGACGTTCGCTATTCGAGACGGACTCAATCAACGCGCCGGCTTACACCAGAGATTACTACACCAGCGGCGACGTCACGCAGTACTTGAGTTTCGCCCGCGGATTATGGGGTATGCCAACGGTCAAGGGTGAGATCAGAAGTAACGGTCAGGGCGTTCTAGTGGGTGACAATCGGCTCGAAGCACCTTTCTTCTCGGTCCTCGATGAGCAAAACAAGGTCGTGGAACTCTATTTTCAGAACTTTGCCGAGCACATCGACAGTCTAAAGGAGGGGGCTCGTTATCTATATGCTCTTGAATGCGAAGAGACCCGTAGTGCCGATGTTGGCGTCTGTCTTGTATCGGGACTGAAAGGCGCAGGAGAGCGCGTATTTTCCTCGTCGGAATTGGTCAATGGCATTCTAGCGACCGATATTTTGTGAACAAACCAATATCGAGTTAAGTAATAAAAAACGAGGACCGGCTGGACCGGTCCTCGTTTCAATGACGCTATATCAAATACAACTTTGACGATAGCGCCGTTTTCCAGGAAAAGCTGTCAGACGCCACGATTCGGCGGGTTGCCTGAGTCGATATCGGTCTTCGAGATATCCTGCTCCGTTGGCCTGCCTGAACTCGTCGACGGCGTAGACGAACTACCAGAAGTTCCAGTACCCGAAGTACCCGAAGTTCCAGGAGCTCCTGACGTCGACGAAGTCCGTGATGAAGTGCCAGTAGTGCCCGTGCTGGTCGTCGAAGATGAGCCTGAAGCAGACGAAGCGCTATGACTGCCCGACGAGCTTGACGAGCCTGCAGTCGTGCCCCCGGAATCAGGTGCATTGGGTGCATCCTGCTTCGCTTTTTGAGCTTTTTCTTCCACTTTGGACTGAACGTTATCAGCTTGCTTTTGACCTTCCTCAGCTGCGCGATCGACAAGCTTGTCCCGAGTGTCGCCAAACTGCTCATCTTCAAAGCGTGTAGACGGTAACAGGCTTCCAATCGCGGCACCAATGGCAACGCCCAACGCGGCAGTCACCAGGGGATGTTCCTGGATGAACTGAGTTGTCTGCTGCCCAGCATTCTGAGCGCTTTGAGAGGCGCCGCGCATGGCGGAACGTGAACCGCTTTTCATCCGTGATGTGCCATCGCGCATGCTGCTGGACATGCTTTGAGCACGTCCTTTTACGCTATTGGACATGTTCCGAGCACCATCTTTTACGCTGCTGGACATGTTCTGCGCCTTTTCCTTGGCACCGCTCATCCGACCTTTGCCTTGCCGGTCGTCGTAGTCGTTATCTCCTAGAGTACCCGTTGTATACGCAGCGGGCGGCACACGGCTGGTTGTCGTAGTGGATCCCACGGTCGTGCCGCCAGCAGTCGTACCACTAGTCGGTGGAACGCTGGTGGAAGACGGTACGGAAGTCGTGGGCGGTACTCTAGTGGAGTCGCTCGGTAGGCCTGCCGTGGAACCTGATGACGCACCGGTTGGTGCCGGACGAGTCGTCATCGGATAGTGCCGGCTGTCCTCGTAGCCATAGGTATCGACGTCGTCGTTGTACCTATTACGACGTGAATACTTGTCGGGATTACGCTGAGCCATTATCAGCCAGCCCAAGCCAACGCCTGTGAGTACAAAAGGCACCGGATTGTTCTTGATGGTATCGCTCAGATTGGAGGCAAATTCATTGGCACCCCCGCTACGCACATAGTCCATCGTCGTGTCTATCAATCGGCGAGGTGAGATCTTTTCTTCAAGTTCGTGCAGAGTGCGATCCAATCGTTCGCGATTCTCTTCAATATCCGATTCGATCTCTTCAGGCTTGCGAGTATCCTGATTGTCCTGGTTATTATCGCTCATTTTTCAGCTGCTCCTTAGCCTCGACTTTGTGATGTTGCGCCATGTCTGCGTCCTTCTGAACGCTGGAAATAGTGCGTTGCGGCATCAGATTCGTGGCCTTTAGCTTTTTCTTGCCGGTCTGCAACATGATGAATCCGATGACGACGACGATTACACCCACGATCAGTGCTGAAAGCCAAGGGGTATGAAGTACCGTATCCAGGCCAAACACCGCGGCGGCAAGCAGTACCAAAAAGCCGCACATGAGCACCGCGCCCGCTGCTGCAATTGAACCGACGCCGGTGCCTATTTGAGAAACCTTTTGTCCCATCTCGGCCTTGGCAAGATCGACTTCGTTACGCACCAATGATGTCACTTCATTGGTCAAGCTTGAAATCAAGGTGCCAAAAGAGGAAGAACTGTCTCTCGTCGTGTTTCTATTGTCTGTATCCATGCTATTAGCCTCCCTGGCTAGTCGCGTTGAATTATTCTGACTTGGCCAACCTGCGAATCAAAGGCACCAGTGGTAAGCCTCAATAGGGCCCTGGACCTAACGTATCGCTCGAATTGCCCATACCTGAGCCCATACCGGTGGAACCACGCGGGGATGAGGTGTTGGAGCTGGAGTAGGTTGAGGAGCCGGACGAGCCATTCTGCTGGGAGCTATTCAAGAACCGCGCCAGAAAGAAGCCGGCTGCGATGGCGCCCCCCAGGAATACGGCGGGTTGGCGACGGCTGTAATCCTGTACCTGATGTAACAGGCCATCTAGATTCTGTTCACGCAATCGCTGAGAGATGCTATCCGTGGCTCTGGCAATGTTGTTGGCATAGCCAGAAAATGAGCGCTGATCCTGTTCATCGAACTCTTTCGCCATCTTACGAAAAGCCGATGACAGTCCTTCAGCTTGATTGGCAGCATTCTCTTTTTGCTGGTCGAACATGCCTTCCGCTTGTTTGCGAGCGGCATCCTTGACTTCACCCGCACTCTGACGAGCCTTGTTCTTGGCTTCTTCAGTGTGGCGAGAATTTCCTGCCGTGTTTGAGGAGGAACTCAAATCACTTGACGTGGATTGAGAGGTCGTAGCGCCCCTGGAAGGTGAGTTCGAAGTATTGGAATTTTCCGGATCGATCATGCGCATATCTCCCTATTTAACCCAGATTAATGTTACGAAGAAAACAAGGAGCTTCCAGCTGCCTATTCATTGCTTTCGGTTCGCCAGATTAAATGTAGTGGATCGGCGAGTGGTGTCAACCATCAATTGAGTAATGTTTTTTTTAATATTTATGAGAGTGGCTGATACTAAGGAATTACCGGTTTTAAACGCGAGGACAACATCGAAGATTATAGTTGTTGTAATTTGCCAATAAACGGTAAAAACAAAATAGCTAGCAGCCATATGTTTTTTCATCATGTGTTATTGGAAGCTGTCAATTTTACCTTTTAAAATTTCGAAGTCATTCAATTTCAAGGAGGAGAGCTGATGACGCTTCTGGAAGACATTACCCAATATCTCATCAACCATGAGTTGAAACTTGCCACGGCAGAATCCTGCACGGCGGGTTTGATCGTATCGGAGCTTGCCAGAGTGCCGGGCAGCGGACAGTCGATCGATTGCGGACTGGGGGTTTACTCCCCAGAGGCCAAGAATCGTTACCTCGGCGTACGCTATGCCACTATCGAGAACTTCGGGCTCACCAGCGAAGAAACGTCGAAAGAAATGGCGTTGGGGGCGCTCGACAACAATCACGCCGATCTCGCCGTCGCCAACACAGGCATTGCGGGTCCACAACCTCAGGGGGATATCCCGGTAGGAACGGTGTGTTTTGCTTGGGCTTTTCGTCATGATGACAAGAAATACCTGTATACCGAGACCCGTCGCTTCACTGGAGATCGAAATGAAGTGCGTCTCGCTGCAGCACATCATGCGCTTCAGCGAATTCCTCAATACCATCAGGCAGTGCTTGAAGGAAAGGCGCCGCCCTTGTGAACATGATCCATCTTGGACACTACGATAGTGCATAAAGGAGGCATTCATGAGTGAGCACGATAAAGACGCGATGCAAAGGCGCATCATTGATGATCTTGCGGCGCAAGCATCTATTGATCCTCAGCAAGAAGTCGAGCGCCGCTGTGAGTTCTTGTGTGAGCGCATGATGGCGACTGGACAGCATGGCCTGGTGCTGGGAATCAGTGGCGGTGTCGATTCGACGGTGGCAGGTCGCCTGGCCCAACTGGCTGTGGAAAAGGCCCGGGAGAAAGGTGTTGAAGCGCGGTTTTATGCCCAGCGCCTTCCTTATGGCGAACAGCATGACGAGGATGAGGCCCAGGCTGCCATTGATTTCATCGTCCCTGACGAGGTGCTGACGACGAACATCAAGTCGGCCAGCGATGCCATGATCGACGAGCTTGAAAAAGGCGGCCTCACCTTCAAGGATGAGCATCATCGTGATTTCGTGCTGGGCAATATCAAGGCGCGACAACGCATGATCGCTCAGTACGCCGTGGCAGGTGCCAAGGGCGCGCTGGTGGTGGGTACCGATCAGGCGGCCGAAGGGATGATGGGGTTTTTCACCAAATACGGTGATGGTGCCTGCGATCTGGCGCCATTGACCGGCTTGACCAAAGAGCAGGTGCGCGAATTGGGGCGAACCCTGAAAGCACCGGCGGATCTTATCGAAAAAGTCCCTACGGCGGATCTTGAGTCACTTAAACCCCAGCTAACGGACGAAGATGCCCTCGGCGTGAGTTACGAAGAGATCGATCGCTTCCTGCAGGGGCAAACCGTAAGCGAGGAAGCTTACCAAACCATCATTGAGGCCTATCAACGCACCGCACATAAGAGAGAGCTTCCTGCCACCCCCTGAAACAAGCTTTATTTGAGCGCCGGTGTTCCGGCGCTTTATCAGTCGCCTGGTCGATCATCAAAGCCAAGGAGCCGGCTAAACATGAAAGACATCAACATCATACTGGCCACCGCCGGAGGTCTGGTATTGCTGTTGGGACTGCTATCGCGTCCCATCGACCGTTCTTGGTTATCGCCTCCATTGGTCGCTTTTTGTATAGGAGTTGTGCTCAGCCCTTATGGCTTGAATCTGCTCGACCCTGAGGCATGGGGCAATAGCCATCACGTACTCGAAGAGACGACTCGGCTGACGTTGGGTATCAGTCTCATGGGTATTGCGCTACGGCTACCCGCGCGATTCCCTTTTGTGCATTGGCGATCTCTGCTGATTCTATTGGGAATTGGCATGCCGCTCATGTTCCTGATCAGCGCGCTACTGACCCAATGGACGCTTGGCATCTCATTATTGATAGCCCTGTTGATTGGTGCCAGCATCTGTCCTACGGATCCGGTCATCGCCTCATCAATCGTGACCGGTGGCGTCGCCAAGGACAATCTTCCCGCTGGGTTTCGTCATCTTCTCTCTGCCGAGTCCGGCGCCAACGATGGTCTGGCATATCCTTTCGTATTCCTGGCCATTTTGCTGCTGACCAAACCAACGGGAACCGCCTGGATGGAGTGGTTTTTTCAGGTCTGGCTCTGGGAGGTCGCTGGCAGCGTACTGATAGGTGCCATACTAGGCTGGTGCTTTGGTAGATTACTAAATTGGTCCGAGCGCAAAGGATTTTTCGACCAGCCTTCCTTTTTGGCAGTTACCTTGGCGCTGACGCTACTCGTGCTTGGCGTCGGTAAATTACTGGGAACGGATAGTATTCTAGCGGTGTTCGCCGCGGGCATTGCCTATGATCAACTGGTGAACGGCAAGGAGCGGAGTGAAGAAGACAACGTTCAAGAGATGGTCAATCTCTTCTTTACCATGCCGGTGTTTGCCTTGTTCGGTTTGATGGCGCCCTGGGGCGATTGGCTGGCACTGGGCTGGAGCGGTCTGTTACTGGTGGTGCTCATATTGCTGCTACGTCGTCTGCCAATTATATGGGGACTACGCAGATGGCTGCCGCCGGTACGGGAGCGCAATATTGCGCTGGTCATGGGCTGGTTTGGCCCTATCGGCGTCTCAGCACTGTTCTATGGTGTACTGGCATCGAGCCGGACGGGAAACGATCAAGTATGGATCGTGGTCAGCCTGTGTGTTTTTGCCTCGGTCGTTGCACATGGAATAACCGCAGCACCCTTTGCTAGGTTATATGCACGTAAACAGGACTTAGGCTAAGTTGAATCAGCGAGTTGTTTCCAGACGTGGGCACTATCATTCACGATAAGCCCAGAATGGGATTGTCCTGCTTGTCATTTTTAAAGAGTAATCGTGACGGCGCCTATTTCCAGAACCTTGGGGTCAAACCATGTTGACCATCACCCAGCGGCGCACGTCGGCATAGGGATAGGCTTCTAGCTGGGCAAAACCGTCAAGACTTCTCGCTTTCATCGGGGTAAAGATCGGCATGCTTAGGCCACACAGGAAGCGCGTCAGGCGTTCCGCGTTGGGTAGCTGGCCCTCGCACAGCGATTGATGACGTTCGATGAATTCGCCGCATAGGGCGGTGAAGTCCTCGTCTTCCAAGCCAGGCAATGATGGTGGTCTGGGAAGTGCAGTTACCTGGCCTAGACACACAGAGCAGTGGCCGCATCGCATTGGCGCTTGCTCGTCGCCGAAATAGACGGCCAGGCGATGGCTCAGGCAGGTATCGCTTTCAAACAGATCAAGCATGGCATTAATGCGCTGGATTTCGCTGTGTTCCTGCTCCTTGAAATGAGCGTGCAACTCGGCACTCAAGGTCGTCACGTCGATCTGAGCGTCTCGCACCTCATACACGTCCGTCATCTGCTTGCTCTCGAGCGCGATCCAGCCTTTGTCTTGAAAGTATTCCAGTGCCGTAATGACCCGCTCGCGCCGGGTATCCAGGTCCTGATCGACGCCGTACCGGTATAGCGCCTCAAAATCCAGGGTGCACCAGGTCTTGGCTCGAGGCGCGCTGTGCAGGATTGCCTCGACGAATCGTCGACGCTCGCCCTCGAAGCGCGCTGCCAGAGCCTCCGGTTCAATCAGGTACTTGAAACGATATTCCGCATAATAAGAGTAGCGGGGCGCAATGAGATCGCGCATCTCGAGCTGTACCAGCAGCGTCTTGAGCGGCAACGGTCGAATGTTGCTCTGCCGGGACAGGGTGCTGAGCATCAGCTCCCACTGCGATTCGCCGCGACAGGTCACCGCGGTGATCTCGTCGAATACCGCGATAATGCCCTCATGTTCCGGCGTATCGCCATAGACGAAGTTCTCCAGCACGTTGAGGCTGTCCCGGTTGGCCAGCACCAGACAGTCCGAGGCGTGGCCGTCCCGGCCGGCGCGACCGATTTCTTGACTGTAGTTCTCGATGGATTTGGGCAGGTCGAAATGCACTACGTTGCGAATGTTGCTCTTGTCGATGCCCATGCCAAAGGCAATAGTCGCAACAATGCAGGAGATTTCGCCGGCCATGAAGCGCCGTTGAAGTTGATCGCGCTGCTCATGGGGCAGGCCGGCGTGATAGGCCTGGGCGTCAAGACCTTGCCGTTGTAGATACGACGCCACCTTCTGCGCGGTTTTCTGCAGGGTGACGTAGACGATGGTGGGCTGCGGCGAAGTGTTTCCAAGCCGGGGTGCCAGCCATTCGGCAAGGCGTGGGAGCTTGTCACTGCTGGTTACGGGCTCGACCAGCAGATTAAGATTGGATCGATAGAAACCGGTGGTGACGACATGCTCCCGGGCAATGGCGAAGCGCTCGCGCATGTCCGCGATGACTTTAGGCGTCGCGGTAGCGGTCAGCAGCAGAGCCTGGGGGATGCCGAACTGACGCTGATAATCCGGCAGCTTGAGATAGTCCGGGCGAAAGTTGTGCCCCCACTCGGAAATGCAGTGGGCCTCGTCGACGACCAATAGCGAGATCGGCACCTGAGCGATGAAGCGTCGGAAACGCTCGTTCTTCAGGCGTTCTACGGAGATCATCAGGATCTTGATGTCGCCTCGTTTTACCCCGGCCATCACCGCACTTGCTTCCTCTCGCGTCTGAGCCGAATCGATGCTAGCGGCGGCGATACCATGGCGTTCAAGAAAGGCCAGCTGATCCTGCATCAGAGCCAGTAGCGGCGAGACCACCAGGGTCAAATGCGCAAGATGCTGCGCCGGTACCTGATAGCAAAGAGACTTGCCGGAGCCGGTCGGGAAAATGGCGGCGGCGGATCGACCCGCCACCACGGCGGAGATCACCGCTTCCTGGCCCGGACGAAAGTCGCGATAGCCAAAAGTCTGCTGCAAGGTCGTGTAAATGGCTTGATCGATCATGTTCGAGGTCGTCACGTTTACGCTTGGTAGGAGCGCGACAACCATAACACGCCCGGGATAGTGCGCGACTTGTCACCTAGACTGGCGCATATCCGAACGTTGAATTCAGACAACAGGATGAATCGATGAAAACACTTGATGAACAGCAACGCCAGCGACTGCTGGAAGGTGTCGATAAAATCGGGCAACAGGTGATGGTCGTCTATCGCCGGGATTTCGACGTCGAGACCAAGGCAGATAATAGCCCTTTGACCGAAGCCGATCTGCTCGCCAATCGACTGTTGACGACGCTTTTGCAGAAAGTTTTGCCGGATACTCCCGTACTGTCTGAGGAGTCGAAGCTGGCAAGCTACGACGTTCGCCGCCACTGGACGCGCTACTGGCTGATCGATCCCATCGATGGCACCAAGGAGTTCGTCAAGCGCAGCGACGAATTCACCATCAACGTGGCACTGATCGAAAATGGGGTGCCTATCTTCGGCATCGTGCAGGCGCCGGCGTTGGAACAGACCTGGTGGGGCCAGACGGGGATAGGGGCGTTCAAGGGATCAAACGGTGAAAGTCATGCCATCCAGGCAAGAGAGCTGCCCGTACCCGAGCAATCACCCTGGAAAGTCGTCGGCAGCCGCTCCCATGGCGCTTCTGCGTTCGAGACCTTTTGTCGTGGATTGCCCCGTCATGAGCGGGTCAGCATGGGCAGCTCTCTCAAGCTATGTCTGGTTGCCGAGGGCGCGGCGGATCTCTACCCCCGTCTTGCGCCCACCTGTGAGTGGGATACTGCTGCCGCTCACGCCGTGGTACTGGCAGCAGGCGGTGATGTGCTGGATGTTAGTACGCTTAGGCCTTTGCGCTACAATCAAAAAGAGAGCCTGAACAATCCCTTTTTCATTGTCTGTAACGGTAGGAATGAACGTTGGGTGAAAGCACTGGAAAAAGCGCGCTCTTCAACCTAGCTGAGTCGGTTGAGGTGTCACCGCTTCTTTACATTCTTGTTGCATAAAGAGGGTTTGTGTCCAGAAATGCAGGACATTGTGTAATCAGGTAAAAGAGGGGCGCATTTACGCAATCCTGGGCGCAAACTACCCCATACAAACTTCGCATTTCATCAGATCAGCAATGCTTGCAACGATGCACACTGATTGGCTCATGCAAACCGTCTATTGAGCCGCCCATGATCGCCAAAACCCCCGTGGCGTATTCCCTGCGATACTACGAAAAGACGCTGCTCAGCGCCAATCGCTTCCTGGGTCTGCCTAACCCATTCTGGAGCGCAATCCTCACATTGATGATTGCGCTTACCGGTTGGTTCGCCAGCGGTGTCGAGCTTTCGCGCTTCATTTCTGAGTACGTATGGCATCTGGTAGGTTTGGCATTTGTTATCTGGGTGGTACTGAAGTGCATTACCCCGAGCCGACGACAGCTAAGACGCGCGGCTCTCACCGAGCATCAGACCGAGGTGTTGCAGGTCGCAAAGCTCTATGGCATTGATCCGACCAGTGTACGCTTCGTCGATAGCGAGGAAGAGCGGCGCAAGATCGAAAGTGGAAACACGCTGTCTTGATCTTGCGCCAAGCCCTCTTCCGGGTGTCAGTTCTCGCTCGGCAGACCAAGCCGGGACTGTGCCAGGCGCCGGCGCTCTTTGAGCTTGTCGCTGACGCTTACACCATATGGACGTGCTTCGACCAGGCTACGAAGCTCCGGGGGCAGACGAGAAATGGCATCGAGGCTCATTTCCCGCGCCGCATCGAGAGACGCCAGGCTCGCTTCCTGAAACTCACCCTTGAGCACGATAGGTTGCAGCAGGGCAGTGCCAGGCGCTTGCTCATCCCGTAAGGTCAAATGGTCGCAACAATAGCTGCCGTCTTCACGTTGTTCACGATAGATCTGTTTGCGCCCCGGGAGGGAATGTTTGCCGGGAGAATATTTTAGACGCGGCTCTCCAGCATATTCCGTCAGCTTGTAAGCGAGTTCCAAAGAGGGGGCGTCGCTGGAGGCGCCTAGCGATGTGCCGACGCCGAAACCGTCGATGGGAGCGCCGTTTACCACCAGTTCGCGAATGCTGTGTTCGTTCAAGCCGCCGCTGACAATGATTTTGATGTCTTGATGCCCCGCCTCATCGAGTAACCGTCGGCAGGTCTTGGCCAGCTGTTCCAGATCCCCGGAATCAAGCCGAATGGCGCCGATAGTCAAGTCGGGGTCCTGTGCCATGCGCGCGATCAGGCCCTTGACCGCTGAGATGGTGTCATAGGTATCCACCAGCAGCGTGGTGCCAGGATAGCGGCGGGCAAAGGCAACCAGTGCTTCCTCTTCGTCGTCATGGGCCTGAATATAGCTATGCGCCATGGTGCCTTGAGCGGACAGGCCGTGGGTCACGGAACCCAGCACATTGCTGGTGCCGGCAAGGCCCGCAATACGATAAGCGCGAACACCGCGAACCGACGCATCGATGCCATGCATGCGGCGCATGCCAAAGTCCACCACCCCACGCCCCTGGGCGGCGTTGACCAGACGAGACGCCTTGGAGGCCAGCACCGTCTCCAGGTGCACGTAATTCATGACCAGGCTTTCCAGCAGCTGCGCCTCGATAAGAGGCGCTTCTATTTCCAGCAAGGGTTCTTGGGGGAACAGCGGTGTTCCTTCCTGTACCGCGTAGATATCACCGCTAAAGCGAAAGCCCGCCAGCCATTCCAGGAAGTCGTCGTCGAATAGGTCCAGACCGCGAAGCTTATCGATCTGCTCCGGGCCAAAACGCAGCTGGGTGACCAGCTGGGCCACATGCTGTTGCCCACAGGCCAGCATGTAGTTACGCCCCTGTGGCAGGGTGCGAAAGAACAGGCTGAAGGTCGCCGACTCGTTCATTTCTTCGGCCCAGTAGGCTTGAATCATGGTCAGCTCGTAGAGATCGACCAGCAAACCAAGATCTTCTGTCCGAACCAGTGTTTCCTGGGGCATCGGGGCGGTGCTCCTTGCTTGAAGATGCGTCATCCGTCTTTCCAGTCTAACCATGTATGGGCGATGAGTCTGAAATACTAGCCTGTTGTCTGCGAGCGCTCATGCTGGGTCAATTCTTTCCAGGCCGAATAGGTGCTCAGAAAGACGCGTCCGGTCAGGGATTCGATGAGATCGGAGTATTGCAGGCGATCCATTACCGGGCCCTTGACCTCTGCCAGATGCAGGGTGACCCGGGAATCCTTGAGGCGCGAATTGATCGCCTTGAGGCTCTCCAGCGCCGAGGCATCGATGAGATTGACCGCGGAGCAGATCAATACCACATGATCGATCCCCGGGCGGGTGGCGATCAGATCGTAAAGCGTGTCTTCCAGATAGCGGGCGTTGGCGAAATAAAGGCTTTCATCGATGCGTAAAAGTGCCAGTCGCGCATCGCTTTCAACCTTGTGGCGCGCCAGATTGCGAAAATGCTCGGTACCCGGTACGCGCCCCACCAGGGCGCTATGGGGGCGGCTGGTACGATAGAGAAACAGCGCAATCGACAGGGCGACACCGGCGAGAATGCCAATCTCCACGCCCTCCAGCAGGGTCAATGCCAGGGTGGCCAGCAGGGCAGCGAAATCGCTGCGGGAATAGCGCCAGGTATGACGCAGGGCGTCGATGTCCACCAGGGTCAGGATCGATACGGTGATGACCGCTGCCAGGGTGGCAATGGGGAGAAACGCGATAAGCGGTGTAAAGAAAAGGGTAATAAGGGTAATGCCCAGTGCTGCAACAACCCCGGCGATCGGCGTACGAGCGCCGGCGTCGAAGTTGATCACGGTGCGTGACAAGCCCCCGGTCACCGGCATGCCCCCGGTAAAAGCCGCAGCGAGATTGGAGGCGCCCAGGCCAATCAGCTCCTGATCCGGAGAGATGCGTTCTCGGCGCTTGGCCGCCAGCATCTGGCCCATGGAAACCGACTCCACGAATCCCACCACGCTGATCAATAGCGCCGGCACCCAGAGTTGGCGCCAGAGTGAGGCATCGAAGACAGGTAGCGTCAAGGGGGGCAGGCCGCTGGGTATCTCGCCCACTACGGCTACTCCCAGGGTGGGAAGATCGAAGCCCCAGCAGGCAAGGGTCGTCAACGCCACTGCATACACCGGGCCTGCCCGGGTGATCAGAGTGGCAGGCTTGCTCGGCATTCCCACCTTGGCAAGTAAAGCAGCGCCATGACGGCGCAAGAGGATCAAGAACGCAAGCGTGGCAACGCTGATGGCAACGGTTGGCAGGTTTATCTCACTCAGATGCGGGATCAGGCTGCCGATCAGTGCGGGCAGGGTAAAACCGGAAGAATCGATGCCGAGCAGATGGGCCATCTGACTGGCGGCGATCAAGAGCCCCGAAGCAGTCAGAAAGCCGGAGATCACCGGATGGCTCAGGAAATTGGCGAAAAAGCCCAGGCGCAGCAACCCCATCACGCTCAACATGATGCCGGACAGGAGTGCCAGAACAAGGGCGGCCTCGATATATTCCGCAGAACCCGGGGCTGCTATACCGGAAAGCGCCGCCGCGGTCATCAGCGCCAGGATCGCCACCGGTCCCACCGCCAGGGTGCGGCTCGAGCCGAACACCGCATAAAACAGCAGCGGCAGGATGCTGGCGTATAGACCTACCACCGCGGGCAAACCCGCCAACAGCGCGTAGGCCAGTGACTGGGGAATGACCATGACCATCACGATCAGGCCCGCGATCAAGTCGTAAGCGAACAGACTGCGTTGATAGTGCGGTAACCAGGTAACAATGGGCAGATAGCGCTTGAGCATCTACTTCTCACAACGAGGATGGCGAGGAAACACCTGTTTTTCCAGGCATGATGAGGGGCTGGCCCAGGAGGTGCAAGAAGCTGCCCAGGCACTTCGGCGCAACAAGAAAGCGTTGAATGTTCTTCGCATCGACGTTCGCGCTTTCCAGTGGAGCGTTTATGCTGTCTCGAAAAGAACAGCGTTTATAAATGCAGTGGGTCACTGAAGGCCTTGAGGGCTTTTTCAGGAAATCAGTATGCACAATTCGGATCGCCTTGGCTTTGCCATGTTCTTCATGGCCATTGTCCTGCTGGCCTTCATTGGTGGCGCTTATATAGTGCTGGCCAAAGTGTTTCCCTACGACTATCTCAACAACGCCTACCAGGCAGGCAAGGCGCTTCTCGTTCAGCGCTCGATAGATGATCCTTACACCGAGACCGATCTTTGGCGCCGGGCGCGTACCGATGAACGCGGCGTCACCATCAATGATTCCGAGCAGGCCTATCAAGGCTACACCCTCTATACCTCCGGTGATGGCACCTATGCGCAACTCGTCGACATGAAAGGCGACGTGGCCCATCGCTGGGAGTTGCCCTTCAGCGAGGTGTGGCAGGAAACTCCCAGTGGCAAGACGCCGCGCCCGGACGATCTGATGTACTGGCGCAAGGCACGCATGCTGCCCAATGGCGATCTGGTTGCCATCTACATTGCCGCCAACGACTCCCCCTGGGGGTACGGCATGGTCAAGGTCGATCGCGACTCGAAGCTGCTCTGGAGCTACAAGGCCCATGTGCATCACGATCTGGATATCGCCGAGGATGGGCGCATCGCTACCTTGACCCATGACTTCACCGACGAAAAGATCGAAAAATTCCCCCAGCTACCGTCCCCTTGGCTCAACGATTATCTGGTGGAGCTCGATGGGGAAAGCGGTGACGAGCTGAGCAAGACATCGCTGCTGCATGCGTTCTTCGACTCCTCCTATGCGGGAATACTTTACGCCACACCGCATTTCGGCGTGGCGGACCCGATGCATACCAATAGCGTCGAGTACCTCGAGCAGGCCCAGGCGGATGCCTTTGCTCCGGCCGAAGGCAAGGCCGGGCAAGTCATCTTGTCGTTTCGCCATCCCGGCGCGATCGCTCTGGTCGATCCTGAATCCAGCAGGATGAACTGGGCGATACGCGGTCCCTGGATGGGCCAGCACTACGCTCGGGTATTGGAAAACGGCAACTTTACCCTGTTCGACAATCTGGCCAACTATGAAAAGGGGAATCGATCACGCGTATTGGAAGTGAACCCACAGAGCAATGCCATTGTCAGGTACTACATTGGAGACGATGAGCATCCCTTCGACAGTGGCTTGCGCGGGGCGGCCGAAACCTTGCCCAACGGCAACCGCCTGATCACCGAATCGGATGGCGGACGGTTGTTCGAGGTCACGCCCGCAGGCGACATTGTCTGGGAGTTCATCAATCCA
This sequence comes from Halomonas sp. PR-M31, assembly GCF_001039575.1. Classification (GTDB taxonomy): domain Bacteria; phylum Pseudomonadota; class Gammaproteobacteria; order Pseudomonadales; family Halomonadaceae; genus Modicisalibacter. The sequence continues at coordinate 19,844 of NZ_JIBT01000036.1, forward strand.
GTGCGAGGGGGTGACAAGGATCAGTTCATCCCCGTGGTCTCATCGGCCCAGCGCATCGCTCCTGAACAACTCGGCGCGGATTTTCGTGCCGTCATCGATACCACCAGGAGAACCTCATCATGATGCGTCCCAGTAAAGCAGTAGCTACGTCCGTGATTCTCGCGGCCAGCGTCCTCTTACCTTCCGCCGCTCAGGCCTATGTAGGCCCCGGCGCGGGGCTGAGTCTATTGAGCGCCCTATGGGGCATCATTGCCGCGATCGGCATCGCCTTGTTCTTCGTTCTGATGTGGCCGATACGGCGCATGATGCGTCGGCGCAAGGAGCGCTTGAGCTCGTCCTCATCTGAACCGACATCACCGACGCAGTCCCAGGCTCAGCAAGTCCAGCATGAGGAAAGCCAGGCAAGACGCTCCTCGGATTCTCATTCACCTCCATCGTCCTGATTCATCGCGAGCCGGCGGGTCGTCAAGTCACGCCCCACCGGCTTGTATGTCTGCAGGACGACACGAATGCACTTTATAGGTGCATGGATGATAGATACCCAGACGTTCAGGAGGTTGCATGGGGTTGCTCGATCTTCCCGCACCGGTGTTTGCGGCACTGGATGATGGCATGGCCTGGGTATTGCCGCCGACGCTACGGCTGGCGCTGTGGGCCGCGATCGCGGGGACTTGTACGCTGCTGCTTTATCGGGCGCTTTCGCCTCAGGCCCGAATTGGTCAGGCCAAGCGTGAGGCCCGGGATGCAAGACAGCGTCTGAATCGTTTCGACGGTGAATTCGCCGATGCAGGACCGCTGATCAAAGAGCAGTTCGTCGCGGCCTTCAAGCATCTGGGGCTGGTACTGCCTTCCACGCTGCTTTCGATCTTGCCCTTGCTGGCGCTGCTGGTATGGATCGAGACCGCCTACGGCTATACCTACCCCGCCCCAGGCAACACGCCAACCCTGACCACGATGCCGGAGGATTTTCAAAGCGACTGGATCGGGGAGGGCAAGCCGCCCTTGCAGAACGGTGAGCGAGCCCCCTTGCGTCATATTCTGGTGCGCGACGATGAGCGTGTGATAACCGAAGTGGCGCTGACCGCACCAGTACCGGTGATTGCTCAGCGCCAGTGGTGGAACTGGCTGGTCGCCAACCCCTTGGGTTATCTGCCTGAGAATATTCCGGTGCAGCGTATCGAGATCGCTCTGCCACAGCAGACTTACCTGCCGTTCGGGCCATCTTGGATGCGTTCCTGGACGGTGATCTTCTTCCCAGTGATGTTGATTGTCTCGTTACTGGTCTATCGATGGGCACGCATAGAATGAGCAGCCACAAGAATGACGATGACTTTTCGGTGCCCACCTGGATGCACGTGTTGGGTGGTTGGGTAAACCGACATCCACGCGCCTGGATACGTCTTGGCAACATGGAAACGCGACTGGTTCAAGAGATGATCGAGGACATCGGGGTGGATCGCCCTTTATATGTTGCTGGACTTGCACGTTCCGGCACCACGGTACTTCTCGAGCGTCTGGCGGAGCATCCGGAGATAGGCACCCATCGATATGTAGATTTTCCACTGCTTCATACGCCGTACTGGTGGAACCGGTGGCTTTCCCTGGTGCCTCAGCGTGAGGAAGTTGCCCGGGAGCGTGCCCACAAGGACGGCATCGCTGTTACGTCCCAGAGCCCCGAGGCCTTTGAGGAAATGCTCTGGATGAGCTTTTTTCCTGATACTCACGATCCATCGAAAAGCTCGATTCTTGGGCGCGACGCGCAGCATCCGGCCTTCGAGCGTTTCTACGACGATCATATCCGCAAACTGCTGGCCATACACAAGCGAAAGCGCTACGCCGCCAAGGGCAACTACAACCTGGCCCGGCTGGGCTATCTGCATCGTCTTTATCCCGACGCCCGCTTTCTGTTGGCGATTCGTTCGCCGGTCGGACATATCGCCTCGCTGATGAAACAACAGGCGCTGTTCGCCTGCGGAGAAGCTCAGAATCACCGCGCACTGGAACATATGCGCCGAGTCGGGCACTTCGAGTTCGGCCTCGATCGACGCGCCATCAACGTTGGCGATGACGCCCTTGCCAGCAAAGTCGAAGCGCTTTGGCGTAATGGGGATGAGGTGGAAGGATGGGCGCATTACTGGGCGGGTCTCTATCGTCATGTGGCAGAAACCCTCGAAGCCGATGCAACCTTGCGCAAGGCCTGTCTGATCGTGCGTTACGAGGATCTATGCGGCAAGCCGATGCAGACCTTGACGGATGTTTACACCCTTTGTCAGCTGGACGTGGCGCCATCGGTGCTCGAACAGGCGGCGGCGGGGCTGCATTTTCCCACCTACTACCAGCCACATTTCAGTGACCAAGAGATGAGGATGATCGAAGAGATAACCGGCAAGGTAGCGGCGCGTTTTGGCTATGGCGTGTGAACGCTAACGACATCCCCGAAATTTGATTAACGATACTTTATTTTTTGCATAAAACCTGCTCAAGGATTTCCTCTGCATGCCGTTAGATACGGTAACAGATGGTAACTCACTATAAGCCGGCACTCACCGTGGATGGTTCACGGCGACATAAAGACGGACAGGCAAGGTCACGCCCTGCTGGAGCCGCTACCAAGTGCAAGACGGCACCAACGCAGGGGATTGCAAGTATGCCGAATGGAAGGCCGTTGGCCTTGCTTCAGGAATCGCTATTGGGTAAATCGGCGACGGAAGTATTGACCCGTGAGGCGTTGATCGCCGAGCTGGAAAATGCCGGACGCACCCTGGCGACGCCATTGCTCAGATTGACAGATGCATCGGATGAGCCCGAGCGGATCGACGCGAATGCCATCAACATGCTCGAACGCATGCGTGAGCCGCTGATGACGCTTCGATCCTGGGCGCTGGTCAATGAGCCTGATGCCGCGTTGACTATCGATCCCGCGGTACTCGAGGATTTCATTCATCTTGTCGCCATGGCTCGGAGTCTTGCGGACTTTCACGTAGCGCCGCAGCCTCAGCGATTGATGCATCTCATTGGTTTGGCTCAGGTGCGTACTCGTCTGGAAGCTCATGTCGGGCTGACGCCGGCCATCAATATGCCGCTACTAGCCAAGACGATGGGGCTGAATATCGTCGAAATATCCGCTGTATGCGGTCTCAAGCTGACGACCGTGCGTAATGCCGTCTCCCGTCGCGAAATGCCCTATGCCAAGAATGAAGGGGTGGCCCTCGACGATGTCCTGGACTGGATGGTACAGCGCAGCGGGTTTCTCTACTCCCATATCAATGCCACGACCCTCGAGCGACGCATCAACGGGCGCCTCGTCAACGAAGAGCTAAAGCGTAGCAAAGCGGTGGAGTTCGAACGCTGCATTAGCCGGTTGCGTCTTTCCCTATGGCGTATGCGAGACGGAGAGAGGCGTCTTGCACTCAATGCCGAAGGCGTGCGCAACTGCGTTCTGCTGCTGCCGGCCATTGCCCCGGAACTCATCGCGGACCTGGGGCTGGAGCAGTTGGAGGATCGAAGCGACGATCCTGCTGCCTCGATGCACCGTGAAGCACTGGGGCTGTCCTCCGGCGAAAGCTTGTGGCAGTGCCATGTGCCGACCTTGGGTGTACTGGAAACCCTGCTCGAGCGCTTGAGCCAGTGATGAAACTGCTGACTGTATGGGGGGATCAGCGAGCAATGGCGGGCCTTGTTTGCTGACGCTCCTGCCAGGCAGCGTAGGAGTACATCCCCAGGCCGATCCAGATCATCACGAAGGTCGCCAGCTGGATCGGTTTCAGCGTTTCCTCGAAGACCAGTAGGGCAATGAAGAACTGAATGGTAGGGTTGATGTACATCAGAAAGCCTATCGTCGACAGGCGCAGGCGATGGGTCGCGCCGGCAAAGGCGATCAACGGCAGAGCAGTCACCACCCCGCTGGCCATGAGCAGCAGGTTGGCGCGTCCATCGCCGATCATGAAGTGGGAATAGCCAGCGTTGATGAGCCAGAACAGCGCGATGAGCGCCACGGGCAGCAGCAGCAACGTCTCGACGAATAGTCCTGTCACGCCGTCCAGCGGTACCTGCTTACGAAACAGACCATAGGTGCCAAAAGACAGCGCCAAGCATAATGTGATCCAGGGCAGTTCGCCCAACACCACCAGTTGAATGACGATGGCCAACGTCGCCAAACCCACCGCCACGCCCTGTAGAACCCGCATGCGCTCCTTGAGTATCAGCATCCCCAGCAACACATTGACCAACGGCGTCAGAAAATAGCCAGGCTGGCCTGAAAGACATGGCGTGTTTCCACCGCATAGATATAGATGCCCCAGTTCAGCGCAATCAACACCGCACAGGCGAGCACCCGCCCCAAGCGCTGAGGATGCCTGAGCGCACCAAGCACCGGTGACCAGCGGCGCAGTGCCGTCACCAGAAGGGCCAGAAAAAGACAGGACCAGAGCACCCGATGCACGAGTATTTCCCAGGCGGGAACATTCTCGAACAGCGCAAAGAACAGCGGGAAGCAACCCCACCATAAATAGGCGAAAAGGGCGAGAAGGACGCCTTGGGTGACTTCCTTGTCAGGGTGTGCCGGCAAGCTCATGATGGATCGTCTCTATCTTCTGATTAACGCGCTAATCTAACATAGTCACTACCCCCCGTAGTCCCGATTGTCCTTCGCGATGTCTTTCACCAGAGAAAGCCGGTCCAATCGGGCTGTGCTCTTCAGCTTGTCAGCCTGCTCGGTTAGTCTTGTAATCATACACACTGACGGGATGACGCCTCGCGTATTCTAGGAGAGCAGACATGGGCGAATTGCGCACGACCCTGGTGCAGGCCGATCTGCGCTGGGAGGATCCCGAGGCCAACTGTCGTCTGCTTGATGAACAGTTGGGCAACCTCAGCGACGACAATACGGATCTGATTGTATTGCCGGAGATGTTCGCTACCGGGTTCACCATGAACTCCCGAGAGATGGCGGAACCCATGGAGCAGAGTCGCAGCGTGGCCTGGCTGCGGAATCAGGCGGTCAAGCGCCGCTGTGTCGTAACCGGCAGTATCGCGGTCACTGCCGATGGCGAATACTACAATCGCCTGGTCTGGGCGACCCCGGACGGGGAGTTGATTCACTACGACAAGCGCCATCTGTTTCGCATGGCCGGCGAGCATGAACGCTATGGCATGGGCGATAGCCGCAGGGTGGTCGAACTCAAGGGCTTTCGCATTCTGTTGACGGTCTGCTACGACCTGCGTTTTCCGGTCTGGCTACGACAGCAGCCAGCCCAAGGGGAGCATTTCGAGTACGACGCCTTGCTCTGCATTGCCAACTGGCCAGCGCCGCGCCGCCAGCCCTGGCGCACCCTGCTGCAGGCTCGGGCCATCGAAAATCTATGCTATGTCATCGGGGTGAACCGGGTGGGGGAGGACGCCAAGAGACAAGCCTATACGGGTGACTCGATGCTCGTGGACTTCAAGGGCGATCCATTGATCGACGAGCCTCGGGATCAGCCTTTCATTCGCACAGGCGCTCTCGATCGTGAGTCGCTTTCCGAGTTTCGTGATAAATTCCCGGCCTGGATGGATGCGGATCGTTTTACACTGGAGGTTTGATGCGGCTGGACAAGTTTCTCAGCGAGACCACGGATCTCTCCCGTAGCTTGGCCAAGAAGGCCCTGCATCGGGAAGAAGTCAGCGTGGATGGGCAGATTACTAAGAATCCTGCGACTCAGGTTGATGACTCGAGCGATGTGCGCTGGCAAGGAGAGTCGCTTGAACTCACCGGCCCGCGCTATTTGATGATGCACAAGCCATTGGGCATCGAATGCACGACCCGGCCCGGGCGCTACCCGATAGTGCAGGAGCTGATCGATCTACCCAATGTGGATCGGCTGCACCCCGTCGGTCGCCTGGATGTGGATACGACCGGGCTAGTGCTGCTCACGGACGACGGGCAATGGTCCCACCGCGTGACCTCACCCAAGAAGCGCTGTGCCAAGGTCTATCTGGCGACCCTTGCCGAGCCCTTGGAAGGCGAGGCCGGTGATCGAGCCATCAAGGCGTTTGCCAAGGGCGTACAACTCGATGGTGAGGACAAACCGACTCAGCCGGCAGAACTTGAGCTGCTTTCGCCACAGCAGGCGCGTCTCACGATCACGGAGGGCAAGTATCATCAGGTGCGCCGCATGTTTGCTGCCATTGGCAATCACGTGGAAGCGCTGCATCGTGAATCAATCGGCCCATTGCAACTTGATCCCGATCTCGAGCCGGGAGAGTGCCGTTTCCTGCGCCCGAACGAGATCGCTGCGTTTTAATTTATACCGTTATATTGGATCATAAGGATCCTTGTTGGAAATTCTGATTATTGTTGTGTATCCCTCTATGCTGAGAACAATCGTGTGATTCGCTGCAGTACATAAAAAAGAGGGCGCTATGGCCAAAATAAAAAAGAAACAGATCGTCACCGCGCTGCTCGAATGCCATGGTCGTACCTTTGCCCAGGAGCTTGGTATCGAGCTCAAGCGCAATACTCCCGCACCCTTGTTCAGATTACTGTGCCTTTCTTTATTGACCAGCGCGCCCTTGAGCGCGGACGCCGCCATGCAGGCCTGCATGGCCCTGGGCAAGGCGGGCTGGACGACGCCGACCAAGATGGCGAGCTCGACCTGGGAGGAGCGGGTCAGGGTGCTTAACGAGAATGGCTATGCGCGTTACGATGAGAAGACGGCTCGACAGCTCGAGGCATTGACCGACCATCTGCAAGAGGCTTACGCAGGGGATTTGCGCCAACTGCGCGAGCAGGCAGATGGCGACATCAAGAAGGCGCGACGTTTACTCAAGGAATTCAAGGGCATCGGTGGCGTTGGCGCGGATATCTTCCTACGGGAAGCGCAGCTGTGCTGGGACGAATTTCGTCCCTTTGCCGACAAGATGGCACTGAAATCGAGCGCCAAACTGAAACTCGGTGACGATGCAGAAACCCTCGCGAAACGCGTGGATTCAAATGATTTTGCGAGGCTCGTGGCGGCGCTGGTGCGCACTCAGCTGGCGAAAGATCATGACCGAGTGCTTGAAGTAGCCGCCGCCAGCTAGTCACTACTGCTGCCCAACCCCGCGGCTTCCACCAATGCCTGCGTGTATTCACTTCGGGGTGCACCCAGCACCTGTTCGCATTCGCCTTGCTCCACTATATGACCCTCTTTGAGCACCATCACCCGGTGGGCCATGGCACGCACCACCGCCAGATCGTGACTGATGAACAGATAGCTCATGCCTCGCCTGGCCTGAAGATCCCGCAGTAGTTCGACCAGCTGTTTCTGGACGGTGCGATCCAGTGCCGAAGTGGGTTCATCGAGGACCAGCAACTCAGGTTCGAGGATGATGGCCCGGGCCACAGCGATGCGTTGACGCTGGCCCCCGGAGAATTCGTGGGGGTAGCGAGCGGCGCAGTCTTCCTCCAGGCCGACTTCGCGCAGCGATGCCATCACTCGCCGCTGAATTTCACCGCGATCAAGCTCCGGATGATGAAAGCGCAGGCCTTCGCTGATGATGTCCGCCACTGGAAGTCGCGGGGACAAGGAGCCGTAAGGATCCTGGAAGACGACCTGCATCTGTCGGCGCTGACGCCTCAAGGCGTTGCCACTCATCAGGTCAAGACGTTTCCCGGCAACGTCTATTTCACCGCTGGCGGGGGTAAGGCGCAGCAGCGCCATGGCCAAGGTCGTCTTGCCGGACCCTGATTCGCCGACGATACCCAGAGTTTCCCCTTTGCGCAGATAGAGATCGAGGGGCTGAACCGCAACGAAAGGGCTTGGCCTTCGAGAGAAAAGCCGTTTGGGGCGAGAAAACTCAACCTTGAGCTGTCGGGCTTCCAGAAGGGGCGTTTGGTTGCCGATCGCCTTGGGTCTTCCCTTGGGCTCCGCGGACAACAGCAGGCGGGTATAGTCGCTGCGGGGCTGGTTGAAGACCTCGCCAACGGGGCCGGTTTCTTGAACGCGACCGCGATAAAGAACACAGACGCGATTCGCATGGCGCCGCACTAAATTGAGATCGTGGGTGATAAGCAGCATGGCCATGCCGTGACGCTTACGCAGATCATCGAGCAGAGCGAGAATCTCCTGCTGCACCGTGACATCCAGCGCCGTGGTAGGCTCATCCGCGATCAGCAATCGAGGATTGTTGGCGATGGCCATGGCGATCATCACCCGTTGGCGCTGCCCACCGGAAAGCTGATGAGGCCAGGTGTCGAGCAGCTCATCCGGGCGCGGCAGCTTGACCTGAACCAGCAGTTCGCGAACTCGCTCTCTGGCGGCTCGGCCGCTGAGCCCCTGATGCAGGCGCAGGGTTTCGCCGATCTGCTTGACGATAGTGTGCAGCGGATTCAAGGAGGTCATCGGCTCCTGGAAGATGAAGCCGACCTTATTGCCGCGAACGGTACGCCAGTCCCGCTCGTTCAGACGCGAAAGATCGCGTTCTTCCAGATACCGCTCGCCGCGTACCTCGGCGCTTTTGGGAAGTAGGTTGATGGCGCCGAAGGCACTGACGGATTTGCCGGAGCCGGACTCGCCTACCAGGGCCAGAGTTTCGCCACGACGAATCTGCAATGAGAGATCTTCGACCACCGGGGAGCCATCGAAGGCTATCGTGAAGTCCTTCAGCGAGAACACCACTTCAGCGCTCATCCACGGACTCCTTCATTGTTGAAATCCGTTCCGGCTTGGCGGTCAGCGCGGCAATGATATGGCGCGGATCGAAGGCATCCCGCAGGCCCTCACCGATGAATACCAGCAGTGACAGCATCACGCTCAGGGTGATGAAGGCAGTGATACCAAGCCAGGGTGCCTGCAGATTGTTCTTGCCTTGAGCGACCAGCTCACCTAGAGACGGTGAGCCCGGTGGCAGGCCAAAGCCGAGAAAATCAAGCGCGGTCAGGGTGGTGATGGCGCCGGTAAACAGAAATGGAATGAACGTCAGGGTGGCGACCATGGCGTTGGGCAGCACATGGCGCCACATGATCAGATAAGGGGGAAGGCCCAGGGCACGAGCGGCCCTCACATATTCGAGGTTGCGCGCCCGCAGGAACTCGGCGCGCACGATATCCACCAGCCCCAGCCAGGAAAACAGCAGCATGATGCCGAGCAGCCACCAGAGGTTGGGCTCGACCAGACTGGCGAGAATGATGAGCAAAAACAGCACCGGGAGTCCGGACCAGATTTCCGTTAAACGCTGGCCGATAAGATCCGTCTTGCCGCCAAAATACCCTTGGATGCCGCCAACGAGTACACCCAGTACCATCGATCCGATTGTCAGCACTAGTGCAAAGACCACGGAAAGCCGAAAGCCGTAGATCACTCGGGCCATCACGTCACGCCCTTGGTCGTCGGTGCCCAGCCAATGACGCGCGCTCGGGGGCGAGGGGGCGGGTTGTCTTAGACCGTGATCCAGGGTGTCGTAGGCAAACGGGATCGGCGGCCATAGCATCCAGCCCTGAGTCTCGATTTCTTCGATCACGAAGCTATCGCGATAGTCCGTGCTGGTAGGCAAAAAGCCGCCGAACTCGGTTTCGGGATAATCCACCAGCAAGGGCGTGTACCACTGTTCTTGATACTTGATCAGAAGCGGTTTGTCGTTGGCGATCAGCTCGGCGCCCAAGCTCAAGACGAACAATAACGAGAACAGCCAGAGAGCAAATCGCGCTCGGCCATTGGCGCGAAATACCGTCATCCGACGACGGGTAATCGGCGATAGGCTGGGCTTGAAGCGTGCAAGGCGCGCCATCAGGCCCCCCTCGTTTCAAAATCGATGCGGGGGTCCACCCAGACATAGGTCAAATCCGACACCAGTTTCAGGATCAGCCCGATCAGGGTGTAAAGATATAGGGTGCCGAAAATGACTGGATAGTCGCGCTGCATAACCGCCTCGAACCCCAAAAGCCCCAGACCGTCGAGAGAGAAGATCACCTCGATGAGCAGCGATCCGGTAAAGAAGATGCTGATCAGCGCCGTGGGCAAACCGGCAATGATGATCAGCATGGCGTTGCGAAACACATGGCCGTAGAGCACCTGGCGATCGCTTGCGCCCTTGGCGCGAGCGGTCAGTACGTACTGCTTGTGAATCTCGTCGAGAAAACTGTTCTTGGTCAGCATGGTCAGGGTGGCGAAGCCGCCGATCGCCGCGGCGACCACCGGCAGGGTGATGTGCCAGAAGTAGTCACCGATCTTGCCCCAGATACTCAATTCATCGAAGTAGGGGGACGTCAGCCCGCGTAGGGGAAAGAGGTCGAAATAGCTGCCGCCGGCGAACAGCACGATCAGCAGGATGGCGAATAGAAATCCCGGAATGGCATAGCGACGATGACCAATCCCGAGGTCCAGATATCGAAGCGGGAGCCATGCCGCAGCGCCTTGCGAATTCCCAGCGGAATCGAGATGAGATAGACCAGCAGGGTAGTCCACAGGCCAAGAGAGACGGATACGGGAAGGCGTTCGATCATCAGGTCGATGACGGGTCGATTACGAAAGAAGCTGGTGCCGAAGTCGAAGGTGGCATAGTCGCCAAGCATATTGAAAAACCGCGCAGGCGCAGGTTCGTCGAAGCCGAACTGTTCCTCGAGTGCCTTGATGAAGCGTTCATCGACTCCGCGGGCACCCCGGGATTCGCCACCGCTTGCGGCGGAGTCACCGCCGCCGGAGGACAGGCGGGTGCTGGCGATACTGTCGAGGCCCTGATAACGAGCAATGATCTGATCGATAGGGCCGCCGGGAGCGGCCTGCACGATAACGAAATTGAGCAGCATGATCCCCAGAAGCGTGGGGATCATCAGCAATAGGCGACGCAGAATATAGGCGGCCACTAGAGCAGATTCCTTGGGCTTGTCTTAGCTCTCAGCGCTTGCGACTACCGTGCTGACGTTGGTTGACCGCCTCAGCACGCTCGGGATCCACCCACCAGGCGTCCAGGTCGATATTGAACTCCGGGAAAGGCTCGGGATAGCCGTATTTATCCCAAAGAGCAATGCGGGTCGCGGCGAGATGATACTGAGGGATGACATAGAATCCCCAACGTAGTACGCGATCCAGCGCCTGTGCCGCCGTGTCGAGTTCCTCGCGGGAATCTGCGCGAATCAGTTTTCCTACCAGTTCGTCGATGATTGGGTTCTTAAGGCCGATGAGATTGCGGCTTTGAGGCTGATCCGCAAAATCACTGGTCCAGAATTCGCGCTGCTCGTTGCCGGGGTTGGCGGACTGGGGAAAGCTGCCCACGATCATATCGAAGTCGAAGCCGCGCAAACGATTGAGATATTGATTGACGTCGACGATACGAATCTTGCTCTTGATACCGATGCGTTCGAAATTGCGTATCAGCGGCTGGACGATACGTTCGAACTGGGCATCATATAGCAAAATCTCCAGCGTGAAGGGCTGCCCGCTCTCTCGCTTGATCAGTTGGCCGTTTTGTACCTCATAACCGGCGTCCCGCAGCAGGCCCAGGGCCTTGCGCAGGCGTGGACGAACGTCGTCGGGCTGCTCCATAGGCAGTGCTTCGTCGAAGACACGTTCAGAAAGCTGATCGCGATGAGGTTCGAGCAATGCAAGCTCGGCGCCACTGGGCTCACCCTTGGCCGCCATCTCCGAGTTCTCGAAGTAGCTGTGAGTTCGCTCGTAGGCACCGTAAAACAAGTTATCGTTCAGCCAGGGGAAATCGAAGGCAAGGTTCAATGCCTCACGTACTCGGACGTCCTTGAACTTGTCCCGGCGCAGATTCATCACGAAGGCCTGCATGCCCGCGGGCTGCCCGTCAGGTATTTCCAGCTTCTTGACGAAACCTTGCTTCAGGGCAGGGAAGTCATAGGCGGTGGCCCAATTGCGGGCGCTTGATTCGATCCGCATATCAAGGTTGCCTGCCTTGAATGCTTCCAATGCCACGGTTTGGTCACGGTAATAATCGAAGATGAGTCGATCGATGTTATGGCGACCCCGGTTGACCGGAAGATTCTCGCCCCAGTAGTCCTCGACCCGCTCATAAACGATGCGTCGTCCCGGCTCCACCTTGGCAATACGATAAGGGCCTGATCCCAGCAGAGAATCGAGAGTCGGCGTATTGAAGTCACGGCCTTTCCAGAAATGTTCCGGCAGGATCGGCAGCTGGCCAAGAATCAGCGGCAATTCCCGAGAATTGTTCGGGCTGAATTCGAAACGAACGGTATCGTCATCCAGGCGTTGTGCCGAGGTCACGTCCGCATAGTAGGCGGCGTAGAAAGGCTGCCCTTCATCACGCAACAGGCGAAAGCTGAATACCACATCTTCCGCGGTCACCGGCTCGCCGTCGTGAAATCTTGCCTTCGGATTCAGATCGAACTCCATCCAGCGGCGATCCGGGTCCAGGCGCACCCCCTGGGCGAGAAGCCCGTACATGCTGAAGGGTTCGTCGGGATTGTTCACCATCAGGGTGTCATAAATCTGAGCAAGACCGTTTGCAGGCGTGCCGGTGACGATGAAGGGGTTGGTGGAATCGAAACTGCCGATGGCATCGCGAGTGAGCTCGCCCCCTTTAGGAGCATCGGGGTTGACGTAGGGGAAATGAGTGAAGTCACCTGGAAGCGTCGGCTCGTCGTACATGGCGAGACCTTGCACGGTAGGCACTTTGTCGGCGGTTACGGCAAACGCAAATCCAGAAAATGACATGACCGCAGCGGCGAGAATGGCCTTACCCATGCGTAACATCGATGCTCCTTTCTCATTTACCCGGCGCGGATCGTTGCATCGGGTCACTATGCGTAAAGTGTCAGCCGCGGACGCAGTTGTAAATACCGCTGCGCGTTCAGCGCCTAGAGCTTAGGCAATTCGTCGTGACCGGTGGCTCCAACGATCAACCAAAAGCGGCAAGGCTACCGCCGAACCAGAGTGTTCTGATGTTCTCTCGTGCCACCTTGTGCCGGTATGTTCAGTACTTGACCAACATGGATGACATCACTGTGCAAACCGTTGTAACGGCGCAGTTCACTGACTGAAACAGCGTAGTGGGCGGCCAAGGCGGATAGCGAATCACCTCGACGTACCTGATAGCGATCGCCTTGGGCAAAGGCTTCCTGACGCTTGGCTAGCATGGCGACCAGGGTATTCTTGAACCTGTGTGGAACCAATAGCTCTGGTGCTCGAGAAGGCAGCGTGGTTTTCTGCAACAGGGCCGGGTTGAGATATTCCAGGCGCGTGCGACTGATACCGGCCATCTGTGCGACGTGAGCCAGATCCAGGCGACCTGCGATCGGTACCCGGGCGAAAGCCGGCTGATCGGGAATGCTGGGCAAGGCAATGTCATAGCGATCGGGATTGGCGATCATGCGGGAAAGGGCCAGAAGCTTGGGAACATAGTTCATGGTCTGACGTGGCAGCTTCAGGCTCCAGTAATCCCCGGGTTTGCCCGCGGCAATCGCGCCACGCCGTGCTCGATTGACCGTACCGGCGCCGGCATTGTAGGCCGCCAGGGAAAGCTCGATATCACCTCTATACCATTGATCCGCCTGCTGCTGAATATAGTTCAGGGCCGCCTTGGTGGAGGCAATGACATCGAGGCGGCCGTCATAGGCTCTGTCGCGACGCAGGCCAAGTGCATCACCCGTGCCCGGCATGAACTGCCACATGCCGGTCGCGCCGCCGGCATGCCGGGCGGTTGGATCATAGGCGCTTTCGATAAAGGGTAGTAGAGCGATTTCACCCGGCATGTCGCGCCGCTCGAGCTCACTGACGACCCAATACAGCCAGGGCCGCGCTCGTTCGGCGATCGTGGTGATATTGCCGGGGTAGCGGCGATAATAGTCAATCCATTTTTGTACGCGTGGTTCCTGGGCGTCGATCTCCCATTGGAAGTTATCGCGCATGCGAGTCCAGATATCGCCTTGAGCAAAGGGTTGCAGCATCAATGCATCCCAGAAAGGCGCCGAGACCGGTGCCGTCGCGGGTAAAGCGCTGGTTTGGGCATTCGCTGAAACGCTTAGCGTAAGAAGAAGCCCTCCTGCCAGATGACGAATCCGGCGGCGTGACGGGTACTGATTCATTTAACGTTGATCCTCGCTGGCGCGCAGAGTGGCGTCCTAGCTACTTTAAAAATTGTCTTTCCAGGCACGCAGTGTCGCGAACGTACTCTCGATTGAATCGGTGGGCCCATGGGCACCCACCGTGGCACGCAGCTGTTCGTTATCGACCCGTAAAAACGGATTGATCTGACGTTCGCGGCCAATCGTGCTGGGTAGTGTCGGTCGATCCAGATCTCGCACACGCTGACATTCCTTCATCAAACGATCCCGAACCTTATTATCCGGTTCTGCGGCCTGAGCAAAGCGAAGATTAGCGAGGGTATATTCATGTGCTGCAAATACCAGCGTCTCTTCCGATAAGGCTGCGAGCCGGGATAGCGACGCATGCATTTGCTCAGGCGTGCCCTCGAACAAGCGGCCACAGCCGCCACAGAACAAAGTGTCGCCGCAAAACAACAAGGATGGCGTCCCTGGAGCGAGAAAGGCAATGTGGTCCAGGGTGTGGCCCGGCACCGTCATGACATCGAACCGACGGCCAAGAACGCGAAAATCGTCACCGTCGCCTACGCGCTCTTGAACTTCTTCGATTCGAGGATTGTGCGGACCGATGACCCGCGGCGAGTAGCGTTTTGTGAGTTCGGGTAGCCCACCGGTATGATCGTGATGATGATGGGTGATCAAGATCGTGGAAAGGTTGAGGTTTTCCCGCTCGAGATACTGTATTACCGGCTGAGCGTCTCCAGGATCCACTACCGCCACATCCGTGGTGGAGTCTTGACGCAATAGCCATATATAGTTGTCACTAAAGGCGGGAATCGGTATCACGCTCAGCATGAAGGTTTTACCTCGGTCCGGTTGTCCACGCCCGCTTGGCGCACCACTATCTGGGCTGACGGGGAGATAGACTACACAAAAATGTGCCTAACATGGGGGCGCAAGCGTTCTGTGTCAAATTCTAATATGACGATATCCTTAGCTCAACTGGTACGTCGAGGGCGCCTTTACTGGTCGTCTGCAGCCGGTCGTGCCCATTGGCAAGCAGAGCGCGCCTGCATCGGACCGGTGTGTGAACGTTTGTTTGGCGCCCATGGTCTGCACCTGGGGATGGCGCCGCCCTTGACGGACATGTGTCCCATTCGACACACCCTGACCTGGTCGCCGACCCAGGAGCTGGCGGAGAGCAAGGCCTGCCTGGTATGTGATCCGATTCGCTTGCCCTTGCCAGACGACAGCCTCTCCTTGGTGGTATTGCATCACATGCTGGAAGTCGCGCCCGAGCCCCACCGGCTGCTGCAGGAAGCGACTCGTGTCATGGCAGACAATGGGCGCCTGATCATTTTTGGCTGGTTTCCGTTGGGTCTTGAAGGAATGCATCGAATATGGCCGCGCAGTCGTACGGGCATGCCACGCTGCGGACGATGGCGAACCCCTGGGCGGCTCAATGATTGGCTTGCATTTGTCGACTTTGAAATCGAACGAGTAGACTACTGTGGCTTTCGTTTGCCGGGCAGACCGCCGGGCAACGCCAAGCTCGAATCTTTCGGGCGGCGTTACAATTTACCGCTCAGTGACGCCTATATGATTCGTGCCCGGCCCAAGACCCAGCAGGCGCAAATCATCAAACCACGACTGGCCACGCCGGCCATGGGGCGGCCGCTACTGGGCAATTCACCCCGGGTGACAACCGAACAGGAACACAAGCAGGTGAGCGAGGTTGACTGACATAGCATTAGCCAAGGTAGAGATTCATACGGATGGTGCCTGTCGCGGCAACCCGGGTCCGGGTGGCTGGGGGGCGCTGCTCAAGGCAGGGCGCCATGAGAAGACCCTCAACGGCTTCGAGGCCACGACCACCAACAATCGCATGGAGCTGATGGCGGCGATCATGGCATTGCGAGAACTCAAGCGCCCCTGTCAGGTGGAGTTGCACACGGACTCCCAGTATCTGCGCAAGGGCATCACCGAATGGATACGTGGTTGGCAAAAGCGCGGCTGGAAGACCGCTGCCAAGCAGCCGGTCAAGAATGCCGAGCTGTGGCGCGAACTGCTCGCCGAGAGTCAGCGCCATGAGGTGCGCTGGCACTGGGTGAAGGGACATAGCGGCGATCCCGGCAACGAATGCGCCGATGCCCTGGCCAATGCGGCCATCGATGCGGCGATGTGTCCACAGAATTGAGACGATATCGCTTCTTGCCACTTCAAACGTCAATATTCATAGCACATTCAGCGAGAGAGTAATGCGCCAGATCGTTCTGGATACCGAGACCACCGGTATCGATCCCAAGGAAGGTCATCGACTCATCGAGATCGGTGCCGTCGAGATGATCAATCGCCGTTTGACCGGCAACACCTATCACCAGTACATCAACCCAGAACGCGAGATCGAAGCGGAAGCCATTGGCATTCACGGCATCACTAACGAGCGCATCGCGGATGAGCCCAGGTTCGCCGAGGTGGCGGATGACTTCTGGACCTTCATTCAAGGGGCGGAGTTGATCATTCATAACGCCGCCTTCGATGTTGGCTTCATCGATCATGAGTTTGGCAAGCTGCAGGTCAGCCGCGGCGAGCCTCGATTGGGGCCGGTGGCGGACCACTGCGCCATTCTCGACACTCTCAAGCTTGCCCGGGACAAGCATCCGGGGCAGCGCAACAGCTTGGATGCGCTGTGCAAGCGCTATGAAATCGACAACGGGCACCGGGTGCTGCACGGGGCGTTGCTCGATGCGGAAATACTGGCGGATGTGTACCTGGCGATGACCGGGGGGCAGACGGCGCTGCTGCTGGATGCGGATGCCCAGGCGGGAGCGACGAGCGGCGGTACCAGCGGCATTCGGCGTGTATCCGATGAACGCCCAAGACTCACGGTGACACGACCGAGTGAAGCGGAGCTCAAAGCGCATCATGCCAAGCTGTCACGCATACGCGAGGGCGCCGGTGAGTGTGCCTGGGATGCCTTGGCGGGTTGGGAGGCATCCGAGCCCGATCATGCACCTTCCTTATCGGTGGAATCCTGATGTTTCGACGTGACTTCCCGCCTGATGATCAGCGGGGTGGCCTGCTGATTCGCATTGGCGATCGCAGTACCATTGCTCCTGCCGCTGTTTCGGGGCCTGCGGAAGAAGACGATGTGCTGGCAGATGTCGATATCTGGCCACCCACGGCGCAGCCATTGGCTTTTGGGATGATCAGCCTGTAGCGGTGGTTCATGAACCTGAGGCAACACAATGGCCGACCGCAAGAGAGTGGCTGGCCCAGCTGTCCGAGTCGAAATTTGCCTTGATTTCGACGGCGCTGGAGGTGGTGGCCTGGCAGCGGGATCATCGCTTTTGTGGACGCTGCGGCCACGCCGCCGAGCGCATCGGCGGTGAGTTTGCCATGCAGTGCCCCCACTGTGGGCATCGCAACTATCCGCGTATCTCGCCTTGTATCATCACGTTGGTGACCTGTGGCGAGGATTTGCTGCTGGCTCGCAGCCCCCGCTTTCCGCCCGGACGTTACTCGACTCTTGCAGGGTTCATAGAGCCTGGCGAAACCGCCGAGGATGCGGTGCATCGTGAAATATACGAAGAGGTAGGGTTGACGGTGCGCAACCTCAGCTACTATCGCAGCCAGGCCTGGCCGTTTCCTCATTCATTGATGCTGGGATTCTTTGCCGAAGCGGCCACCCGCCGCATTCGTATCGATGGTGTCGAGATTGCCGACGCGGCATGGTACACGCCGCGTCGATTGCCGCAATTGCCACCGCCCTATTCGATTTCCCGGGCGTTGATCGAGGCACATCTCAAGCGTTATTCCTGAGGAGGTTATTCCTTTGGGAAAAGCGTGCTGAGCTTGGTGGCCAGCATCAGATTGCCGGTAGCTTTCAACTTGCCGGACATGAAGGCATGCATGCCGTCGATCTCACCGCTCATGATGCCCTTTAGCGTGGCGCTGTCTGCTGCCAGGGTAACGGAAGGATCGTCATGTTCACCGTTGTGAACGCCTAAGGTGCCGTCCTGCACGTGAAGATAATAATCCTCGCCGTCGGTGACATTGAACTGGAATATGTCGTCCATGCCCTGAGCCGCTTGAGGATTGAAGCGGTTTTTCAGGCGATCCAGGGTAGCGCTGTTATCGGTCATCAAAAATTCTCGTGTCATGAACTGAAAGGGGAACGCGAATGTGTGGCAAACGGTCAGTCTACGTCAAGGGATGACCTGTGAGCGTCCATCAATTATTCATGGCTCAAATGCATGGCATCTCGGGTATTGAATGCAAGAAATTAAAAAACGGAGAAGGCCTCAGTGAAAGAATGGCTAGCGGAATACGGCATGTTTTTGGCGCAGGTGGTCACTTTGGCCCTGATCGTTGCAGTGTTGATTGCATTGATTGGCAAGGCTCGGGGGCGCGAGGATCATAGTCGCCTGAGAATTGAAGAGCTCAACAAGCGATTGCGCGGCCGCCAGCGCCGTTTGCGCCTGTCCGGTATGGATCGTAAACATCGCAAGATGGCCCTGAAACGCTTCAAGAAAGAGGATAAAAACGAGGTTCGCACCTCCCCAGATAGCGAAGACGAGCATCAGAAACAGACGGTCTGGGTACTGGATTTCAAGGGGGATATCAAGGCGTCTGCGACCCCGCAGTTCAGTGAAGAGATCTCTGCGCTGCTCGGGGTGGTGAGCGAGAGTGACGAAGTCGTCTTGCGTCTCGAATCCCCAGGTGGACTGGTACACGCCTATGGTTTGGCGGCAGCGCAGCTCGATCGTCTGCGTGAAGCCAACGTGACCACGACGGTGTGCGTCGACAAGGTGGCGGCAAGCGGCGGCTATCTCATGGCCTGCTGTGCCGATCGCATACGGGCCGCTCCCTTCGCCGTGCTTGGTTCTATCGGCGTGGTGGCCCAATTGCCCAACATTCATCGCCTGCTCAAGAAAAACGATATCGATGTCGAGCTACTTACCGCGGGGCGCTACAAGCGCACCTTGACGGTGCTGGGAGAGAATACCGAAGAGGGTCGGGAAAAGTTCCTGGACGATCTGGAAAACACTCATGAGCTTTTCAAGCACTATGTTGGCGAGCGGCGCCCCCAACTCGATATCGAAGCCGTGGCAACCGGCGAAATATGGTATGGCAGCGAAGCGGTAAAAAATGGCCTGATTGATGAAGTAGGCACCAGCGAGGCGTATCTACTCGAGCGGATGACCCAGGCGCGAGTGATGACCGTGGCACTCGAGAAGAAACGCGGCCTGGCCGAACGTATGGGGTTGGCGGCCTCGATGGGAGTTGAGCATGGGCTACAGCGTGTCTATGAAGCGCTCGAAGCCGGCGGATGGCAGCGGCGCTGAACGTCCACTTCCTGTTAGCGGCATCGAGGAACAGCCGTTAGGCGTAGAGCTTGGCCAGCGTATCCACTACGGTGCGTGCCTCATCGCCCTGTAATGAATAGTAGATCGTTTGGGAGGAGCGCCGGGTATTGACCAGTCCTTCACGCCGAAGAATGGCTAGGTGCTGGGATAGCGCAGATTGACTCAAGGCCAGGCGTGAATTCAGTTCAGAAACTGATAGCTCCGTTTCATCAAGTAGGCACAGTATGCGCAGACGATTTTCGTTTGCCATGGCCTTGAGAAGATTGGTGGCATCGACAACGCTGCCATCGCCTTTTTCGAGCAATTGTGTCGCAGGCTGACGAGTGCTCATGTTGCATCTCCCGGGAACGTCTAGCAGTGATGACGCCCTATCTTGACTGGACGCTGGTTTGGCGAATAACAACCACATTACTCTCTTCCTGATTTAGCAAATCTTCAACAACTTCATGATACTTATTCAAACGTATATTTAACGGTAAAACCCAAATGCCGCCGGTGCTGGACACTCGGTAGACCAGCTGATTGTCGACAATAAGAAGATGTTTTAGTCACAAAGACTCATTTATTACTTTTCAACAGGAGTAGTTAGCCGATGGTATGAGTGGAAAGCGCCATGACATCGCCTAGAGTGTCAACAATCGATGGTTTGGGATCGATAGTACCTTGAACCTTGGCGTTGATCCTTCGACACGTTCTTCCTTGATGAGGCGAGCTTTCCATGAGTACCTACCAGTCCGAGTTTCAACAATCGATTCAACATCCCGAGGCGTTTTGGGCAGAACAGGCTCAACGTATTCCCTGGTTCAAATCGCCCCAGACCATTCTGAGTTACGACGAACAGGATCACGCCCGTTGGTATGATGATGGCGAGTTGAACATCTGTCATGTCGCACTGGATCATCATGTTGACTCGGGGCGGGGTGATCAGCCGGCGATCTTCTGGGATTCACCCGTGTCCGGGCAGCGTCGGCAGTACAGCTATCGTGAGCTACGCGACCAGGTGGCGACCTTTGCCGGGGCTTTGGCAGGGTTGGGCGTGGAAAAGGGCGACCGGGTGGTCATCTACATGCCCATGGTGCCCGAGGCGCTGATAGCAATGTATGCTTGCGCGCGCCTGGGAGCGATTCACTCTGTGGTATTCGGCGGCTTTGCCCCTCATGAGCTGGCAATGCGCATCGAAGACGCAGAGCCCAAGGTGGTGGTGGCCGCGTCCTGTGGCATCGAAGTCGATACGGTCATTCCTTACAAGCCTATCGTCGACAAAGCCATCGCCGATAGCGCTTACAAGCCCTCGGCCTGTGTCATCCTCCAGCGCGAGCAGGCTCAGGCCGATCTGGGCGATATCGATCATGACTGGCAGGCGCTGATGAAAAACGCCACGCCAGCGGACTGCGTACCGGTCAAGGGCACCGACCCGCTTTATATCCTTTACACCTCCGGCACGACCGGAAAGCCAAAGGGGGTGGTGCGCGATCATGGCGGCTACGCGGTGGCGCTGCATTACTCCATGGAACGCATTTATGGAATGGCGCCAGGCGATGTCTTCTTTTCAGCCTCGGACGTCGGCTGGGTGGTGGGGCATTCCTACATCGTCTATGCGCCCTTGATTCTGGGATGCACCACCGTCGTTTACGAAGGCAAGCCGGTCCGAACGCCAGACGCCGGGGCGTTCTGGCGTCTGATTTCCGAGTATGGCGTCAAGGCATTCTTTACCGCCCCGACCGCCTTTCGTGCGGTCAAGAAAGAAGACCCGGACGGCAAATGGCTGGAAAAGTACGATATTTCCTGTCTCAAGACGTTGTTTCTTGCCGGTGAACGGCTCGATCCGCCGACCTTTCACTGGCTCGATGATCTGATTGACGTGCCGGTGATCGATCACTGGTGGCAGACCGAGACCGGCTGGGCCATTGCCGCCAATCTGCAGGGGCTTGAGCCCATGCCGGTCAAGCCCGGTTCCGCGACGGTACCGGTGCCGGGCTATGACGTGCAGGTGATCAATCGTCAGGGAGAACCCGCGGCAGCTCATGAGCAGGGCAGTATCGTCATACGCCAGCCCCTGCCGCCGGGGTGCCTTGCGGGTATCTGGCGTAACCCAAAACGCTTTCATCAGCCTACATGGCGGCGATCCCGGGTTGTTATCTGACCGGTGATGGTGGCTACTTCGATGAAGAGGGCTATCTGTTCATCATGGGGCGTACCGATGATGTCATCAACGTGGCGGGCCATCGTCTATCCACCGGTGAGATGGAAGAGGTGCTGGGGTCTCATGCGGCAGTGGCGGAGTGTGCCGTGATCGGTATTCTCGACGATCTGAAAGGCCAGGTGCCCCTGGGGCTGGTGATTCCCAAGGATGGCTTCGATGGTGATACGCAAGCCCTTGAAAAGGAGTTGATCGCCCTGGTTCGCGCTCAGATCGGCGCGGTGGCGTCCTTGAAACAGGTGCTGGTGGTATCGCGTCTGCCCAAGACCCGTTCCGGCAAGATACTGCGAAAGCTTTTGCGCACCATCGCTGATGGCAAGGAGTTCGGCATGCCGTCCACCATCGATGATCCCACCAGCCTGCAGGAAGTGCACGAACACATGGTGGATAGAGAAGTGGGGGCCGCGCATCAGTCAAAACAGGTTTAGTCGCCTGTTCCGATCCGCTGTCATCAGCCCGCTTTCGGCGGGCCTGATTTGTGGTTACCATGCACCGCTCACATTTTGTCCCATCGATGCACGAGGGTTCCCTCACCCCTCGGCGGTATAAAAAGGAATCCTTCATGCTGTTGTTGTCCGAGGCACAAAAGCGTCGCTGCTTGATAGCGCTTGTCGCCTTTCACATCCTCGTGATCGCTGCGAGCAATTATCTGGTGCAGTTGCCTTTCACGATTGCCGGCTTGCATACCACCTGGGGCGCGTTCAGCTTCCCGTTCATCTTTCTGGCCACGGATCTTACCGTCAGACTGTTCGGCAAGGGGCCGGCGCGGGTGATCATTGCCCGAGTCATGCTGCCGGCGCTGGTGGTTTCCTATGTGCTGTCGGTCATGTTCGAAAAAGAGGAGTTTCGTAGCGTCGCGGCGCTTGGCGACTTCAATCTGTTCGTCGCACGCATCGCGCTGGCAAGCTTCATGGCTTACGTGATCGGTCAGCTGCTCGATATACAGGTCTTCGATCGCTTGCGCCGCAGTGCCCGCTGGTGGGTGGCTCCAGCACTTTCAACGGTGTTCGGTAATCTTGCGGATACCTTTGCATTTTTCGCCATCGCCTTTCATCAGGGGCCAGATGCCTTCATGGCCAGCCATTGGGTGGAAATCGCCTGGCTCGATTACGCGGTCAAATTGATCATCTCGCTGACGCTTTTCTTGCCCATGTATGGCTTGCTGCTGGGGTGGTTGAGCCGAAGCCTGCTACGCTGGGGGGCAAGGCCTTCCCAGGAAGGCATTTGAGAACCTGTCTACGGTCAGCTGCGTGTCGGCCATACGTCGTTAAATTCGTTTTCAAAATACTCATTTACACCAGTAAACTCCGTTTTTTCGTCCGAATTTGCCTCGTCTGACTCTAACTCGCTAGACCGTAAACAGGTTCTAGGATATTTAGGAATGTCAATATGGGCTGAAAAGGAAGACAGCATGAGCGACTCCGTCGAACTCTACTATCAAGACAGCAGTAGGCAAGATAGCGATGGTCAGGATGGCGTGCCGTTGATCGTAATGCACGGCTTGTTCGGCAGCGCGGATAACTGGCGCTCCCATGTCAAGCAGTGGCAGCGAAAGCGCCGGGTGATTAGCGTGGACCTGCGCAATCATGGCCGCTCACCCCATGCCGAAAAGATGGATTACGCCGTAATGGCCCAGGATGTGATCGCCTTGCTGGACAAGCTTGAAATAGAGCGCTGTGATCTATTGGGTCACTCCATGGGAGGGAAGGTGGCCATCACCGTGGCTCGTCTTGCGCCGGAGCGTTTGTCCTCATTGATCGTCGCGGATATTGCGCCTGTCGCCTACGGTCATGATCACGACAGCGTCTTTGCCGCGCTTCGCCGAGTCGTGGAAGGCGAGCCCACCTCCCGCAAGGAAGCCGATGCGTTGATGGCCGAAGTCGTCGAAACACCAGCGGTACGCATGTTCCTGGCCACCAATCTGGTACGCGATGATGAGGGCGTAATGCGTCTGCGGGTAGGGCTCGATGAAATCGAGGCGGCCTATGACAACATCATTGCCGAACCGGCGGGCGAGGGCGTGTATGAAGGACCGACTCTGGTATTGCGCGGCGCCAATTCCGGCTATGTCAGTGATGAGTTCGTTCCACCGCTGAAGAAAGTGCTCCCCAGCGCCGAGATCGAGACGCTGGACGCCGGGCATTGGCTACACGCCGAAGCGCCGAAAGCGTTTCGGCAGGCGGTGAATGACTTTCTGGAAGGGCAACCAGATTAAAAGCGTTTATCTATACCTATCGAATCTCGGTTTTGTAACTGAATCGGTCAGCCCTTCCCTTGGTGGTGCGCACCTCAACGATTCTATCTCCTTGGGTGTAGGTCAGCCGTTTGAGAACGACCACAGGGGTATCTTTGGCGACATCTATCATTTCTGCGGTCTTGGGATCAGCGCCTCCCGCGGTCAGGGTTTCCTGCGCCCGGACGATGGGCACCCCATAATGATCGAATACGAGAGCGTATAAATAATCAGGGATGTGAAGTTTTTCATCTTCGAGGCCGGGCACTACAGTGGCAGGCCACCATGAATATTCCACCAGGATGGCACGCTCGCCGACGAAGCCTACCCGCTCGATATAAATTAGATCAGTGTCTTTCTCTACGCCCAGGCGTCGGCAGACATCAACCGGCCCCGGCATTCGTTTGCGTGCGGTCGTTTCCTTGTGGATGCGCACCGAGCGTCCTTCCGCATCGCCATAGGTAAAGAATCGGAATAGGCTTTTCTCGAAGTCGACTCGAGATACATAGGTTCCCTTGCCCTGATGCCTGAATAGCAGTTTTTCCCAGACTAGATTGGTAATCGCCTTCTTGACGGTTCCGGGGCTAACGCCCAGCGCCTTCGCCAACTGTGTTTCAGAGGGAATCAGATCCCCAGGTATTAGACGACCACTGCTGATAAGCGATCGAATGTGGTTCTCAACCACTCGATAGAGTGGCTTGCCTTTAGCTGTTTCCAGGGATGTCGTCTGAAACAGTTCCAAACGATCGGTGCCAGTACTCGTTTCCACTATCTCTCCTTGCGTCTTCAAAATTTTTATTTGACACCCCTACGGCTCTAGTCTAATCCTTAAGATGACTCATGTACATGAGTTGCATGACTTGGTTGGGATATGGACAGGTGGTGATCCTCGTGCCAACAACGATAAGCGAACATCCGTGCGTTGGCTTCAGCATAGATGTTAAAAGAGGAGAGGTCCGTGGAGTTATTAGAGTACTTGCCCCAGGTAGTGAGCGGCTGGAATCTGGTAATCCTTATCGTCGGCACCGTGGTGGGGCTCTTACTGGGAGCGACTCCCGGCTTGAGTCCCACCATGGCTGTTGCTCTGCTCATTCCTTTTACTTTCCAAATGGATGCAACATCCGGTCTCATCCTGCTGGGTGTGCTTTATACCTCGACGGTCGCAGGCGGCGCTGTAAGCGCCATCCTGGTCAATATACCTGGGGCGCCTGCTAATATCGCGACGATGCTCGATGGCCATCCGATGGCCAAGAAAGGGCGTGCCAATGAAGCCTTGCACTACTGCTTCATCAGCTCCGGGATCGGCGGTGTTATCGGTGTTCTGGTTTTGATCTTCTTCACGCCGATGCTGGTGGGGTTCGCCCTTAGCTTTGGCCCCTCGGAGTTGTTCTGGATCGCCATTCTGGGTATCACCGTCATTGGCTCGCTGGGAAGTGCCTCGGTACTCAAAGGACTACTTGCCGGAGCTGTCGGTATCTGGATTTCGTTGATCGGTTTCAATCCGGTCGCCGGCACCGAACGCTTCGTATTTTCAGAGCATCTGCAAGGCGGTGTGACCATCATCCCCGCGCTCATTGGCCTGTTCGCGATTCCCCAGGTTTTCCAGATGATCGAAGACGCCAAACGCGGGCTTAGCGGCGAGACCTTTGGCATGGAACAGCGCTCTGTCCTGACTTCGTTGGTTTATAACCTGTCGAAAGTTCGTGCTTTGAGCATTGGTAGTATCGTCGGGACGGTGGTCGGCCTCATCCCCGGTGCCGGTGGCCAGATCGCCGGCCTGATCGCCTACGATCAAAACAAGAAATTCAGCAGTGACCCCGATGCTTTCGGCAAGGGCGAACCCGAAGGAGTCATTGCTTCCGAGAGCGCCAACAATGCGATGGTCGGTGCTTCCCTGGTGCCCATGCTGTCACTGGGCATTCCTGGTAGTCCTACGGCCGCGGTATTACTGGGTGGGCTGTTGATCCAGGGGTTGTTTCCCGGCCCCGGCCTGTTTACCCAACACGCCGAGGTGGCTTGGACGTTCATGGGCGCATTGCTGGTCAGTCAGATTCTCATGGTGGTGTTCGGCCTCTACATCAGCCGTTTCAGCAAGTATGTCATTCGTGTTCCGAAATACTACATGGCGGCCGCAGTGACGGTTCTAGCGGTCTTCGGCACCTATAGCGTACAGAACAGCGTGTCCGATGTGATCATCATGATGGTTCTGGGCACCGCCATGTACTTCGCCATGCGTTTTGGTTTCAGTCCCGGCCCAGTGGTGCTCGGCATCATCCTCGGCCCGATCGCTGAGACGAACCTCCTTCAGGGACAAATGATCGCGCAGGCCATGGATGGCACGTTCCAGTATTTCTTCACTGGGAGCATCAATATGCTGTTGATCGGTTTGTGTGTGCTGTCGATAGGTTATAGCGCCATCGCCGAACTCAAGGCACGGGCGCGTCGGCGTCAGTCGACTGGACGTACTGTGGAGATTGACCCATGAATGATCGTCGCCATCTCTTAACCGTCATAGCCACATTGCTATTTGCCATCGGTCTTGCCGTTGTCTCTTTTTTGCCAGATGTCTCGGGCTATAAATTTCCGCAAATGATCGCGTTGTCGATCGTCGCGATCGCCGCGATCATGGTTCTGCTGGCACTGATCCCGAAGAAGCCGCTCACCAAGGTCGATGAGGAATCCATACCCTGGGGAAGCATCTGGCCGCTACTGCTGATTCTCGTTGGATTTCTGGTCATCATGGAACGACTGGGATTCTTCGTTACCTCTTTCATCGCCTTCTTCCTGATCGTGATGATCTACTCCCCGCAGCGTTTGGGATGGCGCGGGGCCATTAAAAGCGGTGTGATTGCGGCCATTTTCATGGCGGTGCTCTATCTTGTATTCGTCTCATTGCTCAGTGTTCAGACCCCGCAGGGGCTGCTGATCTAACGATGTGCATGACTAAAACAACACCCGAGAAGGGAAAGGAGAAAGACGTGAATACAAAAAACCTGCTCCAGAAAACCAAGATACTAGCCGGCACTCTGGCCAGTACGGCGGTGCTAATATCGAGCACATCCATTCTGGCTGCCGACGATTTTCCCACACAGCCGTTGAATATGACGGTCTCTTACTCGGCCGGTGGCGCGACGGACTTCCAGGCACGCATCGCTACCTCAAAGGCGGAGCAATATCTTGGGCAGCCGGTCGTGATCGTCAACCGCCCAGGCGCCGGTGGTCAGGTAGGCTGGAACTATCTGGTGCAGAAGGGCGGGAAGGAAGGCTACGACCTGGCTGCCTACAATGTCCCGCACTTCATTGCCCAATCTTTGATATACGATACTTATTACGACATCGATAATCTTGAGCCGGTCGCCAACTGGGGAGCTGATCCCGCTGTGTTAATTGTCGGTCAGAACAGTCAGTTCGAGACGGTGGATGATCTGGTTGACTATGCAAAGGAAAATCCGGGCAAGGTTACCGTCTCCGGCGCAGGCCTTTTCGTCGGCCACCATATCGCCATGTTGCAACTGGAAGCCGCCGCCGACATCGATCTTCAATATATACCTACTCCCGGTGGTGTCGATGCCCTGCGTTTCGTGCAAGGGGGGCAGGTAATGGCCGGGTTCAACAATCTATCCGATGCGTATCGTAGTCAGGATCGTATCAAGATCCTGGGGGTCGCAGATCAGCAACGTAGCGATAAGTTTCTTCCCGATGTACCCACCTTCCAAGAGGTGGGCTATGAGGTCGATGATTCCAGCGTGAACTTCCGAGGCGTCATGGCTCCTGCCGGTGTACCCGAGGAACGCTTGAAGATGCTGTCCGATGCGATGGTCGAGATGTTCAACGATGGAGAAATCCAGACCAAGATGGAGGAGGGTGGTTCTCCAATGCGCGTGATGGGACGAGAAGAACTGAAAGAGATGTGGGCGAATCGCCAGAGCTATCTGAAAGAGCTGTTTTCCAATCTTGATCAGGAGGAGCTTGAAAAAGCGAAGTAGCGATTCGAAACACGGCTTGTTTCTGTGAGCAGGGCCGTGTTCAGGGTGCAGTGGCGAGAGCGCTGCACCTTGAATTTTCTGCGAAGTTCAGCGTCATTGATCGACATTTGGCGGTAGGACATAGCTGAATCACAGAATAATGGTATTTCAACTCGTGTACATGAGATGCACAAGTCGTCCAAAATCATGGAGCAAACTCATGGTAAGCAGCATGCACATCAACCAGACGCAGGAAGCCGACGATGCAAAGGCTATCGTCGATTCGCTGCTGGAACGGGCTCGCGCTGCCCAGGCGCAATACGCTCGATACGATCAGCAGCAGGTTAATGAGGTCGTAACCGCCGTTGCCTGGGCCCTGGTTCAGCCTGAACGCAATCATCAGATTTCGGAATTGGCAGTCAAGACCACCGGTCTCGGCAACGTCGACGACAAGATCGCCAAGAATCGCCGCAAGACGATAGGCTTGCTACAAGATCTTCAGCAGGCGAAGAGCGTCGGTGTCATCCAGGAGTTGCCGGAATTAGGCCTGGTGGAAATCGCTCGTCCCGTCGGTGTGGTCGGCGCTATCGTGCCCTCCACCAATCCTGCGGCGACCCCGACCAACAAGACCATCAATGCGCTCAAGGGGCGAAATGCGATCATTCTCGCCCCTTCGCCCAAAGGGCAGGACACCTGTACCTTGTTGCTTGAGTACATCCATGCCGAGCTCGATCGGGTAGGCGCACCACGCGATCTCGTGCAGCAACTACCTGCGCCGATCAGCAAGGCGACGACCTATGAGCTGATGCGTCAGGTGGATCTAGTCCTGGTCACCGGTTCGCAGAACAATGTCAGAGCCGCCTATTCCAGCGGTACCCCAGCGATCGGGGTCGGAGCAGGCAATGTGCCGGTCATCATCGATGCATCGGCCGATCTCGAGGATGCAGCCCAGAAGATCACTGCCTCTAAGACCTTCGACAACGCCACGAGCTGCTCGTCCGAAAACAGCCTGGTGATTCTCGACGCAGTCTATACCCAGGCCATCGAGGCCTTGGGGCGCTGTGGCGGTGTGCTTCTCGACGCGGATGAAAAGCAGCAATTGGAAGAGGCGATGTGGGTGGATGGAAATCTTAGCCGGCATGTCATCGCCAGATCGGCTCCCGAGATCGCCAAGATCGCCGGGCTCACGCGAGCCGAGCTGCAATCGGCCAAATTTTTCATGGTCGAGGAGCAACACGTCGGCAAGGCATACCCGTTCTCGGGTGAAAAGCTCTCCCCGGTGTTGGCCATTTACCATGTCAAGGACTTCGATGACGCCTTCGAGCAAACCCGGCAATTGCTCGAACATCAAGGCAAGGGCCACTCCTGTGGTATTCACACGGCCGACGATGCGCATATACAGCGGCTAGGGCTGGAAATGCCGGTGTGCCGCGTCATCGTCAACCAGGCGCATGCTTTTGCAAACGGTGGCAGCTCCAATAATGGATTGCCAGTTTCGCTTTCCATGGGCTGTGGAACCTGGGGAGAGAACAGCATTTCAGACAACCTGAACTATCGCCACTATCTCAATATTACCCGCATCGCCCGCACGATCCCGCCGCGGGAAACGAGCGAAGAAGAACTTTTTGGCGCCTATTTGCAAAAGCATGGCCTTGGCGATCACTGACATCATCGCAGCGAACGGGGAGTACTTATATCATGACAGTACAAAAACTAATCGCCACTCATGCCGCCGATTCTGGCGACAAAATCTTTTTGATCGCGCCGGAAAGCGGTAAGCACCTCTCCTTCTCGCAGCTTCGTGACCGTGTCAACGAGGTGTCGGCTCATCTTGATGCGATGAGATGCGAAGCAGGGGAGCATGTGGCCTTGTTCATGGACAATGGCCAATGGACAGCTACGCTGTTTTTGGCGCTGATGGCCAGCGGGCGTGTCGTGGTACCGCTCAACGCGATCGCCGGCGATGCTCAACTTGAATATGTTTTAGCGCATTGCGATGCAAACTTTCTGTTCGCTTCGCCGCTATACCTAAAACGAGCTCGCGCGCTTGGCGAAAAAGTCGAACGCTCGATCAGCGTCATCACTGCCTGTCCGGACCAAGGGCCGCAATGGCTAACGAGCGTCGATCACCCCAAGGCGGCTCTTACCGACATCGACCCTGAAGCTGCGGCGCTGTTGATGTACACCTCGGGGACCACAGGCAAGCCGAAGGGGGTTCTGCTTAGTCACCGCAACGTGATTGCCGGCGGCATGAATACCGTGGAGGCACATGCATTGTCCAGAGAAGATCGGGCGCTTTGCGTACTGCCGCTTTATCACATCAATGCCGAGATAGTTACGCTGATCGCGCCGCTGATCAGTGGTGGTAGCGTAGTAATGCCGCATCGTTTCAGCGCAGGGGCATTCTGGCCACTGATCCGCGATCACAAGTGCACCTGGTTCAGCGTAGTTCCCACCATCGTTGCGTATCTGCTGGAGCAAAGTGAACGCCATAATGTCATGGTACGCGGCAATCCTGATTTTTCTCATGTCCGTTTCGGACGTTCAGCTTCAGCCGCCCTTTCGGCATCCAGTCATAAGTCCTTCGAACAGGAGTTTGGCATTGCGTTGATCGAGACTATGGGGTTGACCGAGACGGCTGCTCAGATCCTCTCCAATCCGTTACCGCCCTTTCAGGTGCAGTATGGCTCTCCGGGCATTGCCTATCGCAACACCGTGAAGGTCGTCACTGAAAATGGTGAAGAGGCGCCGCGCGGTGAGAGTGGCGAACTGATGGTGCGTGGCGACAATGTGATGCTGGAATACTACAAGAATCCTGAGGCTACTCAGGGGGCACTGGACACAGAAGGGTGGTTGCACACCGGGGATCTGGGTTATCAAGACGAAGAGGGTTTTTTCTTTATCACCGGACGACTCAAGGAGCTCATCATCAAAGGAGGCGAGAATGTTGCCCCCCGGGAAATCGACGACGTCTTGTTGAAACATCCCGCCGTACTGGAGGCAGCGGCATTCGGTATCGAGGACAAGCACTATGGCCAGGAAATTGTGGCGAGCGTGATTTTTAAAAGCGGAAAGCATGCAAGCAAGGAAGAGCTTATCGAGTTCTGCAGCAAGGACCTCGGCGAATACAAAGCTCCACGGAACATTCATGTCGTGTACTGGCTGCCTCGAGGGCCCTCCGGCAAGGTACAAAGGTTGAAAATCGCCGATATGCTCGATGAATTGATGATAAACAAGAGCGAGACAATCGGCCGCACCTGAAGTGTTTGAGCCGCGCTTAACGGTTAGCCGGCTCAGGAAGTTGAATGCTAGGCCCTGGGAGGATAAGTCATGTCGTTCATGATCAAACGCATTCTTTATGCTACCGATTTGGGTCCACATGGACCCAAGGTGTTTCGCTGCGCCATCAGTATTGCCGAGAAATACGGCGCCTCTATCCATGTTTTACACGTCATCGATGAGCCGTCTATTCTTCGCAACAATATTGCAGAGCGATATATCTCGGATTCCGTGCTGGGAGGTTATCGTGAATCCACGCTCGAGGAAGCCGTCGTTGAAATAAAACGACGTCTTCATCAATTCAGTCAGTCTGCCCTGGAGTCCGAGGAGACGTCTTATGCACATGTTTCCGAAATCAATGTGATGCCTGGCCGGCCGGGAAGGGTGATCCTTGCAGAAGCGGAGCGCATCGATGCCGATTGTATCGTACTGGGTTCCCGTCGCTACTCGGGCATGAGTGATGTGATCATCGGATCAGTAGCGAGAAAGGTGACGCTCAAGGCAACGCGACCGGTATTTCTCTTTCCTATCTGAAAAGACTTCAGACGCGACGTCATTTACTCTAGGGATGGTCGAAAAGGTATGGCTTAGGCCAGCGGCCGAACCTCGACCTGTTCTGGTTGGCGGGTCAGAAAGCGATTAAGAATCTTGTAAGTATCCACATCGAAACGCGCTTTTTGTGTGCTCAGGGAGACCAGCTCAGACTCGTCGAGCCGTTCAAGGCTGCCCAGATAGCACCAATGGTCCACCACATGCCAGACCTGCTTCCCGTCCTGGGCGGTCTCGCCGAATGCCACTCGCCCCGGCCAGGCCCATTGCTGAACTCTTAAACGCTCGAGTGCTGCCTGGGCACGACTGGCGTGGGCTTGCAGAGATTCCTTGCCGCAGCAGGCGCCGGCGCAGCGGCCCAATTGCTGCGCAAAACAGCGCCCCTTGCCACTGGTCAAGCCGAGTACCTGAGGGCACAGACGATACTCCTCGGCAATCTGGCTCAAGGCATTGCGCGCATCCTTGCGCGTGCGAAACAGGCCATAGAGTGTCAGTTCGTGAGATAAGTTGATGCTGTCATCGTCGACCAGCCAGGGTGCAGGCTCATCTTCCGGCCAATGCCAGCTGACCAGACGGCTCTGGCGCCGCAGCTGGCGGTTGTGTACCGGCATCAATTCCTTGATCAGCCGCGCCTCGAGTAGCTGTGCCCCCAGATCTCCCGCGGTTTCATGCCACTCCAAATCGTGAATCTGTTGACTTAGCCGCATCTCCCGATCGTTACGATGATCGCTGTTGAAGTGGCTGAGCACCCGGCTGCGCAGATTGACGCTCTTGCCCACGTACAGGATGGCGCGATTTTCACCGTAAAACAGATAGACGCCGGGACGTTCCGGCAAGGATTGCAATCGAGCAGGGTCGAGATGCGCTGGCAGGCTGGCCTGACGCAGCTGGGCACGAATCAGGGTCTCGAGCTGTGCTTCTTCATGCTGTTGCTGCCAGTATTGCCAAAGTGCCAGCATTGCCCGCGCATCACCCTCCGCCCGGTGGCGGTCGAAGTCGCCGAGGCCATGGCGTTTGAGCAGCGCATCGAGATTGTGATGGCGCTGCTGGGGCGCCAGGCGGCGGGATAGCTTGAGAGTGCAGATCACACTGGCGCTGTAATCCAGTCCGGCGCGTTTGAATTCATTGCGCAGAAAACCGTAATCGAAACGCGCGTTGTGGGCCACTATTGCATCACCGTCGAGCCAAGCGAACAGCTCGTTGGCCAGCGCCTCGAAGGTGGGGGCGCCGTTCACCATGGCGTCGTCGATACCGGTGATCTGCTGTATGTGCCTCGGGATATCCGTCTGCGGATCGACCAGCGTGGTAAAGCGCTCGATGACTTGGCCATCAATGACGCGCAGGGCGGCAATTTCAGTGATTCTATCTCGGGTGGTGCGGGTGCCGGTGGTTTCCAGATCGATAAAAACGAGCGGACGATCATTCATAAACGTGGCGCAGTTTCCTTGCCGGGTGTGGCGATAACCTTCATGAGCGTGAGCAACCTTATGTCATCCTTGCGGAGAAGGAATGTCCTGGAACAGTTCTCCATCGATGTCGACCGCAAGGCGTCTGGCCGAGGTTGCTGTTTCGATCAGACCGCGACGTAGTAAATAGGTTTCAAGCCGCTGATAACGCTGTCGTTGTAACGTGATAGGACGCAACGCCAGGTAGCGCAGCACGTCCGGCCAGGCTTGCGCATTGGCTGGGGTATCGATACCCGGTTCTGCCTTGCGCACCAGCTCCCAGCCTTGCTCGGGATGATTGATAAGCCACAGAGTGGCTTTCTCCACCGCATTGAAAAACCGTCCGATATCTCGTCGGTGCCGACTCAGCACATTCCGATTGGCGACAACGATCAGTTCGTCATAGGCCGGTAGATCGCTTTCA
Organism: Halomonas sp. PR-M31; assembly: GCF_001039575.1. Taxonomy (GTDB): domain Bacteria; phylum Pseudomonadota; class Gammaproteobacteria; order Pseudomonadales; family Halomonadaceae; genus Modicisalibacter. Next base: position 53,286 of record NZ_JIBT01000036.1, read on the forward strand.
TCGACCATGAACTCGTTGACGACGATGCCCTGCTGGGCCAGCTGACGACGATCCACATGGCGCATGGTGCCGATGACCGCATCGACCTCTTTATTGGTCAGCGCCGATATGAGGCCGAAATCCACATGCTGCAGCGTGATGTCACTCAGGCTTATGGACTGATCCTTGAGCATGGCATCGAGCCATATTCGGGCCGGCCCCTCGTGCACGTAGCCAACCGTCTTGCCCTTCAATTGCGATAGCCGTTCGATCCCCGCGTTTCGACGAGTCAGTAAGGTGGCAAGAGGCAGCGGTACCAGTGCGCCTACGCGAATCAACGGCAAATTCTGTTTGACCAATAGATGCAGCTGCAACTGAGAGGTCAATGCCAGCTCGGCCCGTTGAGCAGCGACCAATTTGGCCGCAACGCTCGGGTCTGCCGGTGTGATCAATGTGACATCCAGATTTTCCTGATCGTAAAGATTGCGCTCTCGGGCCACGATCAAAGGAGCATGATAAGGCGTCAGATACCAATCGAGCACCACCCGCAGGGATCGATAAGGGGGTGGGGACAGGGGTTCCGGCGTCTTGTCAGTCACGGATGGCTGCCCTTGCACCTGAGGATGTGCAGGATTGCGAACCACTGAAATATCAGTGGTCGAGGGCGTTTGCGATATGATGAGGTTATCTGTCGTCGTTGCAGAGGCTTTGACGGTATTGCTGCTATGTACTTGTACGGCGGTAACCACAGCAGCCATCAGGACGAGTATTACGGCAATCACCAATTTGTGACGCAGTTTCAGCAACATCGCGTTCTCATCTAGTGGATATCTCCCGAGACCAGGCCCGGCGATTATTAGTCTAACCCTGGGATTACTGCATGCCCAGCATAGGTGATGCTAGGCTCAGCGCCTTAATTCGTTTTGTATTTTGAGTTTGAGGTATGCAATGCATCGGCGGTTTGCCGATATGGCATACTTATTCCCCCATTTTTCGTGTTGCCGTCATGGATAGTATCAATACTCTCTTTCTGTTCACCGGTTCGCTGATTGCGCTCAGCGTGCTGGCTAGTCGTCTTTCCTCCATATTTGGTTTGCCACTTTTGGTTATCTTCCTTGCGGTCGGAATGCTCGCGGGCGAAGACGGCATCCTGGGCATCGAGTTCGACAGCTACTCTCTGGCGTTCATCATCGGCCATCTGGCGCTGGCGATGATACTGCTCGATGGCGGACTGCGAACGCGCATGAAGACCTTTCGTGTCGGGCTCAAACCGGCGTTATCCCTTGCAACGTTAGGTGTTTTCATCACCAGCGGGGTGGTCGGGATTTTTTCAATGTGGTTCTTCGAACTGAGCCTCACGGAAGGATTGCTGGTGGGGGCAATCGTGGGGTCCACGGATGCGGCCGCGGTTTTTTCGATGCTGCGCGGACAGGGTGTCAGTCTCAACGAACGGGTCAGCGCCACTCTGGAAATCGAATCCGGCACTAACGATCCGATGGCCATATTCCTGACCATCACCCTGGTCGAGATTCTGGTTGGCGATATCGGCGGTTTTCTCGAAACACTATTGATGTTCGTCAAGCAGTTTGGTCTGGGGCTAGCGATTGGCGTCGGCGTTGGCTGGCTGTCCGGTCGCTTATTAAGAGTCATGGACCTGGCCCCGGGGCTTTATTCCCTGCTGGCGCTCGCTCTTGGTTTTTGTGTATTTGGCCTTACCAGCGCCCTTGGCGGCAGCGGCTTTCTGGCGATCTACCTGACTGGATTGATGATCGGCAATCAGCCGGGACGGCATCTCAATTTCATCTTGCCAGTACACGATGGCCTGGCCTGGCTGAGCCAGATCGGGTTGTTCCTGGTACTGGGGATGCTGGTCACGCCAAGCGAGATGGTCGAGTACGGCGTTCCCGGCGCGCTACTGGCCCTGGTGCTCATCTTCATTGCGCGCCCCTTGGCGGTCATTCTGGTCATCAAGCCCTTTTTCAGCTTTCGCTGGCGCGAGGTCTCGTTCATCTCCTGGGTCGGGTTGCGGGGGGCGGTGCCAATCGTTCTTGCCATCTTCCCGGTGGTGGGTGGCGTCGAGAACTCGGCACTCTATTTCAATGTTGCCTTCTTCGTGGTGCTGATATCGCTTTTGACCCAAGGAACGACACTTTCTATCATGGCCCGCTGGACCCGGGTCGAAGTGCCGATCAGCGTTGTGCCCAATCATCGTGGTCCTCTGGGCATACTGCCGGAAAACGATTTCGAGATGTTCGTTTACGAGGTCAACAACGAAGCACTTGAAGACGTGCCGATCCGCTTGCTGCGATTTCCTTCCGGGGCTCTGATCTCGGCTCTGTTCCGTCAACATGTCATGCTGCACCCCAAGGGGAGCACGCTGTTGAAGATCGATGACGTGATCTGCGTCATCGGACGTAGCGAAGATCTTCCGGCACTCAATCGGCTTTTCAATGGTGAGGCTCGCCTCAAGCGCGAACGCGCGTTCTTTGGTACCTTTACTCTTGATGGCGCCGCACTCATGAGCGATGTCGCCAGCGCCTACGGACTCACCTTGAGTCCCGGCGAGCAGCACATGACCTTGAGTGAATTCATTTCACTGCGAGTGGGCGGTCATCCCGTTGTCGGCGACGATGTCGGTTGGCATGGTATTCATTGGGTCGTCAGTGTCATGGAAGGCAACAAGGTGACTAAAGTGGGGTTGAGACTATATCAATAACTTTCACGCAGTCTATTACTCAGCCATCAGAGGAGCCCTTGACTACCAACCTCTTTACATCGTCTTCTGTTCCTCATGTTCGACGCATCCTGATTATCTGTCGATCACTGAAGGTTGGGGGTATCGAAAGGGTCAGTGTCGAGCTCGCCAATGCGCTCGCTCACAGCGGCCATGAGGTACATCTGCTGCGCTTGAAGGCGCCTTTGGAATTAACGCCGACACCCAGCGTCAGTTTGCATCTAAAGGATCTCGACAAGCAGCTGCGTCAATCGATCCCTGGAGCACTCTATAATCTGCTGACGCGGCTAATACTGGCGCCACTGCTACCGGGGTCGGGCTTTCTATGGCGTGGCCTTGCCACGAGCCGTCTGCTCAAGGGTCAGGTGAAGGCGCTGGAAGCGGAGCATGGTCCTTTCGATCTGATCGTGACCCGCGGGCAGGGCGCCTTCGAGCAGCACTGGCGCTGGCAAGATCCAAGGCTGTGGCAAGTCGTCGAATCATGGCCAGGTGGCCAGGCACCCGGTTGGCTCGAGCGCCTGTACCTTCGCTGCCTGCATGATGGCAAACAGATCGTCTGTGTTTCACCTAGCGTGCGCAGGCGGCTCGTCCAGTTGCTCGATGGCATCGATGTCCGGCCCGAAGCCATCACCGACATTCCCAATCCCTGCGATATCGAAGCGATCCGCTTGCTTGCCTGGCAGGGAGAAGTACCACATCCGCGCCCCTATATCGTGCATGTGGCGCGGCTTTCCAGAGTCAAACAACAATCAATGTTGATCCGGGCTTACGCTCGAGCGGAACTTGACGAGGACCTGGTTATCGTCGGCGAAGGGCCAATGCGCAAGCATCTCGAAAAACTGATTAGCGAGCTTGGCCTTGAAGAGCGGGTATATCTGGTCGGCCAGCAGACTAATCCTTATTCATGGATGTGCCATGCACGTCTGTTCGTGCTCTGCTCGAGTTCTGAAGGGCTTGGC
>NZ_JIBT01000037.1 GCF_001039575.1 Halomonas sp. PR-M31
AAAACCTATCGCTCGCTGAAGCGATCTCCTACAGGAGCCAAGACCACTTGTTCTGGTAGAAGCCCGGTCTATCGGGCGAAAACCCTATCGCTCGCTGAAGCGAGCTCCTACAGGAGCCACGATCGCTGATTCTGGTAGGCGCCCGATTTACCGGGCGAGAAACCTATCCCTCGCTGAAGCGAGCTCCTACAGGAGCCAAGATCACTGGTTCTGGTAGGAGCCCGGTTTACCGGGCGAAAAACCTATCGCTCGCTGAAGCGAGCTCCTACAGGAGCCAAGATCGCTAGTTTTGGTAGGAGCACGGTTTACCGGGCGAAAACCCTATCGCTTGCTGAAGCGAGCTCCTATATAAGCCAGGAGCGCTGGTTACGGTAGGAGCCCGATTTATCGGGCGATGAGGGGATTCCATTTGGATTTAGAATTTCTCAGGCATAATTGAGAATCTTTCGCATGAAAGAGGCGCGTCACTGAGCTACCATTGAGCCTTGTTTTTCCAACGAGAGGTTGCCCGCCATGTTCACCCGTGACATGCAGATTGCCGGTTTCGATGATGCCCTGTTCGATGCGATGGAAAAGGAGGTCGCACGCCAGGAGGCCCACATCGAGCTGATCGCTTCCGAGAACTATGCAAGCCCCCGGGTCATGGAGGCCCAAGGCACTCAGCTGACCAACAAGTACGCCGAGGGCTATCCTGGCAAGCGCTACTATGGCGGCTGTGAATACGTGGACGTGGTCGAGGATCTGGCCATCGATTATGCCAAGAAGCTCTTCGATGCAAGCTACGCCAACGTGCAGCCCCACTCCGGCTCCCAGGCTAATGCGGCGGTGTTTCAAGCGCTGATCAAGCCCGGCGATACCATTCTGGGCATGAGCCTGGACGCCGGCGGCCATCTGACCCACGGCGCCAAGCCGAACTTCTCCGGCAAGCACTACCAGGCCGTGCAGTACGGTCTCGATGACAGCGGGCGCATCGACTACGATCAGGTGGCAAACCTGGCCAGAGAGCACAAGCCGAAGATGATCATCGCAGGCTTCTCCGCTTATTCCCAGATCATCGACTGGAAGCGCTTTCGCGAGATTGCCGATGAGGTAGGGGCCTATCTATTGGTCGACATGGCCCATATCGCCGGCCTGGTCGCCACCGGCGTCTATCCAAGCCCGATACCCCATGCCCACGCGGTCACCACCACGACCCACAAGACGCTGCGCGGCCCTCGCGGCGGCCTGATCCTCTCCGCGGAAGGCAACGCGGACATGGAAAAGAAGCTGCAGTCGGCGGTCTTCCCAGGTAGCCAGGGCGGCCCCTTGATGCATGTCATTGCCGCCAAGGCGGTCTGCTTCAAGGAGGCCATGAGCCAGGAGTTCAAGGAGTACCAACAGCAGGTGGTCAAGAACGCCCAGGTCATGGCCGGGGTGTTCATGGAGCGGGACTATGAGATTGTTTCCGGCGGCACCGAGGACCATCTGTTCCTGCTATCGTTGATCAAGCAGGGTGTTACCGGTAAAGATGCGGATGCCGCTCTGGGGCGGGCTCACATCACCGTCAACAAGAACGCCGTGCCCAATGACCCGCAGAGCCCTTTCGTGACCTCCGGGCTGCGAATCGGCACGCCGGCGGTGACCACCCGAGGCTTTGGCGAAAGCGAGTGCAAGGAGCTGGCCGGCTGGATCTGCGACATTCTCGATGCCCTGGCCAAGGGGGATTCAAGCGCCGCGGAAGCGGATGTCAAAAGCAAGGTCGAGACCGTCTGCGCGCGCTATCCGGTCTATCGCGATGAACGGTCATGATGCGGTTCGCTAATTTTTATTAGCTTTTTAATTTAAAAGCCATAAGACGCAATGGTTAAACAGCGCGTCTTATGGTGCTATTTTCCTTCTCTTTTCAGCATGGATTATCTGATACTCTTGTCACCCGCTGGGCCTGTCAGATCCACGCTGCGCCCCATGAAACGACCATAATTCTCATCGATAGCGAGCCGCGCCCATGGCCATCCGCAAAGAAGCCACCGACCTGCAACGTGTGTTGAAAGCCTGCAGAGGCTCTTTCATGACGGTGGGGTTCTTCAGCATGTTCATCAACCTGCTCATGCTGGTGCCTCCTCTTTACATGCTGCAGGTATACGACCGAGTCATCACTTCTCGCAGTGAAGCAACGCTCCTCATGCTGACCCTGGTGGTCGTGTTCCTGTTCGCGGTCATGGGGGGGCTTGAGCTTGTACGTTCACGCATCCTGATCCGGGTCGGCAACCGGCTCGATACCTCCATCAGCCAGCGCCTTTATACCGCCATGTTCCGACGCAGCGTGCTGGCCCAAGGTCAGCAGACCGCGCAGCCGTTGAACGATCTGACCAACGTGCGCCAGTTTCTGACCGGCAACGGCCTGTTTGCGTTTTTCGATGCCCCCTGGGTGCCGGTCTATCTGGCGGTGCTGTTTCTTTTTCACCCCTGGCTTGGCATCTTCGCGACCTGTGCGGGCATCGTGCTGCTGATTCTGGCGGTGGCCAACGAAAAAGCCACCAAGAAACTGCTGGCAGAAGCCAACAGCGAAAACATCCAGGCCCAGGATCTGGCCAACTCCAACCTGCGCAACTCCGAAGTGCTCCACGCCATGGGCATGCTGCCCGGCATCATGGGACGTTGGGCCGGCAAGCACTATGAGTTTCTGACCAAGCAGTCCCAGGCAAGTGACCGGGCGGGCGCCCTGACCAATGCCTCCAAGATACTCAGGCTGCTGTTTCAGTCCTTGATTCTCGGCTTGGGGGCGTATCTGGTGCTGCAGGGCAGTATGACGCCGGGCATGATGATCGCAGGCTCCATTCTAATGGGCCGGGCCCTTGCGCCCATCGATCAGATGATCGGCAGCTGGAAAGGGTTCGTCGCCTCCCGCACCGCCTATCAGCGCTTGAACGAGCTGCTCGAGCAGATCCCAGAAGAGAATCGCCGCATGTCCCTGCCTGCGCCAATCGGCGAGGTGGCCATCGAATCCGTGGCAGCGGCGCCTCCCGGGGTGCGCATGGCCACCCTTCGCGGTGTCAATTTCAACGTGGCCAAGGGCGAGCATGTGGGCATCATTGGGCCCAGTGCGGCGGGTAAATCCACCCTGGCCCGGGTGATACTGGGTATCTGGCCCTCCCAGGTGGGCAAGGTGCGCCTGGACGGCGCGGACATTACCCAGTGGAACCGGGACGAACTGGGGCCTTACATCGGCTATCTGCCCCAGGACATCGAGCTGTTCGATGGCACCATCAGCGAGAACATCGCCCGTTTCGGCGAGGTAGACCCGCAAAAGGTGGTTCAGGCGGCCCAGAAGGCCGGCGTGCACGAGATGATCCTGCAGCTGCCCAACGGCTACGATACCGCCATTCGCGCCTCAAGCGGCGTGCTCTCCGGGGGGCAGCGCCAGCGCATCGGCCTTGCCCGGGCCCTTTACGGCAATCCGGTATTGGTGGTGCTGGATGAGCCCAATTCCAATCTCGACGACAGCGGCGAGCGGGCTCTGGCCCGGGCGCTTCAGGCCCTCAAGGCGGAAGGCGTCACCCTCTTCGTCATCAGCCATCGCACCAGTATTCTCAAGAACATGGACAACCTGCTGGTACTCAAGGATGGCCAGGTCAGCATGTACGGGCCACGGGATCAGGTCTTCGCCCAGTTTGCCAAGCAGCAGAACGCGGCCAAGACCGGGCAGGTGGGTCAGTCACAGAATGCGCGTCTGGCCGCGGTGCGCGGTGCCCAGACAAACAAGGACGCGCAATCCGAGGAGCATGGCCAATGAACGACAAAACCAACGCTTCAAACGATCGCGACAACCGCAGCATCGACGTCACCCCCCAGCAGGCACTGCCCGGCAGCGCCGCCCCCTCGGCGGGCAAGCTGCCCACCTCGGACAAGCGCTATCGGCGTCTAGGGTTCGGCATTTTGCTGGTGGCCTTCGGCGGTTTCGGCGGCTGGGCGGCCACCGCCAATCTTGCGGTGGCGGTGGTGGCACCGGGCTCCGTATCCGTCGAATCCTTCAAGAAGACGGTGCAGCATTTCGAGGGCGGCATCGTTAAGAAGATCCTAGTCCGGGACGGGGATCACGTGGAGGCCGGGGAGCCGGTCGTGATATTGAACAACACTCAGGCACTGTCCCAGCTGCAGATCGCTCGCTCTCAGTATCTGATCAACCGGGCCGCGGAGGTGCGGCTATTGGCGGAGCAGGAGGGAAGCGATTCCCTGGATTTCCCGGACGAGCTGCTTGACAGCGACTCCCAGCGGGTCAATGAAGTGCTGGCGGTACAAAACGCGCTGTTCACCGCCCGTCGGGACGCCCTGCAGGGCACCCTGGAAGCGCTGGACGAGCAGGTCGTGCAGATGCGGGAACAGATCCAGGGCTTCGAGTCGATGATCAGCAACAATCGCTCCCGATTGAGTTCTCTGAAGGACGAAGCCGGGGATTATCGATCCTTGTACAAAGAGGGGCTGGGTGACAATCAGCGGGTGCGAGAACTTGAACGCCAGATTCTGCAGTACGAAGGCGAGATCGCCCAGCACCGCTCCGAGATCGCCCGACTGAAGTCCCAGATCAGCGAGAACAAGGTACAAAAGCAGGTCAAGCAGCAGGAGTTTCAGAAAGAGATCGGCGAGCGTCTGCGGGAAGCCAGGTCAGCATCGCGGATGCGGAAGAGCGTATTACCGCTCTGAGCGATCAGGTCGAGCGCACTACGGTTCTGGCCCCGGTCTCCGGCACCGTGGTGGGCCTGCAGGTGCATACCCTGGGTGCGGTGGTCAAACCCGGAGACCCGATCATGGAAGTGGTGCCCTCCGGCGATGGTTTCGTGGTCGAAGCCCGGGTGCCGGATCGTGACGTGGACAACGTCTATCGCGGCCAGGAGGCGGAAATACGCTTCAGCGCCTTCAATCAGCGCTTGAGTAACGTCATTGAAGGCGAGGTCATTCACGTCAGCGCCGACACCTTCCAGGACGAGGCCACCGGCGCCTACTACTACAAGGCGCGCATCAAGGTGACGGAGCAGGGCGCGCGAGATATGACCGAAAGCATGCAGCTGCTGGCAGGGATGCCTGCGGAAGTCATGATTCGCACCGGCGAACGCACCTTCGCCAGCTACATCGCCAAACCCATCACCGACATGCTGGCACGCGCCATGCAGGAGGAATAGACAGCCGTGTCAGTTCCCAAGAAGAAATATTCGCTATTGCCCCTGGCCGGCGTGACCCTGGGGTCGTTGTTGTCCCCCTTGGTGAGTGCCCAAGGCGCGTCTTTCGTTGAGCAAGCCGAGATTCGGCAAGCTCAGGCGCAGGTAGCCCAGGCTCGAATGCCTCAAGCTCAAATGCCCCAGACCCAGGAAGACGTCGGTACCGGCGCTTCCCCGTGGAAGGTGACAATGTCGTATCCGCACTGCCTTCGCTGTCGGCGCTGTTCGGTCTGGCCCTGGATCATGACGCCCAGCTTGCCAGCCAGCGCTACGACATGCAGGCCACGGCTCAGCAGGTGCCCCAGGCCAAGGCAGGGTTGAGGCCCCAGGTGGATGCCAGCGCCGGCTACATCTATCAGGATTCGGACAACTACTACACCGGCAACTCGGATTTCGATCCGTCCCAGGAGTTCGTCGATCCGGACAACGAAACCCGTTACAAGGGCGAGACCCACGACAATACCTGGCAGGTCCAGGTGACCCAGCCGCTGTTCAGCCTGGAGCGCTGGCGTCAGGTCGGCAAGGCTGAAGCGCAGCAGAATGCCGCGGAGCTTCAGGTGGCGGTCGCGGAACGGGATTTGGCCCTGGGTGTCGCCGAGGCGTATCTTGACGCCTATCTTGCCTCGCGCAAGCTGGGGCTGCTCGACTCCAAGCGGGAAGCGCTTACCCTTCAGGTGAAGCAGGCCCAGCGCGCCTACGATCTAGGGGTCGGGGATCGTATCAATCTGTTCGAGTCCCAGTCCCGGCGGGATCAGGCCGTGGCAGATCAGATCCGTGCGGAGAACGAACTGGAAAATGCCTTGAGCGATCTGCAGCGTCTCACCGGTCAGCTGCCGGAGTTCGCCGGTGTTGCCTTGGGTGATCTCGGTACCCTGGCGGTGGCCAACGACTGGGGCGAGGAGGAGGACTGGCTTTCCCGCACCGGCGGCAACGTCGAGGTGCAGCTGGCCAAGCAGCAGCAGGAGGTGGCCAAAAAAGATACCGGAATACGCAGCGCCGGCCATTACCCTGAGCTGAATCTCAATCTGTCCTACTCGGATCGTGATTCCAACGATCCCTTCCGTGAAAGTGAAAATACCTCCGCAAGCGTCGAGCTTAATGTGCCCATCTATCGCGGGGGGTATACTAGCGCAAGCGTTAGACAGGGAGAGTTGACGGTACTTGCCAGCGAAGCGGCTTATACGAATACTCTCAACCTGGCACGCCAGGAGGTACGCAAGCGACTGCGCAGCCTGAATGGCGACGTGCGGCAGATCGAGGCGCTCAAACGCTCCATCGAGTCCAGTCGTCTTTTCCTGGAAGCCGCCGAGAAAGGGGAAAAACTGGGCTTGCGTGATCTGGTGGATGTGCTCGATGCCCGCGCGGAGCTCTATGATCTGCGCATTCAATTCGTTGAAGTCGTCCGCCAGTATCTGCTTGATAACTTGAATCTGGAGGCAGCAGTGGGGGACTTGGACACCCAGGATCTAGTCGAGGTGACGTCGCTGCTGTCGCGCATATCGGGATAGGAGTTGATGCTTCGCAACGCGAACAACGACATGCTACGAATGGTGATGCGCGGCTTCGATGCCGCCATCGCCGTTTCTGTGGGCATGTTTTTTCTTTGGTGTTTTTCCGCACGAATACCCGTTGATCCCGTCGAGTATTATCTGCTGATCATTGCCGGCGGGCTGCTGCTGCCCGCCATCGGCGAAACCTTCGGCCTTTACAAGCCCTGGCGCGGGCGCAGCGTCTTCAGCATGTTCGGCACCTATGTGGCAAGCTGGCTGGTCACGGTGCTGCTGATCAGCGTGTTCCTGGTGATGACTCAAAGCGGCTACATCTATTCCCGGCTGTGGATGGGATTTTCCAGCATTGGGGTGCTGGTGACCGGCTTGTTCCTGCGAGGGGCGCTCTATATCTATCTGCGCCGGCTGCGGGCCAGCGGCTACAACCTCAAGTCCGTGCTGTTCATCGGCCGACCCGAGAACCTGGCGCACGTTCGCAAGCGGCTCAGCGGAATGCCCTACGTCGGCTATCGCATCGATCGCACCATCGTTCACGATGACGAAGCTCAGGTCATGAAAGCGGTGCGACAGCTTGTCAGCGATTCCGCTTTCCAGCGCAACTTCAACGAAATCTGGCTGAGCTATCCTTTGAGTGATGGCAGTGTCGTCAACCGGTTGGCGGATGCCTGGTGAGCGTGCCCGTGGACCTGCGCTATTTTCCGGATCTTTCCGACGTGCGCCTGCTCAATCATCGCATGGCCCAGGTGGCCGACATGTTTTCCATCGATTTGAACTACAGCCCCTTGAACGGTCCTGCCCGGCTCATCAAGACCCTGGAAGATCGATTGCTGGGTACGCTACTATTTCTTCTCTTTTTGCCCGTAGCAGTGATCATTGGCTTTTGCGTCTGGCTCACCATGGGCTGGCCGATACTCTTTAAACAGTATCGTCATGGCCTGGATGGCAAACGCTTCAAGATCTACAAGTTTCGCAGCATGAAGCTGCATACGCCAAAAAAAGGCATCTGTCAGGCCCGGCACGGAGATGAGCGGATTACCCGTTTAGGCTACTGGTTGAGGCAGACTAGTCTTGACGAGTTGCCGCAATTCTATAACGTACTGCAGGGTCGCATGTCCCTGGTGGGGCCAAGGCCTCATGCGATGGATCACAATGCCCTGTACAAGGATCTGATCGGCGCCTACATGCAGCGTAACCGGGTCAAACCCGGCATTACCGGCTGGGCCCAGGTGCATGGCCTGCGGGGCATCACCGAAGACGTAGGTGCCATGCAAAAGCGTATCGAGTACGATCTCTACTATATAAACAATTGGTCGCTGGGACTGGATCTGAAGATACTGTTGCTGACTATTAAGCGCGGGTTTATCAACGACAAACCTTGACGCTGGAGCATTCATGATACTACCCGTCATACTGTCCGGCGGTTCCGGTTCCCGTTTGTGGCCGGTATCCCGGGAGCACTACCCGAAACAGTTTTTGAAGCTCAATTCAGAGACGCTGACGCTATTACAGGAAGCGATTCAGCGCACCGAGACCATTCCGCAATGCCTGTCGCCGCTGCTGGTGTGCAACGAGCAGCATCGTTTTCTGGTGGCTGAGCAACTGCAGCAGCTCGGCGTCGCTCCCTTTCGCATCCTGCTGGAGCCGGAGGGCCGCAACACCGCGCCGGCGCTGACTCTGGCGGCACTTGCTGCCCTGGAGATTGACGACGAGCTGCAGCTTCTGGTCATGCCGGCGGATCACGTCATCGAACGGGTTGATGCCTTCGTTGAGGCAGTGGAGCAGGGGCGTGCCCTGGTGGACGGGGGCCATCTGGTGACCTTTGGCATCACCCCGCATTCTCCCAATACCGGCTACGGCTATATCCGCAAGGGCGAGACGCTGGACAGCGGCTATCGGGTCGATGCCTTCGTCGAAAAACCCGACCGGGATCGCGCTCAGCAGTATCTCGAGAGCGGTGACTATCTGTGGAACAGCGGCATCTTCCTGTTCAGTGCCAAGCAGTATCTGTCGGAAATCGCCCAGCACGCCCCGCAAATTCTCGAATGCTGTGACGCCGCCTTCGCCCAGCGCCAGGAAGATCTCGACTTCATGCGCATCGGCGCCAAGGCCTTCGCGGATTGTCCCAGCGACTCCATCGACTATGCGGTCATGGAGCATACTCGCCACGCGGCGGTGGTGCCCATGGACCCGGGCTGGAACGACATCGGCGCCTGGGATGCGATTCACGCACTCAGCAGCAATACCAAGGATGATGCGGGCAACGCCACCCAAGGTGATGTGCTCTTGCATGACGTCAAGGACAGCTTCTTGCGCAGCGACTCGCGTCTGATCGCGGCGGTCGGCGTTCAGGATCTGATCGTCGTCGAGACCGATGACGCGGTGCTGGTGGCCCATCGCGACCACGTGCAGGACACTAAGCAGATCGTCAATATCCTGAAAGCCCAGCATCGCAGCGAAGGCCATGTTCACAAGTGCGTGTATCGCCCCTGGGGGCATTACCGCACCATGGTCATCAGCGACGGCTTTCAGGTGAAGGAGATCGTGGTCAATCCGGGGCAGACCCTGTCCCTGCAGATGCACTATCACCGCGCCGAGCACTGGGTCGTGGTGCAGGGCACCGCCAAGGTGACTCAAGGGCAGGGCCACGGCGACAGCGACAGCGGGCAGTTGAAAAGCTTTCTGCTGTCCGAGGACGAATCCACCTATATTTCCCTGGGCACGGTGCACCGGCTCGAGAATCCTGGCGTCATTCCCCTGCGTTTGATCGAAGTGCAGACCGGCCGCTATCTGGGAGAGGACGATATCGTGCGCTTCAACGATGTCTATGGACGAGTGGCCGATCAAACGGCTACCGAGGGCCAGAATGCCTGAAGGAAGCCCCGTACCCAGGGAAGAGTACGCAGACCTACATGAAAAAGCCCCGCTTCAGGTGGCAGCCATCTTGCCCCTGGAGCGCCTGCGCCGGGCAACGTCCCCTTGGCGGGTGGCCATCGTCCACGACTGGCTGGTCACCAACGGCGGTGCCGAAAAGGTACTCGAGGCGCTTTTGCGGGCCTTCCCCCAGGCGGATATCTTCACCCTCGTCGATACCCTGGCGGATCGGCAGCGGCAATGGCTGAACGGCCATAGGATTACCACCAGCTTTCTACAGCGTGTTCCTTTCGCGAAAAAACGCTACCGCCACTTTTTACCCTTCATGCCCTTTGCCATCGAGCAGTTCGACGTCAGCGACTATGATCTGGTCCTCTCCTCGAGTCATGCGGTGGCCAAGGGCGTGATCACTCATCCCCAGCAGACCCATATCTGCTATTGCCACACCCCGATTCGCTATGCCTGGGACATGAAAGAGCGCTACTTGAAGGACGCCGCACTGAAGCCACCGCTTTCCTGGTTGGCCCGGCATGTGCTCTCCCGGCTGCGCCAATGGGACTACTTCTCCGCGAGTCAGGTCGATCATTTCTGGGCCAACTCCGCCAACGTGGCCGGGCGCATCAAGAAGTACTACCGACGGGACGCGAAGGTGCTGCATCCGCCGGTAGCGGTGCGTCGGCTTGAATGCAATCCAGGCCCCCGAGACGACTTCTACCTGGCGGCCTCCCGGCTGGTGCCCTACAAGCGGTTGGATTTGATCGTCGAGACCTTTCTGGCGCTGCCGGATCGTCGTCTGGTCATCATCGGCGATGGACCGGAGCGGGAACGCCTGGCCAAGATGGCCCAAGGGGCGGCCAATATCGAGGTGCTGGGCTACTGCGAGGATGAAGTGCTGCAGGATTATCTCTCACGCGCCCGAGGCTTTATCTTCGCTGCCAACGAAGACTTCGGCATTTTGCCGTTAGAAGCCCAGGCCTGCGGCACGCCGGTGATCGCCTTTGGCCAGGGCGGTGCGCGGGAAACCGTACGCTCGGCGAGCCATCCTGACGACGAGAATGCCACCGGCGTATTCTTCGAGCATCACACCCCGCAGAGCCTAAATGATGCGATCCTGCGCTTCGAGATGCGTCAGTTCTCACCCCAAGCCTGCCGGCGCAACGCGGAGCGCTTTTCCGAGGAAATGTTCTGGGAGCGTCTGCATATGCTGTTGGGTGAGGCGAAGCTTCTGGAGAGCGCGGAACGGCTTCGCGAGCCGTCATGAATCTGATCATCAATCTGGAACCGCTGCTCAAGCCCTTGACCGGCATCGGCCATTACACGCGAGAGCTTACAAGAGAGCTGGTGAGAGAGTCCGAAGGCGATCAAATAGCCGGGCTTCTCGGGCCGCGTATCCTTCGTTTGAGCAGCGACCATCCGCTGCTTGGAAGCCCTGATGTCGACGACGGCGCCGCGGACGAAACATCATTGTCGGCACCGGAAGGGCGCCTGTCCCAATGGGCCAGACGCTATCTGCGCAACGGCGCCACCCGCTATCTGTATCACAAGGCCACGGGGCTCAGGCTGCACCGCCATGCAAGCCGGCAGGCGAACCCGAAGGATGCACTTTACTGGGAGCCCAACTATGTGCGCCTGCCCTGGCCCGGCAGAAGCGTGGTCACGGTGCACGATCTTTCCCATCGGCGCTTTCCCGAGTATCACCCCAAGGATCGCATCGCCTTTCTCGAGCGCCATCTCAAGGCAAGCCTTGCCGGCGCCACCCGCATCAACGTGGTCTCCCGGTTTACCGCGCAGGAGCTGACTGCGCTTTTCGATATCGACCCGGCCCGCATTGACATCGTCTCGCCCGGCGTCGCCGAGCGCTTCTTCAACGCGGACGCCCACCAGCGCGAACGGGTACGCAAGCGGCACGATCTGCCGGCGCATTATTGCCTGAGCGTGGGTACGCTGGAGCCGCGCAAGAATCTGCCGCGCCTGCTCGACGCCTTTCTTGATCAATCTCTAGAGCGCCAGCGAAATTGCCCGTTACTATTGGCAGGACAACGGGGCTGGGGCGATCAGCGGCTGTCACAAAAGGCTCTGAATGCTATCGAAGACGGTCGTGTGCGCCAGCTGGGTTACATCCAGGATGCGGATCTGCCGGCGCTGTACGCAAATGCCACATTGTTTGCTTATATCTCTCGTTACGAAGGCTTTGGCATGCCGGTCATCGAGGCCATGGCCGCCGGCGTGCCGGTGGTCACCGCGGATCGCAGCGCCACTCAGGAGGTCGCGGCGGATGCCGCCCTCAAGGTCGATCCGGACGATACCGGCGCCATTCGACAGGCTCTGGAGCGCCTCCAGGACGACAGTGCCCTGGGACAATCATTGCGCGACGCGGGGCGATTGCGCGCCGGGCATTTTACTTGGCAGCATTCCGCGGCTAACCTGCGTGCCTCCTTTCGCCATGCCATGAGTCATTGAACGCCATGCGACAACACCCTCGCGCCCTGCGCGCCAGCATACCGGTGATACTGCATCTGGCCCGACAGGATCTCATCGACCGCCACTCCGGATCGCTTCTAGGCGCCACCTGGACCTTTATCGGCCCGCTGGTCAACATCCTGGTCTTCGTGCTGGTGTTTTCCCGCATCATGGGGGCCAAGCTCGAAGCTTCGGCGCCGAGATCGACCAGTACTCCTACAGTATCTATCTCATCTGCGGGGTACTGGCCTGGACCGCCTTCGCCAATAGCCTTGCCCGCATCACCAATCTGTTTCGGGATCAGAGCAACCTGGTCACCAAGGTGAACATCTCCCTGCTGGCGCTGCCGCTGGCGGTACTGCTGGCGGAAACCATCGTCTATGTCATCAGCATGGGCTTTTTCATCGGCTTTCTGGTGCTGATCGATTTCCCGATTAGCCTTTACTGGCTCGGGGTACCGCTGGTTTTTGCCCTGCAGTGCGTGTGCGTCTACGCGGTGGGGCTTGGGCTCGCGGTCATGGCGGTGTATTTGAAAGACATCAAGGAGGTGGTGGCCGTGGTGCTGCAGGTATGGTTCTGGATCACCCCCATCGTCTATGTGCCGGAGATCATTCCACCCTGGGCGCTGCTCTGGATGGAGCTCAACCCCTTCTTTACCCTGGTCAACGCCTATCGCGACCTGATCATGTATCAGCGTCTGCCGGATCTGTCCCATCTTGCGCTGTTTGCGCTGGTCACCGCCGGGGTGCTGTCGCTGTCCCTATGGCTGTTGGGTAGAACCGAGCGCGATCTGCGCGATTGTTTGTAAGGGAGCCTGACATGATCGAGATTCAAGGCCTCAACAAGTCCTTCAAGCTGTTTCACCGGCCCATCGACCGCTTCCTCGAAGCCGTCACCGGAAAAAGCCGTCATACCAGCTACCACGCCCTGAAGGACGTAAGCTTTCAGGTCGCCCCGGGTGAAGTGCTGGGGGTGTTGGGGCGCAACGGCGCCGGCAAATCGACCCTGCTCAAGCTGCTTACCGGGGTGCTGCTGCCGGACAGCGGACAAATCGATATCGATGGGCGCATTACCGGCCTTCTGGAGCTGGGCACCGGCTTCAACGTGGAGCTGACCGGGCGCCAGAACATCAACGCCAACGCCCTGATGCTGGGCATGACCCACGACGAGATCGAGGCCCGCCGGGACGCCATCATCGACTTCTCCGAGCTTGGCGGCTACATCGACGAGCCGCTTCGCACCTATTCCTCCGGCATGGTCATGCGTCTGGCGTTTTCCGTGGCCATCCACGCGGACCCGCGCTGTTTTCTGGTGGACGAAGCCTTGTCGGTAGGGGACGGCTACTTCCAGCAGAAGTGCATGAAGCGCATTCGCGAGTTCAAGGACAGCGGCGGCTCGATCCTGTTCGTCTCTCATGACCTCAACGCGGTCAAGATGCTCTGCGACCGGGCCCTGGTGCTAGAAGACGGCCATGTGGTCTTCAACGGCGACGCGGACGATGCGGTCAATCGCTACAACCGCATCATGGCCCGCCAGGCGGAAGAAGAAGAGGGGCGCCATCAGAATCGCCATCACGGTGCCTACGGCAGCGGCGAGATTCGCGTCATCGACGGCGAGCTCAAAGGCGACGACAGCGAGAGCACCACCATCGCCAGCGGCGAAACGCTGGACGTGTGCCTGACCCTGAAGGCCAGCACCAACGTCGAGGACGTGACCCTGGGCCTGCTAGTGCGGGACCGTTTCGGTCAGGACATCTTCGGCGTCAATACCTTCCAGCTCGGCCAGACCCTGTCACTGAAACAGTCCCAGTCCCAGCAGGTGCACCTGCGTTTCAAGGCGGACATCGCCCCGGGCAAGTATACCGTCACCGTGGGGTTGCACAGCCGCGAGCATCATCTGGAAGACTGCTACTGGTGGTGCGACAGCTATCTGCAGTTCGAAGTGGCCGGCTACAAGCAGCACCTGTTTTCCGGTGTCTGCCGCCTGCCCATGGAGTTACAGCTGGCCCCGGTGAAAACCCCGGAAACCGCCAGCCAGCAGCCTTAGGAACGTTTTCACATGTCCAAGACCTTCAATGACATCGACAGCCTGATCGATCGCTTGAAAAGCGTGGCCCGCCAGCTCGATATCGACGAACCCTCTGCGGAGCCGCCGCCGGGGGGCGATCGCCAGCAGATGCTCGAGCGGCTGAGCGCGGAACCCGAGATTCCCATCAAGAACCCCTGGAATCCTCGTCTTGAAGAGCTCGTCACGCCGCTCTCGAACGATCCTGCCTTCCTGCAGCGCAGCTATCGCCTGCTGCTGGGCCGGGACGTCGATCCGGTGGGGCTGCAGAGCTACCTGACCGAGCTGCCCCGCTGCGGGCGGCTTTATGTGCTGGGCGACCTGCTTCGCGCCAGCGAGTGCCGCCAGCACCTGAACAACAAGGGCATCGTCATTCCTCACCAGCGCCTGCTCAGGCTGCCCGTGCGAATCGTCGAGCGCCCGGGAATAATGAGCAAGCTGGTGCGTCCACCGGTGCGTCTGATGTACCGGCTGGTGGGCGTGCTGATGCGCCCGCGCTGGCGCGAACAAGAGCGCCTGGCTCGGCTTGAAGCGGAAAATGCCCGGCGCAGCACCATCCTGCAGGACGTGCTGATCGAGATTGAAAACGATCTGCGGCGTCAGGACTCGGAGCTTGAACGGGGCCGCGCGGAGGCCAGGGAACAGGACGCTCGACTGCAGGCACAAGAAGAGCAGCAGCAGGTTTTTCAGGAGCAAATACAGCGCGACTTCAAACAGGCCGGGCAGCGCACCGATGAACTGGAACGCCACCAACCCGCCCTGTGGAGCGCCCTGCAGCATCAGCGCCGGGCCGTGGAGCGCCTTGTCGCCCAGCCGAACGAGCTGCCCGCTACGCCAGAGCGGGCCGAGGCCCTGTCCCAGGATCTGATCGACGCCTACTACCTGGCCTTTGAAGACGCCTGTCGCGGTAGCGAAGCCCAGATCGCCGCCCACTTGCGCCAGTATCAGCCCCAGATCGATGCCGCTCATCAAGCCGGCAAAAAGGCGCTGGACGTAGGCTGTGGCCGGGGCGAATGGCTCAAGTTGCTGGCAAACGAGGGCTTCGAGGCTCGCGGCGTGGATCTCAACGTCGCCATGGTGGATCACTGCCACACCCTCGGGTTTGACGTGGTGCACGACGACGCCATCGCCGAGCTGCGCCGCCAGCCGGAGGATAGCCACGCCCTGGTAAGCGCCTTCCATATCGCCGAGCATCTGCCTTCGATGTGCTCTACGCCCTGGTGGATGAAGCCCAACGGGTGCTGGCGCCCGGGGGCGTGCTGATCCTTGAGACGCCCAACCCGGAGAACATTCTGGTGGGCAGTCATACCTTCTATCACGACCCCACCCATCTCAATCCGCTCACGCCCACTGCCATGTCGTTTTTGCTGACCTATCATGGTTTCGCCGAGGTGGAGGTGCGCCGCTTCAACCCTTACCCGGAAGAAGCCAAGGTGCCCGGCAACGATGCCTTGACGGAGCGGGTCAATGGTCATCTGTGCGGCCCCCAGGACTTTGCAGTAGTAGGGCTCAAGGCCGCGCCCACGGAGCTGGCCGCGCAAAAGATGACCGAGGAAGAACAGAACGTCGAGGCATCTAACGATGCGCCTGCGGACGACAAGAGCCAGGAGGCGAGCGCATGAGAGTGCTGGTCACCGCCAATCTGGTGCCTTTCCTGCACGGCGGCGCGGATTATCACATCGAAGGCGTGACTCGCGCCCTCAAAGCGCATGGCCACGAGGCAGAGCTGCTGCGCTTTCCGTTTCGCTTTCAGCCGGAAAGCGACATTCACCGGCTGATGGAATATGTCGAGACCCTGGATTTCACCGCCCCCAACGGCCAGGCCATCGATCGCACCATCAGCCTGCAGTTTCCCGGCTACGGCGTGAATCACCCGGAGCACGTGGTATGGGTGATGCACCAGCACCGGGCCATGTACGAACTCTGGGAAGACGACAAAGCCACAAAAGAGCAGCGAGAGCTGCGCAAGGCCATTCACGCTTTTGATAAGCGCCATTTGAGCCGGGCTAAGGCGCTGTTCGCCAATTCTCGCCGGGTCGCGGAGCGCATGGCCACCTACAACGATCTGACCGCCAGGCCGCTGTATCACCCGCCTTTTGATGCACAGCGCTTTTACTGCGACGAGGACTGGGGCTATGTGTTCTGCCCCAGCCGCCTGGAAAGCCTCAAGCGCCAGGATTTGCTGATCGAGGCGGCGCGGCACCTGAAAAGCCCGGTGCGCATCCTGATTGCCGGCAGCGGCGGTCAGGCGAAGCGCTATCAGCGGCTCATCGAGAAGCACAAGCTGAGTGATCGTGTGCGTCTCACTGGACGCTTCAGCGAGGCGGAAAAACGCGCCTGGTATGCCCACTCCCTGGCGGTATTCTTCGGCCCCAAGGACGAGGACTACGGCTACATCACCCTGGAAGCCATGCTCTCCAGCAAGCCGGTCATCACCTGCGAGGACAGCGGCGGTCCAAGAGAATTCGTCCAACACGATGAGACCGGCTGGGTGCTGCCCGCAGAGCCGGAAGCCATTGCTGCCACCATCGATGAGGCCTACGCCAATCGGGAGCGCAGCGCACAAATGGGCCGGGCCGGGCTTGACGCTTATCATCGCGCCGGCATTGGTTGGCCCCAGGTCGTGGAGCGCCTGCTGGACAGAACCTAACAAAGGATGAGTAGGGAATGAACGAGGCCAGGGAATGAAGATCGCACTTGTTGCCCCCAGTGCCGTGCCCTTTACCGTGGGCGGCGCGGAAAAACTCTGGTGGGGGCTCTTGCACCACGCCAACCAGTTAAGCGATCACCAGATGGAGCTGATCAAGCTGCCAAGCCCGGAGCGCAACTTCCCGGAGCTGATGGCAAGCTATCAGCGCTTTTCCGAGCTTGATCTGAGTCATTTCGATCGGGTGATTTCCACCAAGTACCCGGCCTGGATGATCGAACACCCCGAGCATCATGTGTATCTGCAGCACACCCTGCGCGGGCTTTACGACACCTACCCCTGGCCGGAACGGGCAGGGGTCGATGCCTTCGAGCCGGAGGCCTGGCCGGTGGAGAAGGGCAGGCGCGGCATTGCCTTGCTGCGCCATCATCCGCGCTTGAAGGGCTTGCGTCGTCTACTTGCGTCCAATCCCGAACGCGCCCAGCTGCCGGAACTGTTTGCTAGGGTGCAAGGGCTAATGAACGATCGCACCCTGCCCCAGAGCGTACGGGATGGCCTTTTGCACTTTCCCGGCCCTCTGACCCGGGCCATCCTGCACCATCTGGACGCCATCGCGCTCTCGCCCAAGGCGATTGCCCGTTTTGCCGCCATTTCCCGCAATGTCACTCGCCGCGCGGACTACTTCCCGGAAGGCGTGCCGATTCAGATCATTCATCACCCCTCGGATCTGCCGGTATTTGAAGGGCGACATTACGATTATCTCTTCACCGTCAGCCGACTGGACGGCCCCAAGCGGGTCGATCTGCTGCTGCGGGCCTTCCTGCAGACCGAGGTGGACTGCGAGCTTCGTATCGCCGGCACCGGCCCCATGGAAGCCGAACTCAAGGAGATGGCAAAGGACGACCCTCGGGTGCGCTTTCTAGGCTTCGTTCGCGACAGCGACGTAGTGGAGCAGTACCGGGACGCCTTAGCTGTGCCGTTTTTACCTTTCGACGAGGACTACGGCCTGATCACCGTGGAGGCCATGGGGGCAGCCAAGGCGGTGATTACCTGCACGGATACCGGCGGCGTCAATGAGTTCGTCGAGCACGGCGTGACCGGCTGGAGCGTGGCTCCGGAGCCGGACGCCCTGGCGGCGGCCATCACCCAGGCGGTGGAAAACCCCCGGCGCACGCAGAAGATGGGCAAGGCCGCCAAGGCCCGGGTGGCCCACGTCAACTGGGCGGACACGGTACGCGAACTGCTCGGCGACACCCCGAGTGCGGATCAGGCACCCCCGTCTTTCCCCGTGGTCATGGGCCTTGGGGCGGCAAGCGCCGCCGGCAGCCTGGCCGATGCCATGACGAATGACTCACGACGCGGCCATTGGCTGGTGCTTAACACCTACTCCGTCTACCCGCCCATGGGGGGCGGGCAGAGCCGCATGTACCATCTCTATCGGCATATCGCCAAGGAGCTCGGGGTTCGGGTCACGCTGCTGGTGCTTCTCCCTCAGGACTATCCGGAAAAATGCACGGAAATCGCACCGGGGCTTTTCGAGCACGGCATTCCGTTGAGTGCGGCCCAGGCCCGACAGCAGAAGTCGCTGAGCAAGGCCCTGCGGGCGTCCGTCGATGACATTGCTGCCATTCACGGCTGGGAACACAACCCTGCCTATATTCGCGCCCTGAAAAGCCATGCGGTGACCGCCACCCTTGGGGTTTGCGCCCATCCCTATCTGGTGCACGCCTTGCAAGCCCATTTCGAGGGCCCCTGGCTGTACGAATCCCATAACGTCGAAACGGACTTGAAGCGCGGCATCATTCATGAGGCCCTGGAAAAAGGCGTGACCGAAGCGGAAGCGGCGATGGTCGAGGTAGAGACCGCGGAGCGCCTGGCCTGTCAGGAGAGCGATAACATCCTGGCCTGCGCCGAAGGTGACTTGAAGCGCTTTCGTGAGCGCTACGACCTGCCTGCGGACAAGGGGCTGGTGGTCAATAATTGCGCGGATCTTGAACGCCTGCCCTTCGTGGACAGCGCTGCCCGGCAGCGCTGGCAGAAGCGATTGCGCCAGACCCGGCCGGTTGCGCTGTTTCTGGGCAGTTTTCACGGGCCCAACCTGGAAGCCGCGGAGTTCATCGTTCACCGCCTGGCTCCGGCCTGCCCCAAGGTTGCCTTCTATCTCGCGGGCAGCCTGTGCCAGCATCCGGACTTTCGCTATCTGCCCCCCAACGTGCGCGCCTCGGCCGGGTGGACGACGCCCAGCTACGGGTATTGCTGGCAAGCGTGGACGTGGCGCTCAACCCCATGTTCAGCGGCTCCGGCAGCAACCTGAAGATGCTGGACTACACCGCCAGCGGAGTGCCCGTGCTGACCACCCCCTTTGGCAATCGCGGCCTGGAATTCCCGGAAAGCGCGGTATGGATCGCCGAAACCGAGCACTTCGCCAAGGCGTTGCAAAAACTGATCGCAAGCGACGACGACGCCCGTCAAGCACAGGTGGAACGTGCCCGGGAACTCACCGAAAAGCACTTCTCCTGGCCCCAAGCGGTGAAGCGGTTGGCTGCCGAGCTATCCAGTTGAGACCATGCCATTTCTCTATCAACGCCCTAGGGCCTGTTGACGTTTCATCGCGAACCGCGTTGCTGCATCAAAAAGTGTCAGTCAAGGCGCGAAGCGCAGGGAAGGGTTATTCCCTTTTCAAGTTTCCTAGTAGTTGTTCGAATCCGGGCATTGCTTTATGTGTAGTTTTAAAACTACAATGATGTCCATGCTCGATATCAAACAGACTGAAACCTACTTGAAGTGGGAGCGCAAGCTAAAGGATCGACGCGCCAAGGCCTTGATTGCTGCACGGGTATTTCGTCTCGCGAATGGTCTAGCTAGGGATGTGAAGCCGGTCGGGCATGGTGTCAGCGAATTGCGGATCAATCATGGCCCGGGATATCGAGTGTACTTCCGGCAACATGGCAACGAAATCGTGCTGTTGCTTTGCGGAGGAGATAAGCGCACCCAGCAGCAAGACATCAAGACAGCTTTGCGTCTCTCAAATGAGTGGAGAGCTTCATGAGCGAACATATTTACGATTACGATCCAGCCGCTGCGCTAGATAGCGATGAAGCCATTGCCATTTTTCTGGCTGATGCCTTGGAAACCGGCGATACGGCTTACATTGCCAGATCGTTGGGCGTCGTTGCCAGAGCTCGGGGTATGACCGAATTATCCCGGGAAACGGGACTGTCTCGCGAACAGCTCTACCGCTCGTTCAGTGAACAGGGCAACCCCACCCTGAAAACCATGTTGACTGTCATGCGTGCTCTGGGTGTCGACCTGACGGCGCGTCCTCGCGGACAGATAACGTGATGGATTCGCCTCTACGTAAGCCCGCCAGATATTTCTAAAAGCCGACGCTCCCGCGTCGGCTTTTTTAATCACGGCCGATTACAAAAAGCATCAATCCGATTAGCCGGATTTCCTACCGATTCCAAGTTCTTAATTAACAATACCCACAAATAGAACCATTTTTGGTTACAAGGTTTAACAATCAGTAACGTTGGTGGTATCACCTCTGAAAACGCCAAGAGTCGTTCCTAAAACGACCTGGAGAAAGAGTTTTCATTAGAGGATCTAGTCAAAGATCCACGCACAGGGGTGAAGGGTATTATGGCAACTCAAGCGAATCTGAATTTCGTGCAGCAACTCTACGTCGCTTACTACGGCCGCCCGGCGGAAAGCGATGGTCAGGCGTATTGGGCCGAGCGCGCCGATGCCAATGGCCAGCAAAGCATCGTCGAAGCCTTCGGCAACTCCGAAGAGTATCAAAACGAGTTCGGTGATCTCGAAAGCGCCGAATTGGTCAACAACCTTTACCAGCAGCTCTTCGGCCGAGATGGCGATGCAGAAGGCGTCGAGTACTACGCCGGCCTGCTGGATAACAACGAAAAGAGCCTGGCGGAGATCGCTCTCACCATCAAGAACGGCGCCGAAGGCCAGGATGCCATGTTCTTCAACGCCCGGGTCGCAGAAGCCCAACGCTACACAAATGAAAGCGGCGACGACTACAACGTGGAAGCAGGTCGCGACGCCATCGAGGACATCAGCGTCCCCAGCGATGCCAGCCTCGACTTCGTGCAGGAAATGTACGTGGCCTACTACGGCCGCCCGGCGGACAGCGCCGGTCAGCGCTACTGGGCAGAGCAGGCAGATGCCAAGGGCCAGGGCGCCATCATCAACAACTTCGGCGATTCCCAGGAATACCAGGACAACTTCAGCGGATTGGACAACCGGGAACTGGTCAACGTCCTTTACCAGCAGCTATTTGATCGCGATGGCGACAAAGGCGGGCTCGATTACTACGCCGGCGTGCTGGATCGCGGCGAAAAGAGCCTGGCGGAAATCGCCCTGACCATCAAGAACGGCGCGACCGGCAGCGATGCAGAGTTCTTCCAGTCCCGCGTTGAAGCAGCCCAGCAATACACCGATCAAAGCGGCGACAACTACAACCTGGATGACGCCAAGAACGTGATCGACAGCATCACTAATGACAATACCGGTGGTGGTGACACAGGCGGCGATAACGGTGATGGTAATACCGGTGGTGGTGACGCAGGCGGCGGCGACAACGGCGGTGGTGACAACGGTGGTGGCGATACCGGCGGTGGCGGTGACAACGGTGGTGGTGACAACGGCGGCGGCGATACTGGCGGTGGCGATAACG
>NZ_JIBT01000038.1 GCF_001039575.1 Halomonas sp. PR-M31
TCGAACCCGCGACCTCCGGCGTGACAGGCCGGCATTCTAACCGACTGAACTACCGGTCCCCGTAATTTCCAAACAACGTGACACCTCATCTTTCAAACGCTTCAATTCTTGAGAAGATGGTGGGTGGTACTGGGCTCGAACCAGTGACCCCCAGCTTGTAAGGCTGGTGCTCTTCCAACTGAGCTAACCACCCGTCACGTGGCGCTGCATTCTACAGTGCGACGATGGAATGTCAACGCTTTTTGCTAGCATGATCAACCTGGGTTTTCCATTTCGATTTCATCGACTTGCTTGACGAATTAAACAGACAACTCGATAAACCGCTGAGCATCA
The DNA here is from genome assembly GCF_001039575.1 of Halomonas sp. PR-M31. Classification (GTDB taxonomy): domain Bacteria; phylum Pseudomonadota; class Gammaproteobacteria; order Pseudomonadales; family Halomonadaceae; genus Modicisalibacter. Next base: position 334 of record NZ_JIBT01000038.1, read on the forward strand.
GAAGTCGACAATCTCAGCGCAAGTTATGCGGTGCGATGTCGCAGACGGTTAAAGAAATACACAAACCCTGATAGATGTTTATCGTTTACTGACATGCGCTTTCGGCATTTAGCCGGTAGAAACACGCCATAATCAAGGGTTACTCCATATTTAGGTTCCGAGACGGCTGCGCTAGACTCGGCGTCCGAAATGTTGATTTATATCATGATGTGGGCAGAAAGCCTGGGGCATACTGCGCTCCAAGAGTGCCTACCTAACAACGCGTTCGATGGGAACATAACATGAGCACAGCATTTGAACATCCGACCTACAATTACAAGGTAGTTCGGCAGTTCGCCATCATGACGGTGGTGTGGGGCATCGTGGGCATGGCCCTAGGTGTCTTCATCGCGGCACAGCTGGTCTGGCCGGAGCTTAATTTTGGCCTACCCTGGACGAGCTTTGGCCGCCTGCGCCCGCTGCATACCAATGCGGTCATTTTCGCCTTTGGTGGTTCGGCGCTGATTGCCACCTCCTACTATGTCGTACAGCGCACCTGCCAGACGCGTCTGATTTCCGACAAGCTCGCTGCCTTCACCTTCTGGGGTTGGCAACTGGTAATCGTCCTCGCCGCTATCACGCTACCCCTGGGCTACACTACGTCCAAGGAGTACGCTGAGCTCGAGTGGCCGATCGACATACTGATCACCGTGGTATGGGTCTCCTATGCCATCGTCTTCCTGGGTACCATACAGAAGCGCAAGACCTCCCATATTTATGTGGCCAACTGGTTCTATGCAGCGTTCATTCTGACCGTCGCGGTGCTGCACATCGTCAACTCCGCGGAAATCCCGGTCACGGCGATGAAATCCTACTCCGCCTATGCCGGCGCCATCGATGCCATGGCCCAATGGTGGTATGGCCATAACGCGGTTGGCTTTTTCCTCACCGCCGGTTTCCTGGGCATGATGTACTATTTCGTGCCCAAGCAGGCGGAACGTCCGGTCTACTCCTACCGTCTATCGATCGTACATTTCTGGGCACTAATCACTACCTACATGTGGGCAGGCTCACACCATCTACACTATACCGCCCTGCCCAACTGGGCCCAGTCGCTTGGCATGATCATGTCGATCATTCTGCTGGCACCCTCCTGGGGCGGCATGATCAACGGCATGATGACCCTGTCTGGCGCCTGGCATAAGCTGCGCACCGATCCGACCCTGCGTTTTCTGGTCGTGGCTCTCTCGTTCTACGGCATGTCCACCTTCGAAGGTCCGATGATGGCGGTCAAGACCGTCAATGCCCTGTCCCATTACACCGACTGGACCATCGGTCACGTACACTCCGGCGCGCTCGGCTGGGTGGCGATGATCACCATCGGCTCCATGTATCACCTGATTCCGCGCCTGTTCGGCGGCATCGAAATGTACTCGGTCAAGCTGATCGCCGTGCATTTCTGGCTGGCGACCATCGGTACCGTGCTGTACATCACCTCCATGTGGGTCAACGGCATTCTGCAAGGCCTGATGTGGCGCGCAGTCAATGCGGACGGTACCTTGATGTACACCTTCGTCGAGGCGCTCGAGGCCAGCCATCCTGGCTATGTCGTGCGCTGGATCGGCGGCTGTTTCTTCGCGTTCGGCATGCTGCTGATGGCCTACAACGTCTACATGACGTCCAAGAGCACTGCGCGGGAACACGAGCCGGTCCTGCAGACCGCTTAAATACACGGGGAACTTGATACCAATGAAACATGAGATAGTTGAAAAGAATGTTGGTCTGCTCTCCGTTCTGATCCTGGTGGTCATCAGTTTCGGTGGGCTCGCCGAGATCGTGCCGCTCTTCTTTCAGGACAAGACGACCGAACCTGTTGAAGGCCTCGAGCCACTTTCCGCCCTGGAACTCGAAGGGCGCGACATCTATATCCGTGAAGGCTGCGTCGGCTGTCATTCGCAGATGATTCGCCCCTTCCGCGCCGAGACCGAACGCTACGGGCACTACAGCGTTGCCGGTGAGTTCGTCTACGATCATCCCTTCCTCTGGGGTTCCAAGCGGACCGGACCGGATCTGGCGCGGGTAGGTGGTCGGTATAGCGACGACTGGCATCGTGCGCACCTCTACAACCCGCGGGATGTAGTGCCAGAGTCAAAGATGCCGAACTACCCTTGGCTGTTCGAAAGCACTCTGAGCGGCCAGGACACGCCAAGCAAGATGCGTGCATTGAAGAGCGTGGGCGTGCCTTATACCGACGAGCAGATTGCCGGGGCGACTCAAGAAGTCCGGGGCGAGCAGGAAATCACCGCGCTGGTGGCCTATTTGCAGCAGCTGGGTACCGTACTCAAGGACGCACGCTAAGTCATGGATATTGGAACCTTCCGCGGCATCACCACGCTATTGGTCATGATTGCCTTTCTGGGCGTGGTGTTCTGGGCCTATTCCAAGCGACGCAAGCAGGACTTTGACGAAGCGAAGAATCTACCTTTCGCCGATGAAGATGATCAGAAACCCAGTGACAATAGCTATACAAACGATCGCACAACATCCCGCCATGATGAGGGAGACAAGAATTCATGAATAACCTTTGGGGCGATACCCTTTCCAGTTTCTGGAGCCTCTGGATCATCGTCATTACGCTGGGCACCATCATATTTTGCTGGTGGATCCTGTTCGCCAATCGCAAGACCGACAAACAGCCTTCTGTCGATGGCGAAATCGAAACGACTGGGCATACCGCCGACGGTATAGACGAATACGACAACCCCTTGCCGCGCTGGTGGTTCATGCTGTTCGTGGGTACCATTATTTTCGCCGTGGCCTATCTTCTGCTGTATCCCGGTCTGGGTAATTTCCGCGGTGTACTTGGCTGGTCCCAGGAAGGCCAGTGGGATGAGGAAATCGCCTACGCCCAGGAGCAGTACGCGCCTATCTTTGCCAAATACAGCGAAGTGCCGGTGCCGGAGCTTGCTCAGGACGGCGATGCCATGCGGGTTGCCGAGCGCATCTTCCTCAACAATTGTGCCGTCTGCCATGGCTCCAATGCCAAGGGCGGTTACGGTTTTCCGAATCTGACCGATGATGCCTGGCTGTACGGCGGTGAGCCGGAAAACATCGTCACCACGCTGAACAACGGCCGTAATGGACTAATGCCCGCCTGGCAGCAGCTCGGTGACAACAATCTGGAGAACGTCACCAGCTACGTAGTGAGTCTGTCTGGCGAAGAGCATGATGCGGACAAGGCAAAACAGGGGGAAGCGATCTTCGTTTCTGCCTGCGTAGCCTGTCACGGCGCCGACGGCAAGGGTAACCAGGCAATTGGTGCTCCCAACCTGACGGACAATACCTGGCTCTATCGCCAGCCCGGACAGGAAACCCACACGGCAGTACTTGAAACATTGCGCAATGGACGTAACGGTCACATGCCTGCCCAGGCTGCCTACATAGGTGAAAACAAGGTGCACCTGGTTGCCGCCTACATTTACAGCCTATCCAATTGATACTCTTCGGGTGCGGCTGGCAGTCGCACCCAACTCTCTCTCCTGGCAATATTCGATAAGATTACCTGGCTACCGGCACCCAGCGCCCAATTATAATGACTCGCCTGAGCCAGCCCTCACCGTGACGCGACAGGTGATTCCATGACGGACAAGATTCCGCTTCGCAATGTGACCCCAAACTCTACTGTGGGCACTCATGACCCCAAGAAAAGCGTAAAGCAGGATATGTACGCTAGTCGCAAACATATTTATGTGCGCGAAATAAAAGGGCTTTTTCAGCGCGTTCGACGCAGTGCCAACTGGGTCTTGATGGCGCTTTATTTCGGCATCCCATGGCTTTACTGGGGAGATCGGCAGGCGATACTGTTCGATTTGCCCGCCCGACAATTTCATATCTTCGGGGGCACCTTCTACCCCCAGGATTTCATGCTGCTCTCTTGGCTGTTGATCATCTGCGCGTTTGGACTGTTCCTGATCACGGTGTTTGCCGGTCGCGTCTGGTGTGGTTACACCTGCCCGCAAAGCGTATGGACCTGGCTGTATATCTGGGTCGAGCACCTCACCGAAGGCACGCGCAATCGACGCATGAAGCTCGACAAGCAGCCGATGAGCAAGGAAAAGGCCGCACGCAAGAGCGCCAAGCACCTGCTCTGGCTGCTCATCGCTTTTGCCACCGGTCTGACCTTCGTCGGTTACTTCACGCCGATTCGCGGGCTAGTGGTTGATTTCGTCACGCTGTCCGTGGGGGGCTGGGCACTGTTCTGGGTGGGATTTTTCACGGTATTCACCTATCTCAACGCCGGCTGGCTGCGGGAGCAGGTCTGTATCTACATGTGCCCCTATGCGCGCTTCCAATCTGTGATGTTCGACAAGGACACGCTGATCGTCTCCTACGATGAGGCGCGAGGCGAGCCGCGCGGCGCGCGCAAGCGCAATGCCGCCCATCAGAGCGAGCGCAGCACCGCTCATCGCGAGCAGGGCCTTGGCGACTGCATCGATTGCGGGCTCTGCGTGCAGGTCTGCCCTACCGGTATCGACATTCGCGATGGCCTACAGTACGAATGCATTACCTGTGCCGCCTGCATCGATGCCTGCGACAGCGTGATGGACAAGATGAACTATCCGCGCGGGTTGATTCGCTATACCACCGAGCATGCGCTCAAAGGCGGCAAGACCCATGTTCTACGGCCGCGCCTGATCGGTTATTTTGTGGCACTCGTGATAATGATCGGCTTGTTCGTGTGGACCGTCAGCGATCGCCTGCCGCTGGATGTGGATATCGAGCGCGATCGTAACCAGCTTTACAGCATGACCCAGGAAGGGGATATCACCAATTCCTATACGTTGACGATCCGCAATCTGGATGACAAGGCGCATCGCTACGTGATTACACCCACCGGTCTGGACGGCATTGCGCTGCTGGGCAACGACAGCATCACCATCGACGCCGGACGCAGCACTACCTTCCCGATACAGCTTGCGGTTCCCGCCGAGGCCCTCGATGCGCCCAGCAAGGCCATCGTCATCAACGTCGAGGCCGAGCAGGATCCGGATATCACACTGGCTAAGGAAGCGCGTTTCCTTGGCCAGTCACGGAGATGATTCATGACGACACAGATACGCCCCTGGTACAAAGAATTCTGGGCCTGGTTTCTGTTGGGAATACTAGGGTTGGCGGTGGTCATGGGCACCACCTTCCTGGTGTTCTCGATCACGAGCTTCGATGGCATGGTAGTCGACGACTACTACAAGGAAGGATTGGCCATTAACAAGACCCTGGAGCAAGATCAACGTGCCGCTGAGCTGGGCATGGCGGCAAACCTGCGCATCGACGATCTGAGCGGCGATGTCGTGATCGATCTACAGGGCGAGGCGCGCCCCGAAAAGCTGCAGCTCGACCTGATCTTTCCCTCCCAGGATGGTCGCGACCAGCGCGTGATCCTCGATCGAGTCAGCGACGGCCATTATGTCGGCCAATTGTCTCGCGCCTTGCAATACCGCTGGTATGTGCAACTGCATGCACAGACCGTCGAGCCGGAGTGGCGTCTGCTGGGTGAGATCGAATTGCCCCAGAAGGAAGCACTGATCTTGCGCGCCAATACCGGCGGGGCATGAATACACTGGCGACGTCCGTCGATAGTGAAGCGCTCTGCTACCACTGCGGCTCCCCGGTGCCTCGCAAAGCGCCTTGGCATATCGTTCTAGAGGATGAGCGTCATCCACTATGCTGCCCGGGCTGCGAGGCGGTGGCTCACGCCATTGTCGATGGCGGTCTTGAAAGCTACTATCGCTTTCGTACCGAACTACCCGAGCGCCCGGACGATCGTCAGATCCAGCGCGCCGATACCTGGGCCGTCTTTGACGATCCGGAGCTGCAGCGCCAGTTCGTTCATCCGGCGGAAGACGATCGGCGCCAGATCACCCTGGCAGTGGACGGCATTACCTGCGCCGCTTGCGCCTGGCTGATCGAGCACCATCTCAACGCCCTAGACGGCCTGCATTCAAGTGCCGTCAACCTGAGTCATCATCGGCTACATCTGGTGTGGGACCCGGCACAACTGAAGCTATCGCGCATTCTGGCGGAGCTTGCGGGCATCGGTTATTCATCTCAGCCTTATGAGCCGGATATTGCCCAACAGAAGCTGCAACGCGAAGAGCGCCAGTCCATTCGTCGCCTGATCGTTGCCGCGGTGGCGATGATGCAGGTCATGATGTTTTCGATTCCTCTTTATGTCTCGGGGCCGGAGGACATTAGCAGGGATTTCTTTTTGCTGTTCCACTGGCTTTCACTGGCCTTGACCACGCCGGTGGTTGCGTATTCCGCCCTGCCTTTTCTCAAGAATGCCCTGCGGGATCTGCGTACACGTCATCTGGGTATGGACGTTCCCGTGTCCATCGCCATTCTCGGCGCTTATCTTGCCAGCGCCTATGCGGTACTGACAGGTAGCGACGATGTGCATGGCACCCCGGTCTATTTCGACTCGGTGACCATGTTCACCTTCTTTTTACTTTTCAGCCGCTATATCGAGATGCGCGCCCGCAGGCGCAATGGCCACAGCGGCAATGCCTTGTCCGGCGTGCTGCCGGCAAGCGCCGTCCGGCTTGAGCCGGACGGCAGCGAGCGAGTCTTGCCCGCCAATCAATTGCAGCCAGGTGATCGAATACGGGTGCGCCCTGGCCACGGCGTGCCCGCGGATGGCGTCATCGTTGCGGGTCATTCGAGTCTCGATGAGTCGATGCTGACCGGCGAAACCCTGCCAGTGAGTCGTCGGGTCGGCGAAAGCGTTACCGGCGGTAGCATCAACGTCGAAAGCCCACTCGAAATCGACGTCACCCACAGCGGCCGCGATGCTCGAGCCGCCGGCATTCTGGAGCTCAGTGATCGGGCGTTCGCCAGCCGCCCCAAGATTGCCGAGCAGGCCTCCCACATGGCGCATCATTTTGTGTCGAGCCTGCTGTTCGTCAGTCTTGCGGTAGCCATCGCCTGGAGTTTCATTGATCCGTCCCGGGTACTATGGGTCACGCTGTCGGTGCTGGTGGTGACCTGTCCCTGTGCCCTGGCCTTGGCAACGCCCACAGCACTGACCGCCAGCCACGGCCAGCTGCGCCGCCGGGGTGTGCTGGTGACTCGCGCCAATGCCATCGAAGGGCTGGCCCAGGCGACAAGAGTCGTGTTCGATAAGACCGGCACCCTCACCGAGGGCCGGATACGCCTAAGAAGTATCCAGCCCCTAGCCAGCGATTTGGACAGCGAACAGGCGCGAACCCTGGCGGCAGCCTTGGAGGCCCATTCCGAACATCCCATTGCCCAGGCGTTTCGTGACCAAAACCCTTCGCACGTCACCGCCAGTGAGGTGCGCAATGTGCCAGGACAAGGGCTGGAAGGCCTCATCCAGGGGCAGCGCTTCCGATTGGGGCGTCCGGATTTCGCGATGAAGGCACCGCCCCGGTCGCCCGATCAGCAGGGCCAATGGCTGCTGCTCGCCATGATTGATGCCCGCTCTGATGACTCCATCAGTACGCCGCTAGCTTGGTTTCGTCTTGATGACACTCTACGCGACGACGCCCATTCGGCCGTTACCGGGCTTCGTGACCTGGGGTTGGAGGTGGAGCTTTTGTCCGGCGACGTCAGCAATGTCGTCGGTAGACTTGCCCATGAGCTTGGTATTACAGCCTGGCAGGCCGGTGCCACGCCGGAAACTAAACTCGAACACGTTCGGGCTCTGCAGGCCCGTGGTGAGCGGGTCATCATGGTTGGCGACGGCATCAACGATGTACCGGTGCTGGCGGCCGCTGACGTGTCCGTGGCCATGAACGGTGCGACGGATCTGGCCCGCACCAGCGCCGATGCGCTGTTGATGAGCCCGCGGCTGGGGCGTATCGTCGACGCGGTGCAGCTGGCGCGCCGGACCCAGCAGTTGATTCGTCAGAACCTGCTCTGGGCGCTTTGCTACAATTTCTGCGCATTACCCCTGGCGGCATTGGGTCTGGTACCGCCCTGGGTGGCAGCGCTGGGCATGTCCGCCAGCTCACTGGTCGTGGTAGGCAATGCGTTGCGACTCAATCGGATCAAAACCATTCCTCGCTCTTCGCCAATGGCAGCAACGTCATGAGCATTCTCTATCTGCTGATTCCCATTTCCTTGCTGCTGCTGTCGCTCGCGGTGTGGGCGTTTTTCTGGGCCGTCAAGCACGATCAGTTCGACGACCTGGAAGGGCCGGCCTATCGCATTCTTTTCGACGAGGACGAAAACGATCTGACGGCGGAACAGCGCCAGCGCAAACGAGCTCATCGTAAGCCGCGCATTGATGACGACACGCCAGCATCAGAAGAGCATCATTCAGGCGACCCGGACAAGAACCCTCACTGATGGATCCTACCGGCCTCGATCTACCGCCTCTGGCAGCGGCCTTCATCTTCGGCCTTCTGGGTGGCGCTCACTGTATCGGCATGTGCGGCGGCATCATGAGCGCCTTGACCTTTGCGGTGCCCCCCAGCATGCGCAGTACCGCACGCCTGAGCGGGTTGCTACTGGGCTACAATCTGGGGCGCATTGTCAGTTACATGGTGGCAGGCGCCTTGGTAGCGAGTCTGGGTACACTGCTTGGCAGTGCCAGCAATAGCCTGCGACTCATGCTACAGGTACTGGCCGCCGTGATGATGATTCTGATGGCCCTGTATCTGGCCAACTGGTGGCGAGGGCTGACCCGAATCGAGGCCTTGGGGCGCCATCTATGGCGTCATCTCGAACCGGTCGGCCGGCGTTTGATGCCGGTAGTCAAGGTTCCTCAGGCCGTGGCACTGGGGGCGGTATGGGGCTGGCTGCCCTGCGGGCTGGTCTATTCGATGCTGACCTGGAGCCTGGCAGGGGGCGATCCCGGTCACGGCGCGGCACTGATGGGCGCTTTTGGCCTGGGCACTCTACCGGCGCTGCTGGTTACCGGCGTGGCAGCCCGGCAGATGACTCATCTGATTCGCCACCCGGCCACCCGCACCGTCGCCGCGCTTGTGATCATCGCCTTTGCTCTGTGGCAACTCTGGGGGCTCTTCATGCCGATGGAGAGCATGAGTCACAGCGTGAATCACTGACGAGCTTTTTTACCGCGAAAAGGCGTTCTGGACTATCTTGGACAATCAGCGTGTCTGTACAGGACGCTCAGGAACTCTGTTTTTGATAAAGGAATATTCATGCTTTCTGCGCTGCTTTTTGATCTGAATGGCACCTTGTGCGATACCCACAACCTGGCCCGGGCCACCTGGCTCGAAGCGCTGCGCCCCTATGGCATCGATGTAGATTTTCAATTCTACCAGGAGCATATTCGCGGCAAACCGCAGGACGAGGTGCTGGCCAATCTGGTGCCCAAGCTCGACGAGCATGAACGCAACAGGCTACTGGCAGTTCGGCTAAAGCGTTACAAGGTGCGGGTTGCGGATATGGGCTGCTTCCCGGGCCTCCTGCGTTTTCTCGATATCGCCCGACTACGCGGCTGTGATCTGGCACTGGGCTCCGATCCGCCCTGGGAAAGCGCTCGGTTGTCACTGAAGTCACTGGGGCTTGCAGATACCTTCGACCCCATGGTGTTTGCGGACGACGCCGGTGGGGCGAAGCCCGAGCCCTACATCCATCAGCGCCTTCTGGAAAAGCTCAAGATTGGACCTGAAAACGCATTGGCCTTCGAGGATTCACCCAAGGGGGTCAAGGCAGCCGTCGGTGCGAAGGTCCATACCGTGGCGCTGGCAACCACTCACCATCCGAAAGAGCTTCGCGACGCGGGCGCAATGGCCGTCATCGCGGATTTCAACGATCCCTTGCTCTACGAGCTTTTCTACGACCCAGAGCGGTTTCACTAATAGCAAGACGATCTCAAAGTTTTCGCGTAAGGAGATCAAACGTCTCGATACGATTGGCATTCAGGGTCTCGCGTTTGGCTTCAAGACCCTGGAAGTCGAACAGATCGCGATCCGCAAGCTGGGACGGGGCAACGTTGGTTACCGCCTTGAACATGGTTTCGAGCCGACCCGGATGCGTCTTTTCCCATTCGCCAAGCATCTCCTTGACCACCTGTCGCTGCAGGTTGGGCTGAGAGCCACACAGATTGCAGGGAATGATGGGGAACTCCATCAGGCGGGCAAACTCGGCGATGTCCGCCTCCCGGCAATAGGCCAAGGGGCGAATGACGATGTTCCTGCCGTCATCGGAGAGCAGCTTGGGGGGCATGGCCTTGAGGGTGCCACCGTAGAACATATTGAGGAACAGCGTCTCGAGGATGTCTTCGCGATGATGCCCAAGAGCGACTTTAGTTGCGCCAATCTCTTCGGCGAAACCGTAAAGAGAGCCGCGCCGAAGGCGCGAACACAGGGCGCAGGTGGTCTTGCCTTCCGGGGTCTTCTCCTTGACCACAGAATAGGTGTCCCGCTCCAGGATATGGTAGGACACTCCCAGACCATCGAGATAGTGCGGTAGCACATGCTCGGGGAACCCTGGCTGTTTCTGATCCAGATTGACCGCCACGAGCTCGAAATCGATAGGGGCATTACGCTGCAGGTTGCGCAGGATCTCGAGCAGGGTATAGGAGTCCTTGCCGCCAGAGAGGCAGACCATGACCTTGTCCCCCTCTTCGATCATGGCGTAATCGACAATGGCATTGCCGACCTGACGACGCAGACGTTTCTGAAGCTTGTTGAACTCGTATTTGGGTTTGCCGATGAGCGCTGACATGGGAAGGCACTAGATGATGAATTCAAGGGCGCTCATGCTACCACTGCCCTGGTTGACATGCGACGTCGCGCAGTTTCAAACAACGCCTAGCACGCCTGGCCCGCATCCTTTCTCAATCGTACATACATCAGCGCCGTGGTCACCGCATCGCCCAGAGCCGTATGCCGCCCCATCACTGGAACGCCCAACGCCTTGGCCACGGTTTCAAAACGCAGATCGGGTTCCATATCCGGATTCGTTCTGCGTACCTGACGCCGATAGAGATGGAGCATGTCAAGACAGGCGTTAGGCAGATCGAAACCGAAGTTCGGTCTCAAATGGCGGTTGAGCACTGCCAGATCGTAGTCGATGCACCAGCCGAGCAGCGGACGATTGCCGATGAAATCGAGCAGTTTTTCCAGCGCTTCCGTCAACGTGTCACCGCCGTCGAGATCGATGCCACGCAAGCCATGAATCTTGATTGAATCGCCACTCAAACTTTCTGGGCACTGCAGGCGCAAATCCAGGGAATCGCTGGTCAGCACCCGCCCGGCCTTGACACGCACCGCCGCCACCGATACCAACTCCGCCGTCTTCGTATCGAGCCCGGTGGTTTCACAATCGATAGACACTACCTCATCGCCGGTATAAGGATTGAACAGCCAACCGTAGTGGCCATCCGCCTGACGTCTGCGATCGGTCACCCGGCGCAAGGCTCGAAGCATCAAGATACGTTCCTTTTAGTATTCCAGATGGAAGCGATAGGACAATCGCTGCTTAAAGCTCTTGACGATACCCAGCGCCTCCCGCAGCAGATCGCGTTCCAGAGAGGAAAGCGTCTGCACCACCACATGATTGGGCTCTTGGCTGTTCTGCCTTCCATCAAGGCGTGCCAACTGTTGCTTGAGGCGTAGCTCGGAAAACAGGGAAAGCGCCTCACCCAAATCGTCGGCGAAACTCTTTTCCAGGCGGCCCTCTTCCACCAATGCCTTCAGCCTTGCGAGAGTCGAGGTCGGCAGGATTCGTTTTTCCAGGGCCAAAGTACGTACGCCGTGCACGATGGGAAAAATGCCGCCCTTCTTGATGTCGATACCGTGTTCAGGTTTCTTGAGCGTGCCGAACAGGGTCAGCGGCGTGGAAAAGCTCAAGGCGGCGCGAGCAAAATAGGAGAGCAGCAGCTCGTCTCGGGAGCAGTGCTCGAAAAGATGCTGACGCAATCTCTCGAGAAGCGTCGCATTCCCTGCCACCGCATGAGCATCCAGCATAATCGCAAGATTCATCAAGGAGGCACCGTCACGCTTGACGATCCAATGAGAGATCGTGTCACGCCATCCGGACTCGCTCTTCACCCATTCGGGATTCGATACCATGATGTTGCCCGGGCAGGGCGGATACCCCAACGTGAGCAGCGTATCCGTGAGTCGCTGCATGTCCGAAGCGCATTCGGGCCAGCCGGAATCGTCAGCAAGAATCAGGGCATTGTCCTGATCGGTCTTGAGTATCTGCTCGCCGCGCCCTTCACTCCCCATGACCAGCAGGCAGCTTTGGCTTTGGTGTTCCGGCGCCACGATGAAACCAAACGCCTTGTTGACGATGCGTCCGTTGAGGGCGGACAGCAGATCCATGACAAATTCCAGTTTCACGCCCTGAGCCATCAACGCCTGGACGAGTTCCGGCATGCGCGCGCTGGCTGTCGCAAGCGCTTCGAGATCGTCCGCCTGCTCCACCTCCAGACTGACCATATAGGAGCGGCTGGAGAAATAGCTGAGCACATCGGTCAGCTCGACGACACCTGCTGGCCGTTCCTTCTCCAGTACGACCACCCGGGAGACCTTGTGGCGGGTCATGCTCACCAGGGCCTGAAACAGATAGTCATCGGGCTGAGCCGAAACCAGTGTGAAATGGGCAATGTCCACCACCGGGCTGCTCTTGTCGCGCTTATCCAGCACTAGGGCGTTGAGCAGATCCGTCTTGGTGATCATGCCAAAGCGTTCCCCTGCCTGGATCAACATGCTGTCCGCATGACTATCGTCGAGGGCCGCTGCGGCCTGAGCTATGGTCGTCGCCTCGTCTAGGATGAGCGGAGGGCGCATGCACTCGGCGATACGCGCCAACATGAACCCCGCCATGGTCATGCCGCCTTCGCTGCGCTGTTCGATCAACAAACGCGTCTTGTTAGCCAGACTCTGGCGGAAAAACTCGGCAAAGGCAGGGGAATTCTGACAGAGCTGCTCGAAGAGCGACTTGGGCAGCAGATAGCACAGCGTTTCCTGCTCTGCCTTGAAGCGGTAACGGCTCTTGCCATTGATGATGCTGATTGCGCCGAACAAATCACCGGCTGAGTAATGTCCGATGCGACCCTGGTCACCCGGCATGGTGTTATCCAGCTCCGCGACTTCGCCCTTGTGGATGATAAAGACGAACTCACCGGTCTGGCCGGCCTCGAGGATGATTTCCTGATTGTCGAAATAGCCTAGATCGACTCCTTTGACAATCCGCGCCTTGTTGGACTCGTCGAGCAACGAGAAAGGCGGTTGTGAAAGATCAATGTCGACCATCGTGCGCTCCCCCTGCACCTCTTTCGATATTGGCTCAGCGCATGCAGCCAATCCTATACCTATCCAATTCAATCATCAGTGACAGAGACATTTGAATGACATGTCATGACTATCGACATCGATAATGCGCAAGCAAGAATAGCAACACTATTATTTTAAAAAAAAGCCAGACCATCGTTCTATACTTCTGAACCTAGACTATTGTCCCATGCACTACTGCCTAGACCATCGTCCTATGTGCTGCCTTTCGACAGTAAGCCAACCTGCTTGAAAACAAAATAACTTATTGTATTTTAATGATTTTTCAATATTGATATTAAATCTTTTTTTGCACCTAGTACCAAAGTATAGGATTTTATTTTCTGCAATTGTTGCCCACTATTAGCCTCGAGTCACGGCATGTAACAACGTGTCGATGAAACATCTTGATTTGATAGAGACAACGATCAGTAACGCGAGACCGCAGGGCTTTTCTTATCGATAATGGTTGTCATGGGATGACGATCAACCTGTTGGAACTGATGGTTTCTCGATGCAACCTCCTTAATTAAAACAAGCGGAGAGCAATAATATGGCAGATGATAAAACCAATGCTGCTGCCTACTGGGCGGCGAACGTTCGTCTGATTGCTGGCTGCCTGATTGTCTGGGCACTGGTGTCTTATGGCTTCGCCATTCTGCTACGCCCTTTACTGTCCGGCATTCCTGTCGGCGGAACGGACCTGGGATTCTGGTTTGCTCAGCAGGGCTCCATCCTGACCTTTATCGGCATCATTTTCTTCTACGCATGGAAAATGAATCGGCTCGATAAAAAGTTCGGACTCGAGGAGTAAACCCGCATGAGTCAATTCGCTATCAACGTCCTGTTCGTGGGCGCATCCTTTGCTCTCTATATCGGTATCGCCATCTGGGCCAAGGCTGGCTCGACGAAAGACTTCTACGTAGCCGGTGGCGGCGTGCACCCCATTACCAACGGCATGGCCATCGGCGCCGACTGGATGTCCGCCGCCTCTTTCATTTCCATGGCCGGCCTGATTGCCTCCGGTGGCTATGCCAACTCTACTTTCCTGATGGGCTGGACCGGCGGCTATGTCCTGCTGGCCACGCTATTGGCGCCTTACCTGCGCAAGTTCGGTAAGTTCACGGTACCGGAGTTCATCGGCGATCGCTTCTACAGCAGGACTGCGCGTCTGGTTGCGGTGGTCTGCCTCATCGTCGCCTCCCTGACCTATGTCATCGGCCAGATGGCCGGCGCCGGCGTGGCCTTCTCCCGCTTCCTTGAAGTCGACGCCACCATGGGTCTGATCATTGCAGCGGTAGTAATATTCTTCTACTCCGTACTCGGAGGCATGAAGGGCATCACCTATACCCAGGTCGCTCAGTATGTAGTGCTGATCACCGCCTACACCATTCCGGCAGTGTTCATTTCCCTCGAGCTGACAGGAAACCCCCTACCGCCACTAGGCCTTTTCTCGGAGCATACCGACTCTGGCATGCCACTGCTGGCCAAGCTCAACGAAGTCATCACCGACCTCGGCTTCAATGAATACACGGCGGACGTGGACAACAAGCTGAACATGGTGCTGTTCACCCTCACGCTGATGATCGGTACCGCAGGTCTGCCTCACGTCATCATTCGCTTCTTCACCGTGCCGAAGGTTGCTGACGCTCGCTGGTCCGCAGGCTGGGCCCTGGTCTTCATCGCCTTGCTTTATCTGACCGCGCCGGCGGTGGCGTCCATGGCACGCCTGAATCTGGTGAATACCATCTATCCGGATGGCCCCAGCGCCCAGGCCATTCAGTACGAGGAGCGTCCGAACTGGGTCAAGGAGTGGGAAGTCACAGGTTTGATTCAGTTTGATGACAAGAACAACGACGGGCGTATTCAGCTGTATAACTCGGATTCGGAAGCCTTTGCTTCTACTGCCGAATCACGAGGCTGGGAGGGCAACGAACTGGAAGTCAATCAGGACATTCTGGTACTGGCCAACCCGGAGATCGCCAATCTGCCTGGCTGGGTCATTGGCCTGATCGCGGCAGGGGGGCTGGCAGCCGCGCTGTCGACCGCCGCCGGTCTGCTACTGGCCATCTCGTCTGCCATCAGTCACGATCTGATCAAGGGCTCGATCAACCCCAGGATCACCGAGAAAGGCGAACTCCTGGCAGCGCGAATCTCCATGTCCGTGGCCATCGTTGTCGCCACCTACCTGGGTGCCAATCCGCCAGGCTTCGCGGCTCAGGTGGTGGCACTGGCCTTCGGTATCGCTGCCGCATCCCTGTTCCCGGCACTGATGATGGGGATCTTCTCCAAACGGGTGAATAACGTAGGCGCGATTACCGGCATGCTGACAGGCCTGGTATTCACTCTGGTCTATATCTTCATCTACAAGGGCTGGTTCTTCATCCCTGGTACCAATAACCTGGCGGACATTCCGGCGAACTATGTGCTGGGCATCTCGCCGCTATCCATCGGTGCCATCGGGGCGATTATCAACTTCGCCGTGGCCTTCAGCGTATCCAAGGCTACCGCGCCACCGCCTCAGGAGATCCAGGATCTGGTGGAGAGCGTGCGCTATCCGAAAGGCGCTGGTATCGCCGTTGATCACTAGGCTTCGTCTGAAAAGTCAGCGAGCGAAGTCTAGGCAAGGCAAAAATTGGCGACTAATCGGCAGGATTGCCGATTTGGGCAGCTCCGCTGCTCGAAGAGCGAGCAACATGGATGTTGCGAGTCCAAGAGCGGAGTTTACGCGGTGTAAATGAGCATCTTGAGCCAATTTTTAACGCCGCATGGACGAGCGCAGGTACTTTCCGGACAAAGCCTAAGCCATAATGGCGCCCTGATGCAGCCCCGCTGCCATCGGTAAATCACTACCAATCGGGCTTCCCTCGGGAAGCCCGACTGCTGTGGAGACGTTCGATTCATGATATGGCATTTGATTGCGGCGGCCTTCGCCGGCTTGGGAGCGGCAGGCATCGGACTGTTGCTACGGTTCGCCAGCGGCAAGCGGGCGCCACGCTGGGTGGTACCGGTCTTTGCAGGCCTGGGTATGCTGGCCTATCAGATCAATTACGAATACGCCTGGTTCGAGGATAAACAAGCGCGGCTGCCCGAAACGGCAACGGTCGTGTCCACCAATAAGGCGCAGATGCTCTGGCGCCCCTGGACCTACCTGGTGCCCTTGACCACCGCCTTCGACGTCGTCGATCAGGACAGTCTGGCAAGGTCGCAGGTCAATGGAGAACCGTTGGTCAAGTTCATCCTGTATCAGTTTGAAAAAAGCTATCAGGACCTGGTGACACCTCAGGCATATCTGATCAACTGCGCCACTCGGGATAAATTGCCGTTGGTAGGCGAAAGTCGTCAACCCGATCTATCCGGGTTACAACGCATCGATCCTTCGACATCCTTGTTCAAAACAGTCTGCTCAGATACATAACATCTCCTTCTGCATTGCCCTAGAATGAGCGCAGAAAAAAGGGGGACGCATGTTTCAAGGCTGGCTGTTGATTGCCATTTCGCTACTCTATATCGCCATCCTGTTCTTCATTGCCTGGCGTGGCGATCGGCGTGCCCGACTGTTGGGCGCAGCGCAGCGCCGACCCATCATCTACAGCCTGGCACTGGCAATCTATTGCACCTCCTGGACCTTCTATGGCGCCGTTGGCCAGGCCGCCACCTCCGGCTGGTCCTTCGCCAGTATTTTCGTTGGCCCAGTGCTGACCTTTGCCCTGTTCTGGCCGGTGCTGGCCAAGATGATTCGCGTTGCCAAACGCCAGAACGTCACCTCTATCGCGGATTTCATCGCCTCTCGCTACGGCAAGACCCAATCTCTTGCCGCCTTCGCAAGCCTCGTAGCGCTGATCGGCACCCTGCCCTACATTGCCCTGCAGCTGAAAGCCGTTTCCACCTCGTTCACCGTGCTCACCGCCTCATCCGACATGACCCGGGCGCCATTGTTTGCCGACACGGCCTTCTATGTGGCGGCGGTGATGGCCATTTTTGCAATCTTGTTCGGCACCCGGCACACGGATGCCACCGAGCACCATGAAGGCTTGATTCATGCCATCGCCTTCGAATCCGTGGTCAAACTGCTCGCCTTTCTGGTGTTGGGCGCCTACGTCACCTGGGGCATGTTCGATGGACTGGGAGATCTGCTCGGGCGTGCAGACAGCTACCTCGAATTGCAACGCCAATTGAGCGAGCAGGACTTTGGACAAGGCTTCTGGGCGCAGACGCTGCTGGCCATGCTGGCGATCTTCTGTCTGCCGCGTCAGTTTCATGTGGCCGTGGTGGAAAATACCCACCCTGACGATGCCGCTCGGGCGCGCTGGCTATTCCCTTTATATCTTCTTGCCATCGGCTTTTTCGTGCTACCGATCGCCGCTGCGGGTCTGACGATGTTTCCCGAAAGCCGGATTTCGCCTGATACCTATATGCTGGCGCTGCCCATCGCCGCGGACAATGAGCTTCTGACTTTGCTGACCTTCATCGGTGGCTTCTCTGCGGCAACCGGCATGGTCATCGTTGCCGCCGTTGCGGTATCGATCATGGTGTCCAATGAGATCGTCATTCCGCTACTCTTCCGTCTGCGCTGGTTCGATACCAAGGCGCGGGACTATGGCCGACTGGTGCTACGCGCCCGACGCATCACCATTGTGGCCATCCTGGCCTTGGCCTATGGCTTCTACAAGCTGACCGCGGAATTCAGCTCTCTTGCGTCCACCGGCATGCTTTCCTTTGCGGCGGTGGCGCAATTTGCCCCAGCATTACTGGGAGGGCTCTACTGGAAACGCGGTAATCGCCTTGGGGTCATCGCCGGCATGAATCTCGGCTTTGCGGTCTGGGCCTATGCGCTGCTGCTGCCGACCCTGGTGACTGCCGGCGTGGTTCCGTCTGCCTGGCTTACCCTCAGTCCGCTGGGTATCGATTGGTTATCCCCGACGCAGCTGTTCGGTTTCAACATCGGCGATCCTTTCACCCACGGCGTGATGCTGTCCCTTGGGCTCAACCTGTTCGGCTACATCTTCGTCTCTCAGATTACCTCTCAGCGCGTGGTAGAGCGGATTCAGGCCTCGTTATTCGTGGATAGTGTCGAAACCCGACAGACCTCGGTGAATCGGCCCTGGACCGGGGCCACCACCGTGGACGATCTGCGAGTGCTGTGCGAGCGTTTCCTGGGCGCCGATCAGGTCCGGGATGCTTTTTACGACTACGCACGGCGCAGCGGTCAGCTACTGGAATACAACGCGCGAGCTTCGATCGATGTCATTCAATTCACCGAACGATTGCTGGCGTCAGTCCTTGGCGCGTCCTCGGCGCGCATCGTCGTCAATTCTGCCCTGCAGGGGCGCGGCATCGGCATTTCGGATGTCATTTCCATCGTCGATGAAGCCTCTCAGGTGCTCGAGTTCAACCGGGCCCTGCTTCAGGCAACCATCGAAAACATCAATCAAGGCATCAGCGTGGTGGATCAGAACCTGCGTCTGGTGGTGTGGAACCAGCGCTATCTGGAGCTGTTTCGCTTTCCGGACCATTTGATTCGCGTCGGTGCCTCGATCGCCAAGATCTTTCGTTACAACGCCCACAACGGCGAATACGGCCCCGGAGATCCGGAAGAGCATGTCGAGCTGCTGCTCGACAACATCCGTAAGGGCCAGCCGCATCGCTACATCCGCTACCGTCAGGATGGCAGCGTGCTCGACGTTCAAGGCAATCCCATGCCCGGCGGCGGCTTCGTGTATAGCTATCAAGATGTCACCCAGCAAAAACGCACCGAAGAGGCATTGATTCGCTCGGAGAACAACATCCGCATCTATACCGACAACGTGCCGGCGCTGATCGCCTACTTCGACAAGGAACGGCGTTATCTTTTTACCAACCGAGCCTACGAACAGACTTTCGACATCGATCGCGCCAGTGTCATCGGCAAACGCACGCAGGACGTACTTTCTCCAGGGATCGCACGGGATCGCGCTCCCTGGATGGATCGAACGCTGAACGGCGAACGGGTCAGCTTCGAGATTTCTCTGGATGACGGCGATGGTGGCATCCGCTACATGCTGGTGACTTACACGCCTCACTTTGGCGACAGCGATAGCATTCTTGGTTTCTTTGCGCTTTATCAGGACATTACCGAGCGTCGCCTGGTTGAAATTGCGCTGCAGGAAACCAATGAGAATCTAGAGGAGCGCGTCCGCGAGCGTACCCAGGCGCTGTCCAAGGCCAATGCGGCGCTGCGCCAGGAAAACCGGGTGCGGGCCGAAGCCGAACAGGCGCTGCGCCAGGCAAAGCAGACCGCCGAGACGGCCAACGCCTCGAAAACCCGCTTCCTGGCGGCGGCCAGTCATGACCTACTGCAACCGCTCAACGCCGCGCGGCTATTCGTATCGGCGCTTTCCCAGCAAGAGGACGCGGAGGATCTCAAGCGCACCGTTGGCCACATCGATAACTCCCTCCAGGCCGCTGAAGAGCTTTTGAGTACGCTACTCGACATTTCGAAACTGGATGCCGGCGCTCTCACTCCTCGGCGGGCGCATTTTCCTCTGGCGAATATCTTTCGCCCTTTGCGGGCCGAATTCGAGCTGATGGCCGAAGAGCGAGGACTCGATCTGAGCGTGGTGGCAACCAATACCTGGGTCGACAGTGATCCTCAGATGCTGCGTCGCATCCTGCAGAACTTTCTCGCCAATGCGCTGCGTTATACCCAGCATGGTCGCGTGCTGTTGGGCTGTCGGCGCCATGGCTCGCATCTATCCATCGAGGTCTGGGACACAGGTCCAGGTATCCCCGAGTCCAAACAAGTTGAGATATTTCAGGAGTTTCGCCGCCTGGATCAAGTTTCCCGGCACAAGGAGAGTGAAAAGGGATTGGGCCTGGGGCTATCCATTGCCGATCGTATGAGTCGGGTCCTTGGTCACCCCATTCGGGTGCGCTCCTGGGAGGGAGCCGGAACCCTGTTCTCCGTGGAGGTCCCTCGGGTATCCGCCCAGGAGACACTCGCAACCAGGGATGATGCTCCCAGCCGTCGCACCAGCAATAAGCTGGCAGGTACACGAATCATCTGTATCGACAATGAAACGCTGATACTGGAAGGCATGAAGGCCATGCTATCCGGCTGGGGCTGCGAGGTATTCACTGCCACCTCGATTGGCGGCGCCAAGTCTATTCTGCGTCATCTTGAAGAAGATCCGGATGCGATACTCGCCGACTATCACCTGGATAACGAGGTGACTGGATTGATGGCGCTGGAAGCACTGGATGAGCGTTTTCGAGGCCCCATACCCGGCATCGTGATTACCGCGGATCGCACCGAAGAGGTTGCAGAAGAGATCAAGCGAGCAGGCTATCATCTGCTGTTGAAGCCGGTACGCCCTGCCGCCTTACGCGCTCTGCTGACCCGCACGCTGCAAGCCAGTCGCGCCACGCGCACTTCTTGAATACTGTTAACGAAATTGACGAAAAAGCCCAGGTCAATGCTCTTTTGAACGAACGTTGCCCTGGGCTCAACTTGTGGTGTTTTTAGTCTTTCAGGATTCGACTTTGGGCGGCTCGACTTCGAGCTTCTGGGCCGCAATCACGGCCTGAGTACGCGAATGCACGCCTAGCTTGCGCAGGATGGCGGTCACGTGGGCCTTGATGGTGGCCTCGGAGACGCTCAGCTCATAGGCAATCTGCTTATTGAGCAAGCCTTCCGTGAGCATGTTGAGCACGCGAAACTGCTGAGGGGTAAGCGAGGCGATCGCTTCAGCGAAACGGGTCTCTTCTTCGTTGGTCTCCCCGAGGGTGGCAGCCAATGCTTCCGGCAGCCAGATTTCACCGTCGAGAATTTCGCCTACGGCTTGGGAGATCATCGCCAGGGAGGAGGATTTGGGGATGAAACCAGACGCACCATAGTCGATGGCCCGACGCACCACATAGGGTTCGTCACTGCCGGACACCACGGCTACAGGGATATCCGGAGTCTGACCACGCAACTGAATCAAGCCGGAGAACCCATGGGCACCCGGCATGTGTAGATCCAGCAGGATAAGATCCGCATCGGGATGACGCGTTACCACCTCGGTGGTCGCCTCCATGGTATCCGCTTCGACGATTTCAGCTTGGGAAGCAACTTGGCGCAAGGCTTGCGTTAACGCCGCGCGGAACAGCGGGTGGTCATCGGCAACGATGAATTTCTGGGCAAAGGCCATTGAGTCCTCTCCGGTTCCCTGCAATGGCTGGCACTAGGATGGTGCGCCATTTTGCACGATGCTAATTGTGTTCACGATTTTCTTACACCATGTTACCCCATGCCAGAGCCTATTCCCAAGCGCTGCGCACTATAGATGAACACTATGGTACTCACGAAAAACCGGCTCTCAAGAGCCGGTTTATGAATGTCGTGATTACCATGGAATGACGCATTCAGCGGTTGGCGCGATTCTCGATCAGATCATCGACCACGCTTGGATCCGCCAGGGTGCTGGTATCACCTAGGCCATCCGTCTCATTGGCCGCGATCTTGCGCAGAATGCGCCGCATGATCTTGCCCGAACGAGTCTTGGGCAGCCCCGTAGACCACTGAATGACATCCGGCGAGGCAATGGGGCCGATGTCCTTGCGTACCCACTGGACGAGCTCCTTTTTGAGTTCATCGCTAGGTTCGTAGTCATCGCCAAGGGTGACATAGATATAGATTCCCTGGCCCTTGAGATCGTGCGGATAACCCACCACTGCGGCTTCAGCCACTGCTTTATGAGCCACCAGCGAAGATTCGATCTCGGCGGTACCCATGCGATGGCCGGAGACGTTGATAACATCGTCGACCCGGCCGGTGATCCAGTAGTAGCCGTCTTCGTCGCGACGACAGCCGTCCCCGGTGAAGTACATGCCGGCGTAGGCTGAAAAGTAGGTCTGGACGAAACGCTCGTGGTTATTCCAGATGGAGCGTGCCTGAGCCGGCCAGGAATCGAGAATGACCAGGTTGCCATCGGCAGCACCCTCGAGAATCTCGCCTTCGTTATTTACCAGTGCAGGCTGAACGCCAAAGAACGGCAGCGTGGCGGAACCGGGCTTGAGATCGATGGCGCCAGGCAAGGGAGCAATCATGATGGCGCCGGTCTCGGTCTGCCACCAGGTGTCGACGATGGGGCATTTTGAGTTGCCCATCACCCGGTAGAACCAATCCCAGGCTTCCGGATTGATGGGTTCGCCTACAGATCCAAGCACTCTCAGGCTGTCACGCTTGCTCGACTCCATGACCTTGTCGCCGTGGGCCATCAGCGCCCGAATGGCGGTGGGTGACGTATACAGAATCGCCACCTTGTGCTTGTCGATGATTTCGCCCATACGGCCATGGGATGGGTAGCTAGGCACCCCTTCGAACATCAACGTGATGCCACCGTTGGCTAGGGGCCCATAGACGATATAGCTATGACCCGTGACCCAGCCAACGTCGGCACTGCACCAGTAGACTTCACCTTCCTGATAATCGAAGACATATTTATGGGTCATGGCCGCCTGAAGCAGGTAACCACCAGTGGTGTGCTTAAGACCTTTCGGCGCGCCGGTAGACCCGGATGTGTATAGGATGAACAGCGGATCTTCTGCGTTCATCGTCTCTGGCGCACACTCCGTGGACTGCTGCTCAACCTGCTCGTGGTACCAGAGATCGCGTCCGTCGTGCCACTCGGTCTCGCCACCGGTACGCTTGACTACCAGAACATTGGCGACAATATCGGTGCCGTCTCGGGTCATGGCCGCATCGACGTTGTCCTTGAGAGGAACCCGCTTGCCACCGCGCACCGACTCATCCGCGGTAATGATCAGCTTCGACTGGGCATCGACGACTCGCTGGGCCAAGGCATCCGGCGAAAAGCCGCCAAACACCACCGAATGAATCGCGCCGATGCGAGCACAGGCCAGCATTGCCATGGCTGCTTCGGGAATCATCGGCATGTACAGGGTCACAACATCGCCCTTGCCCACTCCTAGCGCCTTGTAGGCGTTGGCCAGCTGACAGGTCTGCTCATGCAGCTGGCGATAGGTCAGGGTCTTGCTCTCGTTGGGGTCGTCGCCTTCCCAGATGATGGCGGGCTGATCGCCTCGTTTTTCCAAGTGACGATCGAGGCAGTTGGCGCTAACATTGAGCTCACCATCCTCGAACCAGCGAATATCGACATTGTGGGTATCAAAGACAGTGTGCTTGATCTTGGTCGGGGCCTTTATCCACTCCAATTCCTTGGCCTGCTCGCCCCAGAATGACTCTGGGTCGTCCACCGACTGCTGATACATGCGCTGATACGTTTCCTTGTCCGCCCAGGCGTTGGCGGCGAAATCCTCACCCACGGAATGGACTTTCTGCTGTTCAGTCATGTTGAAGCCTCTGCACCCTGTCCGGGTATCTTGGGATGTGCCCGTGTCGACCCGAAGATCGAGTCAACGCTTACAATGTCCTTTCAGCATATACCCAGTGGGGGCATCTTCCCCTATTAGACCTTCGTAGAAACTTTTTCTTCTTTAAATTCAGAAATTTGGAAGCCATCGAAACATCTATTCCTGACGCCAGAGCAGCCTTTCCCGACATTGACGACAAACGTAATGCTTACCCGCATGAGCTAGCCGATGTCGTCGAAGGCTGAAGTGGTGGCTTTGGCAACCACATTCGTAACGGTACGGAGCCGGGCTGGCGGCTCGGGTATCGAACACATGGGTTACCTTGGGCTCGAGCCCATACAGTCGACGCATCACGCTGCGCCACTCTCGTCCATGGGGCCGCATGTGCTCGCCACCCTCAAGATGATGAACGAGCCAATGAGCCATTTCGTGAGGAATGACATCGACAAAATAGGCCAGGCGATTCTCTGAAAGCAGTACGGAATTGAAACGCAGCCCCTGGCGGCCAAAATGCGCCTGGCCCGCGCATTTACCGCGCAGGTCGAGCCATACCTTGGGCCGTGGCAGCGCCGGATAAACCTCTCGGGCAAGCTGCCAGGCAGCCTCGACACGCTGATGGACACGGGCGTGCAGCTCTGTCTTGTCGAGGGCCCCCAGCTCGTCAGCGTCTGGGGTGGGAAGCGTCGGAGTGGAAAGCGCCGAAGTGAAAAGCGTTGGTATGGTCATGAAATGCTAGAATGCCTTGTTGCACCGCTTACAGATGATTTTAATTCTCTCTTTCCCGGGAAATCCCATGCAAGAAACGCCTCCTCCTCAGCCACTGCTCGACGACGATGAACTGGACAGGCTCGATGACTTCCTCGAATCCGAGCGAGTCGATGCGGAGGCTCTGGACACGATATCCGCTCACGGCTTCCTGGTGGCCCTGGCGGTAGCGCCCCGAGATGTACCCTCTGCAACCTGGATCGGCGAATTGTTTCATGGCGAACCGAGTTTTAGTGACGATGCAGAGCGTGTTGACATCCTTGGTTTACTGGAACGGCTCAAAAACAATGCCATAGAGGCCTTCGAGCATGGCCACTTGCCGGAATTGCCTTTTGAACTCGAACTGCAGGACGCTGCGCCGGAAGAGACTCCGGTCGGCGACTGGTGCGCAGGTTTCATGGAGGGCGTGTTTCTCGATGAGAGCGCCTGGTTCAAAGACAACGAAGAAAGTACCGCTACCCTGCTGTTGCCCTTCATGGCCTTGTCGGGCTTGTTCGACGAAGAACCGGACATGGCCGAACTTTCTAGCGACCCTATTCAGGCGGAACGCCTCGTTCAACAATTGCCGGAACTGGTACTCGATCTCTATCTACACTTTCGCGTGCCGCCAGAGGCGCCCAAACCAACGCCTCGCAAGAAGCGCCCGGTCGGGCCTGGCAACAAGCCGCGCCGATAAAATCCGCCAATCTAACGCAGTCGGGTGGCCCAAGAATCCAGCGTCCCATACACCCATTCGCGCATGCGCTGCCACCAAGAGCGACGCTTCCACTGCTGCAGCAGGATTTCATGACTACGTGCAAAGCGTTGCTCGAAAAGCGTCACGACTTGGCTGGCGAACCCTGCATCCTGTATTTCCTGATTGGCCTCGAGGTTCCACTGCAGACTCCAGTGATCGAAGTTGCAGGAACCAACGCTTGCCCACTCATCCGCCAGGGAAAACTTGGCATGGATGAACATCGGTTGATGTTCAAAAATTCTCACACCCGCGCGTAACAAACGGCCATAAAAACGCTGGCCAGCATAGCGCACGCCGGGGTGGTCGTGGCTTTCGCCGGGCAGCAACAGACGCACGTCAACACCTCGTCGAGCCGCCCGAACCAGACGCCGTCGCAGGCTCAAGGTAGGGACAAAATAGGGTGTACAGATCCAGATGCGCTCCCGCGCATGGGCAATCTGATAATGCAATGAAAAGCGGATTGCCTGGTAGCGATAGCCCTGCCCCCAGATGACTCGTCCGCGCATGGCACATTCATTGTCCGGTGGTGTCTTCGCGATTTCCTGCTGGATTCGTTGAGTGTTTAGAAGACGCACCGGAAGATTTTTTGTCTCGCCGCGCGTAAGCGAAGAATTCCACAACTGCAGAAATAGTTTGACCCAGTCGTTGACCACCGGCCCCTCGATACGCACCGCGATCTCGAACCAGGTCTCAAGAAATTCGTCCGTGGCGCCAAAACCGCCGGTAAATGCCAGCTGCTCATCGATCACCAACAGCTTACGGTGATCCCGGGTCAGATTCTGACTCAGGCCCCGCCAGGCAAGGGGATTGAAAAAGCGCAATGCCACTCCTGCGTCCCGTAGACGCTGGCGATCCTTGTCGCTCAACTGCATGGCACCGAAACCATCGAGCATCAAGCGTACGCTGACACCGCGCTGCGCTGCACGATTCAAGGCATCGATAACCCGCCGAGTCAAACGCCCAGACTCCATGAGATAGAGTTCGAGCAAGATCGATACCTGGGCGCGATCGATCGCCGACTGCATGGCCGGTAGGTAACACCGACTTTCAGGCAACAGCGTGAACCGGTTGCCGTCTTGCCAGACGCTACGTCGCCTTTTGTTTCGCATCGTTTTTTTCATCGGTACATTGTTCAGCGACTCTGCTCGATAGCGCGCCTCAGGCACCGCGTCATTGGATTAAATGTCGATGAATATCATTATCGCCCGACTTCCGCTTATCTTTACGTGGCTTACCTGGCTGGCGGCTACCATCCAATGTCAGGTCTTGAGTGCGCGATGCACATACAGATCGTAGCGGCTGGTCTTGCCTTCGATGACGTGAGCAGGTTTCGGCCCGTCGATAGGCGGCGCCTGACGCGGCCGCTTGACCACCACCCGATGGGTCGCCACCGCCAGGGCCGCTTCGAGCAGTTGCGGTGCATCGTCGTCGTCACCCGCCAAGGCGCGAAATAGGCGCATCTCCTTCTTTACCAGAGCGGATTTGCTGCGATGGGGAAACATGGGATCGAGATGAACGACCTGAGGGTCGAAGCCCGCCTCGGACACCACCCGGGCCAGTTCCCTGCCCGAATCCGCGTGAGCTAGTCGCAGTCGTGCCACAATGGATTGAACTTCATCGTCGCTTCTGGCGCGATCCAGCGCATCCTCGAGTAGCGCAAAGATGGCCGGCGATCGTTCGACCATCAGCACCTCGGCGCCAAGACCTGCCAGCACGAAGGCGTCTCGCCCAAGCCCCGCGGTTGCATCGACAACCCGCGGCGTCACCCCCTTGCTCAGCCCACAGGCCCTTGCAATGAGCTGCCCACGTCCACCACCGAAACGACGCCTGTGATCCGCTTTCCCTAGAACGAAATCCGCGACTAGCGGTTTGCCATAGTCCACTGGAGGGCCAGCAAGCGCCACCCCTTGAGCTGTGGCGATCAGCGCCAGCCCTTGCGGAGGGTGTGTTGGTGCCCAGGGCAGGTTCAGCCGTTCGGCCAGCTCCCGCAGCGCTTCACCTACCGCTACAACCTCAGTGCTCATGCCACCCAAAGTAGCAGCAATATTATTCCCAGAACCAGACGATAGATGACGAAAGGCAGCATGCCGATGCGATCGAGAGCGGCAAGAAACAGCTTGATACACACCAGTGCGGCTACGAAGGAAAGAAGAGCGCCGATCAATACGTCGTTGATGGCTGCGTCGGTGCCTATCTGGGCAAGCTCCACTCCTTTGAGCGTACCCGCGGCAAGAATCAGTGGAATCGAAAGTAGAAATGAGAAGCGCGCCGAGCTCAACCGATCAAAGCCCAGCAGTAATGCCGCAGTGATGGTTATACCTGAGCGTGAAGTACCGGGAATCAGCGCCAGCACTTGAAACAACCCGATGATCAGCGCTGCCTTGAAGGTAAGGCTTAACAGGTCGCGGTTGCGTGTGCCCCGGGCATCTGCCCACCAAAGCAGCAAACCGAACCCTATGGTGGTAATGGCGATGATCAGGGAAGAGCGCAATGACGTCTCGATCACATCATTGAACAGCGCTCCGGCGATCACCGCAGGCAGTGTCGCCAGCAGCACCATCCACCCCAAGCGACTCGCTGGAGTCTGGCGAGAGGCCAGCGTTCCGGGGCTGGCAAACTGGCCGAACCAGCCTTTAAGAATATCGATCACTTCATGACGAAAGGCCATTATGACCGCCGCCAGGGTACCAACGTGAACGGCGACATCGAACGCAAGCCCCTGATCGGGCCAGCCCAGAATCTGGGAAGGCAGTATTAAATGCGCCGAAGAAGAAATGGGTAGAAATTCGGTCAGCCCTTGAATGAGGGCTAGCGCCACAAGCTGTAGCCAATCCATCGATACGTCCCGTTGTATTTTAAAATGTCGTTGTATTAGCCGCGCTTGAAAGCGACTTGATTACGTAAATAAATCGGTATCACTTCATGGGCTGGGCGACCTTGCTGTGCTTCAAATGCCTGAACCGCGAGCCGCACCATATCGTTGGCATCGGGCTGCAGATCACACAAGCGCTGATTGATTCCCGCTTTGACCAGGCTGGCATGTCTTCCCACAGGTGCCAGCCCGAACCAACGCCACACCAGTCGACGTCTGGATTTGAATTAGGCAATCGCAATGACCGAGGCGGCATGACCGCATCGTCCATCACAGATGTCACAGTATCGTTTCGGCAATGGTAGGCCCCCACATAGATTTCGCTCATGCGAGCATCGAGGGCGGAAATGACGTGACGCAGGTGATAGCGCCGATGAGCTGCAAGCGCCAGCGCCGCAAGGGTCGAGACGCCAATCAGCGGACGCTCAAGCGCGAAGGCAAGGCCTTGCGCCACACCGGCGGCGATACGCAAACCGGTGAAAGAGCCCGGCCCCTGACCATAGGCCAGTGCATCTAGATCGGTAAATGATATCCGCGCCTCGGCCAGAACATCGTCGATCATCGGCATCAGCCGGCGGGTGTGTTCCCGTGGCGCCAGCGCAAACCGAGAAAAGACCTCACCGTCGCGCCATACTGCACAAGAGCAAGCGCTCGAGGAGGCATCCAGGGCCAGCAACGTTGCCATGTGCATTCACCATCAGGAATTGAGCGCGCATTATACGACTAACGTCGACGTGGCAAAACCCACACCGTTGAATGCACTGGCCCGGGAGTTATCCCGGGCCAGCGCGTCATTGCCTTATCAGCGTCAGTGCTGAAGTGCATCGAGTACCTTGCTGCGAATGCTATCGACGCTACCTGTGCCCTCGACGCAATGATAAGTCGGCGCCGTATCGGGCTCCTGTTGTGCCCAGTCCCGGTAGTAATCCACCAGCGGCTTGGTCTGTTCGTGATAGACAGACAGGCGGTTGCGCACCGTCGATTCAAGATCGTCGTCCCGTTGTATCAGGGATTCACCGGTGACGTCGTCCTTACCCCCTTCCTTGGGAGGATGGTACTCAACGTGATAGACACGCCCGGAAGCAGGATGAACACGACGCCCCGCCAGACGCTTGACGATCTCTTCATCGTCAACCGCAATTTCCAGCACGTGGTCGAGTTTGACCTGGGCTTCTTTCATGGCATCCGCCTGGGGTATCGTGCGGGGAAAACCGTCGAACAGGAATCCATTGGCGCAATCGGGTTCATTGATACGCTCCTTCACCAGGGCGATGATGATGTCATCGGACACCAGACCACCGCTGGTCATGATCTCCTTGACCTTTAGCCCCAGTTCACTGCCTTCCTTGACCGCAGCACGCAGCATATCCCCAGTGGAAATCTGTGGGATACCGAAATGTTCGCAGATGAATTGGGCCTGGGTGCCCTTCCCGGCGCCCGGGGGCCCTAACAGAATCAAACGCATTGGTGCTGCTCCTTGGGTTTTGCGATTCTTAAATTGTTACCAAAGTAACATTACGTTTGACAATACGTGGGCCCAAACGTCCAGACAAGCACACTATCGTCGCAGAACAGCTCATGTTACTTACTGTAGCGTTCATCATAGGCTCTGCCATTAACACTTTGGTCGGGCCAGAACTGCCACGCTTGAATACGAGTATCAAAAAAGGCGGCCTCGAAAGGCCGCCTTGACCGGCATTGCTTGAACTTCTTACAGCAGCAAACGCCGGATATCACTCAGCAACTGTCCCAGCAATGCGGTGAACCGCGCCGCATCGGCGCCGTTGACGGCGCGGTGATCGTAGGACAGGCATAGCGGCATCATCAGCCGTGGAACGAATTCCTGCCCATTCCACACTGGCTCCATCTGAGATTTGGAAACCCCCAGAATGGCGACCTCTGGCGTATTGACGATGGGTGTAAACGCATTACCGCCAATTGACCCCAGGCTGGAGATGGTGAAGCAGGCACCCTGCATCTCCTCCCGCTTGAGCTTCTTGGACTGAGCCTTCATGGCAAGCTCCACGGACTCCTTGGCCAGATCGATCAGAGACTTCTTGTCCGCATCACGAATCACCGGCACCATCAGACCGTTCGGCGTATCCACGGCCACCGCGATATGCACGTACTTCTTCTGGATTATCTTGTCGCCGTCCGGGTGCAGGCTGACATTGAACTGAGGGTACTGGCGCAGTGCGAAGGCACAAGCCTTGATCAAGAACGGCAGCGGCGTGAGCTTGGCGCCCTGAGCCTCGGCTTCGGCCTTCATCGACTTGCGAAACGCTTCAAGCTCGGTAATGTCCGCCTTGTCGAACTGAGTCACATGGGGCACGTTCAGCCAGCTGCGATGCAGATTGTCCGCCCCCAGCTTGAGCAAGCGACCCATCGGCTGCTCTTCGACTTCACCAAACTGGCTGAAATCTACCGCCGGCACCTGAGGAATGCCAGCCCCACCGGAGGGCGCTGCTGCACCTGCCGAGGAAGCATCACCCTGGCCTTTCATTGCCTGCTTGACGAAAGCCTGGATGTCTTCCTTGAGCACCCGATCCTTGGGGCCACTGGGTTTGACCCTGGCCAGATCGACACCCAGCTCCCGGGCCAACATGCGCACCGCTGGACCGGCATGGACCAGCTTGCCATCCCGGGACTTTTGATCGTCCGCCTGAGACTGCGTGGATGTGTCCTCGGTCTTTTGGGACTGCTTCTGCTTCGAGGACTGTTCGGATTTAGCCGACTTCTGCTCGGACTGCTCAGCCTTCTTCGGTTTGTCCTGCTTGGAAGTGTCCTGCTTGGGCTTGTCCTTCTTCGATTTGTCTTGCTTGCCCTCGGAGGCCACTTCCATATAGCCGATCAAGTCACCTTCTGAGACCGTATCGCCTTCCTTGACAGACAGCTCGACCAGCTTGCCCTTGTAGGGGCTGGGCACGTCCATGGAAGCCTTGTCGGACTCCAAGGTGATCAGCGGGTCTTCCTTGTCCACCTCATCGCCTTCGGCGACGGCCATTTCGATGATGGGCACATTATCGCTGCCGCTGAGATCCGGTACGCGAATCTCCTTACGCGTTGATTCGCCGGTATCTTCATCATCGCCTTCGTCCTCTTCGGAAGACTCTTCAGAAGAATCGTCACCGCTGTCAGCTGAGGACTGCTGGGTTTCTTCTTCAGCCTCGTCCTGCTCGTCGTCACCGTCGTCGCCCTCGCCGGCGATTTCCATGGTGCCGATGACATCGCCTTCCGAGACCTTGTCGCCTTCCTTGATTGCCAGGGACACGAGCTTGCCGCTGTAAGGGCTTGGCACGTCCATGGAGGCCTTGTCGGACTCCAAGGTGATCAGCGGGTCTTCTTCACTGACCTCGTCGCCTTCGGACACCGCGATCTCGATGATTTCGACATCGGTGCTGTCGCCAATGTCCGGCACCTTGATCTCGACGGTACGCTTGCCGCCAGAGGAAGACTTTTGCTTCTTCGACGGCTTGTCGTCCTTGTCGGCATCCTCCGCCTTGGGCTCCTGCTCGATATCAGGCTCACCGGACGGCTCTTCGTCGGTCTGCTCGGAATCCTTCTCGTCGTCGGCATCGTCGTCACCCGAGCCTTCGGCCTCGAGCTCGAGGATATCGTCGCCTTCGGAAACGGTATCGCCCTCCTTGACCAGCACCTTGACGACCTTGCCGCCCTTGGGCGCTGGTACATCCATGCTGGCTTTGTCGGATTCCAGAGTGATCATGGTGTCTTCGGGCTCGATCACATCGCCTTCGGACACCGCGATCTCGATGATTTCGACATCGGAGCTGTCGCCGATGTCGGGAACTTTGATGATTTCGCTACTCAAGGTCGCGCTCCTTTCTAATCGTGCTCACCGTTGGTGCAAATCCTATGGGGAAGGATCGGGCCATCTTCCTTTTTAGCGTAGCCCGATCCAACCAGGATGTTCACTACCCCCTCACGAGACCAACGGGTTGGGCTTGTTCGGATCGATGCCATACTTCTTGAGAGCATCCGCTACGACCTTACGCTCGATCTCATCACGGTCGGCCAATGCCTTGAGCGCCGCTACAGTGATGAAATAGCGATCGACTTCGAAGAAGTAACGCAGCTTTTCGCGGGTATCGGAACGACCATAACCATCGGTACCCAGCACGTGATAATCCATGGGCACCCATGCCCGCACCTGATCGGAGAACAGCTTCATGTAATCCGTGGCGGCAATGGCCGGCCCCTTGCGCCCTTCCAGGCACTGGGTGATGTGCGCCTTGCCCGGCTCGTCCTCGGGCTTGAGGAAGGCCTGACGGTCGACTTCAAGCGCCTCGCGACGCAGCTCGTTAAAGCTGGTCGCACTCCAGATATCGGAGCCGACCCCATACTCTTCCTTGAGGATTTCCGCGGCGGCTTCGACTTCTCGCAGAATGACACCGCTGCCCAACAGCTGCACATGGCCTTTGCCTTTCTTGCCCGCCACTTCCCGCAGCAAATACATCCCTTTGATGATGTCCTGTTCAGTCCCTTCCTGCATTTCGGGCTGCTGATAGTTCTCGTTCATCAGGGTGATGTAATAAAAGCAGTTCTCCTTGTCCTGATACATCCGCTTCAGGCCGTCCTGGACGATCACCGCCAGTTCATGGCCGTAGGTCGGATCGTAGCTGCGGCAGTTGGGGATGGTCGACGCCAGAATGTGGCTGTGGCCATCCTGGTGCTGTAGCCCCTCGCCGTTGAGCGGCGTGCGTCCGGCCGTGCCGCCCATCATGAAGCCTCGGGCCTGCATATCACCGGCGGCCCAAGCCAGATCGCCGATGCGCTGGAAGCCGAACATGGAGTAGTAGATGTAGAACGGCAGCAACGGCAGGTGATGATTGGCGTAGGAAGTCGCCGCGGCGATCCAGGCGGACATGGCTCCCGCCTCGGTGATGCCTTCCTCGAGAATCTGACCGGCCTTGTCCTCGCGGTAGTACATGATCTGACCGGCATCCATGGGCTCGTACTTCTGGCCTTCGGAGGTGTAGATGCCGAGCTGACGGAACATGCCTTCCATGCCGAAAGTGCGCGCTTCATCGGGAATGATGGGAACGACCTGCTTGCCGAAGCTCTTGTTCTTGACCAGACCATTCAGGATACGCACGAAGGACATAGTGGTGGAGACTTCACGATCCCCGGAGCCCTTGGTCTGAGTGGCGAACATCTTGTCATCGAGCCCCGGGATTTCGATGGCCTCGAAATCGCTCTTGCGCGCCGGGAGATAGCCACCCAACTCTTCGCGACGCTGATGCATGTACTTGATTTCCGGCGCGTCGTCCGCCGGCTTGAAGTAGGGCATCTCGCCGCTATCGAGCTGTTCGTCGGTAACGGGAATACTGAAGCGGTCACGAAACACCTTCAGTGCCTCGGTATCCATCGACTTGATCTGGTGAGCTTCCATGTCGGCTTCGCCGGAGCCGCCGCCCATGCCATAACCCTTGACCGTATGGGCCAGCACCACAGTGGGTCGGTCGTTAGCGTTATTCACCGCTTCATGATAGGCCGCGTAGACCTTATAGGGGTCGTGGCCGCCGCGGTTGAGCTTCCAGATGTCCTCGTCGCTCATGTCTTCGACCATGGCCTTGGTCTCGGGGTACTTGCCGAAGAAGTGCTCGCGAGTATAGGCGCCACCCTGGGCCTTGCAGTTCTGGTACTCGCCATCGACGGTTTCGTCCATGAGCTTTTGCAGAACACCTTTCTTGTCCTTCTCGAACAAGGGGTCCCAAAGCCTTCCCCAGACTACCTTGATGACATTCCAACCGGCGCCACGGAATACGCCTTCAAGCTCATCCATGACTCGGGAGTTGCCGCGTACTGGCCCATCCAGGCGCTGCAAATTGCAGTTGACGACAAAGATCAGGTTGTCGAGTTTTTCCCGGCTGGCCAGGTGCAGAGCGCCAAGAGATTCCGGCTCGTCGCACTCGCCATCGCCCAGGAAGGCCCAGATCTTGCGATCCTGCATCGGCTGCAGGCCGCGCGCATCCAGATACTTCATGACGTGGGCCTGATAAATCGCGGTGATCGGCCCTATCCCCATGGAAACCGTGGGGAACTGCCAGTAATCCGGCATCAGCCAGGGGTGCGGATAGGAAGACAAACCATCGCCATCGACTTCCTGACGGAACTTGTCCATTTGGTCCTGGGTCAAGCGACCTTCCAGAAAGGAGCGGGCATAGATACCCGGCGAGCTGTGGCCCTGGATATAGACCAGATCGCCTTTGAAATCGCCGTTAGCGGCACGAAAGAAGTGGTTGAAGCCCACTTCATAAAGCGTCGCACTGGACATGTAGCTGGCCAGGTGACCACCGAGCCCGGGATGCTTCTTGTTGGTACGAATGACCTGGGCCGCCATGTTCCAGCGAATCAGCGAACGAATTCTCCGCTCCATGAACATGTCCCCAGGCAGCCGTGCCTCCCGGTGTATGGGAATACTGTTGCGATGCGGTGTCGTCACCGAAAAGGGCACTTTCACGCCATCACGACGCAGACGATCAGCCAGCCTACTCAGCACATAGTGAGCACGCTCTTCACCTTCATGATCCAGTAACGACTCCAAGGAATCCAACCATTCCGTGGTTTCGACCGGATCGAGATCCTCTCTTGCCTCCAGACTCATAGATGTCTCTCCGAATCACGATGTGATGTAAATCTGCCCTTCGCGGTGCTGAAAAGGACCAGTGATTTTTTAATTTGGCACTAGCGTCGGAACGCCGCCGAAAAACCATGTAATTTATTTACAAATACACACCATAAATACATGGATGTGGGTCAGGAAGATACCGTAAACCACTCCTGCTGCCAATTGAAACCATCATGAAAATAATTTCCATAAAATTTATTGCACAGCAACATTAAGACCTTGCGATTGGTCTTAAGCGTTGTTCATTCTCTTCCACTGCTGATGTAGTACCACTACACGATATTCGCATCTGTTACAGACATCGATGCAGGTACTGCCAATCGAAGGCAGGCCCCGGATCGCTCTTGCGCAACGGTGCAATTCGCGCATGGCTGGTGATACGCGTTTGGGTAAGCGCCGGATACGTGCTCATCAGCGCATGAATCACCCGAGCCAGATTACGATACTGATGTTCCGTGTAGGAATGCACTTCGTCACCCTCCAGCTCGATGCCAATACTGAAATCGTTGAGCCCACGGCGCTGGCGATGTCCGTCCTGCCAACAGGAGCGCCCGGCATGCCAGGCACGTTTGTCGAAAGGCACGAACTGCACCAGCTCTCCGCCCCGACGAATCAGCAGGTGCGCCGAGACTTCCACGCCTTTGAGGTTAGCAAAGTAGGAATGTGCCGAAAGATCAAGGGAATTGGTAAATAGCTTCTCGATAGCGTCGCCGCCGAAGCGCCCAGGGGGCAAGCTGATGGAGTGCAGCACGAGCGCCGAAATCTCATTGTCTGGACGCTCATTGAAATTGGGTGACACTACGCGCCTGGCAGTCTGCAACCAGTTCGCCTCGATTCGCATGTTAGGCTCCCCTGCCGAATTCTGGTGGCTTTCTTTATACTGCCTATATTGTTGCATACACCAGAGCAGGACTTGCCATGCACTACCATGAAGCGCTTGTCGAAGACATACGCATCAGCACCGCACGCTTACTGGCGGAGGACGTTGGCCCCGGTGATATCACCGCGCAGTTGATTCCTGAAAACCAGTGGGCCACGGCTCAGGTGATCTCCCGGGAAGAGGGCGTGCTCTGCGGGGTTGCCTGGGTCGATGAACTGTTCCGGCGTCTCGATCAGCGAGTCACGCTGTCCTGGCAGGCGGCGGACGGCGACCTCTTGAGCGCCAATCGGGTATTCCTCAAGCTGGAAGGACCGGCGCGTAGCCTGCTGACCGGCGAACGTGCCGCTCTGAATCTGCTACAGACCCTATCCGGTACCGCAAGCCGGGTCCGCCACTATGTGCAGCGAGTTGCCGATACCAGCGTACGCTTGCTGGACACCCGCAAGACGCTACCTGGACTGCGCCTGGCGCAGAAATACGCCGTCACTTGCGGGGGTGGCCACAACCACCGCATTGGCCTGTACGATGCCTTTTTGATCAAGGAGAACCATATTGCGGCCTGTGGCAGTATTGCCGCTGCAGTAAAGGAGGCACGTTCAATCGCCAAGGATCTACCGGTGGAAGTAGAAGTCGAGAACTTCGACGAACTGGATCAGGCTCTCGACGCTCATGCGGATATCGTGATGCTCGACAACTTCTCTCTCGATGATCTTCGCAAAGCGGTGAGCATTACCGCCAAACGGGCTACCCTCGAGGCATCCGGCAATGTCAGCGAATCGACCTTGGAAGCCATTGCGGCTACCGGCGTGGACTGCATTTCGATCGGCGCCCTAACCAAGGACGTCAAGTCCATCGATCTATCGATGCGGGTGACGCACGTCGAATCCCGCTAGCCATCATACCGGCTATCACGTCAGCGTCTTTTCCAACCGTACGCGGGTCAGGCGCTGACCCTGACGCTCGACCCATTCTTCGTCAAGACGCTGCCAACCGCGCTTTTCAAGACCTGGCGCCAGCATCAGGCTCGCTTCGATGCCCAGCCGGGTCACACCCTCTTCGCGCATTGTCACCTCGGCGTAGTCGAGCAAACGCGAGCCAACGCCGCGATGATTCAAGGAAGGCCAGACATAGAGCGTCTCGATACGTTCTCCCTCCAGGTCGAGCTCAACGAAACCCACACAGCGCCGATCGCACACCGCCACCAAAGTCGGATAGAACATCTGACGGGCCGCCCAGGCGCTGGCCTCTCGGGGCAATGCGGAGACCCAGGCTTCACGCTGTGCCAAGCTGTAGTAGCCGGCCGCCCCTTGCATCACGGCGTGATAGAACACCTCGCCTTGATCCGCCGCATCCTTGGGCACGGCGGCACGATAGATTACTCGATCCAGCATATCCTTCATTTCTCCGGCAGCCGCACTGCATCGAACCCAGTGGCAACCGGGTGATCGCCAATGGCCATGTCTTTTTCGCGCACCAGTTGAACGGTATGAAAATTCGCTGCCGCGGCGGCGTCGAGTTCAGCGAGCGTATCCGACAAGAACAGAATGTCACGCCCGGACAAGGCCAGATGTGCCGCGATTCGCCGATAGCTTTCGCTTTCTTTCTTAGGGCCCGTAGTGGTGTCGAAATAGCCGGTCAACAGCGATGTGAGATCGCCTACATCGGAATGAGCGAACAGCAGCTTCTGCGCTTTTACCGACCCCGAGGAGTAGATGTACAGCGCGATTCCCATTCTGTGCCAGAACTCCATGCAAGCAACTGCATCGGGATAGACGTGGCCGGTGAAGTCGCCTTGGCGATACCCCTCTTCCCAAATCATGCCTTGAAGTGCTTTGAGCGGTGTCGCCTTGCGGTCCGCTTTCATCCACTCTTCGAGTATCTCGATTAAGCGTGACTGTTGCGCATCGGGCTCATCGGCCAGCTCGCGCACTGCCCTCAACTGCTCCCGGACGGCTGGATCGTCGCCATGGTGACGAATGAAATCCGCTAGCCGGGCCCGAGCATAGGGAAACAGCACCTCGTGCACGAAACTGATCGACCCGGTGGTGCCCTCGATATCCAGTACAATGGCGTGAATCATGAAGCCGTGGCTCCCGACAAGGCTTCGAAACGGGGAAAACGCGAAGCGATCGGGCTACCGGTCATGTTCGCGATCCAGCCTTCCTGATTGGTGAACAGACGAATGGCGGTAAAATTCGGCTCGGGTCCCATGTCGAACCAGTGGGAGGTACCGGCGGGCACCGACATCAGATCCCCGGCAGCACAGCCAACCGCA
Source organism: Halomonas sp. PR-M31 (assembly GCF_001039575.1). GTDB lineage: Bacteria > Pseudomonadota > Gammaproteobacteria > Pseudomonadales > Halomonadaceae > Modicisalibacter. The sequence continues at coordinate 38,117 of NZ_JIBT01000038.1, forward strand.
TAAATACGCTGCTCGATATGCAGATAAAAGATACCTTCGCCGCGCACAAAAAAGCGCACCTCATCCTCGCTATGACGATGCTCATCGAGAAATTTCTTGCGCAGGGATACCTTGTCCGGATGATCTGGCGTCATGCCGATCACATCGACGGCAGCAAAACCGGCTTCTTTCTTGAGCCGCGCCACGTCTTCGGCATAGGCCGCAAGCACTGCGTCCTGATTTGCATTCGACTCAACGTTTGGCTGAAGGGTCCAACGCTCGAAGCGTACGCCATGAAAAGCGAGCTCTGCGGCGATGCGCTCACCCTCGTGAGTAGAAACGATCGGCTGCTCACCGTCCGCTTCGTGATAGATGTGCAAGAAGCTCATGATCTGTTCTTCCTCAACTCCAGTTCACAACCAAACATAAAATCCAGCGCTTCTACATGGCGCAGGCAGGTGTCCATATCCTGAGCCCAGGTGTAGAACCCGTGTCCACGAATCAGATAAGCACAGCAATCTTGCTCCGCAAGCCGCTGACGCACGGTATTCGCGAGCGCCTCGACATCCTGAGTGTTGTCGAAGATGGGCACTGCAATGCGCGCTTCATGAGTCGTGACGTCCTCGAGCGCCTTTTGCAGTTCGTAGCCGGTTAGCCATAGGGTGTCGCCGGACTCGAGCAAAGAAAGCAATGTCGCCGCCTTCGAGTGCCCATGTAAAATCGCGCCAGCCAAAGGCGCGTCTTCATACAGCTGAGCATGCAAGCGCGCTTCAGCCGAAGGCGTCAGCGCACTGCCTACCGGCTCAGGCGTAAAATCGGTCACCATCACCTCGGCGCTGGACAAATGCCCCTTATGACTCCCGGAGACGGTTATCGCCATATGGGAGTCGTCCAGACGCACCGAAAAATTTCCCGCGGTCGCCGGTACGTATCCTGCCGCATGTAGCTGCTTGCCCGCATCGATGATGGCTTGCTGGGCCTGAGCCAATTTTTCCAGTTCGATCATGCTGACTGTCTCCTGCAAGAAAAAAGAGGATACTATCGGCATAATAGTGCCATGACAGAGCATACTTCATACTCGTTTCAAGCGATTGATTTTACTCTAACCGCTATCGGACGCGTTGCCAGCGATTATCCCGACAAGTTCGGCGTGCCTCGACAGCCGGGGCTTGCACCCGCCGGACGGGCCATACTTCACTTGCTTCCCCCCTTCGACGACCCCCAGGCGGTTCGCGGCCTCGAAAAGGTCAGCCATCTATGGCTGACCTTCATCTTTCATCGTAGCCCTCAGCGCTGGACACCGCTGGTGCGGCCACCCCGGTTAGGCGGCAATACCAGGATCGGCGTATTCGCTACCCGCAGCACTCACCGGCCCAATCGCCTGGGCCTTTCCTTGGTGCGTCTGGAAAAAATCGAGCTCGAGAACGGAGTACGGCTACACCTGAGCGGTCACGATCTCATCGATGGCACTCCGGTGCTGGACATCAAACCCTACTTGCCCTGGGTGGAATCGCATCCGGATGCTCAGGCGGGTTTTGCGCCAACGCCGCCGCCCAACTACCGCGTTGATTTCTCGGCAAAAGCCGAAGCGGTGCTTGTGCGTCGAGACGATGAGAAATCGCTGCGGGACTTGATCGTACAGGTAGTAAGGCAGGACCCGCGCCCGGCTTATCATCAGGATACGCCAGGACGGGTTTACGGTGTTTTCTTGCGGGATGTAAACGTGCGTTTTTGCATCCAGGACGAGGCCAATAGCATCAAAATGCACGTGATCGACATCGATTAGCGCAGCAGTAAATCGGCTCCCTATCCGAAGTTGACACCGATGCGCCGCCCTACTTCCTCGTAGGCTTCGATCACGCCTCCCAGCCCCTGACGGAAGCGATCCTTGTCCATCTTCTCACGGGTCTTCGCGTCCCACAGTCGGCAGCCATCCGGGGAAAACTCGTCGCCCAGCAGGATTTCGCCGTCGAACACGCCGAACTCGAGCTTGTAGTCGACCAGTAGCATGTCGCCGTCCTGAAACAGCTGCTTGAGCACATCGTTGACCTGAAAGGTCAGCGCCTTCATTCGCGAAAGCTGATCCGACGTCGCCCAGCCGAAGGTTTGGGCCAGAGACTCGTTGATCATCGGGTCGCCTTTTTCATCGTTCTTGAGGAACAGCTCGAATGTCGGCGGAACGAGCTCGATACCTTCTTCCACCCCCAAGCGACGCACGAGACCACCGGCAGCCAGATTGCGCACAACGCATTCCACCGGGATCATGTCGAGCTTCTTGACCAGGCACTCGGTATCCGAGAGCAACTTCTCGAAATGCGTGGGAATTCCTGCTGCCTGCAGCTTATCCATGATGAAGGCATTGAACTTGTTATTGACCATGCCTTTGCGTTCAAGAGCTTCCTTGCGCTTGCCGTCGAAAGCGCTGGTGTCGTCACGAAAATGAAGAATCAAACGGTTCGGGTCATCGGTGCCATAGACCGACTTGGCCTTGCCCGCATACAGCTCATCGCGTTTTTCCATCCAGGATTCTCCGAATTCGTTGGAAAAATGACATTGATATAGAAAAGCCGACAGATCACGTAAGAGGCAAGTGTGTGTAGCTGACCAGCCTCAGGCCACTACTTGCCATTCGACACCTTTGTCCTGGGCGGCAATGACAAGACGCGACTCATCGCCATCAAGTAGCGGCATGAGTGCCTCTTTGGCCAATTCCGGACGATTGTTCTGCTCAGAGAGATGCGAACAGACGATGCGCTGCAAGCGATCCATGCCTATCTGCCTCAATAGCGCATGAGCCTGACCGTTGGCAAGATGCCCCCAATTACCTCCCACTCGGTGCTTGAGCCGAGTCGGATAAGGGCCTTCTGCCAGCATGCGCGGGTCGTGATTGCACTCGAGAAGCAATGCATCGCAGCTATCGAACGCCTGGATAACATGGGCAGTCGGATGGCCTAGATCCGTCAACACGCCGAGTCGGCGTTGCCGGGCGCTGATGCAAAACTGCACCGGCTCCCGGGCATCGTGGGGTACGGTCACCGGATCGATTTCAAGCCCCCCAATGGCAAAGCGCACCTGGGGCACGATCAATCGGTGGCGAGGTACCTCCCCGAGACGTCGGGAGAGCCAGGTACCCGTCGTGAGGTAGATCGGCAGATCGTAGCGCCGCGCCAAGGCGCCGACGCCACGAATATGATCGCTGTGTTCGTGAGTGACCAGAACCGCCGCCAATTCCCTGGGGCTCAATCCCAGCCGTGCCAGACGTTTCTCCGCGTCACGCAGGCCAAAACCACAGTCGATGAGAACATGGGTCTCACCATCGCTGACCAGGGTGGCATTCCCCTTGCTGCCACTGCCCAGCGAGGCAAAACGTAGCGCCGCTCCCCAGTTGACGGCGTGTCGGTCGGTCATTGTCACCGTAGCGTTGCGGCCAGCTCGTCAAGCAATTCACGAGCATCGCTACCGCTGAGCGAATTGTCGTTCGTCGCAGCTACCCGTACCCGGGTTTTGCCCTGGGTAGGCTCGTCCACTAGCAGGCGGTACTGGCGCGGCTCTGCATCGTCACCGAATAGACCGAAAAAGCTGCCGCCATCGTCCTTGGGCGTGTACTCGACCAGGAACTCGCCGGCGCTGCGATTCTGATCCAACAGCTTGTTTCCTTTTTTGGCAAAATTATTCTCGAGCTGGTAGAAAAGCTCCGACCAGGCACGATCGAAACCAAGTGCCATCAGCAGCTGCCATGCGCCACCTGCATTCTCAAGACGCACGCGGTCGTCTCGGGACAGATTCTGAGCCGCCAGAGAGACGCTTTGCTGCTCCTGAGCGTAGGAAGAGAGATGGCTGCTCAACGCCGATAGACACTGGGATGCATCCGTGCCTGGCGCGGTCTCACAGCGCACTTCACTGGTGTTGCCGCGCAGCCCTTGACGCACGCTGAGCGTGGCTTGATCAGTTTCGATACGGCCTTGAGACGCATTCAGCGCCCGGGCTTCAAGGCCTCGCTGAGCAACGAAGCCCTGGAGGCGAGGCCAGATGGCGGCAGGAGCCGCATTGACCAGAAGCCAGCGATCCGCGCCCGCTTCGCGCTGTTCGACGAATTTCTGCTCGCCTTGATCGCCCCCGGTCAATGGTTGAGGACGGGGCGCGCTGAACTCGCCCTGAGCCAGGAAGTCGCTGTTAGCCGGCGGCACCGGCATGGCGTCCTGGTAGCGATTGCGCTGGCGATTGTCGGGCAGCGTTAGCGGCTTGGTCAGATAAGCATCGCGATACTCATCGTTGCGATCGTAATAATAGCCGCTGCGGCCACAGCCACTGACCACCAGGGCAGTCACGAGAATCAACGGCGTCCATTTGAAGACGGGGTTCATGCATCTACCTTATGTTGTGCGCGGGTCGGCGGTTCAGCCACGGCCGGTCGGTCAGGGTGGCGCATCGCAGTGTCAATCTTCCAGCACCTCCGCAAGCTGCAAGGCCTCATCGACGGTGGCATGGTATTTCTCGGAAAGCCAGGTCAGCGGCAGACGAATGCCTTTCTCGGCATAGCCCATGCGATTGAGCGCCCACTTCGTCGGAATCGGATTGGACTCGACGCCCAGGACGGTGTGCAGCGGCATCAGACGCGTATTGATCTGATGGGCCTTGTCGCTATCGCCGGCCACGGCAGCCTTGCACAGCTCATGCATCGAACGGGGGGCGACGTTGGCAGTCACGGAAATATCGCCATGCCCACCCATCAGCATGAAATCACAGGCGGTGGGATCATCGCCGGAATAGAGCGCGAAGTCGCTACCCTTGAGACGTTCGATGAGGTCCTCGGCGCGCTCCAGATTGCCCGTAGCATCCTTGAGACCGACGATATTATCGACCTTTGCCAGCCGTAGCACGGTCTCATTGTAAATATCGGAGCAGGTGCGTCCAGGGACATTGTACAGAATGACCGGCAGATCGCTGGCCTCGGCAATTGCCTTGAAATGCTGAAACAACCCTTCCTGAGTCGGCTTGTTGTAATAGGGTGCCACGGTCAGGCAGTAGTCGGCGCCCACCTCTTTGGCATAGCGTGTCAGCTCTATTGCTTCAGTGGTGTTGTTGGACCCGGTTCCGGCAATTACCGGGATACGTCCATTCACCTCTTCGACGATCGTGCGGATGACATCGAAATGCTCCGCGAAGGACATGGTGGTGGGTTCACCGGTAGTGCCGGCGGCAACGATGGCATCGGTGCCATTGTCGAGATGAAAACCTACCAGGCGGCGCAAGGCCTCCCAGTCGATCTCGCCGGAAACCTTCATCGGTGTCGCCAACGCGACGATGCTGCCTGTAATCATGCGGGAACGCCCTCCTGTACATCGGCTTCCTGGCCCTATGGCGACGAGTCGCGGGTCACGGCTTCTGTGATCGATATGTTATTCGAAGGGCAAATGGTACTCAGGCGACGAAAGTCTGTACAGGTGCCAGGAAGGGTAAAACCCATAGAGTTGGGAACGAAGCCTGTCTGGATGTACTCTCTTCGTTCCTTACAAGAGCGCAATCAAGGAGTGCGGCATGAGCATCAGCATTGGCCAGGCGGTTCCCGACTTTACCGCCGAGGCTACCAACGACACCACGGTTACACTCTCTCAGCTCAAGGGACAGCAGGTGGTGATCTATTTTTACCCCAAGGACAGCACGCCGGGCTGCACCACCGAAGGCGGCAATTTTCGCGATCACAAGAGCGCCTTCGACGAGGCCAACACCCGTATCTTCGGCGTTTCCCGAGACGGCCTGCGCGCCCATGAAAATTTCAAGGCCAAACAAAGTTTCAACTTCGAACTGATCTCCGACAAGGACGAAGCTCTATGTCAGCTGTTCGATGTCATCAAGCTCAAGAAGATGTACGGCAAAGAGCATCTGGGCGTCGAGCGCAGCACCTTCTTGATCGACAAGCACGGCGAGCTGGCCCAGGAATGGCGCGGAGTCAAGGTACCGGGCCACGTCGAAAAGGTACTCGAAGCGGCCCAGGAACTTCACGCGAAGTCGCGCTAGCGCAACTCGTAAATTTAATCTTCCAGGTCAACCTGACGAATAGGCTGCCCCCGCTGTCCTACGCTGCGGGGCCAAGCCCTGACTAGGGCCTTGAGCAGTGTCGCCAGCGGAATGGCGAAGAATATTCCCCAAAACCCCCAGATCCCCCCGAAAAACAGCACCGCCAGGATGATCGATACCGGATGCAGATTGACCGCCTCGGAGAACAGCACCGGCACCAGCACGTTGCCATCCAGTGCCTGTAACACCCCATAAGCGACGACCACATAGACGAACTCGTCGCTGATACCGAAATAAAATCCCGCCACGGCTGCCACGGGGATTGTCGCGATCGCCGCCCCGATATAGGGCACCAGCACCGAGAGCCCTACCGTCAGCCCCAACAATGCCGTATAAGGCAGCCCGAAAAACCAGAAGGTGACATAGGCCGCGCTGCCGACGATGAGTATCTCGATCACCTTGCCTCGTACATAGTTGGCGATTTGGTGATCCATTTCGTGCCATACATTGGTCATCAAGGCGCGCTTTTGCGGTAACAGCGAAAGGAAAAAGCGTGTCAGCGATTCCCGATCCTTGAGTAGAAAGAACACCAGAATCGGCACCAGCACCAGATAGATGATCAATCCCAGCAGGTTACCTAGCGATGACAGCGACAGCGTCAATGCCCGCTGACCAAGCTGGGTGGCCTCTCGCCCCGCCGTTGAAATCCAGACCTGAATCTGATCCGGGGTAATCACCGTGGGATAGCGCGCCTGAAGGCCATCCAACAGCTGCTGAACCCGGGCAAACATGCGCGGGGTTTCCTGCACCAGCTCGACCATCTGATTCCAGACCAGGGGCAATACCACCAGGGCCAGCGCCAGCAGCGCTCCGATGAAGATCAGAAATACTGTCAATACCGACAGCAGTCGGGGCAATCCCCGGCGTTCCAGCCAGGCGACGATCCCCTGCAGCAGGAAGGCGATGATCAGCGCGGTGAAGAAAGGAGCCAGCATCTTGCCCATCCAGATCACGATGGCAAAGCCCAGGATCAGCACCAGCAGAAGAACGACCGCTTCTTCGTCGGAAAAGTAACGCTCGGCCCAGGTTTTCAGGACCTCTTTCATCTTCATATAACGGCGGCACCCTTGCGAATCCAGTAATGGTATTCGTCGCCACTTTCTTCTCGAGACAGAAGCTCGAAACCGCTTTGTTCGATGAAGGTTTCGAAGTCTCGCCAAGAGCCTGGGTCCGTCGCCATTACATGAAGCACGGCGCCGGCTTCAAGGCTTGCCAAGGATTGCTTGGCCTTGAGCAGTGGCAGCGGGCAATGCAGGCCACGCGCATCGAGCACATCGTCAGGTTGCAGAGCCATGACATCTCCCGTGAGAATAGAAAATCGCCTCGATTTAAAGGCACTTTGTTTCTCGAATCAATGTCGAGTGTACATGCCGCTACTGGCGTTACCCGTCCACGAGGATAGTCATGCTGCGTAAAATAACAACGTCGGTATTGGTAGGCGCTCTTACCCTCGCCTCACTCTCGGTGTCGCTGGGGGCCGACGACTATGGGCTACCCTCTCTGGGCAGTGGTGGGAGCAGCGTCTCAAGTGATGAAGAGCATCGCCTCGGTCGCGCCTGGCTGCGCCAGTTTCGTGCCCAGACTCAGGCTTGGCAGGATCCTATCACTCAGCGCTATGTCGAATCGGTTCTATCCAGACTCTTGCCATACAGTGATATTGGCACCACTCAGGTGATCGTTACCCTGGTGGACAGCCGGCTACTCAATGCTTTTGCGGTGCCAGGTGGCATCGTCGGTGTCAATGCCGGACTGTTCTCCTTCGCGTCCAGCAAGATGCCTTCGCCTCGGTGCTGGCACACGAACTCGGCCATTTGTCCCAGCGTCATTTCGCGCGGCGCATGGAGCGTATCGAAGAAACTCAGCTACCCACCATGGCCGCCATGCTGGCAGGCATGGTGATCGCTGCCGGCGGCGGTGGCAATGCAGGCCTTGCGGCCATGGCAGGCTCCCAGGCGGCATTCATTCAGGATCAGCTGGCCTATTCCCGGCGCTTCGAGCAGGAGGCGGACCGGGTAGGGCTCGATGCCATGGCGGATGCGGGCTTCGATCCTCAGGCCATGCCCGCCATGTTTCGTGCCATGCAGCGCTTGACCAGCCTGCAGGGGGGCAACCCGCCGGAATTCCTGTTGACCCACCCTGTCACGGAATCTCGCATCAGTGACACCCAGAGCCGTGCCGATCAACTTCGCACAACGGCCGCCTCCAAAGACCCGACCTATGCCATGATCCGTGCCCGGGCATTGCTCAAGCTGAACCAGGACGATCCGACTCAAGCCATGTCGCAGCTACGTCAGGACAACCCGCCCCAGAGCGCCATCCACTATTTGCAAGCACTCATTGCCGCCGAGCAAGATCGTACCGACGCGGCCCTCGATAGCCTTGATCGCCTGGCTCGCGAACTGCCGGATCTCTCCTTGATCCCGGCTAGCGCCGCTGAAATCGCACTCGAGGCAGGCCGACGTAGCGTGGCGCTCGAACGGGCCCAGCGCATCTTGAGACTCTCACCGGGCTACTTTCCCGCAGAGTTGATTCAGTCCGATATTTTGTTGCAGACGGATCCCGGCCAGGCCTTCGATGTACTGCGCGAGCTCAGCCAGCAAGCACCGGAAGATCCCCAGGTATTCACCCTTCTCGCCGAGGCCGCCGGACGCAGCGGCCATGAAATCTGGGGGCATCTGGCTCGAGCCGAGCAGCTACAGCTGAGCGGCAGCATCGATCGAGCCATTCGACAGCTCGAGGTAGCCGAAGATGTGGCCAAGCGCAGTAACGATTTCGGCATGGCGAGCCGTATTCAGCAGCGGCGCAGAGTGTACATGGAGTATCGCGAAGCTGCCCAACAACTCTAAAACCATCAGCGTCTCGTTGCCAGGCAGCGAGACGGCTGATGATCAACGCTTGAAATTGAGCATTCGCTCCAGCGGCTTCAGCGCTCGCAGGCGAAGTTCCTCATCGACGAATATCTCGCCGCTGTAGTCACGCAGCGCTCCGGCTAGATTGTCGAGGGCGTTCATCGCCATCCAAGGGCAATGCGCGCAGCTCTTGCAGGTCGCGCCATTGCCGGCGGTAGGAGCTTCGAACAAGATCTTGTTCGGCACCGCCTGCTGCATCTTGAAGAAAATGCCGCGATCCGTGGCGACGATCATCTCCTGCTGAGGCAACTCCTTGGCCGCCTTGATCAACTGCGAGGTGGAGCCCACCACGTCCGCGATCTCTACCACATTGGCCGGCGATTCCGGATGCACCAGCACTGCGGCATCCGGGTACAGCGCCTTCAAATCAGTGATGCCCTTTGCCTTGAACTCCTCGTGAACGATGCAGGCACCGTCCCAGAGCAGCATGTCGGCGCCGGTCTGCTTTTGAATGTAGCCACCAAGGTGTTTGTCCGGCGCCCACAGGATTTTTTCACCTCTGGCCTGCAGGTGCTCGATTACATCCACGGCAATGGAAGATGTCACTACCCAGTCGGCCCGGGCCTTTACTGCTGCAGAGGTATTGGCATAGACCACCACGGTGCGATCCGGGTGGGCGTCGCAGAAAGCTGCGAACTCATCCGCCGGGCAACCGATATCCAGAGAGCAGGTGGCTTCCAGGGTCGGCATCAGCACCCGTTTCTCGGGAGAGAGAATCTTGGCGGTCTCCCCCATGAAGCGTACCCCGGCAACCACTAACGTCGAGGCTTCATGTCGGGCACCGAAGCGTGCCATCTCAAGGGAATCCGAGACGCATCCGCCGGTTTCTTCCGCCAGCTGTTGAATGGCATCATCGGTATAGTAGTGGGCGACGAGTACCGCGTTGCGCTCATTCAATAAGCGCTTGATCTCGTCGATGCGGACTTCGTCTTCGGCGGGAATCCGCGTAGGACAGTAAGCGAGGGCCAAGTGCTCTTGCACCCTCGCGCGAGGCGTCATGATTGTCATCGTGTCTATCACTCGTTGTTGGCAGGGAATCCCCCTGCGTTTTTAGAAGCGCCAGACCCGATCGATCTTTTCGATCACGCGACGCACCTAACTCACGAATTTTGACAAGTCTAACGTGAAAAGGCTCCCTGGCGTACAGCAAAACGCCCCCGCATTCGAAAATGCGAGGGCGCCGGTATTTGGTGGGTCGTGTAGGATTCGAACCTACGACCAATTGGTTAAAAGCCAACTGCTCTACCACTGAGCTAACGACCCGGAATGAGGCTTTACTACAAGAAATCTTGGGGAGGTGATGATGGTGGGTCGTGTAGGATTCGAACCTACGACCAATTGGTTAAAAGCCAACTGCTCTACCACTGAGCTAACGACCCCCTCCACAGGGCGCACATATTACTGATAGCGCCTTAGGATGACAAGTGTGTTTTGATCGGCAAATTAGTTGTTAGCTTGTTTGATGCCTCGATCTGAACCCTTGCCATCTAACTATGCCACCAGCGATTGGGTTCAACGTCGACCGCAGCCATATCCGCAGGGATCTCCCGAGCAATGCCGTGAATCTCTTGGTAGACATCGATACCACCGGCCCAACCGTTGAGCCGTTCACGCCACTGCTCCCAAGGCGCTGGGTTGAACTCCGGTGCGCACATTTGGGCAGCTTGCCGGCGTATTTCATCGGAAAGCGGGGCCACTCGAACATTGTGCTTACCGAAGACGGTACTGGAGGGAGGATTTTCAAAGGCACCCACTACTTGTGTTTGAGCCGCTTCGTTCATGCCGTGAGTGAAAATCTGCGCCGTATAGGCGGACTCCATTACCTGATCCTGTAAATCGCTACCCAGCGTGTCGAACACCGGCAGGCTCATAGCGGTATGTTCAGTGCCGGCAAAAAAGCGCAGATCCACCGCTTGAGACACGACTGGCGCCATACCCGCATGGGCCACCGCTGCCATCCAGGCTTCTGCACCATCGAACAGGCCTTGGCGCAATCCGTCCAGGGTTTTTTCCCAAGCCACTGGCACCGGATTGAGATTGAGCTCTCGCATGGTGATGCGCCCAAGCTGGCTGCCAGCGACCCGATTTCTAGTGCCGGACAAATCTTCTAGACTGGCCACCAGCGGCTTGCCCGCCCATTTTAGCCCCAGCATCAGACCACGCAGATCGCAATGGGTGAACAAAAACTGAATATCATGGCAGCGGCGCAAAGGTTCGCGCAGCAGCTTCTCACTGCGTGGGTCGTAGAAAAAATGGAACATCGACGCCCTAGACGGAAACATGTAGGCAAAGTCAAGCACGTTGTAATAAGGAGCTCCGATCGCGGAATTTTGGGTCGAGCCCGAGAAGATATCCACGCTGCCCTGCTGGATCCTGCTCACGCCATCGTGCTCATTGCACGCCTCGTTACTGTCCACGAAGTCCACGCGAATAGCGCCATTGCTACGGGCTTCCAAGTCCCGGGTGAAGAACAGCTGGCTGGAATTCTGAATGTTCTGATGACGTTCGTTACAGCCCGAAGCGGCGAAACGCAGAACATGTTTCGGAGTGGTTCGGCGTCGTCTCTTCTCTTCTTTCTCCGCAGCTCGCGCCAAACTAGAAGCGCCCAGGGTTGCGCCCAGGCCAGAGGCGGCCAGCAAGGTCGAAGTCAGGCCGAAGCGACCAGAAATACCGACGAAATCGCGGCGAGAAATGCCGTTGTCTTCTTGTTGGCTCATAAGAAAGCTCCTGCTGTCTTGTCTGCTGCGGTAATCATCGTTGCCTCTCCAGCAAGCGCTGCATCGCCGCCGTAGGTCTTTCAAGTTTGCTATGTCGACGGCTCTCGGCGTAGCTGTCGTTGAACACCTCGAAATAGTCGTCGAGCACCTCGGCGGCGACAGTATCGCCGCTTTGACGCAACAGCTCCGCGGCAACCTCCGCGGTGCATAGATGCGATGCCGAGGCGGGTTTACGCAAGTGATAGCGGGTGAGACGTTCGGTATGCAGGGGCAGCACCGGCAGACGCGCAAGATAAGGGCTCTTGCGAAAGATACGCCGAGCCTGTCGCCAGGTACCGTCGAGAATGATGAACACCGGAATGCGCCCTTCTCGTTTTGCCTGCTTTACCGAGTCGATATCGACGACCCGTTCAGCATAGTCCGGCTGGTCGTCGGGAAAGACGAGAAAAGGGGCAAAACGCGGATCATCGAGATGGTCGAGCAATGCAATGTCTGGCGCGGTGCGATACCAAGTGAAGACCTCTGTGGTGTCGAGAATATCGCCGATCAGCCGGCCGGTATTGGTCGGCTTGTTATGTTCCAGCGGATGGGTCAACAGCCAGAAGCGCGCTTTGCTTTCGGTTTTCACCCGGTAAGGGCACAGACAGTTCAACAGCGGCAGACGACACCCCTCGCAGCGAGTGACGAAGCTGCCTCTGGCTTTGAAAGGACGACGAGGTGGAGAAGATACGCATTGATCCGGGTCCGATAGCGTCATGGCGTATTTAGCTGCTTCCTTGCTAATGTGTCGTCGGTATCCACCGGTCGGCGCTTCCAGTAGCCCGCCAGCAGTGAGCCGGAAACGTTGTGCCAAATGGAGAAAAGCGCACCGGGCAAGGCCGCCGTGGCGCTGAAGAACTGATTGGCCAGGGTCACCGCGAGTCCGGAATTTTGCATACCCACCTCGATGGCAAGGGTTCTTGCCACCCGCTTGTCGAAGCCGCACAGCCGGCCAATGCCGTAGCCCCCTACCAGACCGATGGCGTTGTGCAGTATCACCGCAAGTGCCACCAAGGGCCCAAGGGTCGCCAATCGATCTGCATTGAGCCCCACCACGATGGCGATGATCAAAACGATGGCTGCCATGGCAACCGTTGCCAACATGGGCTCGATACGGCGCAGCTGGCGGCCCAGAAAATGGTGAACGAGTACACCGAGGGCAATGGGCGCGATGACAAGCTGGGCGATGCTCAAAAACATGCCCCCCGCCGGCACCTGAACGCTTTCACCGACCAGCAGCAATGTTAGAAGCGGTGTTGCCACCACGGATACCAGGGTCGACATCAGGGTCATGGAGACGGAAAGCGCCACATGACCACCGGCCAGCCAGGTGATGACGTTCGACGCGGTGCCCCCGGCGGTTGCACCGACCAGCACCATGCCGGTAGTGAGCGCTGCATCGAGGCCGAGCAGCCAGGAAACGGCCAGGGCAGCCAGGGGCATCACCGAGAACTGCAGTATGACCCCGACCGCCACCGGCAAGGGGGCGCGAATCACATTGAGGAAATCCTGCCGGGAGAGCGTCAGCCCCATGGCAAACATGATAACCGCCAATAGCAGCTTGATCTGACCGGCAAGTCCGGTAAACCAGTCTGGCTGCCAGGCAGCAGCGAGGGCGAAAAGAATCGCCCAGAGAGGAAACAGGCGATTGATCTGCTCGAAAATGGACATTATGAACTCTTCAAGGGATCTCGAGGCGTCGCTGACGACGCCAGTGCTCGACCAGAGGGGGCACACCCTGACTGGCCGGCGCATCGATGGCTCGCACCCAGTTAGGGGACAGCGTTGATGCATTGGGGTCCACCAGGATACAGGGGCAGTCGTTGGGGGCCTCGTGCAGCAGCATGGCGGCGGGCATGACCGCAAGCGACGTGCCCACTACCAGCAGCAGATCCGCCTGGGTGACGATATCGCAGGCGTCACCATAAGCGGGCACCGCCTCGCCGAACCACACCACATCGGGTCGAAGCTGGCTGCCTTTGTCACAGAGATCACCCAGCTTGATGCCGCCCCGTGGCAGCGGATAGACCAGCCGTGGATCAGCGCTCGAACGCGCCCTGAGCACTTCCCCATGCAGATGCACGACCCGTTTGGAACCGGCCCGCTCGTGCAGATCGTCGATGTTCTGGGTGATGATGCTGACATCAAAGTCCGCCTCGAGCTCGGCCAGAGCACAATGAGCGGGATTGGGTTTGGCACGACGCACCTGGGCACGACGCTCGTCGTAAAAGCGCAGCACCAGCGCCGGATCGCGTTGCCATCCTTCCGGGGTGGCAACATCCTGGATGGCGTGGTTTTCCCATAGGCCATCGCCATCGCGAAAGGTCTTGAGACCGCTTTCGGCGCTGATACCCGCCCCAGTGAGCACCACCAGGCGCTGTCTGGCATTTGTCGTCATCTTGTCTCGCATTCAGTCCTTGAGCCGGTAAGTCAGTGAATCGATAAGTCATTGAATCGATAAGTCATTGAATCAGTAAGTCAGCACCGCCTGATCGCCACCGGCGAAGCGCTGCTTGTTGCGATAGGGGTAGACATCGATCACCTGCCCTTCCGTGATCGCATTTTGCAGCCCTTGCCAGTAATTCGCCTCGAAAAGCTCCGGGTGCAGCTCCAGAAACAGACGCCGCAGCTTGATATCCGCGAACAGAAACGGGCCAAACTCCTCGGGGAAAATATCATTCGGGCCGACGGAGTACCACGGCTCGTCCATCATCTCCTGTTCCGGATAACGAGCTTCTGGAATTTTCCGAAAGTTGCACTCCGTGAGATAGCAGATTTCATCGTAGTCATAAAACACCACCCGACCATGACGGGTCACCCCGAAGTTCTTGAGCAGCATGTCGCCGGGAAAAATGTTCGCCGCCGCCATCTGTTTGATGGCGTTGCCGTAATCCTTGAGGATGGCCCGGGTCTCCTGCTCGTCGCTCTGCTCCAGATAAAGATTGAGCGGCATCATCATGCGTTCGGTGTAGCAGTGCTTGATGAGCACCTTGTCGTCTCGAAGCTCCACGGTCGAGGGCGCCACCTCGAGCAGTTCTTTCAGGCATTCTGGATCGAAATGATCCTTGCGGGCGATGAAGTTGGAAAATTCCTGGGTATCCGCCATGCGCCCCACCCGGTCATGACGTTTGACCAGGCGATACTTCTCCCGCACGTTGTCGCGGCTCATCGCCTTGGAAGGATCGAAGCGATCTTGATGATCTTGAACACGGTTCGATAAGAAGGCAGCACGAACACCGCCATGACCATGCCGCGAACCCCTGGAGCAATGATGAAACGATCCTGGCGCTTGGCGATATGCTGGTTGAGCGCACGAAAGAACTCGGTCTTGCCGTGCTTGAAAAAGCCGATCGCGGCATAAAGCTCACCCTCGGGCTTGTCTGGCATCAGCTCCTGCAGATAGCCAACGAACTCTCTGGGCACCGGCACATCGACCTGAAAATAGACCCGGGTAAAAGAGAAGATGATCGATATCTCCACCGGCTCGATGATCACCGTATCCAGCCGTACGCCTCTCACGTCACCCTGGGTTTCATCGTGGACGATGGGAAGCACCAGCGGCACCTGGACATCGCCACCGCTCAGGCGCCCCACTAGATAGGCCCCCTTGTTGCGATAGAACACGCTGTTGAGCAGCTCGATCTGTGCGTCCGAGGCATCCCGCAAGGCCTCAGGCAGATGCGCGTTCAAAAACTCGCTGCCCATTTCAGCATCTCGCGCAAGATCGTCGTAGCAGGTGTCCAGGGAAGCCTCTTTCAACGCCCAGGCGAGGGCTGCGTGCCAGTCCCCTTCGACTCGGCGGCGGCGCGTCAATTCGATATCCGACCGATGAGCCGCATGGGTTCGGGAGCTATAAACGAACATCCAGTCATTGCGAATATGACGATGATGAAAAATGGAGCAGAACAGTGAGTTGAAGTAGGTTTCCGCCAGCTCATAATCCAGGCGCTGATCGATCAGCTGCGCGTAGTGCTGCTTGGCCTCGCGCCAATTCTCGCAGTGGGTGAGCTCGTCGTTTTCGAAGGAGCGCTTGAGCCGGGAAAGCGTGTCTCCGACCTTTTCGTCGTAAAGATTGATGCGTGCCGCCGAGGCTTGCTGAGCATCCCGCCAGGCCGCTTCTGCGAAGCGCCGGCGAGCATCCCGGGTAATCTGTTTGAAGCGTGAACGATACTCATCGAAGCCATGCAGAATGGTGGCAGCGATACGATAGGCAGGGGACACTTTCATTTCGAGATTTCCCACGGCATAAAGCATCAGCATGCCCAATGCGGCGCAGGATTGCGAGATGCACGACGCCGCTATGGCCATAACTGACCCGGGTCATGTTTCACATTCCAGGAATGCGCTATGCTGCCCGACCATCTTCGCCGTGCAATGGACTCATCTCATGGAAGAACCCGGTATCACGCAGCCAGCGCGCAATCACAACGCTCCCAAGACCACCGCCTGGACAAGCCAGGATACGACCTGGATGCTCAGCCTGTTCGGCACCGCCGTGGGCGCGGGTATTCTGTTTCTGCCCATCAACGCGGGTATCGGCGGTTTCTGGCCTTTGGTGCTGATGACGCTGCTGATCGGCCCGATGACCTATCTTTCCCACCGCGGTCTGTCCCGCTTCGTCTGTTCATCCTCGATCAAGAACAGCGACATCACCCAAGTCGTGAAAGAGCACTTTGGTGAGAACGCCGGCCGCGCAATCACCTTGCTCTATTTTCTGGCGATCTACCCCATCGTGCTGATCTACGGGGTGGGCATCACCAATACCGTGGCAAGCTTTCTTACCAATCAGCTAGGCATGACGCCCCCGCCGCGCTGGTTGTTATCCGGGGTGCTGATTGCAGCCATGATGGCGGTCATGTTGGCCGGTGAGCGCGTCATGCTCAGGGTCACTCAATGGCTGGTCTACCCGCTGGTGGCCATTTTGATCTTCATGTCCCTCTACCTGATCCCGAGCTGGAATCTGTCGGGTCTTGGCACGATGCCCGAGGGCGGTGATTTTCTTGTCACCGTGTGGCTGACCATTCCGGTGCTGGTATTCTCCTTCAACCATTCGCCGGCGATCTCCCAGTTTGCGGTCGCCCAGAAACGCAGCCATGGTGATGGGGCTTCCGCCAAGGCAGATGTGATCCTGCGCAATACCACACTCATGCTGGTGAGCTTTGTGATGCTGTTCGTATTTTCCTGCGTACTGGCGCTCACCCCGGAACAATTGCTCGAGGCCAAGGCGCAAAACCTGCCGATCCTGTCCTATTTGGCCAACGTGTACGATAGCGGCTTCGTCAGCTATTTCGGTCCGTTGGTGGCGTTCGTGGCCATCGTTTCGTCGTTTTTCGGTCACTACATGGGCGCCAGCGAAGGCTTGAAGGGCATGGCGCGCAACCTGTTGCAAAGCCAAGGCAGGAGCGTTCATCCCAGCAGGATCAACCGTTTCACCATTGCTTTCATGTTTCTGACGACCTGGGGCGTGGCCATCATCAACCCCAATATTTTGAACCTGATCGAAACCCTGAGTGGCCCGGTCATCGCCGCGATTCTTTATCTAATGCCCATGTATGCCATTCATAAGGTGCCGGCGCTGGCTCCCTACCGCGGTCGCGCCAGCAACGTCTTCGTGACCGTGGCAGGTCTGGTGGCCATGAGCGCCATCCTGTACGGCCTTTTCGGTTGATTCCTCGATGAGCGGCGAGCCTTTAAGGATTCTTTACCAGGACGAGCAGCTGGTCGCGGTGCACAAACCTTCCGGGCTATTGGTGCATCGCACGGCCCTGGCCAAGGGCGAGACACGTTTTGCCCTGCAGATTTTGCGGGATCAGCTGGGTCAACGGGTTTATCCGGTCCATCGCCTGGATCGCCCCACTTGCGGCATCCTGCTGTTTGCGCTGACCCCTGATATGGCCAGCACGCTAGCGGCCCAGTTCAGCGCTCAACAGGTACAAAAATGCTACCTGGCGGTGGTACGGGGTGTTGGCCCCGAACGGGAATGCCTTGATTGGCCGCTGCGGGAAGAGGATGGCCGACGCCCCAAGAGCGAGATGCCGGAACAGGCTGCCCGCACCGAGATACGTCGGCTAGACAGCGTCGAACTGCCGATTGCCATCGACCGCTACCCCCAGGCCCGCTATTCGCTGATGGAAATTCACCCGCTGACCGGGCGGCGCCATCAGATTCGGCGCCACCTTTCCCGACGCGGCTATCCGATCATCGGCGATGCCAAGCATGGCAAGGGCGTGCACAATCGCTTCTTCCGGGAACGACTCGAGTGCCCAAACCTGCTGCTGGCGGCGGTTGGGCTTGGCCTCTGGCATCCGAAG
Source organism: Halomonas sp. PR-M31 (assembly GCF_001039575.1). Lineage (GTDB taxonomy): Bacteria > Pseudomonadota > Gammaproteobacteria > Pseudomonadales > Halomonadaceae > Modicisalibacter. The sequence goes on from NZ_JIBT01000038.1 coordinate 56,150, forward strand.
CGTCGAGCGATGCTGCATTTGAGTTCCGCGCCTGATAGGGATATGAGCCGGCTATTCGAACGCTTGGGCTGGTCCGGGCACTTGCCAGAGAATGGCGCTAATTGGCAAGAGGCTCATCTGGCCCATCATCATTATCATCAACATCGCGTTAGGCAGACCCGCCGAGTCATCATGAACCCCTTTGAACCCACCCCCATCACCAACGATTACGATTTGCGCTTCGGCGGCATTCGCAGGCTCTATGGCGCCCGTGCCGCGGAGCGCTTTCGTCGATCTCATGTGGTGGTCGTGGGTGTCGGAGGCGTCGGCAGCTGGGCGGTGGAGGCCCTGGCGCGAGCCGGTATCGGCAAGCTGACGTTGATCGATCTCGACGATGTCTGTGTCTCCAACATCAATCGCCAGCTGCACGCCCTGGAGGGCACCATCGGACGACCCAAGGTGGATGTGCTGGCCGAGCGTTGCCGGGCCATCAATCCGGCTATCGAGGTGGTGGCGGACACGGCCTTCGTCACACCGAAAAATCTTCCTGAGCGCATCCCTGAGGACACGGATCATCTCATCGATGCCATCGATAGCGTGGTGGCCAAGACTGCCCTGATCGCCTGGTGCAAGCGTCGCAAGATCCGGCTCACCGTCACTGGCGCCGCCGGAGGCCAGACCGATCCAACCCGTATCCAGGTAGCTGATCTGACCCGCACGGAGCACGACCCGCTGCTGGCCAAGGTACGTTCCCGGCTGCGGCGGGATTTTGGTTTTTCCCGCAATCCAAAAAGACGCTTTGGCGTGGAATGCGTCTATTCTGATGAACAGCTGATCTATCCGCGCAGTGACGGTGAGGTCTGTCTACAGAAACCCGGCAACGGCGAAGTTACCCGTCTTGACTGCGCCAGCGGTTTCGGCGCCGCGACCTTTGTCACCGGCAGCTTTGGCTTCGTCGCCGCGTCTCGAGCATTGGCGCGACTGGCGATCATCAAGGGAACTTGCGATGAATAATGAACATCCTCGCCTCGTACCGGGCATCTATCGTCACTACAAGGGGCAGAGCTACGAGGTCATCGGCCTGGCTCACCACAGTGAAACCGAAGAGCCTCTGGTCGTCTATCGCGCGCTATACGGCGATTATGGTTTATGGGTACGTCCGCTTGGCATGTTTGGCGAGACCGTTGAGGTCCAGGGAGAACCCCTGCCGCGCTTTGAGCTGGAAGTTGCTTTCAAATAATATTTTTTGCAACGGTTACCCATAAAGCATTGGCAGATCCCAGGAAAGGGACGATGCTGACAACTGATTCACGCAGCACTCAAGGATGATCCATGCCTGCTTATTCTTCCCTAGTTCTATGGGGTCGCGATCTGATCGCAATCCTTGTCTTCCTTCTTTGCGCGCCGGTTCAGGCGGGCACCCTTTCAAGCGCCACCCTGGATGCTCAAAGCTATTCGGGCTCTCGGGAGCGCAATTACCAAGTCTACGTACCCGACGGTCTTACCCGCCCTGCGCCCATGGTCATGGCGCTGCACGGCTGCCAACAGACCCAGACCGATGTGCTCGACGACTGGGGCCTCAAGGCGGCGGCGGATCGCTACGGCTTCATCCTGATAGCGCCTTTTATTACCAGCTACGACGGGCTACGCAATACCAACTGCTGGGGCTTTTGGTTGGATCAGCACCAGCAGGAGGGCATGGGGGAACCCGAGGATCTGCATCAGATTGCCCTTGAAGTCGAAGCCAACTTTGCCATCGATCCAGAGCGGCGCTATATCACCGGGCTTTCCTCTGGCGGCGCCATGGCCGTGGTCGCCTCCATCACCCATAACGAATACTGGGCCGCTGCCGCCACCGCTGCAGGCTTGCCTTACGGCGAGGACGCCGCCTCGGTGTCGCTGTCTGGACAATGCCCGGGCTTTGCCACGTTCCATCCGGTCAGCCAAGTGGTGGGCGACATGCGCGGTGAGCTCGACGATGACTATGCCATCCCGCTACTGGTGCTGCAGAACAACAACGACTGCACGGTGATCCAGCCCGCCGGACGCAATCTGCGGGATGCCCAACTGGCAGTGTTCGGCGATGAAAGCCATGACACTCCGGATGAAGCGCTCGCCTCACAAGAGACCTGTCAGCCGTTTTTTGAACAGAACTATGGCTGTCGCCAGAGCCGCTATACCTTGGATGGCTCGGATGCCAGTCGCTCGCTGGTCGAAACCGTCTTCTTCGATGGCCCGCGCGCCACACCGAGCACTGGGGATACCGATCGCGGCCACTACTGGATCGGCGGCGAGAGCGGCAATCAAGGCCGGTGGGCCATCCGCCAAGGCCCCAGCTATCCGGATATCATTTGGGACTTCTTCGAACGTCATCCACGCAATGCATCATCCCCCCAGGCGCCCCAAGAATCACGCTCAACGGCGCGAACCCTCTGCTGGTTCCGCTCAACGCCCCCTACAACGACCCGGGCGCCAGCGCCCAGGACGCGGAAGATGGCGAGGTACCTGTGACTACGGACTGCAGCCAGGTGGACACGTCTCGGCTCGGTGATTACGCCTGCACCTTCTCCGCTACCGATAGCGACGGCAACACCACCACGGCCCAGCGCAGCGTACAAATCTTCGACCCTGATGTGCCGAGCGCGTCCTGCACCACCGTCGATGCCCCACCGCTTGCCCACATCAATGCCGGTCGCGCCATTGCCGGGGGGCTTTTCAACCTGCGGGCACTGGCCAAAACCGACCAGCAGGATATCGGCTTTGCTTACGACAGCTGGTCGCCGGTGACGCTGTATGAAGGCGAGCCGGGGCAGTGGTATTCCCAGCAGCCGACGGTCTGCTCCAGCCCATGAAAATTAGGGCTCAAACGTAGTTTTCTGAATGTAGAGCGTCTGATAACGAGCGCCTGGAAACAGGCGCTGTGATGTAGCCGGTGCTATCCGCTGATATACTGCTGCGCTTCTTTCAATAGCTAGCCGTGTCTAGCATCAACGACCAGACCAGCACCTTGACGGTATTCGGGTGCGGCCGGCGATCAAATGGAGGCAGCATGAGCGTACGGGTAGGCGTCATCATGGGCTCGAAGTCGGATTGGGCCACCATGTGCCATACCGCCGAAACCCTCGACACGCTAGGTATCGAGCATGAAATAAAGGTGGTTTCTGCTCATCGCACCCCGGATCTTCTGTTCGATTATGCGGAAAGCGCCGTCGAGCGCGGCCTCGAGGTGATCATCGCCGCGCCGGCGGGGCAGCCCATCTGCCCGGCATGGCCGCCGCCAAGACCTGCCTGCCGGTACTGGGCGTGCCGGTTCAGTCCAGCATGCTCAGCGGCGTGGATTCGCTGCTGTCCATCGTGCAGATGCCCGCGGGCATTCCTACCGGCACCCTGGCTATCGGCCGTGCCGGCGCCATCAACGCCGCCCTGCTTGCCGCCGCCATTCTGGGCAACAAGTATCCCGAGGTGCGCGAAGCACTCGAACAGTATCGTAGCGATCAGACCCGTCGGGTGCTCGATCATCCCGATCCCAGCCAAGACGATTGACCGGAGGCCTGAATGTTGCGCATAGGTGTGGTAGGTGGCGGCCAGCTGGGTCGCATGATGGCGGAAGCCGGTGCAGGATTCGATGCCCGCTTCACCTTTCTCGATCCAACGGATTCGCCCTGCGCGGCGCTGCACGGCCGGCATGTCCAGGCGAACTGGAATGATAGTGCGGCGCTCGAGTCTCTTGCCCAGGATAGCGACGTGGTGACCTTTGAGTTCGAGAACATTGCCGCCGACGCAGTGGCGCATCTGGCCAGCCAGTGCCCGGCCTTTCCCCCGGCCAAGGCGCTTGAAACCGCCCAGGATCGCTGGGCCGAAAAGTCGCTGTTTCGATCATTGGACATTCCTCTGCCGCCGGTTGCCAAGATCGATAGCCAGTCGGACCTTGACGCCGCCATTGCCGAGATTGGCCTGCCGGCGGTGCTCAAGACCCGCACCCTAGGCTATGACGGCAAGGGACAAAAGGTGCTGCGAGAAACGAAAGACGTCAGCGACGCCTTTGAGGAGTTAGGCTCAGTACCCCTGGTACTCGAGGGGTTCGTCGATTTCGATCATGAGGTCTCGGCGATTGCGGTACGTGGCCGTGGCGGTGAAACTCGAACCTGGCCCCTTTCGCGTAATGAACATCGCAAAGGCATGCTGCACTGCTCCATTCCGGAGCCGGGCCACCCGTTGCAAGCCTTGGCGGAGGATTACATCAGCCGGGTGCTGACGGAACTCGATTATGTTGGCGTGATGGCGTTTGAATTCTTTGCAGTAGAGGGTGCCTTGCTGGCCAATGAAATTGCCCCAAGAGTGCATAATTCGGGGCACTGGAGCATCGAGGGTGCCGCCACCAGCCAGTTCGAGAATCATCTGCGTGCGGTGGCCGGTTTGCCCTTGGGAACGACGGAGCGCCTGGTGCCCTGTGCCATGCTCAACGTGATCGGCGCTCTTCCCGAGCGGGATGCGGTACTTAAAATACCTGGCACCCGTTGGCACGATTATGGCAAGGCGCCGCGGCCCGGGCGCAAGATCGGTCATATCACCGTATTGGCCTTTAGTGACGAACAGCTCAGTGAGCGCATCGAAGCCGTGGAGAAGCTGCTGGTCAACGACTTAGGCTAAGAGCGCTCTGAGAAAATTCTGAACGTTACACAACGAAAGAAGGCGCCCCTGTTAGAGGCGCCTTCTTGATACTACATTGCGTCATGCAACGAACTGCGACGACAGCTGATCAGGCTTCGCGCATCTGCTTCTGCAGATAGTTTTCCAACCCAACCTTATCTATCAAGCTCAGCTCGGTTTCGAGCATATCGATGTGCTCTTCCTCGTCGGCAAGAATGTCACGGAACAGATCGCGAGTGACGTAGTCGTGCACCTGCTCACAGTGGGTGATGGCTTCGATCAAATCCTTGCGGCCCTTATGCTCCGCCGCTAGATCACTCTCGAGCATTTCACGAGTGTGCTCACCGATGTGCAGCTTTCCCAGATCCTGGAGGTTGGGTAGCCCTTCGAGGAACAGGATGCGCTCGATCAGCTTGTCGGCGTGATTCATCTCTTCGATGGATTCATCGTATTCCCACTTTGCCAATGCCTTCAGGCCCCAGTCCTTGTACATCTTGGCATGTAGAAAATACTGATTGATCGCGACCAGTTCATTACCCAGTACGATATTGAGATGTTCGATAACCTTGGCATCGCCTTTCATGGGGATCTCCTTCACTTTTTATAGGCGCAGGAAATGTACCCACGCGCTTACGACTAGGGAAGTATCGCCCAGAATTGAGAAAAAGTCCAATAATGACAATTAGTTATAAAGATTTCATCGCATTCGCGAGGGGTTGTCGAATGCCAATGAAAGTGAGGAATATTCCGCAGTTAGACGGCGTAAGACAGGTCCGCATCACCAAACAACTCCTTGGCTACGGCTTCTCGTGTAATCGACTTGCCTACGCAGGCGCATTTGCCACACTGGGTAGCGCAGCCTGTCTGCTCTCGCACTTCACGCCAGCTTCTGGCGCCCTGGGCCACGACCTGTTGAATGGTGTTGTCAGAAACCCGCTTGCATAGGCATACGTACATGGAATCAGCCTCACTATCGTCCTGATAGTGAATGTAAATGATTCGCATAGAGGATTGCAAGCATTCTTTTAATGCGCTTTTGTCGCACCACTATATAGGCACCTTCAGGCTTTCTTGCGCTTTCCCTGTTTAGGCAGTACCACCACCCGTGAGCTTGAGGCAATGTCCGGCCAGCTGCGTCGCTCGCTGTCAATCAATATCCACCAGTAGCCCAAACCGCCCAAGGCTAGGGAAAACATGGCAGCAATGAAGCGCACCAGGCATTGCGGCAACGACAGGGAATTACCCTCGATGCTCTGAACCCGCAAACGCCAGGCCTGCATGCCTAAAGTCATGCCGCCACGCATCCAGAAAAAGGCAAAGAAAATGAAGGTCACCACCAGCAGCACGCTGTGAAACAGCGGGCTCTCGCTGGCTTCGCCTCCATTGAGCGCTACGGCGACGAACCCCACCAGCATCCAGACCGCCAGCAATACTAGGGTATCGTAGATCAGTGCTCCCAGCCGGCGCGGCAATCCCGCCGGCCATACATCATCCAGATTGGCAAAACGTCGCATCGCTCCTCCTGGGTAGCAAATCGTGACTGGCCTGCTAGCCGCTGCGTCGTAACAAATAAAGCCCCACCCCAATACAGGCCAATGTCGGCGCAAGCACCGCCCAGACCGGCGAGAAGCCAAAGACCGTGGACGCTGGCGCTAGCAGATCCTGAAGATACTTGAAGGAAAGCCCCACGATGACCCCGTAGAACACGCGAGTGCCCGCCGCCACGGTGCGCAGCGGGCCGAACACAAAGGAAGCCGCTACCAGCACCAACGATGCCATGGTGATCGGCATCAGCATCTTCTGCCAGAAGTACAATAGCGGCTGGGTAGGCGTCAGCCCCTGATGCTTCAGATAGTTCGCATAGGCCCATAGCTCGCTAGGCGCCTGGCTTTCCACATCTCGCAGCAACCGATTGAGCTGTGCAGGAGAGAGGTCGGTATTCCAGCCAAGACGGGCATGATGTTGGGTGTCGGTACGCTGCCCGGAAAAGCGCGTGATATCGACATCCAACAGCTCCCAATGATCGTTTTCCCAGATGGCTCGCTCTGCGTGAGTGGCTTCTTCCAAGCGCTTGCCATCGAAGCGATATCGGGTCAGATCGATGACCGTATCGTCCGCCCTAATGGCGCCGAATCGATAGAAGATGTTTCCTTCACGCTGCCAGCCGCCGCGCTGGGTAACCACCGCCCCCTTGCCGCTCAACTGCTCAAGGCGCCAGGCCTGAGCAAATTGCTCGGTGCGAGGGGTCACGAATTCCGCCATCAGCAACACGGTGACGATCACCAGTAGGATGGGCTTCATCGCGCTCCAGAGAATACGTATCAGGGAACGCCCGGAGGCACGCATGATCGTGAGCTCATTGTTCGAGGCCATGCTCCCCAGCCCTATCAGGGCGCCGATCAACACCGCCACCGGGGCATACTGATAAAAACGCCAGGGCAGACGCAGGCCAAGATAGAGCAGAACGTCGAAGGCGCCATAGCCGCCCTCCACGTCTTTTAGATCATTGATGAAGGCGATGACCAAATCCAGCCCTAGAAGCACTAGCTGCACGACGAAGATGGTGGCCAGTACGTTGCGGGCGATATATCGGTCGAGACGATCTGCAATCATTAACGCATGCCCCTTAGTTGCGACCGGCGAGTGAGCCACAGGCCAAGCAAGAGATACCCCAGATGGATGGGCCACATGCCGACGACGACAGGCAGTATTCCCCGACCGATCGCATCCAGGGCGGCCAGTAGCAGACTCAAATAGCTGATATGCAGGAAAATCGCCGGTAGCAATTTGGCAAAACGACCTTGGCGAGGATTGACCTTGGCCAAAGGCAATGCCAGCAAGGCCAGAATCGGTACCGTCAGCGGTAGACTAATGCGCCATTGCAGCTGCGCCCAGGCCTCGAGAGTATCCACCGCCACCAGCTGCGGGGTGGTGAGATATTCGACATCGTCCAGATCATTCATCTCGGCGGCCCGGGACAGTCGCACTGCGTAGGTATCGAACTCCAATCGCTCCGCTTGATTACGCCCAGGCTCGACGCTGTAGCGCTCCCCGTTCGCCAGCACCAAAAAACGACTACCGGTGTCGTCATCAACGGTTTGATAGCCGCTGTTGGCTCGGGTCACCACGGTTTGTGGCGTACCGTCGTCACGCCGCTGGCGTTCACTGATGAAAACGCCTTGCATGCGTGTTCGCTCGCTGTTCAAGTCCTCGATGTAAGCGGTACGTCCGTCGCCAAAATCCTGAAAACGCCCGGGCGCCAGTACCGAAAAGTCCAGGCGGCTCTGCTGCTCCTCGATCAGAACTTCGTTATGCCGTGCGCCGGAGGGGCCCAGCCATAGGCTACAAACCCCCACCAGAATCGTAATCAGTACGGTCGGCAGCATGGTGACCTGCAGCAAGCGATTGGGACTGATACCGCAGGCCACCAGCACCGTGATTTCGCTATTGAGATAGAGCTGCCCATAGGCCAACAGAATGGCTAGAAAAAAGGCCAGCGGCAGAATCAGCTCGAGAAACCCCGGCAGATGGAAAAGCATCAGGGTGCCAAGAATGCTGGCCGGAATATCGCCTTCAGCGGCGGTCGTGAAATAGCGGATGAAACGGCTGCCCATGATCACCAGCAGCAACACGCCGGCAACGGCGCTCATGGTGATCAGGATTTCGCGGGTCAGATAACGAAAGATGATCAAGACTGTCTCCCGGGTAGCGTCCTGGCGCGTGGTAACGTCCATGCAATGATGCGGTGCTTTGCGTACACTGAGGAGAGTACGGGTACGGCACTAAAAAGGACTAATGCCTTCTCGATGCCGTGCCGGCATTATCCAGAATCCTCGAACACTTGTCTTGTCACCGACAAGTGTTCGCAAGAGAAACCCTTTTTTAGTGGAGACGCCATGGAATTCCCTGTCATTACCGTCAATCCCGCCAAGGTCGAGACCGCGTGTCTTGTCGTGCCGGTCTTCAAGGACGGCGATCTACTGCCTACGGCAGCCAAGCTCGATGACGCTAGCGAACGACTGATCGGACAGCTGATCGAGCGCGGCGATTTTGATCCTACCCTGGCTAACGTCCAGATAATTCCATTTGCCCCGGGCTTTGCCGCCGATCGCCTGTTGCTGGTGGGTCTGGGGGAGCGCGCCAAATGCAACGAGGGCAGCTTTCGCAAGGTGCTTGATGCCGCGTTCAAGACCCTGATTCGCATGCCCATCGACGAAGCGGTGGTTGCCTTGAGCGACGTACCGGTTCCCGAGCGGGAAAGCGATTGGAAGGCGCGCATGATTGCGGAAGCGACCCATCGCGCCCTATATCGTTTCGATGTCTTCAAATCCGAGCCGGCGCCAACTTCGCGCCTTGCGCAGGTAGGCCTGCTGCTCGAGGAAAGCGGTGACGCGGCGAACAGCGAGCGCGGTCTGCGCATCGGCGACGCCTTGGGAGAAGGCATCAACTTCACTCGCACCCTCGGCAACCTGCCCGGCAATATCTGTACGCCGAGCTACCTGGCGGAACAGGCAGAGCAGCTGGGCAAGGGATCCGATGGGGCGGTAAGCGTAGAAATCCTCGACGAAGAAGCGCTTGAAGCACTCGGTGCCCGCACCCTGCTCTCGGTTGGCCGTGGCAGCGTGGAGCCTTCGCGACTGATCGTGCTGCGCTATCAAGGAGCTAATACCCAAGGGGCAGACGCTCAAGGTACCGAAAACGCGCAGGACGCGCCCCACGTTTTGGTGGGCAAAGGCATCACCTTCGATAGTGGCGGCATCTCGCTCAAGCCCGGCGCGGACATGGACGAGATGAAGTACGACATGTGCGGTGCGGCAAGTGTGCTGGGCACCTTCAAGGCGCTGGCGGCAATCAAGCCCAAGCTCAATGTCGTTGGTATCGTCGCCGCGGCGGAAAACATGCCGGACGGTCGCGCTACCAAACCCGGTGATATCATCAAGACCCTGAAAGGTCTGACCGTCGAAATACTCAATACCGACGCGGAAGGTCGACTGGTGCTATGTGATGCCCTGACCTACGCCGAGCGCTTCGAACCGGCCAGCGTAATCGATATCGCCACCCTGACCGGCGCCATGGTCATGGCCCTTGGCAATCATGCCACCGGGCTTTTCTCGAATGACGACGATCTGGCGCTGGACATTCTCGATGCCGGGGAAACCGCTTGGGACCGGGCTTGGCACATGCCGTTATGGGATGAGTATCAGAGTCAGCTCGACTCCAACTTCGCCGACCTGGCCAACATCGGTGGGCGACCTGCCGGCGCTGTCACTGCGGCCTGCTATCTTTCCCGTTTCGCTGACAAGTACCCCTGGGCGCATCTAGATATTGCCGGTACCGCCTGGATTTCCGGCAAGGAGAAAGGTGCCACTGGCCGTCCAGTCGGGCTTCTGACCCAGTACCTGATGGATCGCGAGCAGGACGCCCAGATCGAAACCGAGAAGTAGGAGCCCGGTTTACCGAGCGAATGCGACGCCGGCAAAGGACGAAGCCCCTACCCGGGCGCCTGCCGGCGCCATTCGCGCAGAGAATCTGCGCTCCTATACCAACTTTTCCGTCAGATTTGCGGCATCACGCTAATCTACGATGAATTATTTTTAACGCTGTATGGCCTGAATTTGTCTTACAAGCGTCGCCAGTTTTCGGATAGTGGCTCATGACCCAAATCGACTTCTACATCCTCCCCGACACCACCCGGGAGGCGCGGCTCGATTTTGCCTGCCGGCTAGTCGAGACCATTTACCGCAAGGGCTATCGTCTGCATGTTCACGTAACGGATGAGCAGGAGGCACAGCTGATCGATGAAAAGCTCTGGACCTTTCGTCCGGAAAGCTATGTGCCTCACGCTATCGTCGGAAGCGATCTCGACAAGCCCCCCGTGACCATCGACTGGCGTGAGGCGCCGGAACCCGGCATCGAGGCCATGCTCAACCTGAATCCTGGTATTCCGGAGTGGTTTTCACGCTTCGAACGGGTCGCGGAAATCATCAACCAACACCAGGAGGTGCTGCGCAGCAAGCGTGAATGCTGGCAGATCTACAAACAACGCGGCTATCCAGTCAAGGCGCATCATCTGGGTTGATCCTGCTGGCTTCATGCAGCGCCGACCATACCTTTTCCATCCGCGGCGGTGGCTGCCACTGGGCGTGAAAACCCGCGGGCATGGGCGCTGGTCCGATCCAGTAGCCGTACACCTGCTGCTTGCCTTGCAATCGCTGACAGCGATGCAAGAGCTCGACTGCCTGATCGGCACTTAAAGTCGCATCACAAATCAGCAGCTGAGGCGGCCGTTCATTGATCAGTCGCATCGCTCGAGTGCGATGGCGAGTGCTCAAAAGCGTCAAGTCGTCCAACTGCTCCGACAGCACCTCCATGCGAACGCGAGTCTCCTCGTCCTTGCTGATCAACAATATTGTCAGGGGCCTTTCAAGCCTTGCTCCAAGGGGCAGCGCCTGGATTACCGCCGCCTGGTGGGTCTTGACATCCACCTGGGGCAGCCAGATCTGAAAACGGCTACCTTGTCCGGGAGCGCTCGACACCTCGATACGCCCCTGCATGCGACGCACCAGCTCCTGGCATATTGCAAGCCCCAGGCCAGTACCCTTGATCTCGCTGTGTTCCATGCCCAGACGTGAAAAAGGCTGGAACAGCGTTTCCCGATCATCGTCGGCAATCCCTTGACCGTTATCTGCCACCTCAAGACAGACGCTGTCTGCTTCCACCCAGGTCGATAGCCTGATCCAACCACCGGGGCGATTGTACTTGACGGCATTGTCGATCAGGTTCTGCATCACCTGATCCAGGCGCTGGCGATCCGCCAGGATCCAGCCGCCCTGGATCGCCGTGGCGAGTTCGAGCTGAATCCCGCATCGAGAGGCGCGAGATACCGACTGATCGATGTTACGCCGCAAGCATCTCAGCGCGGATTGCACCTCGCATTCGAGCCTCATCTCGCCGGACTCGAGGCTTGCCAGCTGAAGCACATCCTCGAGTAGCGCATCGAGCCGCTGCGCGGCGTGCACCACCTCACTCAGATAGCGCTGGGTCTGCGCATCGAGCCGGGACGCCTCGCTGTCCTGCAGCAGGTCGGTAAAACCAATGATGATGCCCAAGGGAGTGCGCAATTCATGACTGACCCGAGAAAAAAGCCGCGACTGGGCACGCTGGGCCAAGCGCGCTTCATCCCGCGTACGCTCCAGCTCAGCGGTGGTGTGCTTGCGCTGATGAATATTCAACACGACGCCGGTGGCATGAAGCGCTGTGCCGTTCTCGTCACGCCGAAACACGCTTCCCCGGGTCAATACCCATAGCCAGCGCCCATCCGGCAAATGCAGACGCATCTCGATCTCACCGACCGCCATCTTCCTGGCCATTACGCGACGCCGTTGAGATTCAAAGCGCGGCAGGTCCTGAGGATGAATGCAGGCCTGGAAGGTCGCCAACGAAAGGGTTTTGACCGGTGCCAGGCCAAGCAGATGAAACATGCTGTCGTGCATCATCAGGCGATCGTTGGCGATATCGTACTCCCATACGCTTCCCTCGCTGGCATCCAGCGCCAGACGCAGTCGTTCCTTTTCCGCCGCCAGGGTGCCAAGAGCTCCCTCGCGCTCGCGGCTGGCCTTGATCAGCGCATCGCCTATTTCGTTGAACTCGCGCAGTCGAAACCGAGGCTTATCCATGCGGCGTTGAGTACCGAACGCTGCTGCCATGGTCTGCAACTGTTGCAGTGGGTCGATCAACATACGATTCAAGATGAGGGTGCGGCGACGAATGATCATCAGGGTCAAAAGATAAAACAGCAGCAGCCCCATCAGCATCCAGATACCCAGCTCGCGGAAAGAACGACTCAAGGAATCACCGGTCACGAACGCGGAGTTTTCGTCGATGACTGCCAACAGCGTCCAGTTCACACCCTCGAGTTCACGCCAGGCCAACAGTCGAGGCTCTCCCGTCATTGTCGTGCGCTGACTGCCCGAGCTTCCGCCAGAATGTCACCGATGATAGAGGCATCACTCATGCGCATCAGGTTGATGGACTCCGTATCGACGCTCGTGGCGGATTCATCCCCTGTTTCTTCCTCGGTATTTTCGAGCAGCCGTTTGAAGTCCTGTCGATGCTCCGAAGGCAGTGTCAGGATGCTGCCATCGCTCCCAATCAGCACCGCATAGCCCGCCCAGGGTAGCTCCATGGCGAGCAACCTGTTCGTCAGCTCTTTGAGAGTGATATCGATACCAGCGACCCCTTCGAGAAAATCATCCCGATAGATGGGTGCCACGAGAGAAGTCATCCAGCCACTACCCGCGGGATCGAGATAGGCGTCGGTCCATACCGGTTGGCGTTCGGGATTGTTGCGCGCATCCGCCAGAAAGTAGAAGTTGTAGGTAGGGATATTCATGTGGCTGTCGTAGGTGGCCCCCGCATCGAACCAGGGCCATAGCCGGTTATAGCTATCGAAGGTATTGATGTAGGCCTGGCGAAGACGAGAATCGTTTTCGATCAGCTGTTGCATGAGTGGATCGAGGGTTGCAAGTTGCGCGATCTTGCGGTGATCCCGCTGTGCCTCTGACGTCAAGGCAGAATAGTAAGACGCTGCTTGACCGTCGTTCCGGGGCGTGTAGTAGATCCCACTTGGTTCGCTACGATGACGCCGGGCCTCCTTGGCACGCCGCTCGACATCGACCCGCTGCATCAGGGCGCGTTGCGCCGCATCCGCAAGTAGCGTCACCTGCCGCTCCCAGGCTGTCAGATCCGCTTGCATCAAACGTGCTTCGCGCTCGATCGCCTGATCCAGCAGCTTGCTGGACTCTTCTTCCAGCAAGGCGATTTGATGTTCGTACATCAACGTATAGGTTGCCAGGTACATCCCCAGCACCCCTACGGTCATCAGCAGCAAGGGAATCAAGGAGGTTCTTGTCATTGCCCGCCACAGCCAGCGACGGGTATCCAGCATGTTGCCCATGGTTCGTCGTTTTCGCATTTCGAGAGGGCCATACTAGCCCAGGCGAGTTGGCGTTGCTCTGTTTGAGCTGCCAGGAATATGTCAAGCGACCGCCGGCGTTCATGACGTTGCGGGTTTGCGCCGGTATAATCCCAGCCATTTCACACTGCACAGATTTCATATTGCATAGGTTCGCCCCGGCCCGCGCGAACACCACCCTTCAAATCGAGCGATTCATGGACAAGACCTATCAACCCGAGCAGATCGAAAAGCGCTGGTATCAGCGCTGGGAAGCCGACAACCGCTTTGCCCCCAAAGGCTCGGGCTCGCCCTATTCGATCATGATTCCGCCGCCCAATGTCACCGGCAGCCTGCACATGGGCCATGCGTTTCAGGACACCATCATGGATACCCTGATTCGCTGGCGGCGCATGCAAGGCGACAACACGCTATGGCAGATAGGCACCGACCACGCCGGTATCGCAACCCAGATGCTGGTGGAGCGCAAGCTCGCCGCGGAAGAAGGCAAGAGCCGTCACGATCTCGGCCGAGAGGCGTTTCTTGACAAGGTCTGGCAGTGGAAGGCGGAGTCCGGCGGCCAGATCACGAAGCAGCTCCGGCGCATGGGGGCGAGTCTCGACTGGTCCCGGGAGCGCTTCACCATGGACGCGGGCTTCTACACCGCGGTGCAGGAAGTCTTCGTGCGACTGTTCGATGAGGGGTTGATCTATCGCGGCAAGCGCCTGGTCAACTGGGACCCGATGTTCGAGACCGCCATTTCCGATCTCGAGGTAGAGAACATCGAGGTCGACGGCCACATGTGGCACTTCAAGTATCCCCTGGCGGGGGGTGCCACCTATGAATATGTCGAGAAGGACAAGGACGGCAACGTCACCCTGCGCGAGACCCGGGATTACATTTCCATCGCCACCACTCGCCCGGAAACCATGCTGGGGGACGGCGCCGTCGCCGTGCACCCTTCGGATGAGCGCTACGCCCCCCTGGTCGGCAAGCTGTGCGAGATCCCGGTCGGCCCCAAGGCGCATCGGCGCCTGATTCCTATCATCACCGACGAATATCCCGATCCGGATTTCGGTTCCGGCGCGGTCAAGATCACCGGCGCCCACGACTTCAACGACTACGGGGTCGCGAAGCGAAACGGCATCCCGCTCTATAGCCTGATGGATCGTAAGGCTCGAATGCGTACCGATGGGTTGCCCTATGAGGCCAGCGCGGCGCTGGCTACTCGGGCCGCCCGAGGTGAGGATCCGGGCGACGTGTCCGAGGTCAACCTGGTTCCGGAATCCCTGCGCGGACTCGATCGCTTCGAAGCGCGCCAGCATGTGATAGAAGCCATCACTACCGAAGGGCTAGCGGTGACTCGGCAAGACGAGGATGGCGCGCAGCAGCCGCTGGTCGAGAAAAAGAAGATCATGCAGCCCTTTGGCGATCGCTCTGGGGTAGTCATAGAGCCCTTTCTGACGGATCAATGGTTCGTGGCAGTGGAATCTCTTGCCAAGCCCGCCATCGCCGCAGTGGAAAACGGCGACATCCAGTTCGTGCCCAAGAATTACGAGAACATGTACTTCGCCTGGATGCGGGAGCTGCAGGACTGGTGCATCTCGCGCCAGCTGTGGTGGGGGCATCGCATTCCCGCCTGGTACGACCCACAAGGCAACATTTATGTCGCCAGGAGCGAAGCGGAAGCTCGAGAAAAATATGCGCTGGCAGTGGATACCCCGCTGACCCAGGATGACGACGTGCTGGACACCTGGTTCAGCTCGGGGCTGTGGACCTTCGCCACCCTGGGCTGGCCGGAACAGACCCCGGAGCTTGCCACCTTTCACCCCACCAATGTGCTGGTCACCGGCTTCGATATCATCTTTTTCTGGGTTGCCCGGATGATCATGATGACCCTGAAGTTCACAGGCCAAGTGCCCTTCAAGACGGTCTACGTGCATGGCCTGGTACGGGATGCCCAGGGCCAGAAGATGTCCAAGTCCAAGGGCAACGTCCTCGACCCCATCGATCTGATCGACGGCATCGACCTGGATACCCTGATGGACAAGCGCACCGGCAACATGATGCAGCCCCAGAAGGCCAAGGCCATCGCCAAGGCGACCAAGGACGAATTCCCGGCGGGCATCGAGCCTCATGGCACCGATGCGCTGCGCTACACCTTCTTGTCCTTGGCGACCACCGGACGGGACGTCAAGTTCGATATGGGCCGGCTCGATGGCTTTCGCAACTTCTGCAACAAGCTGTGGAATGCCTCCCGCTATGTGTTGATGAACACCGAGGGTGAGGACTGCGGGCTTGGCAACGAAGCCGTGGAGCTTTCCCTGGCGGATCGTTGGATCGTTTCCAGGCTGCAGCGCACCGAATCCCAAGTCACGAAAGCGCTTGCGGAGTTTCGCTTCGATCTTGCGTCCCAGGCGCTGTATGAATTCGTCTGGAACGAGTACTGTGATTGGTATCTGGAGCTTTCCAAGCCGGTACTGTGGGATGAAAGCGCCAGCCCGGATGCCAAGCGTGGCACCCGCAGGACCCTAGTACGAGTGCTCGAGACCATCCTGCGTCTGGCCCACCCTATGATGCCGTTCATCACCGAGGAGATCTGGCAGCGGGTGGCCCCCCTTGCCGGCAAGACGGATGGCGAGTTCCAATCGATCATGAATCAGCCCTGGCCCGAAGCGCAAACCGAAAAGATCGACGAGCAGGCAGAGCGGGACATCGAGTGGCTCAAGGGCGTGATCAATGCGGTGCGCAACATCCGTGCCGAAATGAATATCGCCCCGGGCAAACTGCTGGACGTACTGCTCACAAAGGGCAAGGATGACGATCGTCAGCGTTTGGAAAGCAATCGTCGTTTTCTGGCCAAACTGGCCAAGCTACAAAGCGCCAGCTGGCTCGACGAGCCAACCCAGGCGCCGCTATCCGCCACTCAGCGGGTCGGCGACATGGAAGTGCTGGTACCCATGGCGGATCTGATCGACAAGGATGCAGAGCTCGCTCGCCTGTCCAAAGAGCTGGACAAACAGGACAAGCTCATCGCCGGCGTCGAGAAGAAGCTTTCCAACGAGAGCTTCATTGCAAAGGCGCCAGCGGAAATCGTGGAAAAGGAAAAGGCCAAGCTCGATGACATGCGCAGTGCCCGCGCCTTGCTGACAGAGCAGCAGGAAAGAATCGCCGCGCTGTAATACATTGCTGGTTGTTCAAGTGACCTCAGGGATTTATCCCTGAGGTTTTTTATGTCGCTTGCTTTCAGCTAATCTGTTCAACGACGCGACTTATCCCTGTTTATTGGTCTTGCGAAAGCCTGCCAGCACGTGTCCGTCGCGTCCCATCAAAACCAGTCGATCATGGTCGATGAGATAGCGGTGAGCCTGGGAAAGCAGCTGACTGACTTGCGCCGACTGTGCCTGTCCCGGGCAGGCCATGCGGGAACTGGCAAGCTCGGAGATTGCAATACGTCGCCCTTCGCCCAGCGTGACCGCCCCCATCAGGCGATTACAGCCGTCACTACCGCTGAGTCTCAACCCATTGCCGTCTGGCTGTAGTTCAAAATAGGCTTTGTCGTCTCCTTGCCAGGGTTGATCGGTACCCATCAATGTCAGTATCCAACGCGGACCCACCAACGGTGATGATGCCTGTTCCCCGCTGCCGCTATTGTTGACTTGCGTCGATGCACCACATCCACTCAGCAAAATTACCGACAGCATCATGGCTATCCATACACGCATCCGTGTCACTCCCCAAAACTCGATTGATTTATTGATGCTCGTCGAAGCCTCAAACCTCTTCAGTAGAAGAAGGCCCTTTGAACGTCTCGTAACGCGCGGTGGTATCGAAGGACTCCCCTCCTTCGGCGATTATTTGATCACGTCCGGAGGATTTTGCCAGATATAAACGTCGATCCGCCAAATCGATCACGTCATTCAGAAGCTGTTCTTCATGAGACCATGCCAATCCCATGGAAAGGGTTACCGACAGTATGCGCTTACCTAGGCGGCAGGGTTGACTGGCAAGCTCTTCTCGCAAGCGAGATGCAATTTTCACGGCTTCATCGACGTTGGCATCTGGGAGCAGTATCAGAAATTCTTCCCCACCCACGCGTCCGATGCACTCTCTCTCTCGCAGGACATGCTGCAAAAGCTGGGCAATATGACGTAGCACCTTGTCACCGGCGCTATGACCGTAGCTATCATTGACCTGCTTGAAATGATCCGCATCAAGCAGCAGCAGCGCAAAGGAACCTTGTTGACGCCACAACGACTCGGCTCGTTCAATGATCGCCCGGCGATTGTACACACCTGTCAGTGAGTCCTTGTAGGCATCGCTTCGAAAGCGTCGTTCGGTGATCTCGCTGACGATGTAAACCTGCAGCGCGATATAGGTGATCAGAATGAAAGTAGTCATTAGATTGAGGGCGTGCAGCATTTCCCGCGCCGGCTCACCAAGCGTCCAAGTTCCCCAGAGTCCGAACAGCCACTGCAGCATGATCAAAAACGTTCCCAGCAAAATAGCGCTGAGTATTATCTTGTAACGGCGCTCAAGATCGCTGATCACGAACTCGAACAAAATGATAAAGAAATAATATTCAACGCCGATGTTATTTCCCAACAGCATGCCTGCGGCGACGATTAGCGTGATGACAAAGGGCAGCTTGATCAGCAGTGCCGGCAGGAGCTTGCCACGCAGATGAAGAAGGATCGTTAGCGAATTGACGCCGATACACATCAGATTGAGCGCGGTCAACGCAGGCACATCGATCCATAGAAAAATGGGCATGAAGACAATATGAATCGCGGTCACGAAAAGATAGATGCGCAGGAATATGTGAAAACTGCGACGACGCTCCGGAGCTAGAGTGGCAGGAGGAGACAGCACACGTTCATTAAGGTATCGCAACATGCGGTTGTCCATAACACTGCGCTCTCTTTTTGTTATCCGTCACAGATCATCGCGGTCGCGACAAGAAGTCGAGGCTAATTATTTTTAATACAGATATCGTGAATAGTTTGTTCTTCAGCGCTGCTTAAATATACTAATGTTTTCTTATTTCCACCTATTTTTTCTTTACAATCAAGGCGATGTCAAGTAGCCAAAGGATGAACTCATTCGATGTGAATTGAATTACCCCTTATGGTTTTCTGCATCAGAATGCAGCTTCAAACCCGCAACCCCGCAGGTTTACCTGTATAACATCGCCACTGCTGAACACGGCACAGAATAAGTCAATTCACAATTTTATTCACAATTGAGTCGATTTTTTATCAATCAACTGATAATTCATCTCATCCAGAGGGTCCTATATGCTCAACGCCTTGCACAATGAAGCACTGGGTAAACTCGTTCTACGTTTAAGCATTGGCGGGCTGGTCTTGCTTCACGGGATTGCCAAATTGCTCAATCCCAGCAGCATGAGCTGGATCGGTGATCGAGTCGCCAGTTACGGACTGCCCGAGTTTTTAGCCTACGGTGTACTGCTTGGCGAGATAATAGCGCCGGTGATGTTGGTACTGGGCTGGCAGTCACGCCTGGCTGGATTAGCCGTTACCATCAATATGGTAGTCGCCATTATCCTGGTTCACACGAATGAACTGTTTGCGCTGGGAAGCAGCGGGGGCTGGGCCCTCGAACTGCAGGGCATGTTCCTGTTCGGCGCGCTAGCGATCGTGTTTTTGGGCAGTGGACGCATGGCCCTGCGGCCTGACTAGCTGTCGCTGCACATATGTCCAAGAACATCAGCCCGCGGATGGCGGACTGATGGGCTTCAACTTGGCCGACTCATTTGCACGTATCAGAGCTCGCGAAATCCTTCCCATACTGCAGGCAATCCCGGGAACATTCCGACGCCCGCCATGACCACGCACAGAATCAGAAATACCGCGCCGGGGATGATCCAGCGCCCCGCATGTCCAAGCTCCCGGGTGCGCTCCTTGCTTCCGACCAATCCCATGTTGTCCAGTAGCACCGTCAGCGACCATCCAAATACCGGGTTCACCAGGGCAGAGGAAAAGATCACGATGGCGGCGGATTGGGTCGTCTTGCCTTTCTGGGTCATCTGCATGCCTGCCTCCAACAGCGGCACGTAAACCCCTACCAGCAGCGCCACGCTCAGTACCGGCTGCCACACTGCCAGATCCATGGGATAGCCCCAGATCGCCGCCACCACGCACAGCAAACCGGTCAGGATAGCGCCGGCAGGAATCGGACGCCGAGCAATCGCTGCCGGCACGATATAGGTGCCCCAGGAGGACGTGATATTACCCCCGCCCAGCAGGCTGCCGGTGACCTGACGGGCCGCAGCGGTGATCGCGGTATCGTCCAGGTCCATGATCACCCGCTCGGTGTTGGGCGGATAGTTGAGCTGCTGGAAGGCTCTGTGACCGACGAAATCCGGCGACCACATGGCCACCGCCAGCAAGGCAAAAGGCGCCACCGCAACAAAATGATGCAGCTCCGGCAAGCCGAGCTGCCAGCCTGTGTTTTCCCCCCACCAGTAAAACGGGTTCATGTTGGGAATGCCTGGCTCAGTAGAAAATTCAAATGGCGCGCCCAGGGCAAAGGACAACACCGCCGCCAGCAGACAGCCCATGGGAATCGCCAGCCAGCGCATCTGCAGGTGCTCCAGATAGGCATACATCAAAATGGTGGCGATGATCACCACAAAGGCGAGATAGGCCATGTCAAAACCTTCCGCCCAGGTAAAGAGCTTGCCGATCTGGCTGGTAATGCCGATAAAGCCTAGATACAACAGTAGCCCGCCAGCGACGCCGTTACTCGTAAGCTTCGCCAGTAGACTGCCGCCTTTGAAGATACCCAGCAGAAATCCCAGTATGCCGATCATAAGCCCTAGGGCCATGGGATGACCGCCCGAGGCGACGATCAGTGGCACCAGCGGGATCAAAGGGCCGTGAGTACCTGCAAGGTTGCTGCGCGGATTGAAAAAGCCGGACACCAGTACCACGAACAGCACTGCGGCGATCAGCATCTCGTAGCGGACGTTCTCGATGATGAAGTCATCGGAAAGCCCCAGCGGCGCAGCGAAGGCCGTGACGATGGCGGCGACCATCACGATCTTGCCGATGGTGGCCGCCATGGCCGGCACCCAGTCCTCAAGCTCGAAACGATAATCCCTACCGGGAAGATTGGGTCGCCAGCGCCTGGGCGCCATGCTCTCCAGCTCGTGATTCAGATATTCTTTACGAGTCGCGAATTCCGAACGAGGTTTTCGCCTTTGACGGTAGGATGCTTCATTGGTATCGGTCATGAGTTCACTTGATAGTCGTCGAGGAAAGCTTCGACAACTCTAGGCGCGACACACAAAGGCTACAACGGGACGTTAGATTAACAAAAACTTCTCAGCGAGCTGAATATGACCCGATACCGAACTAGGATTCTTGCGGGTTGCTCAATCGTTCCGCCACATTCAGCTCCTTCAAACGCGCTTCGAAAAGCCTGGGAAAGCGCTTGTACCAGGTTTGGTTCAAGGGCGAGGGATGAGGCAGCGGGGCCAGCTCGAATGTCGCCTGTTCACCGTTTTCGAGGATCAAGGTCGTCGCATGTACGGCCTCGAAGCGATCCTCCTGCTTCCAGAAAGCGTCCAATGCCTGGCGGACGTTTTTCGGCTGATTAATGCCGAACCATAGAAAGGCTTCCCGCCCCAGGGTGATCAAGGTCCGCCCTTGCCAGTGAGAGACCAGAAGCTCCGCCATCAACGGCTGAAAACGTTTCTTGATCGCCATGGACCAGGCCTTGTTGCCGACGGGCTTGTAAGGCACCGTGTTGGCCCAGAACACATGCCGCCCCACTTCAAGAGTGGCTTCAAAGTCCGCCGGCGACTCACCGTACAACGCCTCGTAAAGCGGCGTGCGCACCTTTTGCCCACCGCTGCCGATGAAAGGCACTCCGTGCTTGATCTCCTGACGCCCGGGATCGCGGCCAAAGATGCCGACGGGGGCATCCTTCGGTCCTAGGCCGATGACCGGCTCCAGCGGGTCTTTGTCGAACTGACGATAAGCTTCCAGATCCACCCCGTCCAGATGCTCCGCCTCCCGGCGAAAGGCGTCTCTCAAGACATTGCTTAGCTGCATGGGTTCTCCTTTTACCAAGATCCTGTATTTTCCATCGACGCCCAAGGCTCCTGGGGCTCCAGGGCATCACCGGCCTGCAATAGCTCAATGGAGATACCGTCCGGGCTTTTGACGAAGGCCATATGACCGTCCCGAGGCGGGCGATTGATGGTCACCCCGTTCGCCTGCAGATGCATGCAAAGGGCGTAGATATCATCCACCCGGTAAGCCAGATGGCCAAAGTTGCGTCCGCCGTCGTACTCCTCCGGGTCCCAGTTGTGGGTCAGCTCGATCATCGGCGCGCGATCTTCCTCGGCGCGCTGCCTGTCCCGAGGTGCTGTGAGAAAAACCAGGGTGAAGCGGCCCTTGTCGTTGTCCTTGCGGCTGATCTCCTCGAGTCCGAGCAGATCACAGTAGAAATGCAATGAGGCGTCCAGGTCGCTGACCCGCACCATGGTATGTAGATATTGCACGCTGGATGACTCCTGATGTTCGATTACTGAGGATACTGGCTGAACACTTCCGGCTGCTCTCCTTCCCGCCACAGATAGACTGAGTACTCGTCGACGCGGCCGGTTTCCATGCCCGGTGAGCCGTGCGGCATGCCGGGCACTGCCAGCACGGCAGGTTCCGCGTCACTTTCAAGCAGACGCTTCACATCGCTTGCAGGCACGTGCCCTTCGATCACGTGATCCCCCACCTTGGCGGTATGACAAGACGCCAGCTGCGGGTGTACGCCCTGCTCACGCTTGACAGCATTCATCTTCGGAGTGGCGTGCTGGATCACTTCGAAGCCGTTTTCCTCCATGTGTTCTGCCCAGGCGGTACAGCAGCCGCAGTTGGGATCCTTCCACATCTCGACGGTGGGGGCTGCCCAAAGCGGCAAGGAGACAAGTCCCAGTACGAGCGTGGCCAACCCTTGGCGAACGCCTCGCTGAGCGTGCTTTGAAGAAGAGATCTTGAACATGATGTGCCTCGCTTTTTACATTGCTGTTGATTGCGGCATGATAGGGCATTGTTACCTGGGAGGCCCTAGGGGCATTGATACGGATCAATCATTCGAGGGAAATCCCATGTCCGATTACTGCGACCTGGCGCCGGGTCATCCGTTCCATGGACCATATCACGACAACGAATACGGCTTCCCTGTCACGGACGACGACGCACTGTTCGAACGTCTTGTGTTGGAGATCAACCAGGCCGGGCTTTCCTGGCTGACGATGCTGAAAAAGCGCAGCGCCTTTCAGGACGCCTTCGATGGTTTCGTGGTGGAAAAAGTTGCCGCCTATGAGGATCGTGAGCGGGAACGCCTGTTAAGCGACGCCTCGATCATTCGCAATCGACTCAAGATCGACGCCGCCATTCACAATGCCGGCGTCGTTCAGGCATTACAGCGGGAACATGGCAGCTTCAAGGCCTGGCTGGACCTGCATCATCCATTGCCTTTGGAAGAATGGGTGCGCCTGTTCAAGCGCACCTTTCGTTTCACCGGCCCGGAGATCGTCAACGAGATGTTGATGAGCACCGGCTACCTGCCCGGCGCCCACCGCGACGACTGCCCGGTGCAACAGCGAATACTTGCCGCCGCTCCGCCCTGGGCTGACTCGCTTTCCTAGCGGGGTTCGCTCGCCAATGCCTTCCACACCGAATAACACATCGCCAACAGCACCAGGGAGAACGGCAGGCCGGTGGCCGTCACCCCAGCCTGCAACGCCGTAAGCCCGCCGCCCACCAGAAGCGCAATGGCGATCATGCCCTCCGCCGTGGCCCAGAACATGCGCTGGGGCACCGGCGCATCCGTCTTGCCGCCGGCGGTGATGGTGTCTACCACCAGGGAGCCGGAATCCGAGGAGGTGACGAAGAAGATCAGCGTCAGAATGATGGCGATGGTGGATACGATGCGCGGAAACGGTAGTTCGTTGAGCATGCCGAACAGGGACAGCTCCGGGCTGTAGCTGTCGATCACGTTGGCTTTCACCAGGCTGTTCTGCGGGTCGGTGAAGACTTGTTCAAGCGCAATCCCGCCGAAGACCCCCATCCAGATGAAGATCACAAGGCTCGGCACCAGCAGTACCGCAACGACGAATTCCCGCACCGTGCGCCCTCTGCTCACCCGGGCGATGAACATGCCGACGAAAGGAGACCAGGAAATCCACCAGGCCCAGTAGAAGGCGCTCCAGTCTTCCCGATAGGCATCATCCTCGCGACCGAAAGGCATGGAAAGCGGCACGATTTCGCGAACATAGGACAGCATGCCCTCTCCGACAGTGGCAAGTGCCGTGAGCGTCGGACCCGCGAAGAGCACGAACAGAAAGAACAGGAAGGCGGTGATCATATTGATTTCGGAAAGCACCTTGACGCCCCCATCGAGCCCTCGCCAGACCGAAACCAGCGCCACGGCGGTGACGACGACGATGATGGTGATCTGGGTGGTCAAGCTGATCTCCAGACCAAAGACATAGTTAAAGCCCGCGTTGGCCTGCTGCGCCCCTAACCCCAGGGACGTCACCAGTCCGAACAGGGTGGAAAAGACCGCCAGCACATCGATGACATGACCCGGCCAGCCCCAGACCCGCTCGCCCAGGATCGGATAGAAGGAAGAGCGAATCGAGAATGGCAAGCCCTTGTTGTAGGTGAAAATTGCCAGAGACAGCGCCATCAAGGCATAGATTGCCCAGCCGTGCAGCCCCCAGTGCAGAAAGGTGCCCGCAAGCCCCATCTTTCGGGCCTCGGCAATGTTTTCTGAAATGAGCTCACCGCCCTCGCTGAAAGGCGACGGCGTGTTCAACGGCATCGATACGGTCGTGTGATAGACCGGCTCGAGTACGCCGAAGAAAAGCAGCCCGATCCCCATGCCTGCGGCGAACAGCATCGAGAACCAGGACAGATAGGAGTAGCTGGGGCGCGCCTCCTTACCCCCCAAACGCACCGAACCATAGGGGGATACCACTAGCGCCAGACAGAAAAAGAGATAAAGATTGACGACGATGAAGAAGTACCAGTCCAACGTCTTGATGGAGAAGTTGACGACCGCCTGAAAAACCTGCCCTGCAGTGCCCGGGAACAGTAGCGTCAAGATGATGAAAATAACGGTGATGGCCGCGGAAACCAGAAAGACTCGATTGTGGATGTCGAAGCTGAAAGGACCGAAACTTCCTTCTACATTGTCCTGGCCCACCACATAGTCGGTATCAAAAAGCGAATCCTTGTTCCCTGGGGTATCCCCATTTTTATGAGTGTTTTCTGTCATTTTTGTCTCGTTGGAGAATGTTCTCTGGGCCAATTATTGAAATGGCTGCTCATAGGTGATGCCGGCGCTTTAATTACACTTCATCGCGCCATACTGCAAGGGCATACTTCTATCATGATGAGAATTGCCATGCCTACAACCGTATCAGGACATTTATCTTTATGGACTCCTTGACTCAGGCCTCTCTAGGCGCGGCGATCGGCGGCGCAGTTCTCGGCCGGCGTCTTGGGCGCAAGGCGCTGCTTGCCGGTGCCGTGCTCGGCACCCTGCCGGATCTCGACGTGCTGATCGACTATGGCGATGCGGTGGCAAACTACACCTATCATCGCAGCTTCAGTCATTCGCTGCTGGTATTGAGCGCACTGGCCATGGTGCTTGCACTGCTGTCGGCACGCTTCATTACCCGATGGGACATTTCGCTCAAACGCTGGGGACTTTTCTACGGCGCCTGCCTGCTGACCCACCCGCTGCTCGATGCCTTTACCGCCTACGGCACTCAGCTCCTATGGCCACTGGATGTCCCGCCGGTCAGCTGGTCGAGCATTTTCATCATCGATCCACTATATACCTTGCCGTTGTTTGTCCCCGTGGTTTATGTCTTGTTACGGGGGTATCGCCCTCGCGCCCTAGGCTGGGGGTTGGCTCTCTCGGGTGCCTATCTGCTGTTTTCCCTTGGCGCAAAATGGACGATCGATGCCCGGGTCGAGCCCTTGCTTGCCAGGCAGGATCTGGATGACGCTCCTCGACTGGTACAGCCGACCCCTTTCAATACGCTGTTGTGGCGAGTCACGGTAATCGACGGCGATGATTATCAGGAAGCCTTGGTTAACTTGTTCGATACGCAAGAAGCGCTGTTCGAGGGATTTCCGCGAGGAGAGCGCCTTGAGGGGGCCGCGCTAAAGACCGCCAGTGGACAGCGCCTTGACTGGTTTGCCGGCCCCTTCTTGAGCTATCGCACTCAGACAAGAGATGAGACGACCGGGCTAGTCGCCACGGACTTGCGCCTCGGGATGTCCGGTTTTCATCCTTTCAGCTTCTTGTTGGCTGAGCGTCGCGACGTCGACTGGCATCCGACGATCGCTTCCGGGATACCTGAACGCTCGGCAAGTAGCGAGGCGCTTGCCCTGTTGGCCCGACGCGTCTTCTCACCGGATCTGCGCTTGTGCCCCTCCGCTTTCGCCAGTACGTCTTCAGAAACCTCTGTCGAAAAGTGCGCCTCATTCAAGGCGCAAGTCCAGGGCGGCTCTTGAGTGAATCAGAGAACGACGCCCGCTCAGGGATGCTTTTCGATACCCTGACCACAGCCGAGCTGCTGCTGCTCGTCGGAGGTAATAGTGACACGCACCGGGAAGGGTTTTCCGCTCGCAGTATCGAAACAGGCCCGAGCTTCCAGTTCGACGGTCAGAGGCTGGGCCGCATCCAGGCTGATCAGAGTCATGCTGGCATGCTGCCCGTTGACGACCCTGCCCAGTTTGTAGGGAAGTATCAGAGTGCGCTTACCGTAATCCGTCACCCAGCTTAGTCTCGATGTCTTGCGATCCAGCCTAAGCGCCCAGCCGGGTTCGTTACCCCTGGCGTAAAAGATCGTATCCGGATGCTGGCGACGCCCCCAGGTCTTGCGCTCCACGTCCTGCTGACATTCAAGCCGACCGTTGTCGCTCTCGACGAGGGCGATAGTGCCCTTGTTCCAGAACGAGAGATCGTTCTTCACGTAGCGCGCGCCGGAAGCCACCACGGCAGAATCGAGTTCGAAATACCCTTGCCCGGACCATAGACGCAGTCGATTTTCTGGGAAGGCGGTAATCAGATCCTGAGCCGGTGTACAGCGCCAGGCAGTGAAGGTGTCGCCGCCATCGGCAAAAAAGCCCGAAGGCAATAAAGGCGATGAAGAGGTGTTTTTTCCTTGCGAGGCATCGTTGCCCACCGCAGGAGCAGCAGGCGTTGAGTCGACCCCCCGCTCCTCCATTGGGGGCGAAGCCGGGGGCGATAGCGAAGATGAGGTGGCACAGCCCGCCAAAATGAACGCAAAGACCCCAGTTGCAATGAACCTCACAATCACCTCCAGAATTAAAAAACTAATTAATCGAAGATGATATTACCAGTCATCGTCTGGGAATCATGCGGTTTGCCACCTCCTTTTTTGTCTTCATTTTACGCAATTGGGCCGACTGATTATCAACTAGCGCTTCTTCAGCGGTAGCTGTGTCTCAGCTCCTGCGCTGCCTTGACCATGCTGGTCAGCGCCGGCTCGACTTCCGCCCATCCCCGGGTCTTGAGACCGCAATCCGGGTTGACCCAAAGGCGCTGCGCCGGCACCTTCTGCGCAGCCTTTTGCATCAGGTCCACGATCCAGCTCACCTCGGGAATGTTGGGTGAGTGGATATCGTAAACCCCTGGTCCGATTTCGTTGGGATAGGCGAAGTCCTCGAAGGCATTGAGCAGCTCCATGTCGGAGCGGGAGGTCTCGATGGTAATGACGTCCGCGTCCAGCGCCGCGATGGAGCCGATAATGTCATTGAACTCCGAATAGCACATGTGGGTGTGAATCTGGGTGTCGTCCTGGGCCACCGCCGCGGAGAGCTTGAAGCACTCCACCGCCCAGTCCAGGTACGCCTGCCACTGTTCCCGACGCAGGGGCAATCCTTCCCGCAAGGCCGGTTCATCGATCTGGATGATGCCGATGCCGGCGGCTTCGAGATCCGCCACCTCGTCCCGCAGCGCCAGTGCGATCTGGCGGCAGGTGGTTTCCCGGGATTGATCGTCCCGCACGAAGGACCACTGCAAAATCGTCACCGGGCCGGTCAGCATGCCTTTCATCGGCGCCTCGGTCAGGCTTTGCGCATACTCGCTCCAGCGCACGGTCATGGCCCGGGGACGCGAAACGTCGCCGAAAATGACAGGAGGCTTGACGCAGCGCGATCCGTAGCTTTGCACCCAGCCAAAGCGGGTGAAGGCAAATCCATCGAGCAACTCACCAAAGTACTCCACCATGTCATTGCGCTCGGCTTCACCGTGCACCAGCACGTCGAGGCCCAATGCCTGCTGACGCTCTACCGCAAAGGTAATCTCTTCGCGCATGCGATCTTCATAGGCGTCAAGCGCCAGGTTGCCTGCCTTGAAGGCACGACGGGCGGCGCGGATGTTGTCGGTCTGAGGGAATGAGCCAATGGTGGTGGTGGGGAACAGCGGCAGATCGAAACGTTGACGCTGTACACGGGCGCGGATCGGATAAGCGCTGTCACGCTGCGCATCGTGCTTGCCGAGGCCGTCAAGGCGCTTGGCCACCGCAACCTTGTGAATGCGATCCGATCGACGGCGAGCTTCCAAAGCAGCGGTGGCATCCGCCAGACGCGTTTCATCTTCAGGAGTACCGCGATCATCCAGCAGACGCGCCAGCAGCGCGACTTCATCGAGCTTCTGGCGAGCAAAGGCCAGCCAGCTCTTGAGTTCTTCATCAAGCTCCGTTTCGCTATCAAGATCCACGGGTACGTGCAGCAGTGAGCAGCTGGGTGCCAGCCACAACCGATCCCCTAGTCGGGACTTGGCCTGAGCGAGAGTCTCCCGCAGGGCGGCCAGATCGGCACGCCAGATGTTACGCCCGTCGATGGCGCCAACGGACAGAATCTTGTAGCTCGGCAGGCGATCGATGACGCGCTCGAGCTGATTCGGACCGCGCACCACATCGATATGCAGCGCTTCGACCGGCAAACCGACCGCCAAAGCAAGATTGTCCCCGAGATCGCCAAAATAGGTGGCCAGCAGTACCTTGACCCGAGCCGACTGCAGCCGGTTGTAGGCATGTTCAAACGCCTGCTGCCAAGGCTTGGGCAGATCCTGCACTAAGGCCGGCTCATCGAGCTGCACCCACTCGACGCCCTGCTTGGCAAGACGCGCCAGGATGTCGCCATAGACCTCTACCAGCCCTTCGAGCAGATCGAGACGATCAAAATCCGCGTCCTTTTCCTTGCCTAGCCATAGCCAGGTCACCGGGCCGAGCAAGGACACCTTGATTTTGTGGCCGGCGGCCTTGGCTTCCTCGACCTCGTCGAACAGGCGCTCGCTGGCGACACGAAAATCCTGTTTCTGATGCAGCTCCGGGACCAGATAATGATAGTTGGTATCGAAATACTTGGTCATCTCGCAGGCGGCGGCGGGGGTGCCGCTGGGTGCCCGTCCCCGAGCCATGCGAAAGGTGGTATCGAGATCCACGTCATTTCCAGCATGACCAAAACGTAGCGGCACCGCCCCGATCAGTGCCGAAACGTTGAGTACCTGATCGTAGAAGGCGAAATCGCCGACACTGACCAGATCAAGGCCTGCATCACGCTGATCCTGCCAATGGCGCTTACGCAGGTCGGCGCCGGTCTCTTCCAAGGCCGCCTGGCCAATCTCGCCTTTCCAATACGCTTCGAGTGCATGCTTGAGCTCTCGATGAGCGCCGATGCGGGGATAGCCTAGAGTGTGTGCCAGTGTCATCGTTATTCCTTGAGGAAATTAAATAGTAGAATCCGCGATCGTTTTCGCCATATGTGCTGGAAGGAGTGTCACTGGCGGTGACAGGTGAATCAAACTAAATTAACTAATCATCAACGTGAATGGATTTCATACGATGCTCGAGCTTCGTCATCTTCGCACTCTGATTGCCCTGCGCGACGCCGGCTCGCTGGTGGAAGCTGCGGAGCGAGTACACCTGACTCAGTCCGCACTGTCTCATCAAATCAAGGATCTGGAAGAGCGCTTGAACAGCCCCTTGTTCTTGCGCAAGACCCGGCCGGTCACCTTCACCCGGGCCGGGGAGCGCCTGCTGGAACTTGCCGAGCAGATATTGCCTCAGGTACGTAGAGCGGAGCGGGATCTGGCGCGACTGGCGGGAGAGGAACAGGGTCGTTTGCACATGGCCATCGAGTGCCATAGCTGCTTTCAATGGCTGATGCCTACCATCGATCATTTCCGCGATCACTGGTCGGAGGTAGAAGTCGACATCCCCAGCGGACGAAGCTTCGATCCTCTGCCCGCCTTGGCACGAGAGCAGCTCGATCTAGTGATCACCGCCGATCCCCAGCCCCTGGCCGGTGTGCATTACGAGCCGCTGTTTCGCTATGAAGGCTTGCTGGCACTCTCCCGGCAGCATCCGCTGGCGGACAAGCCTTACGTCACCGCCCAGGAACTGGCCGGGGAGACTCTCATTATCTATCCGGTGGAACACAGTCGGCTGGACGTTTTCACGCAGTTTCTCGAGCCCGCAAAGGTGACGCCCAAAGAGATACGCACCGCGGAGCTGACGGTGATGATGATGCAGCTGGTGGCCAGCGGCCGCGGGGTCTGCGCCCTTCCCAACTGGGCGCTGACGGAGTACCTGGAGCGCGGCTACGTGCGCGCGCTGGCTCTGGGGGAGAAAGGCGTGTGGAGTACGCTGTTCGCCGCGATTCGCGAGGAACAACGCGATCTACCTTGGATGGAGGATTTCCTGCGTACCGCGCGAGAGACGTCCTTTGCGGTGCTGGAGGGGATTCGCCCGGCCTAAGAACCGGTCTTGATCGTCACGAGCGCAGTAGATCAACGCTGCCATTCCAGTACCGTCTGATAACCACCCTCGGGTAGCTGTGGACTGGGCTCTTTGGTAGACAGCATCAGTCGATCATCGACAAGTCGAGTCTCGCGGGCCAGTTGACTGCCCTCCCAGTCGGGAATACTGGCGATCTCGACGTCGTGTTGCACCATGCCCTCGCGTAGCGACCAGCGACCACCGTAGGCAAAGCCACTGCGAAAATGCGCCGCCAAACTGGCGTCACTGCCGGGATCGAGAGACGGGCGTTCACCGGCCACCACCTGCACTGCCATGCGTCCAGGCGCGCCGTCTTCGAGCAGATAAAGAAGTTGCCCCTTGGCTTGTCCCAAAGGCGCCAGTTCGCGGCCATCCGGCCAGCGATAGACGAAACGTACGAGCGACCAAGGGCCACTCAAGGCCTCGGTCGTAATTGTGTTTATTGTCATTGTTGTCATCACCTGTCTTTTTCCAACACCCTTCGGAACCTTTTCAAAACCCAGTCAAACGATAATGTCTTTAGTAGATTGTACCGATACTGGAAGCAATAGGCTAAACCGGGCGCCGCCCAAATACTGGCTTTCATCAACGATCACACTACCGCCATGCCATAGCATCACTTTTTGAACGATAGAAAGTCCCAGACCATAACCGCCAGAGCGACGTGCGCGGCTGTTATCGAGACGTGCAAAAGGCTTGAAGATATCCATACGATCGCTTTCCGGCACGCCGGGCCCGTTGTCTTCTACATCCAGGCGTACCGCGCGGGCGTCCCGGGTCAGGCGAATCAGTACCCGTGACTCCGCATGACGACAGGCATTGGCCACCAGATTCTGTAGCGCGCGCTGCAAGTAGCGGGGCTCGGCAACAACGTCGATCTCCTCTCCCAAAGCCACCTCGATACGAATATCAGGGTGCAACGAACTCAATGCTTCCACTACCCGCCGAGCCATGGCGCGGCATTCGACGACTTCGGTATCAATACCTCCGCTACTGACATTATCGCTACCCAGACGCGCATAGGTCAGAATTTCATCGATCAGCTGATCGAGCTCCTCTATATCCCCATCGATACCCTTCAACTGACGTCGCACCGCCTCTTGCTCCGTCATGTCCTCGACCATTTGTGCCGCGAAACGAATGCGCGCCACCGGCGTACGTAGTTCATGGGAGACGGCGCGAATCATTTCCTGTTGCGCACGCAGAAGCGACTGCACCTGAGCCGCCATGCCGTTGAAGGCCATACCCAGACGCCCCATGAAATCGCTGCTCTCGACCTTGACTCGGGTATCCAGGTAGCCACCGGCAATTCGGGTTGCCGCCTTCTCCAGGCGAGCCATGCGCGTCTCGACACCGCGTACGATCAGATAGATAGCGCCGGCCAATACCATCAGCGAGGCAAGCACCAGGCCCAGGGTTAGGATCAACGGCATGGTATTGAACGCGTAGATCGGCCCCACATTGAGCCAACGCAGTGAACCGTCCACCGGCGACACCAGCCTTGCGTGAGCAGAGATCGAGCCTTGTTCGGCTATCCACTGCAGCACGATATCCCCATCCGCAAGCCGTTCACGCTGGTGCGGGTCAAGTAGACCAGGCGGGGTCGTAGAGAGCGTGATCGGCAGTGACTGTTTTTCGGTCAGGAGTTGCAACGGATATTCGGGTGCCGCCATGTCTTCGAGCCAGTCTCGTAAGGTGCCGACCAAACCGCGCAGCTGCTGGCCCGACAGCTGCGCCAGGGCCACTTTGAGCAACAGAGGCTCTCCGGACACATACCGCCATAGACTCCAGGTATGGCTTGTATTGTCGTACATGACCAGCGGGCGCCCATCCTCGAGCGTCGACGCTGGAAATAACTAAATGCCTGTTCGTCTTTTCGATACAACGACAGCTGCATGTCGAGATGCTCTCCCTGGCGCTGCAACCACTGCTTACGCTCTGCGGGCTGCACTTCGCTCAACAGGATCGTGAGCAGCGCCATGGGCGTATCCGCCAAGCGCTCGCGATAGTACTCGCGGCGCACCTGATCGACGATCATGTAGCCCATCATTGCCAGCCCGAAGGTCAATACCAGCGCCAATAGCAGCGTGGCATAGACCCTTACAAAGGTACTGTCCGCCAGGGTACGACGCATGGCTATCAGACATCCTTGACGAAAAGATAGCCTTTACTGCGCACTGTCTTGATGCGGTGGGGCTGGTTGGGATCGTCGCCAATCTTGGGGCGTATGCGCGACACCCGAACGTCGATGGAACGGTCCTGGCCGTCATACTTGATGCCGCGCAGGGCCGAAAATATCTCTTCCCGGGTCAGCACACGGCCGGCATTGTCCGCCAGCAGCCAGAGCAGGTCGAACTCGGCGCTGGTCAGGTCGATACGCTCGTTGCTGAGCCAGGCCTCCCGGGTAGCGCTGTCGATCAGCAGATCGTTGAAGGTGAGCCGTGCGGCACCGTTACTGCTTTCGAGCTGATCGCTGCGACGCATCAGGCGCGCATGCGCGCCAGCAATACCCGAGGCTGAACCGGCTTGGGCACGTAATCGTCAGCGCCCATCTCCAGACCCAGCACCTGATCCATGTCATCGGTGCGCGCCGTCAGCATCAAGATGGGACCGGCATATTGAGGTCTGACACGACGACAGATCGACAAACCATCTTCGCCGGGCAACATGAGATCAAGAATGACGATATCCGGTTCCAGCTCGATGATGCGCTCTACCCCATGTGCACCATCGGCCTCAATGGCGACCCGGAACCCGTTGGTTTCAAGATACTCTCGGGTCAGGTTGGCCAGGCGTTCGTCATCCTCGATGATCAGTACGAGGTCCTTCTGTTTGCTGTCCAAGCTGTCATCCATCCTATTTGGCTTATTGATACCGTGGCATCGTGGGTATATGAAGCAATGCTACACCTTGCTACAGAGGGTTACGAGATGGTCACTCTTCAACATAGTTGATAGAGACAAATGATACCTAACTCCCACCCTAGTGCGCTTGGTGGCAATCTCACACTTTTTTACTGTTTTTTTGCCCGTGACGTAACCTCGCGATTTTCCACACAAGACTGAAACCACTCCCAGACGAGCCACAAGATATCCACAGGATGTTCCTCTTGCACCCCCTGCCCCGGCACACTATCTTGTAGCCACGATGACTGCGAGCACAACATGATGTATTTTGCTAACAATTGAACTCAGTGCTGTCAAGACTCGATAACACGACTATTCAAGGCACTGTTGACGGTTTTCGACTCGCATCGTCGACGTAAGATTCCCCATACAACGCAGATCAGGGATCCCGGCACCATGGACACCACCACACTTTCTTCCAATGAGACTTCCGTGAATCTGACGGCACCCCAGCGGCTTCGCGTGATCAAACGCGGTGGCGACGTGGCGGCCTTCGATCCCAGCAAGATCTCCGTCGCCATGACCAAGGCCATCATTGCCGTCGAGGGCGACAACGCCGGCACGTCGTCTCGGGTACGCGATTTCGTCGCCAATGCCACCACACAGATCGTCGAGGCCTTTCAGCGGCGCATGCCGGACGGCGGCACCCTGCACATCGAGGACATTCAGGATCAGGTCGAACTGGCTCTGATGCGCGCCGGCGAACAGAAGGTTGCAAGAGCCTACGTGCTTTACCGCGAGGAGCACGCCCGGGCACGCCAGGCAGCAGGCGGCGACATTGCCAAGCCCCACCCGACCCTCAACGTCACTTTGGAGGACGGCAGCACCCGACCGCTGGATCTAGGGCGCATCGAGATTCTGGTACGCGACGCCTGCGAAGGCCTGGCCAACGTCGACGCCAAGAAGATCGTCGACGACTCCCTGAAGAACCTCTACGACGGGGTTTCCCAGGACGGCGTGGCCACGGCAATGATGATGACCGCCCGCACCCTGGTGGAAAAGGACCCCAACTACACCTACGTCACCGCGCGACTGTTGCAGGACAACCTGCGCCGTGAAGCCCTTTCCTTTCTGGACATCGCCGAGGAAGCCACCTTTGGCGACATGGCGGAACTCTACAAGCCGGCCTTCAAGGCCTATGTGGCATGCGGCATCGAGTTCGAACAGCTCGACCCACGGCTAGCGGAGTTCGATCTCGAGCGTCTGGGCGATGCCCTCGATCACACCCGGGACAACCAGTTCACCTATCTCGGCCTGCAGACCCTCTACGATCGCTACTTCATCCATCGCGACGACGTGCGCTACGAGCTGCCCCAGGTCATGTTCATGCGGGTCGCCATGGGGCTATCGCTCAACGAGGACGATCGCGAGACCAGGGCCATCGAATTCTACGAGCTGCTCTCCAGCTTCGACTACATGGCTTCCACGCCAACCCTGTTCAACGCCGGCACCGCCAGAAGCCAGCTCTCCAGCTGCTATTTGACCACAGTGCCGGACAACCTGGACGGCATCTACGGCGCCATCCGGGACAACGCCATGCTCTCCAAGTGGGCCGGCGGGCTTGGCAACGACTGGACGCCAGTACGGGCGCTGGGCTCCTACATCAAGGGCACCAACGGCAAGTCTCAGGGCGTGGTGCCGTTTCTCAAGGTAGTCAACGATACCGCCGTGGCGGTCAACCAGGGCGGCAAGCGCAAGGGCGCCGTCTGCGCCTATCTCGAGACCTGGCACATGGACGTCGAGGAGTTCTTGGAGCTTAGAAAGAACACCGGCGACGATCGCCGCCGTACCCACGACATGAACTCCGCCAACTGGGTGCCGGATCTGTTCATGAAGCGGGTATTCGACGACAAGGAGTGGACGCTGTTCTCCCCCTCCACCTGTCCGGACCTGCACGATCTGTACGGTGCCGCCTTCCAGAAGCGCTACGAAGAGTACGAGGCGATGACCTATACCGGTCAGCTCAAGCTCTATAAGCGGGTAAAGGCTAAGGATCTATGGCGCAAGATGCTCTCGATGCTGTTCGAGACCGGTCACCCCTGGATCACTTTCAAGGACCCCTGCAACCTGCGTAGCCCGCAGCATCGATCGATGTACAGCTACGTACGTCTGAGCATCGATCGATGTACAGCTACGTACGTCTGAGCATCGATCGATGTACAGCTACGTACGTCTGAGCA
>NZ_JIBT01000039.1 GCF_001039575.1 Halomonas sp. PR-M31
CAGGAAATGGATCGGATGTTCGAGCGTTCCATGCGTAAGTGATCTTTTGATCATGACATCTCATCGAGATGCCATGACGTGGATTACAACATGAAAGCCCTGCCTAGGCAGGGCTTTCATGTTTCTGACAAGTTTTGCAAATGCCGCTTAAAGAAGAGCGATGTTCGGTTCAGGCATCGTCTTTTTTTGCGTCCACTTCAAGGCGGCTGTATATCGATTCGCGAAGCTCGAGATTATCAAAGAGAGGATCGTTGATTCTGCGCTTTATCACGAAAGGCAGCTCCACCAATATCAGTGATTCGGGCATGCCGGTGGCATCCCCCACCACGCGTTTCAGACGCGCAAAATCCACCGGATACCGCTGGCCTTCGACGGCCTTCGATACAGCGGCAAATGCTTCATCCAGGCGCTGAATCGGCGTGTCCTCTTTATCCAGAGAAGGATAGGCCTGAACGTTCAAAATGCCGCTTTGCGACCAGCCAATCTTGATGGGGGAGTTGATCAGACGCACCTTGGTCCCTACCGGCAAGCGCGAAAACAGGCTCTCGATATCCTCGGGCAGCATGCGAATGCAGCCATGGGTCACCCGCATCCCGACCCCTCCGGGCGATTGGTGCCATGAATGAGATAGCTGGGGATGTTCAGGCGTAATACATGCCGGCCCAGGGGATTGTCAGGACCTGGGGGAACGACGCGACCCAGCGGACGGCCATCTTCCGCGTGCTCCTTAATGACCGATGCGGGCGGATACCAGGCGGGGTCCTTGGCCTTGGCGGTGATCGTCGTCTCGCCCAGCGGCGTTTTCCAGTCCATGCGCCCGACGCTTACCGGGTAAGTCTCGACCTCTGGGGTTTCGCCTTGCTTGACCGGCGGATAATAGTAGAGCCGCATTTCCGCCACGTTGACCACCACGCCCTCCCGAGGGCCCGGCGGCAGAATGAATCGGGTCGGAATGACGATTTCCGTACCCTCACCGGGCAGCCAAACGCTGACCTCCGGATTGGCACGCCGCATCTCCTCGTAGCCGATACCGTAGCGACGGCCAATGTCGATCAGGGTATCG
Organism: Halomonas sp. PR-M31; assembly: GCF_001039575.1. Taxonomy (GTDB): domain Bacteria; phylum Pseudomonadota; class Gammaproteobacteria; order Pseudomonadales; family Halomonadaceae; genus Modicisalibacter. Next base: position 1,064 of record NZ_JIBT01000039.1, read on the forward strand.
TCCTTGCGTGCTTTGACGGTTCGCATCCGTCCGACCACATCACTTTTTTCGCGAAGCGAATAGTGTTCGATGCCCGCTTGACGAGTCGTATCCTCGTTTATCTCTGCCTCTACGTTCGCGTTTGTATTTGCGTCTTGCGCCGCCAGTAAGAAAGAGGGCAAGGCGAGCAGGCCGAAGACCAGCCCAATTCGCGACGATATCTGTATTAAGCGCATATTATGACCTGTCCAATCCCATGATTCAGTGGCCACCGCCATCTTGAGTATATTTCGATCGTCTGATCGACGATAGCCGTTGTTTTTTTAGGCTGCCTGCGCTTTACGGTTCAGCGTATCAAGAAGTCCATCAATGGCCTGCAGGCGAGCCTCGGGGGTTTCCATCTCGAGTTCGAAGCGCAGCGTATCCGCGCCGTCCAGCCGGTAATGGGCCGGGTCGCGCTGAATCAGATCCACCAGGGTCATCGGCTCCACCACCGGCGCACCGCCGAAGATCACACGGCCGCGCTCGGGGCCAGCTTCCAGGCGCACTATGCCTAAGCGTTCCGCGCGCTGGCGCAGCTGGGTCTGTCGGAACAGTGTCTTGACCGGGGGCGGCAGCAGGCCAAAGCGATCGATCATCTCGACCTGCAGTTCCCTGAGTTCCGCTTCGTTCTCCGCATTGCTGATGCGTTTGTACATGATCAGACGCTGTTGCACATCGTGGAGATAGTCGTCGGGAATCAACGCAGGCAGGTTGAGGCTGACCTCCACGCCTTCGTCCAGGGGCGCCTCGATGTTAGGGGTCTTGCCGGCACGAATCGCCTTCACCGCCCGATCGAGCATCTGCATGTAGAGGCTGTAGCCGATGGTTTCCATCTGCCCGCTCTGCTCGTCGCCGAGCAGTTCACCGGCTCCGCGAATCTCCATGTCGTGACTGGCCAGGGTGAAGCCGGCTCCCAGGTCCTCCGCTTGGCTGATGGCTTCGAGTCGTTTGAGGGCATCCTTGGTGATGGCCTTGGGCGGCGGCGTCAGCAGATAGGCGTAGGCCTGGTGATGGCTCCTGCCCACGCGCCCGCGCAGCTGGTGCAACTGCGCCAGGCCGAACTTGTCAGCGCGTTCGATGAGGATGGTATTGGCGCTGGGCACATCGATGCCGGTTTCGATGATGGTGGAACACACCAGCACGTTGAAGCGCTTGTGATAGAAGTCCGACATGATGCGTTCCAGAGAGCGCTCCGGCAGCTGGCCGTGGGCCACCGCGACTCGAGCGTCCGGTACCATGTCTCGTACCTTCTGGGCCGCCTGTTCGATGGTCTTGACCTCGTTGTGCAAAAAGTAGACCTGACCGCCCCGCAGGATTTCCCGCAGGATCGCCTCTTTTATCACCGGTTCGTTGCGCTGCTGAACAAAGGTCTTCACCGACAGGCGTCGGGCCGGCGGCGTGGCGATGATGGACAGATCCCGCATGCCGCTCATGGCCATGTTCAGGGTGCGCGGGATGGGCGTGGCGGTCAGGGTCAGAATATCCACTTCCGCACGCAGGCTTTTCAAACGCTCTTTTTGTGCCACCCCGAAGCGGTGCTCTTCATCGATGATCAATAGCCCCATGTTGGGAAGCTTCATCGACTTCGACAGCAATTTATGGGTGCCGATGACGATGTCCGCCCGACCATCCTCGATGCGTTTCAAGGACTCCGCCTGCCCTTTGCCGCCGGTGAAGCGGGAGATCAACTCGACCTGTACGGCAGTGTCGGCGAAGCGGTCGCGAAAATTGTCGAAATGTTGCTGAGCGAGCAGAGTGGTGGGCACCAGCACCACCACCTGACGCTCGGAGTGTACCGCCAGAAAGGCGGCGCGCATGGCGACTTCGGTCTTGCCGAAGCCGACATCGCCGCAGACCACCCGGTCCATGGGGCGGGGCGCCATCATGTCGCCGATCACCGCATGAATGGCGGCGCGCTGATCCGGCGTTTCCTCAAACGGGAAGCTAGCGGCGAAGCGCTGATACTCTTCGCCGCGTTCCGTGCAGGCAAAGCCCTCTCTTGCCTCGCGGCGGGCATAGACATCAAGCAGCTCCGCGGCGGTGTCGCGAATCTTCTCTGCGGCCTTCTTTTTGGCCTTGTCCCAGGTGTCCGAGCCCAGCTTGTGCAGCGGTGCAAGTTCGTCAGAGGCACCGGCGTAGCGAGAGATGAGATGCAAGTTGTCCACGGGCACATAGAGCTTGGCGCCACCCGCGTATTCCAGCGCCACGAACTCTGCTGCCTGGCCGCCTGCCTCGATCGCTTCAAGCCCTTGATAGCGACCTACGCCATGGGTTTGATGCACTACCGGGGCGCCAACACGAAGCTCGGAAAGATGACGTACCGCTAGTTCGTTATCGTCCGTGGCTTTCTCGCGACGTCGGGTCTGGCGCACCACCTCACCGAACAGCTCCGTTTCCGTCACGACGACAAGGGCCGGGTCCGCAAGCCACAGGCCTTCATCGAGCTCGCTTTCCGTGATGGCAAGCGTCGCGTCACTGTCCAGAAATGCCTGCCAGCCATCCACATGGGGTAGCTCCAGCTTCAGCACGCCAAGGGTTTCTTCCAGCGCTTCCCGCCGGCCACGAGACTCGGCGACGAACAGCACTCGGGTATCACGGTGAGAGGATAGAAACTCGTCGAGAGTGGCCAGCGGTTTCTGGGCACGAGCGTTGATGGCAACCCGAGGCGGGGCCTGAGTCAAAGGGCGATGGGCATGGGCGTGTTCGTCGTCCTCGACCAGGGCGACTCGGGGCTTGGCCTTGATTGCGGCAAATATGTCGGGCACCGGAATGAACGCTCGGGCCGGTGGCAACAAGGGCCGGGTGGGATCGACTCCCAGGTTTTCGTAGCGACTTTGAATGGACGCCCAGTGATGTTCCGCCGCCTCGAACACGCCGGGCATCAGCGCTACCTGGGTGCCTTCGGCCAGATGGTCGAACAGGGTCGCGGTTTCCTCGAAAAATAGCGGCAGATACTGCTCGAGCCCCGGAGCGGGGATGCCCTTGAGGGCATCGTTGTAGAGCGGGCACTGGCGCGGGTCGACGTCGAAGAGGGTTTCAAAGCCTTCACGGAAACAGGCGATAGCAGAGCGAGACAGAGAGTATTCATGGGCTGGTAGCAGCTCGACCCCTTCGACCTTGTCGCCGCTGCGCTGAGTATCCGGATCGAAGTAGCGCAGGGTGTCGATCTCGTCATCGAACAGATCGATGCGCAGTGGAGCCGTGCTGCCCATGGGGTACAGATCGATCAGGGCGCCGCGCAGGGCGTATTCGCCGGGTTCGTAGACGGTCTCGACGGCGCGATAGCCGGCCCGGGAGAGCTTTTCGCGAAAGCCTTCGCGATCGATGGTCATGCCGACGTTCAAGGTCAGCACCCGCCCGGCGATGTAGTCACTTGGCGGCAGGCGCTGCATCAGGGTGTTGATCGGCACCAGCACGATGCCATTTTGTGCTTCCTGAAGCCGGCGCAGGGTGCGCAGGCGCTCGGAAACGATGTCCTGATGGGGCGAGAAGCTGTCGTAGGGCAGCGTTTCCCAATCGGGAAACGGCAGTACCGGCACCTTGGCAAAAAAGCGCAGGGCGCTTTCCAGGCGCTGCAGCGCGGCGGTATCCCGAGTGATCACTAGAAGCGGTGCGCTATCGGCCAGCCGGGCGAGCGCCAGGGCAGTGGCGCAGCCTTGCGGGGCTTGCCAATAGAGAGTTTCGCGTGATCCGGCAGGTTGGGGTGGGGCTAACGGAGAAAAGTTCGGCATCGACGATTTGAACGCAAAGCATTGAGAGTGAGTAGGATGATAACAGTCTTGACGCGGTAACGAGAAAGCGCTGAAGCGCCCTTGCGCTAATTAATGCTTGTAGTCAAATCCCGGTTTCTGTAGTGGTCTTACAGCACCTGCGACTATACAGCGATTGCGGTCATCCCCAAGGGATAAGGATAATGGCCCCCAATTTATTCATGCATCAGTGAGGTAAGGCCCCGTGAGTCAGGAAAAGCTCGATAACTATTTCCAGGAATGGCAGGACAATGAAGCGCTTGCTGAAGAGATGATCCCGCTGCTTGGCAAACTCTATCGCAAGTATAACGTCGTGCCATCCCTCTACGGCCGCTCACTGATCAATCGCTCGGTTTTGCGCATCATCAAGAATCATCGCTACGTGAAGAGAGTCGAAGGAACCGAGCTTTCCGTTCGCGATACCTTTCCTCTGGTCAAGACGATGACGGAGCTTGAGCTTGCACCGGCGCATATTGATCTGGGTCGGCTGGCGGTCGCTTTCAAAAATAGCGGTCGTAACGATGTCGAGGCGTATCTGAAAGAAGAGCTTTCCGACATCGTCGGTGGCCATAGCGCCAACGGCATGGGCGGTGAACCAAAGGATGTAGTGCTGTACGGTTTCGGTCGTATCGGTCGTATCCTGGCGCGCATCCTCATCGAAAAGGCCGGCGGGGGTAACCTGCTGCGCCTGCGCGCCATCGTCGTGCGCGGTTCCGGGGACGATCTCGAGAAGCGTGCAAGTCTTTTGCGTCGGGATTCCGTACATGGGCCTTTCGCGGGCTCTATCAGTGTCGATCAGGAGAACAGCGCGCTGATCGCCAACGGCAACTACATCAAGGTCATTCACGCGAATTCCCCTGCGGAAGTCGATTACACTGCCTATGGCATCAATAATGCCATCGTCGTCGACAATACCGGCAAGTGGCGGGACGAAGAAGGGCTTTCCCAGCACTTGCAGTGCAAGGGTGTAGCCAAGGTGCTGCTGACCGCGCCAGGCAAGGGCAATCTCAAGAACGTCGTTTACGGCATCAATCACGGCGACATTGGCGACGGCGAGCGCATCATTTCTGCCGCCTCCTGTACCACCAATGCCATCGTGCCGGTGCTCAAGGCCATCAACGACGAGTACGGTATCAAGCATGGCCACGTGGAGACGGTGCATTCTTACACCAACGATCAGAATTTGATCGACAACTACCATAAGGGCGATCGTCGTGGTCGCAGTGCGCCGCTGAACATGGTGTTGACCGAGACCGGTGCGGCCAAGGCGGTGGCCAAAGCGCTACCCGAGCTTTCCAACAAGCTGACGGGCAATGCCATTCGCGTGCCGACACCCAACGTCTCCATGGCGATTCTCAATCTCAACCTTGAGAAGGGCACGGATACGGACAGCGTCAACGATTATCTGCGTCAGATGGCTGTGCATTCACCGATGAACAAGCAGATCGATTATGTCGATTCCCCGGAGATCGTTTCCTCGGACTTCGTCGGTAATCGTCATGCGGGCATCGTGGACGCCAAAGCGACCATCGTCGACGACACCAACGCAGTGCTGTATGTCTGGTACGACAACGAGTTCGGTTACAGCTGCCAGGTGGTGCGACTTTTGCAATACATGTCCAACGTTCGCTTCAAATACCTGCCGGTCGCTCGCGACTAATCAAATCCTCTTCTTTCGCCCCCTTTCTGGGGGCGATCGGTTGTTTAGACCCCGTTCTATCCATCAAACCCGACCTTTGATCATGTGGTCTTTCTAACCGTGCCTCTTTATAATGATGGCGACTTTTTGCTGCGGTTCGTTTGATCGCGAACCGTCCAAGACAACCCTCTGATAAGAAAAAAACGAAGCCGCCTAATCATTCTTGGCGGAATACGGCATGATATGACCGCAGGCTGGAGCTAACGCTCGCTGTATTTATTGTTATTTCTACTATCAGAACAGATAACTGGGCGAGACTATGATCGAAGTCAAACGAGGCCTGGATCTCCCGATCGTTGGGGCTCCGGAGCAGCGTATCCACGAGGCCACGCCCGTTCGTCATGTGGCGATTCTAGGACCTGACTATGTCGGTATGAAGCCGACCATGGAGGTCAAGGAAGGCGATCGGGTCAAGCAGGGCCAGCTCCTGTTCACCGACAAGAAGATTCCCGGCGTGTGCTTCACTGCCCCTGGCGCTGGAGAGGTGGTTGCCATCAACCGGGGTGAGCGGCGCATGCTGCTATCCGTGGTGATTCGTCTCGACGATACTGAAGAAGCGATCGAGTTCAAGGCCCACGGTGTCGATGCCTTGGCTACTCTCGAGCGCCAAGTGGTAGTCGATCAGCTGGTCGAGTCCGGGCTTTGGACGGCGCTGCGTACGCGCCCCTTCTCACGCACCCCTGAGCTCGAGGCGGTACCGGCGGATATTTTCGTCACCGCTATCGATACGCATCCGCTGTCCGCGGATCCAGCGGTGATCATCAACGAGAACCCCGAGGCGTTTGCCAATGGTCTCAAGGTGCTCAAGCATCTGACGCCGGGCAAAGTGTATCTTTGCCAGGGGCCGGATGTGGATTTACCCGGGGGCGATGTAGATGGCGTTCAAGTCGAGACATTTGCCGGCCTGCATCCGGCGGGCTTGCCGGGCACTCACATTCACTTTTTGTCACCGGTAGGTTTGAAGCGTCAGGTCTGGTACATCGGCTACCAGGACGTCATGGCGATCGGTACTTTGTTCACCGAAGGGCGCCTGGATCTGCGGCGGATAGTCGCAGTGGGTGGGCCTCGAGCCCAGCAGCCACGGCTACTTCGGACTCGAGTGGGGGCCAGCAGTGCGGAACTACTCGAGAACGAAATCATCGAACCCGAAGAGACTCGTGTGATTTCCGGTTCGGTGTTCGGCGGCTTTACGGCGGAAGGTTCGCGCCGCTTCCTGGGGCGTTTTCATTCCCAGTTCTCATTGCTCGAAGAGAACAACAAGCGTTCTTTCATGGGCTGGTTGTCCCCGGGACGCAATCGTCACTCAATCATGGGAATCTACGTCTCTCAGTTCTTGGGACTCCCCAAGTATGCGCCGGACACCTCGACCAACGGTTCCGAGCGTGCCATGGTACCTATCGGTGCCTATGAGAAGGTCATGCCCCTGGATATTCTTCCGACTCAGCTACTGCGCTCGCTGATCGTCGGTGATATCGAAGACGCCATGCAGCTCGGTTGCCTCGAGCTGGACGAAGAGGACTTGGCGCTTTGCACCTACGTCTGTCCTGGCAAGTACGAGTATGGCCCTATCCTGCGCGACAACCTCACCACGATCGAGAAAGAGGCCTAATTCGATGATGGGTATCCGCAAATCACTCGACAATCTCGAGCCCCATTTCCACAAGGGTGGCCGCTACGAGAAGTTTTATGCGCTCTACGAAGCCGTAGATACCATTTTCTATTCGCCGCCGGACGTCACCAAGGGGACGGCCCACGTGCGTGATGGTATCGATCTGAAGCGCATCATGATCACGGTATGGATGTGCACCTTTCCGGCGATGTTCTTTGGTATGTACAACGCCGGTCTGCAAGCCAACCTGGCGATCGCCGATGGCTATGGTGCTCTGGGAGGATGGCGCGAAGCGGTGACCATGGCGCTGACCAGCGGTCATGAGCCCGGCAGCATCTGGGCCAATTTCGTGCTCGGTGCGTCTTACTTCCTGCCTATCTACCTGGTGACCTTCGTCGTCGGCGGTTTCTGGGAAGTACTGTTCGCCGTCAAGCGTGGCCATGAAATCAACGAAGGTTTCTTTGTTTCCTCCGTGCTTTATGCCTTGATTCTTCCGGCTACCATTCCGCTGTGGCAAGTGGCATTGGGTATCACTTTCGGTATCGTGATTGGCAAGGAGATCTTTGGCGGTACCGGCAAGAACTTCCTGAATCCGGCGTTGACCGGGCGGGCTTTCCTCTATTTTGCCTATCCGGCACAGATTTCCGGTGATGCGGTCTGGGTGGCTGCGGATGGCTATACCGGAGCGACGGCGCTTTCCATGACGGTCACGGACGGCATGTCCGGCATGACGGATCAATACAGCTGGTGGGACGCCTTCCTTGGTTTCGTGCCCGGTTCCATCGGTGAGGTCTCGACCCTGGCGATTTTACTGGGGGCGGCGGTGCTGTTGCTGACCCGCGTTGCCTCCTGGCGAATCATGCTGGGGGTCTTCATCGGCATGGTGGGAATGTCGCTGTTGCTCAACCTCATTGGTTCTGACACCAACTCGATGTTTGCCATGCCTTGGTACTGGCATTTAGTCGTGGGTGGTTTTGCCTTCGGTCTGGTCTTCATGGCGACCGACCCGGTTTCCGCCTCCATGACCAATCCCGGTAAGCTGATTTTCGGCGCCTTGATCGGGGTGATGACGGTACTCATCCGCGTTGTCAACCCGGCATTCCCGGAAGGCATCATGCTGGCGATTCTGTTCGCCAATCTGTTTGCACCGCTGATCGATCACTTCGTCGTGCAAGCCAATATCAAGCGTCGCCAGAAGCGTGAGAAAGCCTTTACGCCGACTACCGAGGAGATCGCCTGATGGCAGCAAGCAACAACTCGATCAAGAAAACGCTGGGGGTTGCCCTGGCGTTGTGTATCGTCTGCTCCGTCATCGTTTCCACCGCCGCGGTGGCGCTACGACCGACTCAGCAGTTGAATCAGGAGCTTGATCGCAAGAGCAATATCCTGCAGGTTGCCGGACTCTACGAGCCGGGTGTCGATGTCAATCAGGTGTTCAAGGACAAGATCACATCCCGAGTGATCAATCTCGAGACCGGTGAGTACTCCGAAGATCTCGATCCCGAGACCTTCAATCAGTTCGATGCTTCCAAGGACCCGGCCACGTCTCGAACCCTGTCCGGCGATGATCCGGCAGGGCTCATCCGCCAGGAGACTTTTTCCACGGTCTATCTGGTAGGGGACGCCGAGAATCCCAACGAGATCATTCTGCCGATTCGCGGTCAGGGTCTCTGGGGTCTGATGCGTGGCTTCCTGGCGCTCAAGGGCGATGGCAACACCATCGTTGGCTTGTCTTACTATGATCACTCGGAAACCCCTGGGCTTGGCGGCGAGGTAGACAATCCGCGCTGGAAAGCACAGTGGGACGGCAAGAAAATCTATGACTACAGCTACAGTGAAACGCAGCCGGAAATTCGCCTGGTGAAGGGCGGTGCCGACTCCGAATACGAAGCAGACGCGCTATCCGGTGCCACCCTGACTAGTCGTGGTGTCACCAATATGTTGCAATTCTGGCTCAGCGAAGCGGGTTTTGCCGAGTACCTCGCGCGTTTCCATGACAACACACAAGGAGAAGCGTAAGCATGGCTGCCTCTGATACTCCAAAAAGTGTTCTGTTATCGCCGGTGTTCAAGAACAACCCCATCGCCTTGCAGGTGTTGGGGATCTGTTCCGCGCTAGCGGTCACCAACTCGATGAGCGTGTCCCTGGTCATGGGGATTGCCGTGATCGTGGTTACCGCGTTCTCCAACCTCTTCGTGTCCTTGCTTCGTCACCACATTCCCTCATCCATCCGCATCATCGTGCAGATGACCATCATTGCGTCTCTGGTGATCGTGGTGGATCAGGTGCTCAAGGCCTATGCCTATGAGATGTCCAAGCAGCTATCGGTGTTCGTCGGGCTGATCATCACCAACTGTATCGTCATGGGACGTGCCGAAGCTACGCCATGCAAAATGGCCCGGTCATGAGCTTCCTCGACGGTGTGGGCAATGGTCTGGGTTACGCTGTAATCCTGCTGTTTGTCGGCTTCGTGCGGGAACTGCTCGGCTCTGGCAGCGTGTTCGGCCTTACCATTCTGCCAGCGGTACAAAACGGTGGCTGGTATGTGCCCAATGGCTTGATGCTGCTGCCGCCTTCAGCGTTCTTCGTTATCGGTCTGTTGATCTGGATACTCCGTTCCTTCAATCCGGACCAGGTGGAGAAGACCGAATACCGTATCGTTTCCAACAGTAAAACCAAGATCAAGGAGACCGCGTAATGCTTGGCCATTATCTCAGCCTATTCGTCCAGGCGGTCTTCGTCGAAAACATGGCCCTGGCGTTCTTTTTGGGCATGTGTACCTTCCTGGCGGTTTCCAAGAAGGTCTCATCCGCCATCGGGCTTGGCATTGCTGTAATCGTGGTGCTGACCATTACGGTACCGGCCAATAACTTGATTCTGCATTATCTGCTGGAAGAGGGGGCCCTAACCTGGACTGGCCTGGAAGGCGCCGAGAATATCGACCTCTCCTTCTTGGGGCTCCTGAGCTATATCGGTGTCATCGCCGCCATGGTGCAGATCCTTGAGATGTTCCTCGATAAATTCGTACCGGCGCTTTACAACACCCTTGGGGTTTTCCTGCCGTTGATTACGGTCAACTGTGCGATTCTCGGGGCGGTATTGTTCATGGCAGAGCGCAGCTACGGCTTTGGTGAATCCATCGTCTATGGTGCCGGTGCCGGCATCGGCTGGGCGCTGGCGATTACCGCCTTGGCGGGCATTCGTGAAAAGCTCAAGTACAGTGATGTACCGGCCGGTCTGCAAGGGCTGGGAATCACCTTCCTTACCGTCGGGCTGATGTCGCTGGGCTTCATGTCCTTCTCCGGTGTCCAGCTATAAAGCCAATGAGGATAGGAAATCGACATGGTTGATATATCTGTAATCTTGCTCGGTGTGATCATGTTCACTGTGATCGTCATCGGGCTGGTGCTGGTGATTCTGGCAGCACGCAGCCGTCTGGTCAGTAGCGGCGACGTCACGATCGAGATCAACGACGATCCGGACAATACGATGACCACTCAAGCGGGTGGAAAGCTGCTACAGACCTTGGCGTCAAATGGCATCTTCTTGTCCTCCGCCTGTGGCGGCGGCGGCTCCTGTGCCCAGTGCAAGTGCCGTATTTCCGAGGGGGGCGGCTCGATTCTGCCTACCGAAGAATCGCACTTCACCATGCGGGAGAAGAAGGAAGGCTGGCGGCTTTCCTGTCAGGTACCGGTCAAGCAGGACATGAAGATCGAGGTGCCGGAGGAGGTGTTCGGGGTCAAGAAATGGGAATGTGAAGTCACATCCAACCCCAACGTTGCCACCTTCATCAAAGAACTCAATCTCAAGCTGCCGGAAGGTGAAGAAGTGGCTTTCCGTGCAGGGGGCTACGTGCAGCTTGTGGCACCGCCCTACGATATCAAGTTCTCAGACTTCGATATTGAGGAAGAGTATCGCGGTGACTGGGAGAAGTTCGGCATCTTCGATATCTCCCACAAGAATAACGAAGAGATCATTCGTGCCTACTCCATGGCCAACTATCCGGAAGAGAAAGGCCTGCTCAAGTTCAATATCCGTATCGCCACGCCGCCGCCCAATAGTGACTATCCGCCGGGGTTGATGTCGACCTATGTGTTCTCCCTCAAGCCTGGTGACAAGGTCACTGTAATGGGGCCCTTCGGTGAGTTCTTTGCCAAGGATACCGATGCGGAAATGGTCTTTATCGGTGGCGGTGCGGGTATGGCGCCCATGCGCAGCCATATCTTCGATCAGCTCAAGCGCTTGAACTCTTCGCGCAAGATGACGTTCTGGTACGGCGCGCGCTCCTGGCGCGAGACCTTCTACAACGAGGAGTACGATGAGCTGGCCAAGGCTCACGACAATTTTGATTGGCATCTAGCGCTTTCAGATCCGCTGCCTGAAGACAATTGGGAAGGCCCAACCGGCTTTATTCACAACGTCCTGTACGACATGTATCTCAAGGATCATCCCGCGCCGGAAGACTGCGAGTATTACATGTGCGGACCGCCCATGATGAACGCGTCCGTGGTCAAGATGCTGACCGACATGGGGGTCGAACCGGAAAACATCATGTTGGATGACTTCGGCGGATGATCAAAGCGGCTTATCGAAAGTTCACAGGGCCGGCCTCAAGAGGGCTGGCCCTGTCGTTGATGGCCTCGGTAATTGTGTTGTTGGCCGGTTGCGACAACGGGCCTGAAGAGCATCGATTCCAAGGGCCGATCTTCGGCACCGGCTACCATGTCACCGTCTATGCGGATCTGGATGAGAACGACCAGACCCGGCTCGAATCCGGCATACGCGCCGAACTCGAGCGAGTCGACGCACTGATGTCGACCTATCGGGATGACTCCGAGCTGTCGCGTTTCAACCGATTCCCGGTGGGTGTTCCCTTCTTCGTATCACCCTCTACGGCGGAGGTCGTTCGTGAGTCACAGCGTATAGCTCGGCTTTCCGATGGCGCCTTTGACGTGACGGTCGGGCCGGCGGTCAATCTATGGGGATTCGGTCCAGAGGGTCGGCCCGAAGAAGTACCTGATACCAATACGCTGAAAGAAGCACTGTCCCGGGTCGACGTTACCGCACTGCAGCTGAAGGACGGCATTCTCAGCAAGACTAAGCCGGTCTATGTCGATTTGTCGGGCATTGCCAAGGGCTATGCCACGGATCAGATGGCGGACTTTCTCGAAACCAGTGACGTCACTCACTATCTGGTCGAAGTAGGCGGTGAGATCCGTACCCATGGCCACAAACCCGACGATAGCCCGTGGCGCATCGCCGTGGAAAAGCCCGTTTCCAACGAGCGCAGCGCGCAGCGCATCATTGATCTCGAAGCGGCGGCCGTCGCGACTTCTGGCGATTATCGTAACTATTTCGAAGCGGATGGCGTACGCTATTCTCACACCATCGATCCACGTACCGGTCGACCTATCGACAATCGTGTCGCCTCAGTGACGGTCATCACCGAACGCAGCGCCACTGCGGATGCCCTGGCGACGGCCTTTACCGTGATGGGAGCCGATGCGGGTCTGAAACTGGCGGAAAAGGAAAACCTGGCGGTCTACTTCATTGTCAGAGAGGAAGAAGGCTTCGTAACGCGCATGAGCTCGTCCTTTGAGCCTTACTTGGACGAGCCGGTAAATGAGGAGGAAGCGACATGACGCTTTGGATACTGGTATTGGGATTCATGCTGCTAGTGATAGGAGCCATGTCCATCGGAGTCTTGATGGGTCGCAAACCCATCGCCGGCTCCTGCGGTGGGCTCAATAATCTGGGCCTCAAGGACGGCTGCGATATCTGCGGCGGCAAGGATGAGGTGTGCGAAGAGGAAAACCGCAAGCAAAACGCCATGGCTCAGCGCCGAGCGGATGAGAAGCGCGGTGCTGACCTGGGCTATGATGCCACTCGGCGCTGAAAGAGCGCCAGATTTGGGTTAGGCGCGGTAGCGAAATACCCGAATGCTGGGCAAGAAGACGTCCTCTTCCAGGCGCTCGTCGCTGCGTTTAGCGCGAGTGCGCCCTTGAGGCGGTCGAGGCAGTGGCTGATTGTAGTCGGGTAGTTGCCCCTCCGGTGCCGGGATGAAAAGCGGTAGAGGCAGATTCATTGCCCGGCGAGAGCGGCCATCCGCCAGCGGTTCTCGGAAAAACAGATTGGCGCGCATGACCGGCGCCTGGCGTTGTACTTGAGCCAGCGGTTCACCGTCGGGTATGCCAGCCAAGCGTTTGAGTTGAATCCGCACATGAGGCGCATCGCTGTCCAGGGTAAGCAATTTTTGTTCGGCTTCACGCACGCTAAGGCGCTTGATGGAACGGCCGCTGGTGTACCAGGCCAGGCGCACCCGGGACAATGGCGCATCCGCAACCGGTAAATGCCGCCAGCACTGCTTTAGATGCAGCCGCGCCAGCCCTTGCCCTCGCAGATGATCGTGCAGTGCCGGGTGACGAAAAGGAAGGACCGTTTTGATTTCCGGAATCAACAAGGCGGCCTGTTCACGTATCCTTGCCAATATCGCCGCGAATTGGCTTTTTGCTGCATTGACCTCGACCACTTCATCCAGCAGCGCTTCGCTAGCGGCGATCAAACCTACATAGCTGCGGGTTACCCGGCCGTCCTGACCATCTTGATACCAGAAATCGAGCAGCACCTGGCGCAGCCACTGCGCATCTGGTCGTGGCGACTCCAGCGCCCAGGCCTTACCAGGGCTTGCGGTATAGACATCGAGTAGCGCATCGATGCGCTCGACTAGATGATCGAACGCGGCTTCAAGTTCCGCAAGCAGACGATACTGAAGATCCATTAAATCATTCCTTTGCCTTTTATACCGTTATATTAGCGATCGCATTCGGTATTGTCATTAGTCATGCACAATCCGATCAGCAAGGAGTTTGTCCATGCCTGTAAATTCGCCGACACCCGTGAAAAGGCGTCGGCTTATTTGTCTCAGGTCTTGGCGAGTTCGCGGGGATCACGACCGATAGGGTGGGGCTCATTGCGCGCCTTGGCCAATTCGATCTGCTTTTGCCGTTCCCGGGCACCGGCTCGAGTCTTCTCCGAGAGCGAATCCCAGCAGTGTGGGCAGCTCACACCAGGCGAGTAATATTCTGATGCGCGATCCTCGGCAGAAATAGGGCGGCGGCAGGCGTGACACTGATCGAACTCCCCTTCGCTGAGATCATGGCGCACGGTCACGCGATTATCGAAGACAAAGCAGTCGCCCTGCCACAGGGACTCCGATTCCGGGACCTGCTCAAGGTAGTTGAGAACACCTCCTTTGAGGTGATAGACCTCATCGAAGCCTTCGTTGAGCATGAAGCTTGAGGCCTTTTCACAGCGGATGCCGCCGGTACAGAACATGGCAACTTTCTTGTGCTTTGATGGATCGTAATGCGCTTTGACGTATTCTGGGAACTCGCGAAACGACTTTGTATCGGGATTGATCGCCCCCTTGAAGGAGCCGATCTCGACTTCATAATCGTTACGAGTATCGATCACCAGTACCTCTGGATCACTGATCAGATCGTTCCAGTTCCGAGGCTCCACGTAGGTCCCAACCGTTTGATTTGGGTCCACATTCGGGACGCCAAGAGTCACGATCTCTTTTTTGAGCTTGACCTTGGTGCGATAGAAGGGCTGTTCGTCGCAGTAAGACTCCTTGTGATCAAGCTCCATAAAGCGTGGATCGGCTTTGAGCCAGTTGAGCAGGGCATCGATGCTTTCGCGGCGGCCCGAGACGGTGCCGTTGATCCCTTCTTTAGCCAGCAGCAATGTGCCCTTGATGTCATGGGCCTTGAGGGTGTCGAGCAGTGGCTCCCGCAATGCCTCGAAATCATTGAGGGTGACGAACTTGTACAGCGCAGCCACGACGATTGGCTGATTCATGTAACTGTCTCCAGTAGGTCGTCCGCGTAAAGGACGGACCGGAACGTGTTTTTCAAGCGAGCAGTATTTTACGCTGACAAGGCATCGGTTTTCGACCTCTCGATGTGCCGAGTTTGACCTTGTGGGAGCTCGCTTCAGCGAGCGATGAGAGATATCGCCATCGCCCGATGAATCGGGCTCCTACAAAAACAAATGCCTTTTTTTGTTTCAGCTGTGTCTGCTCGGAATTGGATTCAGCGATCCCGATAGCGCCGAGTCAGATCCCCATAGGCATCGATCCTGCGGTCACGTAGATAGGGCCACATACGTCGCACCTGTTCGCTACTTCCCATATCGAGTTCGACCAGCAGGTTTTCAGCCTCGTCGCCGGCGTGAGCCAGCAGTTCCCCTTGCGGGCCACAAATGAAGCTGCCACCCCAGAAATGAATGCCCTCGCTGACCCCGCTCAGGTCCTCTTCGAAGCCGGCCCGGTTGGCGACCAGCACCGGCAGGCCGTTGGCCACCCCGTGAGCGCGCTGCACGATCGTCCAGGCGTCTTTCTGGCGGCCTTTCTCGGGTAGATCGTCCGGCGGATGCCAGCCGATGGCGGTGGGGTAGAGCAGCAGTTCGGCGCCGGCTAGGGCCATCAGACGCGCCGCCTCCGGATACCATTGATCCCAGCACACCAACACCCCAAGACGACCTACTGAAGTGTCGATGGGCTCGAAGCCCTGTTCACCGTCTGCGTCCCCCGGGGTGAAATAGAACTTCTCGTAGAAACCGGGATCGTCAGGAATGTGCATCTTGCGATAGTGCCCGACCCGGCCGAGGGCCCGGTCCATGACCAGGGCAGTGTTGTGATAAAGCCCGGCGGCGCGGCGCTCGAAGATCGAACCGACCAGCACGATGTTCAGCTCTTTGGCGAGTTGCGCAAGGCGAGTGGCGGTGGGGCCATCCAGGGACTCGGCAAGATCAAAGAGATCTGCGTTCTCGCATTGGCAAAAATAATGGGTGGCGTGCAGCTCTTGCAACAGCACCAGCTCGGCGCCATTCTCGGCCAGTTCCCGAACACCGGCTTCGCTGGCCTCAAGGCTACGCTGCTTGTCCGGCCAGGCGGGTTGTTGCACCAGGCCTACCTTGAGGGTCTTGTTGGAAGAATTATCGGTATTCTTGTTCATTTCGATGCTCCTTGTCGTTCTGCAGGCTTAGCGGAAGGCGGAAAACTCTGACAGGGTGCCCAGCGGTAGCTGCATGGTCAGACAATGCAGGCTGCCATGCTGTCGGATCACGCTGCGACAGTCGATGGGTACAATATCCCGCCCCGGAAAGGCTGTCGCCAGTACATCGAGAGCCTGGGTATCCGCCGCGTCGCCGTAGGTGGGCACCAATACCGCGCCGTTGATGATCAGGAAATTGGCATAGGTGGCTGGCAGGCGATGGCCATCTTCCGGATCGAAGCAGGGCCGTGGCCAGGGAAGCGGAATCAGACGATAGGGCGTGCCATCGGGCTGGCGCAGCGCTTCGAGCTCTTTTTGCATGGCGGCAAGCGCCGGGTAATGAGGGTCGTCTTTGTCGTCACAGCGCACATAGGCGATGGTCTGCGGGTCGCAGAAGCGCGCCAGGGTATCGATGTGGCTGTCCGTGTCGTCGCCTTCCAGATGGCCCTGGGTCAGCCACAGGACGCGCTCGACGCCGAAATCCTCTTTTAGGCGCGACTCGATGGCCTGGCGCTCGAACTTGGGGTTACGGTTGGGGTTGAGCAGGCAGGCCTCGGTGGTCAACAGCGTGCCTTGGCCGTCCGTCTCGATGGCGCCGCCTTCAAGCACCAGGTCACGGGATACGACCTGAGCCTTGAACACGCTGGCCGCCCTGAGCCGGCCGGTCAAGGCATTGTCTTGCCTGGCGGGAAACTTGCCGCCCCAGCCGGTGAATTCATAATCAAGCAGGACAATATCGCCGTCACGGTCCACGGCGATGGGGCCGTGATCCCGAGCCCAGGTATCGTCGGCAGGAGCCTCGATCAGTATCAAGCGTTCCATGGGCACGCCATGGTAATGAAAGGTCGCGGTTAGGCGTTCATGGGTCGAATGATCGGGAACGCTGATCAACACCCGCTGATAACGAGTAATGGCGACGACCATTGCTTCCAGCGTTGCTTCAATGCGTTCGAGCAGCGGCGCCCAATCGCTGTCGCTCCTCGGCCAGGTGAGCTGTACGGCATCCTGGGGGTGCCATTCGGGAAGTAGACGCATGGTCATGATGGTTTCTCGAAGCTTTTGAAAGCCCCTGTTGGGTATGAGTCAGTGCAGTCGCGGCATTTTAGAATTCGGCGTGACACATGCAAAGCAATGTTGCAGTGTTTGTGCAGGCGATGCACCCGATCGGGAAAAACCGTACCATAGGCGCCTGCCGACGAGGAACCGAACTTGATGTTGGATCGCATACCCTTTCTGATCGGGCTGCGCTATGTGCGCGCCAAACGACGTAACCATTTCATCTCATTCATTTCTTTGACATCCATGCTGGGGCTCATGCTGGGTGTGGCGGTGCTGATTCTGGTGCTGTCGGTCATGAACGGCTTCGATCACGAGCTGCGCTCGCGGGTGCTGGGCATGGTGCCGCATACGCGCATCGAGGCTCAGGACGGCATGGCCAACTGGAAACCTCTGGCGGAGCGCTTGAGTCAGCGCGAGCATGTCATCGGTGCGGCGCCCTATGTGGATCAGCAGGGCATGTTCTCGGTAGGGGGGCGCAACGAAGGCGCGCTGGTATACGGCATTGAGCCGGACTATGAGCAGCGGGTGTCGATCATCGGCAACCATATGCAGCAAGGTGATCTCGACTCCCTGGCGCCGGGCAAGTGGAACGTGGTGCTGGGGGAGTTGCTGGCCCGTAACCTGGGGGTCGGCGTAGGCGATCGGGTGACGCTGCTGGTACCGGAAGCTCGATCACCCCTGGTGGCGTGTTCCCGCGACTCAAGCGTTTCACCGTCAGCGGTATCTTCAAGGTTGGGGCGGATATCGACGCCAATCTAGCCTATGCCAGCATGAAAGACATGCAGACCCTGGCGCGCATGGGAGATGCCATCGGCGGGCTACGCCTGGAGCTCGACGATCTATTCCTGGCCAAGGACGAGACCCAGGCGATCCTCAATGATCTCGGCTATGGCTATCGTGGCATGGACTGGACCTACACTCACGGCAATCTTTTCCAGGCGATTCAGATGGAAAAGCGCATGATCGGACTGCTGTTGATGGTGATTGTCGCCGTGGCGGCGTTCAACATCGTTTCCACCCTGGTCATGGTGGTGACGGACAAGCACGCGGATATCGCCATCCTGCGCACCATCGGCGCCACGCCCAAATCGATCATGGGCATCTTCATCGTCCAGGGTCTGTCGATCGGCGTGATCGGTATCGCCATTGGTGTGGCGCTAGGCATCGTGCTGGCACTGTCGGTGTCCGATATCATCGCCTGGTTCGAGTCGGTCTCTGGCATTCAGTTTCTCGACCCCAACGTATACTTCATCAGCTATCTGCCGTCTCGGCTCAACTGGGGCGATGTAGGTACCATCGTTGCAGCGGCCTTCGGTCTGAGCTTTCTTTCCACCCTGTATCCGGCCTGGCGCGCAGCGCGTGTCCAGCCAGCCGAAGTATTGCGTTACGAGTGAGGCCACCCATGATCGCTGATACGAAACCAGTGATGCTCGAATGTCGGGATCTGACGCGGGTCTACAATGAGGGCCCACAGGATGTGACCGTGCTGGATGGCCTCGATTTGCAGGTGCGCGCCGGAGAACGGGTTGCCGTGGTAGGCAGCTCCGGCTCCGGCAAGACCACGCTGCTCAATCTGCTGGGGGGCCTTGATCATCCCAGCCGAGGGTCGGTGACCATCGCCGACCAGCCCTTGACCAAGCTCAACGATGCAGCCATGGGACGTTTTCGCAACCGCCACATCGGTTTCGTCTATCAGTTTCATCATCTACTGGCGGAGTTCACCGCCTGCGAGAATGCCGCCTTGCCGCTGATCGTACGGGGTCACAAACGCCGGGATGCGGAGAAGCGCGCCATGGCGATACTCGAGCAGGTGGGTATGGCGCCTCGGGGCGATCACAAGCCCGGCGAGCTGTCCGGTGGGGAGCGCCAGCGAGTCGCCATTGCTCGGGCGCTGATTACCGACCCGAGTCTGATGCTGATGGATGAGCCCACGGGCAATCTCGATCAGACCACCGCAGCGAATATTTTGGGACTGATGGACGAGCTGGCGCGAACGAGCGCTTGCGCTTTCGTGATCGTCACCCACGATCCGAGCCTGGCGGCGCATCAGGATCGGGTGCTCAGATTGGATGGGGGGCGTCTGCTGACGTCCTGACCGGGTCTTTCTAACGAGAGCCTTAGCTGGCCCCGGGGTCAGCTCAAGCTTGGTCAAGTAAGCGTATTGCGATGAATGGCTTCGCGTTGGTCACGGCGCCGCCTGGTGCGGCGCTTCCAGCTGCGGGCGACCTGCCAGCGCCAGATCAGGCGCACCACGATATTGCTGACGACGCCGATGACGACGGCGGATACCAGCGATCCCAGAAAGAGTACCGGCAATATGTCGACCATCTTGGCGGCGAACCAGTGGGTGCTGAGATGATTCGGCGCTGACTGCACCGGGGTGTCAAGAATCCAGCTCCCCAGCCGATAGTTGCCATAGAAAATGACCGGCATGGTGAGCGGGTTGGTCAACCATACCAGGCCGACGCATAGGGGCAGGTTGCAGCGCAGAAGCCAGGCGCCGCAGGCAGCCAGCACCATCTGAAACGGGATGGGCAGCAGCGCACAGAACAATCCCACCATGAAGGCATTACCAACGGAGCGACGCGTCAATATCCAAAGGGACGTATTGGCGATGATTGGATGCAAGAAGCGCAACGAGCGGTTGCGCTTCAAGGTGTCCTGATGGGGTATGTGACGCTGAAGCAGTCGGCGCAACATGGTCTCGTTCGCTGGTTTTGAACCCGTACCATTATCCATACATGGTCGTTGCCCTGCCACGGCCTGGGTTAAAACAACGATTAAACAACAAGAGAACGCTTATGGGGCTGGCTGCGCCATTGGCCCTTGCCGCACTGTTGGGCGCCGCCCTGGGCGTTCTTGCACCGCCAGGGCTGTTTGCCGTCATCTGTATCGGGTTGCTGCTCGCATTGGCCGCTTCAAGGTACAGGCTCACCCTTTTGTTGCTGGTCATGTCTTTCAGCGCGAGCCAGATTCTGTGGGCTCAGGGTTCGATACTGCCGCCGGGTCTTGCGGGCACGGACCTTGCCGTGACCGCGCGAATAGTCCAGTTCGATGACGAAGGCGATGCCAGGCGCTTACGCTTGAAATTGATTGCCTGTCGTGCGATCGAAGTAGAGCGTCTTGCCTGTGATCGACTGGATCAAGTGCGGGTCAGCTGGTATGAAGCGCCGGCACTGGAAATGGGCGAGACTTGGGCATTGACCCTGCGTTTGCGACCCCCCGGCGGCTTCGCCAATCCTAACACCTTCGACTATGAAGCCTGGCTATGGCGAGAGGGAATCGATGCCACCGGCTATGTGCGCAGCGCTCCGGCACCGACGCGTCTTCAGCTTTCCCGCAACACCCTGCGCAAAGAAGCGTTGGCCTATCTTGATCGTCATGTCGGTAACGATTTTTCCAAGCGCTGGTTGGCCGCCCTCACCCTGGGGGTAAGCGAGCGTTTGACCCGGGAAGACTGGGATCTGCTCAACGCAAGCGGCACTACCCACCTGATGGTGATCTCCGGGCTTCATGTGGGACTAGTGGCGTTTTTCATGCTCATGCTTTCCCGGGGAATTGCACGACTATTGACGCCGCAACGCTGGCGCATGGCGGCCTGGCCTTGGTGGAGCGCTGCCTTGGCGGCGATCGGTTATGCCTGGCTTGCCGGTCTTGAACCGCCGGCCCTGCGGGCCATGATCATGACCCTGGTAGGACTCTGGGTGGCCAGCGGGCGCCATGCGCCGGGGGCCTGGCAAGCTTGGTGGCTGGCCCTTGGTATCATTGTGCTGATCGATCCCTTGGCCTTGTGGCGACCCGGATTGTGGCTTTCCTTCATTGCCGTGGCCTTGCTGATTCTGGCCTGGCAGGGGCGCTCGCGGCCCAGGGGTTGGCGCGGCTGGTGCATCGCGCTTGTGCGCAGCCAGTGTCTGTTGGCGCCGCTGATGGCCGCAGCGGTGCTGTTTGCCTTTGATCGGGTAGCGCTGGCCGCGCCGCTGATCAACCTGCTGGCGGTTCCTGTCGTCGGTAGCCTGATGGTGCCGCTTGGGCTTGCAGGTTGGCTGCTGGCTTGGATGCCCCCGCTGGCCAAAATCTGTTGGTGGCTTTTCTCGATGCTGGCGCATGGCGTGCAGGCGAGTCTGGAAACCGTCGTTGCCTGGTCTCCGCTTTGGTATCCCGACCCTTGGCAAACCCTTCCAGTGACGTTGAGTCTGATCTTGCTGACGGTTTTTTGGGCGCTGCCGGGGTTCTCGAAACCCTTGCGTTGGGGCAGCAGCGCGCTTCTTGTTATATTCGTTTTCAGCCTGTCGCCGACCCGGCTGACGGATGGGCAACTGCGGGTGCGTATTCATGACGTTGGCCAGGGGCAGTTGATCGAGTTGCGCACTGCAAGGCATCGCTTGCTTTACGATAGCGGGCCGCGCTTTCGTTCCGGATTCATGCCGCTTACGACCCTGTGGCCAACGGGTCAGCGCTTCGATGACGTCATCATCAGTCACAGCGACAGCGATCACGCCGGTGGGATATCGGCTCTGGTCGAAGCGCATCAGGTCGGGCGCTGGTGGTCACCCGGCGTCGAGCCACTTGGCATACGGATTTCCTTGTGTCGTGCCGGAGAACGCTGGCGCCTGGATGGGGTCGAGTTTCGCTTTCTCTGGCCAGTGAATGATCCGGCTATGCTTGAGCGTAACGATCGTTCCTGCGTGCTGTTGGTCGAGGCAGGAGGGCAGCGTCTGTTGATCACGGGTGACGCCGGGGCTGGCGTCGAAGCACGCATAGCGCAGATCCTGGACAGGAAAATCGATGTGCTGGTAGCAGGTCATCACGGTAGCCGTACCAGCTCGTCTCTCGACTGGGTGGCGGCAACCCAACCTCGTCACGTGATCTTCAGCGCCGGACGTGGCAATGCTCATGGCCATCCTCATGGCGATGTAGTGCGACGCTTTCGCGACGCGGAGAGTTGTCTGTGGAGTACCGCCGAGGACGGCGCGATAACGCTGCAGCTTGGCGGCGAGACGGCAATCGATGTGACTACCCAGCGCGCGCGTCAGCAGGGTGACTGCGGGTAAATACCGATCGCGTCACTATCGTGGTTTATCCGTCGAAAGGTCTAGGCGGTGGCACTGGTGTCGGAGACAAGAGCCTTGCGGTAGAATCGCCATCTTGCGTTGAAGGCCAAATCGACAATGCCGGATAAGCGGCAGGAGACCCGATCGATGGATGTATTCGATGCGCTGATGGCGGGCGGCTGGCTGATGCTGCCGATCCTTGGCTGTTCGGTGCTGGCCACGGTAATCGTCATCGAACGATTCTGGAGCCTGCGGGCAGCGCGTATTGCGCCTCGCAGTCTCGGGCAGGAGGTATGTGAGCGCATCCGCCAGGGCCAGATCGACTTGAACTGGCTGGAAAATCACTCGCCCTTGGGTACGGTGCTGGCGGCAGGGCTGCGCAATGCGCGCTTTGGTCAGGAGCAGGTGCAGGCACGGCTTCAGGAAGCCGCGGCGATGGTCATTCACGATATGGCGCGCTATCTGAGTCCTTTGGGTACCATTGCCTCGATCACACCGCTGATAGGCTTGCTGGGTACCGTCGTCGGCATGATCAAGGTATTTACCGTCATTGTCAGCACCAATGGCGTCGAGCGCACCGCGGATCTAGCCGGCGGTATTTCTCAGGCGTTGGTGACCACCGCCGCGGGATTGTTCGTGGCCATACCGGCC
>NZ_JIBT01000004.1 GCF_001039575.1 Halomonas sp. PR-M31
GCCGGTCATTAGCTCATCAGAAGGAATTTCGCCTTGGGCCAAACGTTGCTGAGCGCGTTGAAAGGTGGCAACTCCCTCTCGTCGCACGAGATACAAGCCAATGAAACCCGTGGCAAGGATCAGTACAAGGGTAGCCAATAGCCCGATCTGCGCACCCACTGAAAACAGGATCACGAAATCGAGCAGAGCAAAGAGCGTGAAAGCGAGAAGAATCGGCATAGCGGCTCCAGGTCACGTTACTTCTTCAAGAATGGAGGCGGCTGGTGATAATGCAAGTCTTGATGAACGAAGCGACTGCTAGAAAATAGCCTTCATGGGCACGAAGCAAGACTGGAAAACAAGTGTTTTTTGCATTATGCTGCGATGCACAAAACATTTAAGCGCTGGAGGTAAAAATGCACATCGACGACAAGGTGATTGCGATTACAGGTGGTGCCCAGGGTCTGGGGTTGGCCATGGCCAAGATGCTAGGCGAGCGTGGAGCACGTATTGCGCTCATCGACATGGATGCCGCGAGACTCGATCAGGCAGTCAATGCCTTGGCTGACTCTCATGTCGAGGCCCTGGCATTTGTGGCGAACGTGGCTGATGAGTCTTCCGTTGTACAGGTGTTTGCGGATATTCAGGACAAGCTTGGCCCCGTGGCAGGACTGGTCAACAATGCGGGTATCACTCGGGATGGGTTGCTGGTCAAGGCCAAGGATGAAGAAATCGTTTCGACGATGTCACTGGAGCAGTGGCAGCGGGTGATCGATGTCAATCTAACCGGCGTGTTTCTGTGTGGCCGCGAAGCTGCTAGCCAGATGATCGAAACCGGTACCCAGGGTGTCATCGTCAATATTTCCAGTATTTCTCGAGCCGGTAACATGGGGCAAAGCAACTACGCTGCCGCCAAGGCGGGTGTGGCTGCATTGACCGTCACTTGGGCCAAAGAGCTGGCGCGATATGGAATCCGCGTAGGGGCTGTGGCACCAGGCTTTATCGAAACGGAAATGACCGCATCGATGCGGCCCGAGATTCTGGAGAAAATAACCAAAGGCGTGCCCCTGCGTCGTTTGGGTCTACCGGAAAACATTGCGGATAGCGTGCGCTATATTTTTGAGAACGACTATTACAGCGGCCGAGTGCTGGAATGTGATGGTGCGCTGCGGATCTGAACACCAGACGGGGATCAGCGATTCAAGTGCAACGAGAGACGTCTATAGCGATTCTCGCTGCACTGAATCAGGCTATTCAATAAGCGATTTGATCACGTAGCGATTCTACGGTGGCATCACCAATACCGTTGATCCGACTCAAGTCCTCTGCACTGTTGAAAGGACCGTTGGCTTCACGATCTTCGATGATTGCCTGAGCCTTTGCCTCGCCAATTCCAGGAAGCTGAGTCAGCATTTCCGCATCGGCACTATTGATATTAATACTTTGGGTTTCTTGTGCTAACGCCAACGAGGCGAAGCCAAGAGACAGGCTCAACAAAACTGCCTTTAAAAGTGTTTTCATCTTTGTTCCTTTTTTATGACCAAGCTGTTTGTACGGCAAAGCAACCTTATAGAAACAATTTTGTTACAAAAATAGATTATTTCGTAATTTTTTGTAGGAAATTGACTTGCTCGGCCGACGACATTGGCTCATGAACAAATAGCCATTGCTCATGCTTGATGCTCGGTTAACATGTTGGACTGATATACTGATGCAAACTTTGTTTGCGGAGCCTTCATGTCTTCTCCTGCCTCGCCGATAATAATCGCGCTGGATTACCCTTCCATGGATGCAGCCTTGTGCATGGCGGATCAGCTCGATCCTTCATGCTGTCGTGTCAAGGTGGGCAAGGAGCTGTTCACTCGTGCCGGCCCAAGCGTGGTAGAAGCTCTTCATGGGCGCGGCTTCGAGGTATTTCTGGATCTCAAGTTTCACGATATTCCCAATACCGTTGCCGGTGCCGTACAGGCTGCGGCGGAGCAGGGCGTCTGGATGATCAACGTGCATGCAAGCGGTGGGCGGCGAATGATGGAGGCTGCCCGGGAACGCCTGGAGGCTAACCGTCTGACGACTCACCTGATCGCGGTAACCGTGCTAACCAGCATGGAGCGAGGCGATATGGCGGATATCGGGTTGGATATCGACCCTCTCGATCAGGTCGAGA
Organism: Halomonas sp. PR-M31; assembly: GCF_001039575.1. GTDB lineage: Bacteria > Pseudomonadota > Gammaproteobacteria > Pseudomonadales > Halomonadaceae > Modicisalibacter. The sequence goes on from NZ_JIBT01000004.1 coordinate 2,144, forward strand.
GATTGGCGAGCTTGGCCAATTCCTGTGGCCTGTCCGGTGTCGTGTGCTCACCGCAGGAATCGTCACGACTGCGCGAAACCTGTGGGGAGAAATTTTTCAAGGTGACGCCAGGGATACGGCTCGCCTCTCACGAAGATGATGATCAGCGCCGTACATTTACACCGAACGAAGCGATGAGCGCCGGTAGTACGCATCTCGTCATCGGTCGCCCAATCACCCAGGCGAAAGACCCCATGACGGCATTGATGGATATCGAGAATAGGCTTCTCACTGATTCTCCAGGCCGCTGATCGGTTTGATCGATCCCCATTTACGACAGCGTGGGCAGTGCCAATGCAGTTGCATGCCTGAAAAACCGCAGCGGTGACAACGATAGCGCGGGCTGCCCTCGAGTAACTTGGCGACAGGCTGTCGTAAAAGCGCCATTTGTTCGTATTGAGGCTTTGTTGCATCGAGCAGATAGAGATCCATCAAGTAATCGATACCGCGTAAACTGGGATGGATGTTCAGTTGCTCGGTGGCGAACGCGATGGCACTCAACCGATCCCCTCTGCGCTCCAATGACTGCGCAATCATGATAACGGTGCTGGTGTTGAACGTATGATCGTTCAATGAGTGCAGGTACTGTTCCAGGCCGTGTTCGTCTTCGAGCTTGAGATAGGCGTCGCGCAGAGGTTCGAGAATGATGCAGGTGAAATCTCGATCCTGCTCAGGAATCTGCTTCAAATAGCGAATCTCGGCTTTATAATTACCCACCTCGCGCTCAATGACTGCAAACAGCCAGTTGGCACGGATGCAGCTGGAATCCGTGGATAGCGCTTGACGCAAGAGTTTGCGTGCTAGAGATGGACTGGCTGCCTCCAGATGTTTTTGCGCCAATTCACAAAGCCAATGAGCTGCAGCGCATCGTATATCCTCGTCCTGACGCAGCAGCTGTGGAGACGCGACGTCCAGCGCCTGCTGCCATTCTCGCTCTCGTTCGAAAAGGTCCACCAACAAACGTTTGGCAGAACGGCGCATGTCGTCGTCATGAGCGTCACGAGTCAATTGCTGGAGAAGACGCTCGGCGCGATCATGCACGCCAAGCTGCAAGAAGTCGCGAGACAGCTCCAGCTGGACTTGATCGCTTTGTGTCGCACTCAGGGCGGGACGCGCCAACAGGTTCTGATGGATCCTGACGGCGCGATCGGCTTCGCCACGGCTACGAAAAAGCGTTCCCAGCGCAATATGCGTATCGACGGTATCGCTATTGACCTCCAGCGCCTGGATGAAGGTCTCGATAGCACGATCGGGTTGCTCATTAAGAAGGTAATTGAGCCCGGTGAAGTAGTCTCGGGGTAGTATGTTCTGCTGCTGCGAATTGCGGACTGGCGGTTCGCGCTGTAAACGACCTAACCACCAGCCGATGGCAATTGCCACCACCAGCAATGCCAGCAGCAAAAGATCGAGCATTTAGGGGCTTTCCTTGAACTCCTGGATGCGTAGCCGATCGAGTTCCTTGCGCTGCTGCTGATTATGACGTTGAGCACGGGTCAGAAGAGTGCGCAGGCGTAGATAAACGCCACTCATTGCCAGCATGCCCAGAAGAACGCCAAGCGCCAGCGCCACCAACAGCCACAATGACAGCGAGGCAGGGGGCAGTTCCGTCCAGATCAGATTGAGCGGCAATGCTTCTTGATTGTTGACGGCAAAAAGAATGCCAAGCAACAGCACCAGCAGAAGGATGATGGCTAGCAACAGCCCTTTTAGCCAACGCATAGAGGTATCCTTTTAAATTTCGGTGACAGTAGGGCGTCAATATCCCAAGGCACGACTGGCGTTGACCTGTTCACGCAGTTCCTTGCCTGGTTTGAAGTGTGGCACGAATTTACCTTCCAGATCGACGGCTTCCCCTGTCTTGGGATTGCGGCCAAGGCGAGGCTCACGGAAATGCAGGGAAAAGCTACCAAAACCACGTATCTCAACGCGCCCCCCGCTCGCTAGAGCGTCGGTAATATCGTCAAGAATGATGCGCACCGCAGCCTCGACTTCCTTGAGCGATAGCTCTGGTTGGCGCATGGCGATTTGTTCGATCAACTCGGACTTGGTCATCGGATGTCTCCGTGCGGCGTACTCTACCGCCAATAGGCCGGCAGGTATTGTTGTCTCAATGAGCATACTGCTCAAATCTTGAAAAAACAACGCACTAGCATAAGGATAAAAGACTGTTTGTCAGTTTGACGGCAGATTCCTGAATTCGCTACTGGCCTCGGTTATACTGCTCATATTCAAATCTCAACTCGCGGGGTCGGATTGTGAGCGAAGATGTTGTCCTTAAACGATTGTACTGGCACTCGCGCCGCGGCATGTGGGAGCTCGATCTTCTGCTTATTCCTTTTCTGAAGCATCGCTACAGTGAGCTTGACGATGCGGATAAAAAAGCCTATCAGGAATTGATCAAAGAAGAAGACCAGGATCTTTTCACCTGGTTGATGCGCCGCGAGTTTCCTCAGGAAGACTCGTTTCGTCGGATTGTCAAGATGATCATCGACTATGCTGAAACAACCGGCAACGATCAATATCGCGCCCTCTAGGCTATGTTGGTGGGCTTCGCTGTTGCTGGCTATGGCAATGTGTCTTCTTGTTGCGCTTTACGGACCGTCCTGGCTGGCTCTCGTGACGAGCCTTCTTTTGAGCTTGATTCTCTGGCGCGAAAGGGAGCGGCATGCGCACTGGCAGCTGCGCTGGATACCCGGTTTGGGCGGCGGTTGGCAGGCTCGTGAAGCTTCTTCTGACGATTGGCAGCGCGTGACGCTACACTGTGATTACCTGGGTCCATGGTTGGTGGGTGTCCGAGTCGGTAAGCAATATCATTGGCTATGGCCGGATAGCATGGACCAGGCAGCGCATCGCTCTCTGCGACGGCGTCTGCTGTGGTCTGCCTCAGGAGGCTAGCGTCGCTTTTGAAGCTGCCGGCACTGAGGTGTCATGATGGGGATAATCGCGATTGTAATGAAGGCCACGTGATTCGTGGCGCTCACGGGCCACTCTCAACAGCATGTCAGCCAGGACGAGGGCATGATGCAGTCGGTTAAGTGCCAGGCAGGATGCTTGATCTTGCCAATCTTTTTGCAAAAGCCCCGCACACTCCTTGTTCAGGCGTTTCAATGATTCCTCACCGGCAGCAAGCCCTTCATTACTGCGCACGATGCCCGCGCACTGACTCATCGTTTCGCGCAGGGTAGTAAATGCCTGATCGATGTTCTCGCTGCCTGTGGGTTCAGAACTCACATTCAAAGACGAGAAGGGAATAATCGGTTCAGCACGTCTTTCAGACGTGACCTTGCGTAGTGCTTGCGCCGCAGAGCGAGCGAATACCAAGCATTCCAGCAGCGAGTTGCTAGCCATGCGATTGGCGCCATGCAGACCCGTGCAGGCCACTTCGCCGATGGCGTAAAGATGGGCTACGTCACTGGCACCCTGCAGATCGGTGGCGATACCGCCACAGCTATAGTGAGCAGCGGGCACTACCGGGATGGGGTCCCGAGTGATGTCGAGTCCACGACTCAGGCAATGGGCGTGGATGGTGGGAAAGTGTTCTTGTATCCGCGCTGCCTCGAGATGGGTGATATCGAGCAGCACGTGAGATGATTCATGACGCAGCATCTCGGCATGAATGGCGCGAGCGACAATATCGCGTGGTGCGAGTTCGGCCCGTTCGTCGTAGTCCGGCATGAAGCGTATACCGTGAATATTCCGTAATAGACCGCCTTCGCCACGCACCGCTTCGCTGATCAGGAAGGGGCTTCCGTCCGGATCGTACAGGCAGGTGGGATGAAACTGCTGGAACTCAAGATTCATTAGCGTGGCGCCAAGTGCCGCTGCCATCGCCATGCCTTCGCCGCAGGCTGGCGCAGGACTGGTGGTGTGTTGATAGAGACCGCTTGCGCCGCCGGTGGCCAGTACGATGTCCTGGGCTGCCGCGAGCTGAAGCTGATCGTGGATGTCGAGGCACAGCGCTCCCCGACAATGGCCTTGCCCGTCCTTGAGCAGTTCAATGGCTTGCCACTCCTCAATCAGGCGGATGTCGGGATGATGACAGGCATGCTCGAGCAGGGTGTCTATCAGCGCTTTCCCGGTGGCATCTGCCGCGTGGATGATGCGCCGGGCACCGTGCCCGCCTTCCCGGGTAAGATGGTAGGGGTAGACGGCGTTCTCCGTCGTATCCGGTGTAAAGGGCACGCCGAGTTCAATAAGCCAGTCGATCGCCTCCCGGCCATGCTCTACGGTAAAGCGAACCGCGGCTTCATCGCACAAGCCATCCCCAGCAATCAAGGTATCTTGAACGTGAGCCTCGATATTGTCCGTAGGCGCTAGTACCGCCGCGATACCTCCCTGAGCCCAGCGACTTGCGCCGAAATCATCCAGGGCCGGACGCAGTAGTGTCACAGCACGATGCCCGGCCAACTCGAGGGCCAAGGTCAGGCCGGCAACGCCGCCGCCGATGATCAGAACGTCGTGTTCGCTATGAATCATTGTGCCGGGGTCTCGTGTCTGTAGAAGAAGGTTTGTCGGAGCCACTGCGTAACCGATGTGAATCGCTCACTAGGGTATGCTGGCTCGCGCGTCGTCTAAGTCGCTTGCTGGGCAAGTGCCGCAATCTCCCCAAGCGAAGGCTCAATTCGCGGGTCAGTCTGGTCAGCTCTCGATTAAGCCATAAATAGCCGCTGGGTCCGAACAGCATTTGGCCGCTTTCGTCCCGAGCCAAGGTAGCCTGATTGGCATATTGATCCAGATCGAAGCGTTTTACCTGCACCTCGATGGTCTGACCGGTACGCACCTGAAATGCCAGTGTGCCCAATACACGTGCAAGACGGTGCTGAGCCTCGCGCAGGCCTTTCATGGCAGCGATGCGCTCATAGCCGGTACGCGTCACCCAGCGGGTTTGCAATATCAGCTCGACGGTGGAAAGCATGCGTCGCTGCAACGATAACAGGCTATCGAGTTCGTTGCGTCGCAGTCGCCTCTCACTGTGAATGGCATCGACGAGTTTCCTTTGCTCGACCAGCTGGGCAGTAATAATCTTGAGAAGCTCGTTGGTATCGATGTCGATATCGTTTTCGGCGGAGGCGCTGGTATGGGCATGATAAAGACGCGCCAGCTTGTCGAGATTGTCGGCGAGTAAAAAGCGCAGTACGTCCGTTGCCTTTTGCGGCAGTACCAGCACGGTGACAAGGATTCCGATCAGCGTTCCCAGCAGTACGTTGGAGGCGCGCCACAGGGCAACGACAAGATCGTTGTCACCGCTGCCTACCACCAGTAATACGGAAATACCGAAGATCAGCGCACTATAGCCGTAGCGGGTAGCGAAAGTCGCATAGGTTGCCAGGGCAATGCTGATCAGCGTCCAGATAGGGACCACTCCGGTTGGCGGGTCAGGGATCAAAACCAGCACGATACCCCAGATGATCCCCAACACCGTACCCAGCAGACGTTGCCCGCCCTTGTCCAGGACGCTGCCGACATTTGGCAGATTACCGACGACCACCAAAGTACTGACCAGTGCCCAGCTACCGTGAGGAATCTGCAGCGTCGAAATGACGATGAAGGTGATGGCCAGTGCCAGGCTCGTTCGCAGTACATGTAGATAGTGGCGATAGCGGTAGCTGAAGTAAGGATCGCGCAGACGCAGCAACGACATCAGCGGTAGCTCTTCAGCGGATAGGTTGTAGTTCCTGAGGCAAGCAAGGAGCCTGGAACATCAAAAAGCATTTCAACCTCATGGGAAGGAATAAAAAAAGAAAGCACCTTTATGCCGAATGGAACGGTATTTTGCTAAAACCGATGAGCAAACGCGATTATGTGTATTAGTGTTTGAGCAGAGTGCCTACGGCAAATCTCAGCGCATCCTTACCTGCGTCGCCATGATGTCGCAGTGCTATCTCCAGCCTCTCTGTTGGCAACCCCTTGGGTGGCTGGCTCAGCAGCACGAGAAACTGTTGCCCTATCGGAGTAAGCACCAGAGATATCTCATCCAGACTGGCATCAGGATTGAAACCCCAGCCAGATTTTTCCACATCGCGTTCTTTGATCAACCCGGCGTTCACCAGCTCATTCATATGGTAAACGAATCTGTGAAAGCTGGCAGTTTCAGTATTACTCGACTCGACAAAGGTCAACCATAGGTCTGGGGTAAGCGCGCCCTCATAACTACCCTCTGCAATGAACTTGAGAATTCGCTGCATGTATAGTGTGTCAAGCATGGTGCGTTTCTCCCATTCCGTACGGCATAAGAAAGCCAATCACAATATTCTGGCCGCGCAAATTACATCCTGTGTAAACGCCAGGGTCAAGCATGGAGAAAGAGTTTACATGGTTCTTGCAGAAAGACGTTCGGTGATCGACTTACGTGTGGGCGATGGCGAGGTGGTATTGATTTTGCTGGTGCCCGGAGCGGGCTCGAACCGGCACGGAGTATAACCTCCGAGGGATTTTAAGTCCCTTGCGTCTACCAATTTCGCCATCCGGGCGGGGATAGGGGAGAGCGTATAGCCAGAAATGAAATGGAGGCTGGAGTCGGAATCGAACCGGCGTACACGGAGTTGCAGTCCGCTGCATGACCACTCTGCCATCCAGCCTTTGAAGCCATATCCTGAGGCAATGGAGCGGGAAACGAGATCCGACCGGGCTGGCGTTCCAGCTCGCGACCCTCACTGTTTCTTTGCCACCAACTACTGGAGCGGGAAACGAGATTCGAACTCGCGACCCTCGCCTTGGCAAGGCGATGCTCTACCACTGAGCTATTCCCGCTCGACTCGATGACGCATTCTACAGATAAGGGCGGCTCTGTCAAACGCTTATCGCCCTTTTGCCCGCTACATGGAGCGAGACAATTCAGGCCAGGCTGCGCGTAAATATTGCAGCATCGACCATAGCGTCAGAACCGCCGCCGCATAGAGCGTAACGACGCCGATCATTGCAATTTCAGTGCCCGGCGCCCAGCCAAGTAGCAGCAGCAGGGCAATCATTTGCAGGGTGGTCTTGACCTTGCCGATCCAGGAAACGGCAACATGGCCTCGCTTGCCCATTTCCGCCATCCATTCACGCAAGGCAGATATCACGATTTCCCGGCCGATGATGACCAGGGCCGGAAGCGTTAGCCAAAGAGAGTCGAAACGTTCGATCAAAAGCGCCAGCGCCACTGCCACCATGACCTTGTCCGCCACTGGATCAAGGAAAGCGCCGAATGGAGTGCTCTGATTCCAGCGGCGTGCCAGATAGCCGTCCAGCCAGTCGGTGAGGGCGGCCAGGCCGAACAGCAATGCAGTGAGTTTCAGACTCCAGGCATAGGGAGCATAGAACAGGACCACCAGCAACGGAATGAACACGATGCGAGCAAGTGTCAGGATGTTGGGTATGTTCATCTAGATAACATGGGTCCATGCCGGTGATCGAAAGCCATCATTCTATGCGCCTTTGCGCCAATCATCCATGCAACGCCTGATGGATGGAAGTAGCCAGGCTAACACTGATACCCGGCACACGAGCCAGTTCCTCTCGACTGGCGTGGCGGACACCCTGTAGGCCCCCGAAAAATCGCAACAGCTCGCGGCGACGCTTGGGGCCAACGCCGGGAATGTCCTGCAGTGTAGAGGTGCGACGCGCCTTGTCTCGGCGTTGCCGATGGCCGGTGATGGCGAAGCGGTGAGCTTCATCGCGAATATGCTGGACCAGATGTAAGGCCGCAGAGCTGCCTTCAAGGCTTAGGCTGTTGTCGACGGTCTCGAGAAACAGCGTTTCCAAGCCCGGTTTGCGAGTAGTACCTTTAGCGACGCCTACCAGCCTGACATGGCTGACTTCCAGCTCTTCGAATACCTCGCGCGCCATATTGAGCTGGCCCTTGCCACCGTCCACCAGCAGTATGTCCGGACGTTTGCCTTCCCCTTGTTTGAGCCGTTTGAAGCGCCGAATCAAGGCCTGGCGCATGGCGGCGTAATCGTCGCCGGCGGCAACCCCTTCGATGTTGAAGCGTCGATAGTCGGATTTTACCGGGCCGTCCTGATCGAAAACGACGCAGGAGGCAACCGTGGCTTCACCGTGGCTGTGGCTGATATCAAAGCATTCCAGGCGATCAGGTGTCGTTTCCATGCCGAGTGCATCGCGCAACGCCTCGAAGCGCTTCGATAGCTGGGTGCGGTTGGCAAGCTGAGTCGCTAAAGACTGTTCGGCGTTGGTGCGCGCAAGCTGTAGCCATTGAGCGCGATGCCCACGCACCTGATGCGTCAGGCGCACGTGTTTACCGGCCTGCTCGCTGAAAGCGGCCTGCAGTATCTCGCTGTCGGGTAGCGCATGGCTGGTGATGACTTCCTGAGGCAGTTCGCGTCTTTGACCAAGATAGAATTGACTGACGAACTCACCCAATAGCGCCGCTGCGGGAAGATCAAGGCCATTCTCGGGGTTGTGATGGCGCGCTCCAAGCATGCGCCCCTGGCGCACCGTTAGCACGCTAATGCCAAGTCCACCTGGCCGCTCCACCAGAGCAAAGATATCCGCGTCACCGGAGCCGGTATCGACGATCTGGCGTTCCTGAAGCCGACGCAGCTGCTGCACCTGATCCCGTAGGCGTGCTGCTTCCTCGAAATCCAAAGTGCGGCTGGCCGCCTCCATGGCCGTCATCAGGTGTTGCGTCACCTGTTCGCTCTTGCCCTCCAAGCACATCACGGCGTGTTCCAGATCGCGTTGATAGCCCTGCTTGTCGATATAGTCTACACAAGGCGCACTGCAGCGATTGATTTGATACTGCAGACATGGCCGAGTGCGATGGGCAAACACCGTGTCCTCGCAGTTGCGGATGCGAAAGATCTTCTGCATTAGCGCAAGGCTCTCACGCACCGCGCTGGAGCTGGGATAGGGACCGAGATACTGCCCATCATTGCGTTTATGACGCACTCGCTTGAACTCGAGAGCCGGGTAGGGATGGCGATCGCTGACAAAGACATAAGGGTAGGATTTGTCATCGCGCAGCAGGATGTTGTAGGGCGGACGCAGCTCCTTGATCAGCGTCTGTTCGAGCAGTAACGCCTCGGTCTCGCTGCGGGTAATAGTGACTTGTACGTCGTGAATACGCGCAACCAGCGCCTGGGTCTTGGCGTTGAGAGCGCCGCGAAAATAACTCGCCAGACGTGCCTTGAGGCGCTTGGCCTTGCCCACGTACAGTACGTTACCGTCGCTGTCGAGCATACGATAGACGCCCGGCGATTCACTAACGGTCTTGAGAAAGTGTTTGGCGTCGAAACTCATGCCACCATCGATATCGCTGAGTTGATAGCGTCACAATACCAGATCGTTACTGGCTTATGGGGTGCTGTCGCCTACTGCAGCGCGAATTCAACGATCTTCGCTGAATCCTTCCACGAGCCCGTGGCGAAGGCCAAGATGGGTGAGCTCCACGTCGGTTTGCAGCCCAAGCTTGTCGAAAATACGATAGCGATAGGTATTGACCGTCTTGGGACTCAAGAAAAGCCGGTCCGAAATGTCGTTCACCTTGTGACAATTGATGATCATCATGCGACCTGCATTTCTCGGCTCGAGAGCTGATCGAAAGGATTGTCCTGAGTATCCATCTTGGCCAACACCAGGCGTTGAGCGATCTCGGGGCTGATATAGCGTTGACCGAGCTGGATGGCACGAATTGCTCTTACGACTTCATTCATTTCAGTGCCTTTACTGATGAAGCCGCTGGCACCTGCTTCAAGGAGTCGCTGAGCAAAGGTCTCTTCCAAATAGGCAGTCAAAATTACCACCTTGATATCGGACATGCCTCGAGCGATCTTGCGGGTAGCTTCGAGACCGCCGATGCCGGGCATGCGAATATCCATTAGCACGATATCGGGCCGCAGCGTTCGCGCCAGGCTAAGCGCTTCTTCTCCCGTTGCAGCTTCTCCGACGACCTGGATGCCATCTTCTTCGCTGAGCATGCGGGCAATGCTGGTACGAACCAGATGATGATCGTCTGCAACTATAACCTTGATCAAGTTCGCTCCTGACATTCACGATTTCGTTTAGTATCGGCACTGCCTAAAAAGGTTGATGAGTGTAATATCCGTGAAACGTTGATTCCACTCTTGGTGATCAGCGATAGCAAGGCAAAAAATATTGACGTCGAGACGACAGGCACATATTATACGCGCCGTTCCACATTTGTGTTGATTCAGGTCTATTCAGGTCTGAATAGTCAAAAACACAAGTCGTACCGTCGAGCATTTTGCATCACCGATTGGGGCCTTAGCTCAGCTGGGAGAGCGCAACACTGGCAGTGTTGAGGTCAGCGGTTCGATCCCGCTAGGCTCCACCAATCTTATTCGCGATCTAGCCGTCTAATGTTCTTTCATTAGGCGGCTTTTTCCTGGAAGAGACTCTTTTTCGTGAATGAGCCCCTTTCAAAAATGAACCTTGCGTAAGTGATAAAGCAGTCGATGGTCACTCTTCAGCGTATCGTTCGAACAGGATCAAGTGGTCTGCCTGAATGCGCACCGGAATGTACTCACCAGAGGTATATTTATGATGGCTGTTGAAACAGGCCTCGACCACTTGCTGAGAAGGCAGGCGTAGTCGATAGAGCGAATTGGCCCCGGTAAAGATGCGTTGCTCCACCTTTGCCATGAGCGCGCTATTTTTATCGAGCACGATGTCGTCGGGTCTCAACAGAACATCGACCGGTGAGTTCATCTCGAAAGGGTAGGCGCGGTTGCCAGTGATATCGCCAATTTCGGTATTGACCGTTTCACGATCTTTCATGGTGCCCGGTATGAAAAATCCCTGTCCGATGAAGTTGGCGACGAATCGGGTCGCTGGCTCATGATAAAGATTGTAGGGCGTATCCCACTGCTGTAAATAGCCACCGTGTAGTACGCCGACCTGATCCGCCAGGGCAAAGGCTTCCTGTTGATCATGGGTGACCATGATGGCGCTGATGCCGAGCTTCTTGAGGATGTTTCGAACCTCTTGGCTAAGCTGGCGGCGAAGCTCCACGTCCAGATTGGAGAAGGGTTCGTCCAGCAATAGCAGGCGCGGCTGTGGGGCCAGCGCACGGGCCAGGGCCACACGCTGCTGCTGACCGCCGGAAAGCTCATGAGGGTAGCGCTTGGCAAGATGCGTCAAGCCGACCAGCTCGAGCAGTTCATCGACCCGCTGTCGACGCTGGTTGGCAGGCAGTTTACGGAGACCAAACGCCACGTTGTCGATGATCGTCAGGTGCGGAAACAGCGCATAGTCCTGAAATACCATGCCGACCTGGCGTTTTTCCGGTGCGACTAATGTGGCTGGATTAGAGAGCGTCATGCCTTCGAGCATGATACTGCCCGCAGCCACGGGCTCGAAGCCGGCAATGGCGCGCAGCAGAGTCGTCTTGCCGCAGCCGGACGGGCCCAATAGGCAGCACAGATCACCTCGGTTCAAAGAGAAGCTGACGCGAGAAGTCACCACGGTTGCACCGTAGCGACACTCTAGTTCGTCGACCTGCAGTAGCGGTTGGCCCATGGCAATTAATCGATGCGTCCGAGAAGCAGAAATTCCAGCAGTGCTTTTTGCGCATGTAGACGATTGCCGGCCTCTTGCCAGACCACGGCGCGCGGATCATCCAACAGGGTCTCGCTGATCTCCTCGCCGCGATGGGCCGGCAGACAGTGCAGGAAAAGCACATCAGCGGCAGCCTTGTCGAGCATCGCCTCCGTGACCTGAAACCCCTTGAAGGCGCGTTCGCGAGCGCTCTGCTCCTGCTCCTGACCCATGGAGGCCCAGACATCCGTGGTAATAAGATCCGCATCTTCTGCTGCCTGCTGGGGATCGCGCAAAATGCTCACCCGATCACCTGCAGCGGCGACAATTCCAGGATTCGGATCGTAGCCTTCAGGGCAGCAAATGCGTAGCCTGAAGTCGAATTGCCGCGCCGCATTGATCCAGGAGTGGCACATGTTGTTGCCGTCGCCAATCCATACCGCCGTCTTGCCCTTGATCGCGCCACGGCATTCGATCCAGGTCATCATGTCCGCCAACAGCTGGCAAGGATGATAATCATCCGTCAACGCATTGATGACCGGCACTGAGCTAGCCTCGGCAAAGGTTTCTATATCGCCGTGAGAGAACGTGCGGATCATTACCGCATCGACCATCTCCGACAGCACCCGTGCGGTGTCGCCGATCGGCTCGCCGCGGCCAAGCTGGGTATCCCGAGGTGAAAGAAATAGGGCATGACCGCCGAACTGTGCCATGGCAGTCTCGAAGGAGACCCGGGTACGAGTCGATGATTTCTCGAAGATCATTGCCAATGTGCGATTGGCAAAAGGCGTATAGTGGGGACCCTTGGCCTTCAATTCGCTCTTGATATGGATTGCTCGAGCGATCAGATAATCAAGCTCTTCCGCAGTGAGATCCAGCAGGGTCAGAAAATGTCGTGTCGCCATGGCGAGCTCCTTGGTCGGCGAACGAAAGCCGCGAACGAAAAACATCACATCATGGTAGCCATGGCCGCCATGCGTTGAACGAATATCTGGTCGTGGAGAAAATTCATCATCCTAGCCACAGCCGATAGCCAGCGCAACGCATGACGCGAAACGATCTCTCGCTGGGGCTGTTTTCAATCGCGCGCACCAGTAGAATGGTGACCACGCGTTCATCCACTCATTACGCGGTAGCGGTCAATTGATTCGCGCCCCGTACAGGAATCCTCTCATGAGCACGACTCTCGAAAACATCAAGCAACAGGTCAGCGAAAACCCGATTCTTATTTACATGAAAGGCACGCCCCAACTGCCCCAGTGCGGTTTTTCAGCCCAGACGGTGCAGGCGCTGATGGCCTGTGGCGAGCGCTTTGCCTTCGTCAACATACTGGACAATCCGGACATTCGTGCCGAACTGCCCAAGTACGCCAACTGGCCGACCTTCCCCCAGCTGTGGCTCAACGGCGAGCTGGTTGGCGGCTGCGATATCGTCGTCGAGATGTATCAGAACGGCGAGCTGGAGCCGATGATCAAGGAAGCTGCCGCCAAGGCCAGTGCGAGAGAAGAAAAGGCAGGAGACGCATAAGCATTTTCGGCCAAGACAAAAACAAAAGCCCTGGAGTCGCGACTCCGGGGCTTTTGCGTTGCAGCAATCAAATCCGACGATTCAGCGCTCGTCCAGTCCTTGCTCACGCTGGGTCAGACTCCACCCACCTAGATCCTTGAAGCGGTTCACAATGGCACAAAACAGTTCAGCGGTACGCTCGGTATCATAGCGTGCCGAGTGCGCTTCGGAGTTGTCGAACTCGATTCCCGCAGCGCGACAGGCTCTGGCAAGCACCGTCTGGCCATAGACCAGCCCCGATAGGTGGCGGTATCGAAGCTCGAGAACGGATGAAACGGGTTGCGCTTGATGCCACAGCGGGCAATTGCCGCATTGAGAAAGCCGTGATCGAAGGCTGCGTTATGGCCTACCAGAATGGCCCGGGTGCATTTATTGGATTTGATGGCCTTACGCACCGGACGAAAGATCTCACCCAGCGCTTCAGATTCCGACAGGCTCACTCGCTTGCGCAGCGGATTGGCAAGATCGATGCCGGTAAAATCGAGCGCCGCCTGATCGATGTTGGCGCCTTCGAAGGGCTCGACATGAAAAGCGAACGTCGCATCAGGAAGTAGATTGCCCTGGGAATCCATGGTCAGCGTGACTGCCGCAATCTCCAGAATGGCATCCCCCTCGGCGTTGAAACCTCCTGTTTCGATGTCCATCACCACGGGTAGAAAGCTACGAAAGCGCTGAGCCATCAGTGGCTGGCCATTCGCCTCGGTCATGCATCGCTCCCTTGCCAGTTTATCCAGAGTGTCGTTTTCATTTTTACTCCTTACTAGTATGGAGTGAAAATCGAACGAGAACGACCTCTATTTTTATTAGGGTTAGCTAACATTAAAAGTGCCAGTTGTTGATCTCGCAGGAAGCCTCACTGCTAGATTGAAGAGCCGGGCGACGGTATTCGCTAAGCGCCAACGGCGCTATACTAGGCCGCCATCGAATCCCCAAGAGTCAGCGAAGGAGCCTAGTAATGTCCGACGTCAAAAAGGTCGTGCTCGCCTATTCCGGCGGCCTGGATACATCCGTGATCGTCAAGTGGTTGCAGGAGACCTATGACTGCGAAGTGGTGACCTTCACGGCAGACATCGGACAGGGCGAAGAGGTTGAGCCAGCGCGCGAAAAAGCCAAGGCGTTAGGGGTCAAGGAGATCTACATCGAGGATCTGCGCGAGGAGTTCGTGCGGGATTATGTTTATCCGATGTTCCGTGCCAATACCATTTATGAAGGCGAGTACCTGCTGGGCACCTCCATCGCGCGTCCACTGATCGCCAAACGCTTGATCGAGATCGCCAACGAGACCGGCGCGGACGCCATTTCCCACGGTGCCACTGGCAAGGGCAATGATCAGGTACGCTTCGAACTCGGTGCTTACGCGCTCAAGCCCGGGGTCAAGGTCATCGCGCCCTGGCGTGAATGGGATCTGACCTCCCGGGAGACGCTGATGAACTACTGCGAGCAGCACGACATCCCGGTGGATTTTTCCAAGAGCAAGAAAAAGTCGCCTTACTCCATGGACGCCAACCTGCTGCACATCTCCTATGAAGGCGGCATCCTCGAAGACCCCTGGGCCGAGGCCGAAGAGGACATGTGGCGCTGGAGCGTTTCGCCGGAGACAGCGCCGGATCAGCCCACCTATATTGATCTGACGTTTGAAAAGGGCGATATCGTCGCCATCGATGGCGAAACCTTGAAGCCTCACGACGTACTTGCCAAGCTCAATAAACTGGGCGGCGACAACGGCATCGGGCGTCTCGATATCGTCGAGAACCGTTACGTGGGCATGAAGTCTCGCGGCTGCTACGAGACCCCCGGGGGCACCATCATGCTGCGCGCTCACCGGGCCATCGAATCGCTGACTCTGGATCGCGAAGCCGCTCACCTGAAAGATGAGCTGATGCCTAAGTACGCCGAAGTCATCTACAACGGCTACTGGTGGAGCCCGGAGCGGCGCATGCTGCAGGCGGCCATCGACGAGACCCAAACGTTCGTCAATGGCGTGGTGCGCATGAAGCTCTACAAGGGCAATGCCATCGTTGCCGGCCGCAAGTCCGAGCAGTCCCTGTTCGATGAATCCATCGCTACCTTTGAAGACGATGCCGGCGCCTACAATCAGAAAGATGCGGAAGGCTTCATCAAGTTGAATGCTCTGCGGTTGCGCATTGCCGCCAGTAAAGGCCGTAATGCAGGCTGATGAATAGTTAAAGGAGGCAGCATGCTCAAGAAACTGATCGATGGCCTGTTCCGTGGTGGTGATGTCAACGACGAGGAAATGCCGGCGACGGAGCATCGCGGCTATTTGATCACCCCGGACCCTCAGGACGCCGGTGGCCAGTACCGGGTCAGCGGCTGGATCCGCAAGCCGATCGAGCAGGGCGAAACCCTGGAGCATCGCTTCGAGCGTTCGGACATGGTCAGCAGTCGTGAGGCCTGTGTCGAACTGACCCTTAAAAAGGCTGAACGCTATATCGACGATGTCGGTGATGAAATGTTCAAGCGCTAAAGGAAGTGACACCACAACGACAAGGAAGCTCGTCATGATCAAGGTTCATCATCTGGAAAACTCTCGTTCCCAGCGCGTTTTATGGCTACTCGAAGAGCTGGGGCTCGACTACGAGATCGTCGAGTATGCTCGGGACCCGGACACCATGCTGGCACCGGCGGCACTCAAGCAGGTGCATCCTCTTGGCAAGTCGCCGGTGGTTACCGATGGGGAGATCACCCTCGCGGAATCTGGCGCGATCATCGATTATCTGATCGAGCACTACGATACAAAGCGTGGCTTGATACCCGAGGCGGGCAGCGCAGACTATCGCCATTACCGCTTTTGGCTGCATTACGCCGAGGGTCCGCCATGCCACTGTTGGTGATGAAGCTAGTATTTTCGCGCTTGGGTAAATCGCCGGTACCGGCACCCATGCGTCCTCTGGGCAACATGTTTGCAAGCGGTGTAAAAGATAAGTTTCTCGATCCGCAGATTCGTCAGCACATGGATTTCTGGGAAAACATACTGGGCAAGTCGACCTGGTTTGCCGGTGAGCAATTCACTGCAGCCGATATCCAGATGAGCTTTCCACTGCTGGCCCTGGATTCTCGCGATGGGCTCAAGGGTTCGCCCAATCTAAAAGCCTGTCTAACGCGTATGCGTGAACGTCCTGCCTATCAGCGTGCCATCGAAAAGGGTGGCGAATTCAATTTGTCCGAGTAGATGAACATGACATCTAATGCATCCCTCCGAACGGTATCGCGCAGCGGCCAGTGCCTGATCCTGGCGCTGGGTCTGTTATTGGTAAGTGTTCCTGCCTTGAGCCAGGCGCCTACCGCAGATGAACGGACGCAGCCGCGCGTTCGCTCGACCTTCAAGGCTGTGACCCCGGGCACGCCCTTGTCCAACGGCGAAGATCAACGGCAAATGCGCGTCGAACCAATGCAGCCTGCGCCGCGTTCAACCCCGGAGCGCCCCTCTGAACGCCCTCTTGAAGAGACGAGTTCACGGATAATGAATCCAGAGGCGGCGAATCAGGCCTGTCGCAATCTGCAAAACGAGATCGCCGGCAAGATACGCGCCAATCAGGTAAGCAACTTCACGCTGGAAGCCGTGCCGGCAGCAAGCGCTCAAGAAGTGATCGAGTCCGACAGCGATCAATACGCCAAGGTCGAGATCGTTGGCAGCTGCGGGGACGGTGCCTACAAGGTCGTTTATCGGCGTGGCTGAACCGCTGCTCATGCAATAAAAGTAAGTCAGGCATGCGCTTTCAGTCCGCGTTTACTCTATAGACGATGCGGCCCAGCCATTCATGTAGTGCCTGAGTGCTTTGCCGCAGATGATAGGCGCGGGGTATCCAGGCGATCAGCTTCGGCGGAGGGCGGCTGGCAAACTCCGTGGGCGCCGGGGTCACCTCGAGCCCGGCACGTTCGAACTCGGGAACCGCTCGGGGCAGATGCCAAGCCTGGGACACCAGCAGTATCCTGGCAATGCCTTCCTGTTCAAGGATGGCAGCGCTGAATTCCGCGTTCTCGGCAGTGGTCCGGCTGCGCCCCTCGATCCATCTTGCCTCGAGGCCAAAGGCCTGTCCGAGTGTTCGTGCCATCAATGTGGCCTCGGCCAGGGTTTCGTCGTTGACTCGTCCACCGCTGACCAGGATCGGCAGTCCTGTCTCTCGGGAAAGCCAGGCGCCATAGCCCAGGCGTCGCCAGGTGACGTTGTTTGGCGCATCCCCCCAGCCGAATTCCGGCGTACCGTAATCCCGTCCACCCCCCAGAATCACGATCGCTTCGGCCTGCTCCTGCAGCGCTTGGGAAGGCGGTTCGTAAGGCTCAAGGCCCTTGCGCAACCAGTAGCTGACCCAAGGTAGCGAAAAGACCAGCAATGACGCCAGGCCAAGAACGAGCAGGGAGGGTCCGAGCAGGCGATGACTCTTCCAAAGCAACAGCCCTGCCAGCATCAGCAGCGCATTGATCAAGGGCGGCAACAGCAGGTACTTGAGTGCGTGAAGCAGCATGAGGCAGGTATCCGTTTTTACAAGGCGATTATGCAAGGATGCTGTCGAGAAAGGGGTTCTTTGTCTACGCTAAGTCTATTAGAATTAAAACAAATATCAGAATAACAGCATACATAAGGAGCTTAATGCATGAGTGCCGTCGTTGTTCTATTCATTGGCTTAGGCGCCATGGCTCTAGCTTATTTCGTGTATTCGAAATTCATTGCCGAAAAAATCTACCGGCTGGACCCGGATTTCAAAACGCCTGCCCATGAGTTCGAGGACGGCATCGATTTCGTTCCTACCAACCGCTACGTGCTGTGGGGCCACCACTTTACCTCCGTCGCAGGGGCTGCACCCATCGTCGGCCCGGCGATTGCCGTGATCTGGGGCTGGCTACCGGCTTTCCTTTGGGTAATATTCGGCACCATCTTCTTTGCCGGCGTCCATGATACCGGTGCCATTTGGGCTAGCGTACGCAACCGCGCCCGATCGGTAGGATCCTTGACTGGCGATGTGGTCGGCAAGCGTGCCCGCAGCCTGTTCATGATCGTAATATTTCTGGTACTACTGATGGTCAATGCAGTGTTCGGGGTAGTCATTGCCGGACTGCTGATGAAGTTTCCCAGCGCCGTCGTGCCGGTTTGGGGTGCCATCGTGGTAGCCCTGATCATCGGTCAGCTCATCTATCGTCGCATCATCGGCCTGGCGCTGGTCTCGGTCATTGGTGTCATTGCGCTCTATGGCCTGATCATCCTCGGGCCGTCGGTCCCCATCCAGATGCCTGAGCAGGTAGGAGGTCTCGCCGGTAACGCGGTATGGATTCTGCTGCTGTTCGCCTACGCGGCGGTGGCTTCTCTTCTACCTGTCTGGATGCTGCTGCAGCCGAGGGACTACATCAACGGCCTGCAGCTCTTCGTCGGCCTGATCATTCTTTATGGCGCCCTGGTGCTGCTCAACCCCACCCTTGTCGCGCCCATGTATAACTCCAACGTACCCGCCGGTACGCCGTCGATCATACCCTTGCTGTTCGTGACCATTGCCTGTGGTGCCATCTCGGGCTTTCATGGCCTGGTTGCTTCAGGAACTACGTCGAAGCAGCTCGACAAGGAGACCGATGCCCGTTTCGTCGGCTACTTCGGCTCCGTGGGTGAAGGCATGCTGGCACTCGGCGCCATCCTTGCCGCCACGGCCGGGTTCGCGAGCCTTGGAGATTGGAATGCCATGTATGACGCCTTCGGCAAGGGCGGCGTCAATGCCTTCGTCGAAGGTGGTGCCTACATCATCAGTAACGGTCTCGGACTACCCGAAGCCACGGCGGCAACCCTGCTGACGGTCATGGCGGCGCTGTTTGCCGGCACCACCATGGATACCGGCCTGCGCTTGCAGCGCTATATCTTCCAGGAGTGGGGCGAGATCTATAACCAGCAGTGGATGAAGAAGCCCGCCATAGCAACGCTTCTGGCAGTGGGTTCTTGTCTGATCCTGGCGTTCGGTGCTGGCGCCGATGGCTCCGGCGGTTTGATCATCTGGCCGCTGTTCGGCACCACTAACCAGCTGCTGGCAGGCCTAACGCTACTGATCGTCACCGTGATGCTAGTGCGTTTGGGGCGCCCCATGTGGTTTACCCTGGTACCGCTGATCTTCCTGTTGATCATGACGGTGCTGGCACTGCTGCTACAGCTGCGCAGCTTCTATGAAGTCGGCAACTACTTCCTACTGGTGTTGGATGTCATCGTGCTGATTGCCTCGATTCTGGTGGCCATGGAGTGCGCCGCATCGCTGAAGCGGGTGCGCCGCGAGCTGGCAACCAAATCAGAGGGTTGATGGGGGGATAATATGCGCAAGGATTCCGATAGGGAGGAACCTGCTCAACGAGGCGACAGAATCAGGGCCTGGCTCAGCCAGGCCCGTTTCTATGCCGAAGAGTTCTACTCGGCCCGCTATCGCGGCGCCATCGCCCGGGCCCAGCGGGATGAAGACGATTTGTTCATGCTGATGGTGTTCTCCGAGCTGATGGGGGTGCCCAATCCGGTGTCTTATTACACCCTGGAGCTGCAGCCGCTGATGCTGGAGCGCTTCCATGATTGGCATAAGCGCATGGGGATGGAGCATTCGCCTCTCGACGATTTCCGCTGTTGCTGAAAACCAGCTCCTTGGCTCCCGCTCGCTGAATGCTTGCCGAGATCGCCTAATGAATCGGGCTCTTACAAAAACCTTTTATGTCAGCCACCTGTAGGAGCTCGCTTCAGCGAGCGAGGGGTGACCTGCCTTCGTTCGTGACGCTCCTGAAACAAGGTTTATGACGTGATAGGGCGATTTATGAAAGAACTTCTCGAAAAACGTCTGCTTTGGGTGGGCGGCAAGGGTGGAGTCGGCAAGACCACCGTGGCGGCGTCGCTGGCGGTGCTGGCGGCGCAGCGAGGGCGCAAGACGCTGGTGGTATCCACAGATCCGGCCCACAGCCTGGGAGATGCTTTCGATCGCGAACTGGACGATGAGCCGCGTCGTTTACTGCCCAATCTGGATGCCCTGGAAATCGATCCGGACGCGGAAGTCGAGGCGCATCTAAAAGGCGTCATTAGCCAGCTACGGCGCTTCACCGTGCCGCGTATGATGGATGAGATGGAGCGTCAGATGCGGCTTTCGCGTCAGTCGCCGGGCACTCAAGAGGCGGCGCTGCTCGAACGCCTATCGCGTCTGATGCTGGATGATGAGTCTTATGATCTGATCGTGTTCGATACTGCGCCTACCGGTCATACGCTGCGCTTGCTTAGTTTGCCCGAGGCGATGGCGGCCTGGACGGATGGCCTGCTGGCCCACAGCCGCAAGTCCGAGGAGCTGGGCAAGGTACTCAAGCATCTTACTCCCAAAAGCGGTCAGGACATCAGCTCGCCTTTTGCCGAGCCGGAAGAAGAGGGGATGAGCGATCTGGACGATCGGGCTCGTTCCATTGCCGAAACTCTCAAACATCGGCGCCGCCTGTTTCATCAGGCGCGACGGCGCATCAAGAATCCGGAAGAGAGCCAGTTTTTGTTCGTGATGACCCCGGAGCGCTTACCGATTCTCGAAACCGTGCGTTCCGTGGCCTCACTCAAGGACGCAGGCGTTCCCGTGGCCGGTGCCCTGGTCAACCGGGTAATTCCAGAAGACGCGGACGGCGAGTTTCTGCGTAAGCGTCGCGAGCAGGAAAGCCTGTATCTCAAGCGCATCGATGAAGAGCTCTCGGCTTTGCCGCGACCACGATTACCGCTTCTGGCTTCCGATGTGCAAGGCATCGAAGCGTTGGAAGAGATGGCAAGTCGTTTAGAAACAGCAGGCTTTTAAGTAATCTCCGTTTTGTCAGGATACTCACACAAATCCTCGATCACGCAGCTGCCACAGCGTGGCTTGCGTGCCACGCAGGTGTAGCGCCCGTGCAGGATCAGCCAATGATGCGCATCCTGGCGAAATTCCTTGGGCACATGGCGCATCAGCTTTTGTTCTACTTCTACGACGTTCTTGCCCGGGGCGATGCGAGTACGATTACACACCCGGAAGATATGAGTATCCACGGCGATGGTAGGCTGGCCGAAAGCGGTGTTTAAAATCACGTTGGCAGTCTTTCGACCAACACCGGGCAGCGTTTCCAGTTCGGCGCGCGTCTGGGGCACCTCGCCGCCATGATGCTCGACTAGGAGCTGGCAGGTCTTCATCAAATTCTTGGCCTTGTTGTTGTAGAGGCCGATGGTCTTGATGTGCTCCTTCAGCCGCTCAAGGCCGAGTTCCAGGATCGCCTCTGGGGTATTGGCTATGGGGAACAGCCGAGCGCAGGCCTTGTTGACACTTACATCCGTTGCCTGAGCCGAGAGCAATACCGCGGTCAGCAGCTCGAAAGGGCTGGTCCATCGCAGCTCGGTAGTCGGGGTCGGCGTATGTTCGCGAAGGCGGGCGAAGATGGCTTGGCGTTTTTGTGCGTTCATTGGTGTTCTTGAGCCTTGGGAATTGCTGAATAAATTGCCGAGCGAAATGAAGAGCAAGGCGCACGGAGCGCAGGAAATGAGACATAACATGGGGTTAGGCGAATCTCGACCGGGCTGGCGCACCAGCACCGCGCAACGTAGCAATTCGTTCGTGTAGGCATTTATACAGTGATTCCTTATCGTATCGTGCCGGTGACTCGCACCCGCCGACTCTCCCGGGGCTGATCCGCCTGCCGAGCCAAACGGCGTCGCTCCGTGCGGTCGTCGATGACGTTCTTGGCCGCAATCAGCAAGCCGGTGGCGAAGAAGGCGCCCGGGGGCAGCACTAAAAACAGGAAGCTGTAATCGGAAAAGACGGTGAGCTGCCAGTTCGCTGCCATTGGCCCCAGCAGCAGTTCCATGCCAGCAAATAAAGTGCCTTGGCCGAACAGCTCACGCACCGCGCCGAGCACCACCAGCACTGCGGCGAAGCCGAGCCCCATCATCAAGCCGTCCGTAGCGGCGGGAAGTACCGGGTTCTTCGCCGCGAAGCCATCGGCGCGGCCGAGGATCGCGCAGTTGGTGACGATCAGCGGAATGAAGATGCCGAGGATTTGGTAGAGCTTGAAAGCATAGGCCTGCATCAACAGTTCGGCGCAGGTGACGAAGGCAGCGATGATCATCACGAAGGCCGGCAGCCGCACATTGGCTGGAACGTGGTTGCGAATCAGCGACACCGAGACGTTACTGCCGATCATGACCAGCAGGGTTGCCAAGCCCAATCCCAGCGCATTGACCACGGTGCTGGTGACCGCAAGCAAGGGGCACAATCCCAGTAGCTGCACCAGCGCCGGGTTGTTGGACCACAAGCCGTTGCGTGTCAGCTCATTGAATTGGCTCACTGGGGCCTCCCTCTAATATTTCCAGCAGCCGCTCTCGGTGGGCGGCGAAGTATTCCAGGCTATCCTGCACCGCATTGACCACGGCCCGGGGGGTTATCGTGGCGCCAGTGAAGGCATCGAAGCTACCGCCATTCTTTTTCACCGTCCACTGCTCCGCCGGCGGATTGCCTAGAGAGAGCCCTTCGAACTGCTTGATCCAGTCGCTCTTGCGCGCCTCGATCTTGTCTCCCAGCCCAGGGGTTTCCTGATGCGACAGCACTCGCACTCCAGTAAGTTCGCCGTTGGCTTTGATGCCCACCAGTAGCGCGATATCGCCGCTGTACCCTTTATGAGTAATCGTCGGCAGAATGACCGCTGTGACGTTGCCATTCTGGCGCGCCTGCCAGGCTGTGAAAGTATTTTCTTGGCCGAGTTCTTCAGCGGCGGACAAGGTGACGGTATCGTCCACCAAAGCATTGTCGTGCAAGGCGGCAGGCACCACCTCTTCCAGCACCTGATACTGGCTGGCCAGGCGATTGCTCGCGATACGCTCGAAGGTGACCGAATGGGTCAAGCCCACCACTCCGGCGGTGACGATGGCGAACAGACCGAGCCCCAGCACGCCGCGAACGATGCTGTGTGCCAGCGGGCTCATGGAGCATCCTCGTCATCGTCGATTTGATGCACCTTGATGCCACGGTTGGGACGCGTATGACCATAGGTACGCGGCTGGGTGTAGTAGTCGATGAAGGGCACGGCGAAGTTCATCAATAGCACGGCGAAGGCCACCGCATCCGGGTAGCGCCCCATGTGCGAATCAGCATGATCAGCACGCCAATAGCGGCGCCATAATAGAGCTTGCCCTTGCGACTGGTGGCGGCGCTGACCGGATCGGTGGCAATGAAGAAGGCGCCAAAGATCGCCGCACCTCCCAGCAGGTGAAATAAAGGAGTGCCGTGGTGGCTCGGATCGCTGGCATACATGAGGGTGGCAAGCACCAGCAAAGCGCCCAGCAGGCTGACCGGGATGTGCCAGCTGATGATGCGCTTGAACAGCAGCAGGGCGCCGCCGGCCAGCCAGGCCAGGGCGACGGCATGCCAGGCGTCCAGGGTGCCGGGGGGCAAGGGGTGAGTTGCCCAGAATTCGCTGGCGAGCACGGTTTCGCCCTTGTGCTTGAAGGCATCCAGTGGCGTGGCCCCGGTCATGGCATCCGTTGGTTCCACTATTCCCAGAAAGTGTCCTAGCGCAGCGCCTGGGCCGATGGCATTCGCGCCGAATAATCCTTGCGGAGCCGCCCACTGGGTCATCTCGACGGGAAAGGAAATCAGCAGCAGCGCATAGCCGACCATGGCCGGGTTGAAAGGATTCTGACCCAGGCCGCCGAAAAGCTGCTTGGCGACCACGATGGCGGCGACCATGCCGACTAAAATCAGCCACCAGGGGGCGAAAGGCGGCAGTGACGCGCCCAGTAGCACGCCGCTCACCAGGGCGCTGTTGTCCTGCAGCGTCACGACTAGCGGTCGAGCGCGCAGGCGTAGAATCAAAGCCTCTAAACCTATTCCCAGCCCGGCGGCGAAGAGCACATTAATCAGCACACCCCAGCCAAAGAACCAAGTCAAGGTCGCGATGCCCGGCAGGGTAGCGAGCAGTACCCAGGCCATGACGCTGCCGGTGGAGGTTGCGGCGCGAGTATGGGGCGAGCCGGTATGCATCAAGCTCATGAGGGATTCGTTTCCTGATCCTGGCTCTGAGCCTGCAGCATCGTCAAACGCGCCTCGGTGGCCTGCAGGTTTTCCCGAGCGGTGGCCAATTGGATTTCCATATCCTCGAGCTCTGTCTTGTCGGACTGGCGGGCTTCGCTGATTCGGGCCAGATTTTTCTCAGCCTTCTTGACCGCAGCCCTGGCGGCGGCCTGAGCGATCTTAAGCTTTCTGAGCTGAGCTGTGAGATCGGCGGTCGTCGGGGCGGGTTCAGAGCGAGCAGTTGAGCTGTCGCTCTCAGTAGTGTTTGCCGCCTGGGCCGATGAGTCTTGGGGGCGTTTCTTGCGCGCCTCGCGCCGGGCCTGTTTTTCGGCCTCTTCCCGGACGATCCGCGCCTGTCGAAACTCAAAACGATGCCGAGCGTGCTCGGCCTTGCGCGCCTCCTGCTCACGAGCGCGAATGTCGCTCTTGCTGGCGCGATAGTACTGCACCAAGGGGATATGGCTGGGGCAGACGTAGGCGCAGGCACCGCATTCGATGCAGTCGAACAGATTGAAAAGCTCCGCCTTGTCGTGCTCACGCCCCTTGGCGAACCAGTAAAGCTGCTGGGGCAATAGCGAAGCCGGGCAGGCAGTTTCGCAAGCGCCGCAGCGAATGCAAGGCTGTTCCGGCGGGGCTGGGGGCAGTTCTTCGGCGGTGGCGGCGATCAGGCAGTTGCTGGTCTTGATCAGCGGCAGAGAGCCGGTATCCAGAGTGAATCCCATCATGGGACCGCCTTGAATCAGCTGCGACAGCCGTTCCGGTTTCAGACCGGCAAAGGCCAGCAGTTCCTGCATGGGTGTGCCGATTCGGGCTTCGACGTTGCCGGGTCTATCCAGCGCCTCGCCGGTCAGAGTGACGATGCGCGAGATCAGTGGCTCGCCGTCACGCACCGCTCGTAGCGCTGCCAACAGAGTGCCGGGGTTGTGGCAGAGCACGCCGACATCTGTTGGCAGCCCCCGCGATGGTACCTCGCGTCCGGTGAGTAGTTGCACCAGCTGTTTCTCGCCCCCGCTGGGATAGCGGGTCGCGACGACCTTGAGTTCAACAGCTATGTCATCAGCGATAGGCTTACGCAGCGCCTGGTTTAGAACCTCAATCGCCTCGGGCTTGTTGTCCTCAATGCCGATCAATATCCGCTCGGCACCCGTCAGCCGGGCGAACAGTTGCGTCCCCTCCAGGATGTCGGAAGTGTAGTGGCGCAGGGTCATATCATCGGCGGTGATATAGGGCTCGCATTCGGCGACATTGACGATCAGCGTGTCGATGGCATGGCGCTGGCGCACCTGAGCCTTTACCGAGGTAGGAAAGCCGGCGCCGCCCAGGCCGACGATGCCGGATTCGCGCAGGCGTTCGATCAGCGTTTCGTCGTCGCTGGCACGCCAGTCGAGAGGCGGCAACCGAAGCCAATCGTCTTTTTGCTTTAACTCGCCGAAGCCCTCGTCTTTTTGCCTTGACTCGCCAAGGCCCTCGTCCTTTTGCCTTAACTCACCGGAGCCTTCGTCTTTCTGTACTAACTTGTGGGTGCTATCGGCATCGATGACGATACAGAGCGCGCGAACTTCACCCAGCGTCGCGGAAGGGTGCGGTACCGGATGTTCCTCGATGGCGCTGACGGTGCCGGTGATACTGGCATGCAGGTTTGCCGAGATCATGCCCTGGGCACGGCCGATCACTTCGCCGGTACGCACCCGCTGTCCAAGGGTAACTACCGGTTCCGCCGGCATGCCGAGGTGCTGGGTCAAAGGCAAGATCACCCGCCCGGGTAGCGGCGCCTGCACCAATGGCACACGATTGGAAAGCGTCTTGCGCTCGGGCGGATGGATGCCGCCGGGAAAGTCGAAGTCAGCCATGCAGACTCGCCTCGTTCATCTCCCGGGTCGGCGTACGATCGCTGGCAATCAGGGCGGCGCTTATTCGATTTGCCTGATAGCCCCGGTGATGCCCAAGCCCTTGTGGACGCGGCAGCATATCGATGCAATCCACGGGGCAGGGCTCGACGCATAGATCGCAGCCGGTGCATTCATCGATGATGACGGTATGCATGTATTTTGCGGCGCCGAGAATGGCGTCCACCGGACAGGCCTGAATGCACTTGGTGCAGCCGATACATTCATCCTCGCGGATATAGGCAACCTTAGGCACGTCCTCGGCCTCGCCGTCCAGCGGCTTGGCTTCCCGGCCAAGCAGGTCGGCCAGAGCGGTGATGGTGGTTTCGCCACCCGGCGGGCACTTGTTGATCTCGTCGCCTTGGCTGATGGCTTCGGCGTAGGGCTTGCAGCCGGGATAGCCGCACTGGCCGCACTGGGTCTGGGGCAGCAGGGCGTCGATGCGTTCGACCACCGGATCGCCCTCGACCTTGAAGTACTGGCCGGCAAAGCCGAGCAGCGCACCGAACGCCGTCGCCATGCCCAGCAGGGCGACGATGGCGATCAGGATATCGTTATCGGTGAGCAGTTCGAGCACGCTTACAACCCTATTGGTTTCAAACCTGTACGAGTCCGCTGAACCCCATAAAGGCCAACGACATGAGACTTGCGGTGATCATGGCGATCGCCGCGCCGCGAAAGGGGCGCGGTACATCCGCCACCGCGAGGCGTTCTCGCATTGCTGCGAACAGTATCAGCACCAGGGAAAACCCCACCGCCGCCCCGAAGCCATACAGTGTCGCCTCCATGAAGCTCGACTGGCGATTAAGGGACAACAGCGCTACGCCCAACACCGCGCAGTTGGTGGTGATCAGCGGCAGGAAGATACCCAGCACCTGATGCAGCAAGGGGCTAGTCTTTCTGACCATCATCTCGGTGAACTGCACCACCGCGGCGATGACCATGATGAAGGCGATGATGCGCAGGTATTCGAGATTCAGGGGCACCAGCAGATAGTGAAAGGTCAGGTAGCTGACGATCGATGACAGGGTCAGCACGAAGGTGGTGGCCATCGCCATGCCCATGGCAGATTCCAGCTTATTGGACACGCCCATGAACGGGCACAGCCCCAAAAACTGCACCAGCACGAAGTTGTTGACCAGAACGGTGCTTACCAGAATCAGGAAATATTCGGTCATCGCCACCAATCGAAGCGAAATGACGCCAGGCGTCCCTTGCTTTTTCAAGACGCCGACGTGATTAGAAAGTGATCGGCATTATACGCTTCCAATCATGGTCGGCATACCGCCATGGCTGGCGATGGTATGTCGCAACCGATAGCGAAGAAATTGCCAGGGTATTACAGCTTCGGGGGTTCGCCCTGCCAGGTTGCTCTGATGCCGAGAGACGCGAGCTCTCCTGTCAGATCGTGCACCGCCTGGCCCTGCACGAATCCCATCATGACCTTGGTGCGATGCAGGTTACCGCGTACCTCGATGGCAAAGGGGTTCTGATCGAGCACGATGAAGTCCGCTGATTTCCCTGCCTCCAGCGAGCCGGTTTCATGCTCCAGATCCATGGCGTAGGCCCCGTTCCAGGTCACCACGCGCAGTGCTTCTTCCAATGAGATCGGCGTGCCGAAGCGCTCTTCTTCCTGATTCCACGGATTCTGACGCGTGACGAGGGTTTCCAGCGCGATCCAGGGGTCCAGCGATGCGACGGGGAAGTCGGTGCCGATGGTGGCGATGCCGCCGGCGTCGATCACGCCACGCAGGTCATAGGCCCGGGCCAGGCGCTCGGGGCCGTAGCCGGCACGCGCGCCGCTGGTGAAGCGGGACGGATACCAGGCGGCGGGGGAGAACTCGGCGATCACATCGAGTTCTCGGAAGCGCCGCAGATTGCCGCCATGCAGAATGGTGCTATGCGCACACTGGTGGCGCACGCCGTTGGGGCCGTTCTTGCGTCGCGCATGGGCGATCGCATCGAGGAACAGATCAGAGGCTGCATCGCCGGTGCAATGAGCGATCACCCGGATGCCGCGTCGGTCCATGTCCGCGACCATGCGCTTGAGATGCTCCGGGGTGAGGTTGACCTTGCCCCGCCAGTCGTCGCCGTTCTGCCAGGGCGATAGCAGGAAGGAGGAGCGGGGCTCCACGGTGCCGTCGAAATGGAATTTCACGGCGTCGGCATTGAGCCGTGCGCTGGCGTAGTAGTGGCGCTCACCGGCCAAGAGTTCCCAGCGGCGTTTGACCGGGAAGATGTCATCTTGCCAGCTGATCGCGGCCTCTACCCGCACGCTGAGCTCGCCCTCGTCGTCGAGCTGCTTCAGGGCGTTCAGGCGGTGCTCGCAGACGTGCACGTACTTGGTGGCGGTAACGCCCCGGGCCGTCTGGAGGCGTATGCCGTCGCGGTAGGCGTGCTTGAGTACCGCCACCGGTGTCGGCGGCATGGCGGCGTGAATCAGGGCATAGGCACCGTCGATCAGCAAGCCGGTGGGTTCGCCGCTGAACGGATCCCGCTCCAGATAGCCGTTGCGCGGGTCCGGGGTGTCTCGGTCGATGCCGGCCAGCTCCAGGGCCTTGCTGTTGACCATCATGGTGCCCCACATGCGATCGAGGATCGCGACGGGCCGGTCGGGCATCACGGTGTCCAGCCACTCTCTTCCCGGGGTGAGCCCGGCCTGCAGGAAGGTATAACGGACGAAATACGCGCCATGAATCCAAGGCTTGTCAGGGTGCTTGTCGGCATAGTCGAGGATGGCATCGCGCACCTGATCCGGCGAGGGGTCTTCGAGGCCTATGTCGAGATTGTCGTCGTAGCGGGTCGCAAGGCCCAGGTCCGGGTGGGTGTGCATGTCGTGAAGGCCGGGCATGACGAAGCGACCTTGCACATCGATGACCCGGGTGTCGCTGCCGATCAGGTGCTGGATTTCGTCCTGTGAACCGATGGCGCGGATTCGCCCGCCGCCGATGGCCATGGCCTCCGCCCAGGGGCGTCCCGGGTCGACGGTATAGATTCGCGCATTGATCAGCGCCAGATCGGCGCTGGCGCCTGAGCGCCCGGAATGCGTGGACTGCCAAGGGTCGAATGCCATGGTGAATGCCCCCCATCAAGAGTCATTCAACAATACCCCACTATTTTCAGCAGTTGAGTGGCAATTTTTCGCCACAATGGAAAATATTATTCAACATTTAAGCTCATGCCTGACGAAACAGATTGAGCTTCACCTTCAGCCAGTCGCTGAAGGCACGCACCTTGGGGTCGTCCGCGTTACGGTGCGGGGTTACCAGGTAATACGCCTTGTCGCCACGAATCTGCATGTCGAAGGGGCGCACCAACTGGCCGCGCTTCAACGTATCGCCGCATACCACGTCGTCACCGATGGCAATGCCTTGTCCGGTGATGGCGGCGCTGACCACTAGCAGAATATTGGTGAAGTAGACGCCGGATTCGGTTTGCAGCTGGGCTTTGGTGCCGCTACCGGATAGCCACAGGCGCCAGTCATGATCGTTATTCAGATGCAGCAGCGTCGCGCGCTCCAGATCCTGGGGATGCTTGATTTGAAGCTCGTTCAACAAGCCAGGACTGCAGACCGGGGTGTACATGGGGTGGGCCAGCATTTCCACGCTGTGTTCGGCCCAGGCGCCATCGCCGTGGACCACGAACAGGTCCAGATTGGCCGGGTTGGGCGGCTCGTTCTCCCGGTTGGTGCCGATATGTAGCCGGATACCGGGATAGTTGCGATAGAAGTCGTTGATACTGCGGCTGACGACGCTCGCGGCGAAGCCGGGCGGCATGCTGACGCGCAGGTGACCGTTGTATTCATGGTCCGGCAGGTTGGCATGGACGTGGTCGAGCATGGCCAGTACACGGCGAATCTCATGGGCGTACTGCTGGCCCGTCGGTGTCAGGATCACGCCGCGCCCGCGACGTTCATACAGTTTGAGCCCAAGCTGATCCTCGAGCAGACGCATTTGATGGCTGATCGCGCTGCGAGTGAGGCTCAGGGCGTCCGCCGCCTCGGTAAGGCTGCCAAGCCGAGCCAGGGCATCGAATGCGCGCAGCGCCTGCAGGGACGGCATATAGCAATTGGACTGTTGAATCATTTCGACCAATAAGATGATTATCTTTCGCTTGGAGCAAACGATTTTTGACGTATAGTCGTTTAAAAGCAACTACATCATGAGCGTAATTGCATGTCTCATCATGACGCTATTCTGCAGTTCGTCGATCGGCACATGCCGGAGCTGTCCGAGTGGAATCAGACCATCTGGCAGTTGGGCGAAACGGCGTGGCGGGAATATCGGTCGGCCCGGTTTTACGTGGACCTGCTCCGGGGGCGGGGTTTCGAGGTTGAGGAAGGGTCCGGGGGCATGCCCACCGCTTTCTGTGCCGTATGGGACAACGGCCCCGGCCCGACCCTGGGCGGCTACGCGGAATACGATGCGATCCCCGGCAACTGTCAGGCGGCGGACGTGGTGCAGCGGCCACGGGATGGTTTGAGCCCCTGGGCCGGGGGGCACACCGACCCGCATTCGGCGCTGGGCATCGGGGCTCTGGGGGCTTTCTTGCGGCCCAGGACGCCATGAAGGCGCACAACATTCCCGGACGCCTGAAATTCTTCGGCGAGCCCGCGGAGAAGGTGCGCGGTTCCAAACCGCTGCATGCCGCCGCCGGGTATTACGACGATCTAGATGCAGCGATCAGTTTCCATCCTTTCTACATGTTGCCCCTGTGCAACACGACTCGCTGGGATACCCATTGCGGCGCCGCCTATGGCGTGATCTATACCTTTACCTGCGATCAGCCGCATACCTGGATGACGAGCGAAACGAGTTCGCCAATCCCAGCCTCTCATGCCAGTGCGCGGGCTCCCGGCGCCAACGATGCGGTGGTGCAGATGTATCAGTTGGGCAAGGGGCTGCGTGAGCATGTGTTGGCAAGCGGCGTGAACTGGTCCATGAACGAGGTGATTCTCAATGCCGGCCAGGCCACGGCGGACAACCAGCCTGCTCAGATGTCTCAGATCATGTATTTCATCCGCGTGCCGACGGTGGAAATGGCCGAGCACGTGGTGCGCGGCCTGGATCATTTCGCCGAAAATGCCGCAGCGCTGACCCACTGCGAGGTCAAGCGCGACTGGGTGGCGAAATCACGCCCCGGCCTGCCCAATCACGTCATGGCAGAGCTCACCTATCGCAATCTTGAGCGGGTAGGCGCGCCGCAATTCGGCCCCGAGGCCATCGAACTGGCGCGGCAAATTCAGAAAAACCTAGGTTTGGCGCCGATGGACAAGCCCTATCTGCCCGCCATCGAATCCCTCATCGAGCCCCAGGAAGCCGAGCGTCTTTTAAGAGAGATCCTGCCCCCAACTCAGAAGCATTTCACCTCCGACGATTACACCGAATACAGCTGGCACGCTCCCACGGTGCGGCTGTATATAGGGCGTCCGGCGCTTGACCTGCCGGCGGGTGTAAAGGAGGGCTATCCGGCCTGGGTGATGAATGCACTTGGTGGCCTGGCGCCCTGTATCGATCCAATGATCGAAGTGGCGTCAAAGACCATAGGGTTAACCTTGATGGATTTGCTGACGCAACCCGAGGTGCTGGAAAAAGCCCAACGCGAGTTCCAGGAGCGAACCGGCGGCGGCATCGGGGGAGATGAGTGGATGGCGCCGCTTTGCGACTACCCGCCGCCTCTCGATTTTCGCTGGCCAGAATACATCACCACGGCTCGCGGCAAGAACGACTGGGTAATTCCGGCTCGAGATGGCGATATGAAAGACTGATTTGAAAGGAAGCCAGGCGATATGAATTGCGCGGAATGGTTGGTGGA
Source organism: Halomonas sp. PR-M31 (assembly GCF_001039575.1). Lineage (GTDB taxonomy): Bacteria > Pseudomonadota > Gammaproteobacteria > Pseudomonadales > Halomonadaceae > Modicisalibacter. Next base: position 33,972 of record NZ_JIBT01000004.1, read on the forward strand.
GCTGCTCGAACATACCTATGGCGTGGACACCATCTACGGCATTCCCGGTGTGCATACGGTCCAGATGTACCGGGGCGTCGCTACCAGTGGGATTCGACACGTCACCCCTCGGCATGAGCAGGGCGCCGGTTTCATGGCCGATGGCTATGCCCGGGCAAGCGGTAAGCCCGGAGTGTGTTTCATCATCACCGGGCCGGGCATGACCAACATCACCACCGCCATGGCCCAGGCCTATGCCGACTCCATTCCCATGCTAGTGATTTCCAGCGTCAACCCGCGCAACCAGCTGGCATTGGGGGAGGGCCGGTTGCACGAGCTGCCGAATCAGCAGCAGCTGGTAGATGGCCTGTGCGCCTTCAGTCATACCTTGATGGATGCGAAGAACCTGCCCAAGGTGCTGGATCGCGCCTTCAGCGTGTTCCAGGGTGGCCGGCCACGGCCGGTGCATATCGAGATTCCCCTTGATGTCATCGTGCAGGAGATGCCTAAAGAGCTGCTCAGCCATCGATGGCGATCACCCACGCCGATTGCCGCACCGGCCACGGCGGTGAACGAGGCGCTTGACTGGCTGCAAGGCGCCAAGCGTCCTTGGCTGTTGGTGGGTGGCGGGGCGCTGGCTGCCGGCGAACAGGTACGCGCGTTGGCAGAGTGCCTGGGGCTGCCGGTGTTCACTACGGTCAACGCCAAGGGCCTGATGCCTGCCGGGCATCCACTGAATATGGGTTCGACCCAGTCCTATGAGTGTGTCCTGCGTGAAGCGCCCGAGGCTGACGTCGTTCTGGCCATCGGCACCGAACTGGGAGAGACGGATTACGACGTCTCCTTCCAGGATCGTTTTCGTATAGCAGGGCGGTTGATACGGGTGGATGTGGAAAGCGCGCAGCTGTATCGCAACCAGGCACCCGACCTGGCCATTCACGCAGACGCCGCCACGTTCATCGATCAACTGCTCGAGCGTGCCCATCAGACACAGACTCGACGCGCAGCGGATGAAGCGGGCATTGCCAAGCTCAAGCAGGAAATCGATGCCGAAACCCCCGCTGAATGGAAAGCGGTGGCACGACTCATGGAGAGCGTCTATGAGGTGCTGCCGGATGCCGTGATGGTCGGGGATTCCACCGAGCCGGTCTACGTCGGCAATATGACCGTACAACCCAATGCGCCGCGGCGCTGGTTCAATTCATCCACCGGCTACGGCACGCTTGGCTATGCCCTGCCGGCGGCGATCGGGGCGCGTCTGGCGCGGCCCGACCTGCCGGTGCTGGCTATCGTGGGAGACGGCGGCTTTCTTTTCACTCTGAGCGAGCTGGCGACAGCGGTCGAAGCCAAGGTGGGTCTGATCGTCTTGCTGTGGAACAACAGCGGCTATGGCGAGATTCGCAAGTACATGGACGACCATGACGTTCAGCGGGTCGGGGTGGATTTGTGGATGCCGGATTTCGAACCCATCACCCAGGGGTTCGGCTGTCGCCACGACCATGTGACAGGCCCCGATGGGCTGAAAGAGCTTCTAGAGGAAGGTGCGTCCGCCGATCGACCCTGGATCATCGAGATCGACCAGGCCGCCTGGATGGATGCCTGTGTAGAAAAATAGCGTTTATTGGCTAAAACGACGGACACCGGTAGTCATCGAACAAGGTCTGTCATGTATCTGGCGCGCTGAATCCGCGTCTACAAGCGAGGAAGAACCATGAATAACGACAAGAGCTTCAAGAACGCCTGGGTGAAAAGTTTCGCTGTGGTGACACTGGCAATGGGCGCCTTGGCCCAAGTCGATGCGCCGGCCTTGGCCCAGGACGAGACCGTCACGTTGCGCATGCAGCGCTACACCGGCACCGAAGAAGACAAGATTTTCCAGCGCTACGTGGACAAGCTCTCCGAGGCGAGCGATGGCCGTATCAAGGTCAACATGTTCCGTGGCGGTGAGCTGGTACCGAACGATCAGATGTTCGGCGCGCTGCGTGCCGGCACACTACAGATGATCTACGGCTATGGCGGCTACTGGGGTGGCCAGATGGATACCGCCATTACCGAATCCGGATTGCCGCTGGCCTGGACCGATCTAGAAGAGGCCAAGGAGCTTTGGAACGAGCGGGGCTTCGGTGAGCTGCTCGCCAACAACTACGAGAAGATGGGCGTGCATTACACCGTGCCGGTCTTCGGTGGAAAATTCGATCTGCTTTCCAAGGAGCCGGTCGAATCGCTGGAAGAAATGGGTGAACGGAAGATTCGCGCTACCCCATCCGTGGCGGCGGTGCTGGAGAAGTTCGGTGTATCAACGGTGTATATTCCGCCCCAGGAGTTCTATATCGCCCTCAGCACCAACGCCATCGATGGCCTGATCTACGGCGGCCCTTATGACTATAGCGTGCTCAAGCTCAATGAAATCGCGACGGATTACACCAACCTCAACATGCTTTATCCCGGCTTTGTGGACAATGTGCTGATCAACAAGCGTGTCTGGGACAAGATTCCCGAAGACTTGCAGAACGTGATCACCGAGGTGACAGCGGAGTGGGCGGACTATCGGCACCAGAAATTCGTGGAATGGAACGAAGCGGCGGAAGAGGAGTTCACGATCCATAGCCTGCCTGAGAGCGATCAGAAGCGCATGACCGAAGCCGCCCAGTCGGTCTGGGATGCGGAAGCCAAGAAATCCGACACCGCCGCCGAGGCAATCGAAACGATTCGTCAGATGGCCAAGGACAAGGGCCGCCTGGAATAATCCAGGCCGCGTTGCGTGGAGTCGCCTATGCGCTGGTTGAAAGCCTGGATACGCTGGCAGGACCGCCTGAGTGAAATACTCGGGCGGGTCATTGCCTGGATGTGTTTTGCCATCGTCTGCATCCTGATGTTCGAGGTCATCTCGCGTCAGTTTCTGGACTCTCCCACCACCTGGGCGCATGAGTCCTCCACGTTGATGTATGGCACCTATGCGATTCTTGCCGGGTTCTACACCGAGAAATGGCAAGGCCATGTGCGCACCGACATCATTTACCAGCACTTCCCCCCACGGCTCAAGGCGCTGGTAAGCATGCTCATAGGTATCGCGGTGATCACCCTGTTATTGGTGGTCTTGAAAGGGGCGGTCGATTTTGCCTGGATGTCCTTCGAGATTCGCGAGCAGTCCTTTCGCAGCACCTGGGCGCCGATCATCTGGCCGGTAAAGCTGATGATTCCGGTTGCCATCATACTGATTATCCTGCAAATGCTGGCCAGTATCGGGCGCCATCTCTGTGCCGTGCTGGGCGCGCCGATGGATGAGCCGAAACACGACCCGGAGATCCCCCATGCTTGAGATCGATCCGGTCCTGCTTACCGCCTTGATGTTCGGCTCCATGCTGGTGCTGATGGCCGTCGGCATGCCATTGGCCTGGACGCTGCTTGGCGTGGGCGTGGTGTTCGGCTATGTGATCTGGGGGCCGGACAGCTTGGGCATTCTCATGCCGTCGCTGTTCGGGCTGATGAATGAGTTCATTCTCGTCGCCCTGCCGCTGTTCATTCTGATGGGCATGATCCTGGAGCGATCCGGCATCGCCGACAGCCTGTTCGAGATGGTCTACAAGCTGATGGGCAGCGTGCGCGGTGGTCTGGGCATGGGTACCGTGCTGATCTGTGCCCTGATCGCGGCGATGGTGGGCATCACCGGTGCGGCGACGATCAGCCTCGGCCTGATCGCCTTGCCGGCAATGCTGAAGCGCGGCTATGACAAGCGCCTTTCAGCGGGGGTTATCATGGCCGGTGGCGCGCTGGGATTCTTGATCCCGCCCTCCCTGGTCATGATCATGTATGCCTTCCTGACTCGGGAATCCATCGGCAAGCTATTCGCCGCCGGCGTCATGCCGGGGCTGATGCTGGCCGTGATCTACATGATCTATATCGCCATCCGTTGCAAGATCAATCCGCAGCTGGGGCCGCCCCTGGATAAATCCGAACGAGTCGATACTTGGGGCAAGATCAAGGCGCTGCGTGCCATCATCCTGCCGGGCGGTCTGATCGTGGTAGTGCTGGGCTCCATGGCGCTGGGCTACACATCGCCCACCGAAGCCTCCGCCGTCGGCGCCGCCGGGGCCATGCTATGCGCGCTAGCGAACGGACGGCTCAATTTCAAGATGCTTTCCAGCGCGCTATATTCCACGGCACGCATCATTGGCATGCTGATGTGGATCATGATCGGCGCGGTGGTGTTCTCCAAGATCTACATTGCACTCGGCGCCGGTCAGGAGATCGTTAATCACATCATCGCAGGCGATCTGAGCCCCTATGTGGTGCTGACCGTCATCTTGCTGAGCTACCTGATACTCGGCATGTTCCTCGATGACTCGGCGATTTTGTTCATTACCGTGCCGCTGTACGTCCCGATCATCAAGGCGCTGGGGTTCGATCCCATCTGGTTCGCGACGATTTTCGTGCTGGCCATGCAGACGGCCTATCTCACGCCGCCTTTCGGCTACAACCTGTTCTACATGCGCTCGGTGGCGCCACCGGAAGTGACGACCGGAGATCTTTACCGCGCAGTGCTGCCGTTTATTGCGCTGCAGGTGGTAGGCATCATTCTGGTGGTGGTGTTCCCGCAAATCGCCCTGTGGCTACCGAATCTGATTTTCGGTTGAGACAGAAGCTGGCACGGCGGGTCGATTAACGGGTCAGTGCCTGCAAGTCGCGATCGAGCGCCGGCCAGTCGCATTCCGCGGTCTGGCCGATGAATACCAGACGCGTGCCCGGCGTGTCGCGATGGGGAAACGGGCGGGTCTCGAGCTGGCCGGCGGCGCGCTGCAGTTCCAGTTGCCGCTCATCTTCTAACTGAACCACACCCTTGATGCGCAGGATGGCCCCTGGCAATCCTTGCAGCAATTTGGACAGCTTGGCGCCGTCCATGGCGCCTCGATGCTCGAAGCTATGGCTGGACAGCCCCAGCTCGGCAATACCGGTATGGTGATGAATGGCATCCTTGGCGGAGGGTTCGAGACTCACCGGCGCGTCGCTGCGCCAGAAGACCAACTCCGGAGGCAGGCGGGCCTGCTCGGTTTCAATCACCCGCGCATTGGGCAGCAGCCAATTTTCCTTTAGTTCTGCGTGGATACCCGGCAAGGCCTGGTCGGCCTTGTTCAATATCAGCCAGTCGGCGCAGGCGATCTGCGATTGCAGCAGTGCACGCAGTTCCCCTTGGCTTGAATTCAGGGATCTGGACAGATCGATCAACGTCATTACCGCATCCAGATGACAGCGCCGCCGCAGCGAGGGGTAGCCCAGTACGCTGACCACCCGGGCTGGGTCCGAGACGCCGCTACATTCGATCAATACATGATCGAGCCGCTCGCCACGATTGATAAGCAGCCCCTCGATGCTGCTAGCCAGCTCACCCTGCAAGTTGCAGCATACGCAGCCGTTGCTCAGAGAAATCAGTCCTTCCTCTTCTTCACTGATCAGTTCGCGATCGATATTGAGCGCACCAAAATCATTCACCATGATTGCCAGGCGACGCCCATCGGCATGCGTCAACAGGTGATTGATCAAGGTGGTCTTGCCGGAACCCAGAAAACCTGCGATCACGGTCACGCCGATCGAAACAGGCGATGAGTTCAAGAAGACCTCTGGAGTGGCTGATTGTGTTGATACGGGGGAGATTTACGACGTTTCACCGGCTTTTTACGCGAAGGCGTAGCATCGAATTGAAGGTCGTAGACAGTGGATAAACGCGAGTCGGCGCTGGAGGCAAATTCAGAAATGGAGTGCATATGATGCTCCGCTTTAGCAGTTGAACAAAGTAGGGCTGCAAGCTGTGTCAAATCCCCTATTGAGTCTCAATAACAACAGAGCGATTGGTGTCTGTCAACGTGGGTAAGCATTATTGGCGTGAAATAGACGAGGCGTAAGAAACTAAAAACAAGGAACAATCGGGAGTACGCGTGAAGTACGCCTAAAGAAGAGCAAAACAAGACGCGCCGAAGGCCCGGCGCGCTCGTCAAGGTCTCTAGGGCCCAGATCTCAGGTCACGCGGCTTCCAGGTTCCACGCCGGAGTGCGGCTCCAGCAGGTAGATGCCGTCGCCGTTGCCTGCTGCCAGTACCATGCCTTCCGACACGCCAAAGCGCATCTTACGCGGCGCCAGGTTGGCGACCATCACCGTCAACATGCCTTCCAAGGCTTCCGGAGCATAGGCCGAGCGAATGCCGGAGAACACTGTGCGCGTCTCGCCGCCCAGATCCAGCGTGAGCTTTAGCAGCTTGTCGGCGCCTTCGACATACTCCGCCTTGGCGATGCGCACGATACGCAGATCGACCTTGGCAAAATCCTCGAAAGCGATCTCTTCGGCGATGGGGTTGTCCGTCAACGGGCCCCTGGGGGTTTCTTTCAATTTCTTCTCCTCCGCCAGGTCTTCCTTGGAGGCCTCGATCATCGCATCGATCTTGTCGCGCTCGATGCGGGTCATCAGCGGCTTGAACTTGTTGATGGTGTGGCCTTTCAGCACGGCTTCGCGGCTCTGCCAATCCAGGGATTCCAGATTGAGAAACGCCCGGGCATCCTCGGCCATCTTGGGTACCACCGGGGCGAGATAGACCATCAGCTGGCGGAAAAGATTGATACCCACGGAGCAGATATCCAGCACCTCCTGTTCGCGGCCTTCCTGCTTGGCCAGCACCCAGGGTTCCTTTTCGGCGATGTAAGTATTCGCTTCGTCCGCCAGCTCCATGATCCGGCGCATGCCGCGCCCGAACTCACGGCTATCGTAATCCTCGGCGATGGCCTCGCCGGCGTCGATAAAGCGCTGCATCAAGTCGGGCTCGGCGCAGTCAGCGGAGAGCGTGCCATCCCCCAGCTTCTTGACGAAGCCCGCGCAGCGGCTGGCGATGTTGACTACCTTGCCTACCAGATCCGAGTTCACCCGGTAGGCGAAGTCCTCCAGGTTCAAGTCCAGATCGTCGACCCCGGAAGTGAGCTTGGCAGCGAAGTAGTAGCGCAGGTATTCCGGATTCAGATACTCGGCGTAGGTGCCTGCCTTGATGAAGGTGCCCCGGGACTTGGACATCTTCGCCCCATTGACGGTGACGAAGCCATGGCAATGCACACCGGTAGGGGTGCGCAGCCCCGCACCTTCGAGCATGGCCGGCCAGAACAGCGCGTGGAAGTAGACAATGTCCTTGCCAATGAAGTGATAGACCTCGGCCTCCGAGTCCTTCTTCCAGTAACTGTCGAAGTCGATGCCTTCCCGGTCGCACAGGTTCTGGAAGCTGGCTAGATAACCGATCGGCGCGTCCAGCCACACATAGAAATACTTGCCCGGCGCATCCGGAATCTCGAAGCCAAAATACGGCGCGTCCCGAGAGATATCCCATTCGTTCAACCCGGACTCGAACCACTCCTGCAGCTTGTTGGCGATCTGCGGCTGCACGTGGCCACCCTGAATCCACTGTTTCAGGAACGCCTCGAAATCCGGCAGCTTGAAAAAGTAGTGAGTCGAGCTGCGCACTTCCGGCGTGGCGCCGGAAATCGCCGAGACCGGATCGATCAACTCCGCCGGGGTATAAGTGGCGCTGCAGGCCTCGCAGTTGTCGCCGTACTGATCCGGCGTCTTGCACTTCGGGCAGGTGCCCTTGATGAAGCGATCCGCCAGGAACAAGCCCTTCACAGGGTCGTACATCTGCTCGATGTCCCGAGTCGCGATGTGGCCCGCATCGCGCAGCGCGATATAGATGCGCTCGCTGTGAAGGCGATTCTCTTCGGAATGGGTTGAGTGATAGTTATCGAAGGCCACATTAAAGCGCGCGAAATCCGCCTGATGCTCCTCAGACACCCGAGCGATCAACTGCTCCGGCGTCACGCCTTCCTGTTCGGCCCGCAGCATGATGGCGGTGCCGTGAGCATCATCGGCACAGACGTAGTAGCAATCATGGCCACGGCTTTTCTGAAAGCGCACCCAGATATCGGTCTGGATGTACTCAAGTAAATGGCCTAGGTGAATCGAGCCGTTGGCGTAGGGCAGGGCGCTGGTGACCAGGATCTTGCGCTTGGCATTGGCGGTAGTCGGCATGGTGGCTCTAGTGACTGAATCGAAAGGGAATGAGCGTCACGAGGACGAAAGGCCGATTGTAGCCCGCTTGGCGGCTGGGTGCATCCGTGGGGGGTTCTACTCGTCGCTTCGAATCATCCTCTCAGGCTCGACAGCATCAATTGCATGACACATTGCTGTTTATGCATGTTCAAGGACTTTTCAGGCCTGTCGATACAGTATTCATAGCGCTTTGTGAAAACGTCTCGAGCGTGATGACAGCTATCTAGAACAGGAATTCAACAAGTGCATAAGGCATCTATAAAAATGATACGCAGATCGTTTTTACCTGCGATTCCGGAGTTTGAAAAGGCGGCTGACTTGCTGTCGCAAGCAGCAGATTTTTTGATAGCAGGGGATCTTGAAAACTGTGGGGAATGCCTGGTTCAAGCAGACCTGCGGCCACTGCGTGAGTTTGCCTTTCTTATTGCAGGTCCAATCAAGCTAGAAATCCACCGCCAGTCAAAAAACCCGGTTTTCGATCCGGTGCCAAAAGAGAATAGGCCCCGAATGCCTAGCCTGTCAGAGTCGAGGGCTATTTTTGCCAGAGATGGCTATCGATGCCGATTCTGTCAGTCGCGCATTGTCGTCAAAGAAGCCCACAAGGTATTCGCAAAATTTCTTCCGGAACAGGCAAGAAAGAGCCGAATCAATGAGGACAACCACTTCGGCATCTCAACGTTGACCGGGTCCATTGATCATTTGCTGCCTTACAGCCGGGGCGGTGGTAACGAGCCCGAAAACTTGGTCACTGCCTGCGGCCCATGTCAGTTCGGACGCAATCAATGGACGCTTGAAGAAGTACAGATTGAAAACCCTATGAAGTATGAGCCCATAGTCGACGACTGGGATGGATTGTCTCGGCTAATGCCGCTGGGAAGGAAGAGCTTTTCTTTTACTGCTTGAAGGGTGTGGTCAATTTTCACCGCTGAGGTGCGAACCTTAGATTACAAACCGCCAAGGTCAGATGAGTCGAACCTAAAGCATAGCTACTGATCTTCCATAAACTCCTTAATGAATAGGTGAGGCTCGCAGAATTCGCCGAACCCAGTCACGATAGCGTTTGATCCATCGGGTAGCGCGGCATAACCACTCGCCCAGCGCCAGGACATTTCTGAACGCCCGATTGGCACAGCGGCGCTTCAGCCAGCTCCACACCGCTTCGATGGGATTCAGCTCGGGCGCATAAGGCGGCAACGCGACCAGGCGCAGTCGGTCTTGGACCTTTGGTTGGCGCAGTAAATCACGCACGGCGCGACAGCGGTGTACCGGCGCGTTGTCCCAGACGATACACAGCTTGCCCGGTCAATAGCGCAGCAACGTCTTCAGAAAGGCCACAATATCGCTTTCTTTCACCGTGCTTGACGTCCACTGAAAATAGCAGCGCCCCTCGGTCGAGGCGGCGCCGATCACCATGTGGCGCGGCGACTGGCCGCGCCTGCCCTTGACGACCGGGGTCTTGCCCACCGGGGCAAACGTCTTCAGATGAGGCGAGCAGAGATGAAAGCTCGATTCATCGACGAAGATCAGCGTCTCGCTCCGGGCCTCGGCCTGTTTTTTTTAATTCTGGCCAGAGCTGCTCTCGCCAGTGGTCGATGGTGGCCTCGTCGCGTCGACTATCCCGGCGTTTGGGCACCTGCCAGGACCAGCCCCACTGCCGGAGCAGGTCACTGATCTTCGAGGTGCTGTAACGGACATCGGTCAGCCGCGCGATGGCATCGGCGATACGTTGCGTCGTCCAACGTTGGTCGTCGTAGCCGAAGCCTTCCGGGCCCAAGGCCTCTAATGCCGCCAACACCCGAGGCACGAGTTCAGCGGGAAGACGTGGCGGTCGACCGGAGCGCGGTTGTGTCTTGAGGGCGTCTTCGCCGCCCTCACGCGCCCGGGCAACCCATTGGCTGACAGCGCCTTGGGTGACCTCCAGGCGTCGAGCGGCTTCCGTTTGGCTCATACCGTCCTCGACCCACTTGACGGCGAGCTAGCGACGATAGGTGTCAGCGGAGTCGTGTAGCATAACGATAACATGTCAGAGCATGTTCTCGGTCGACAGGCATGCCATTATGAAGTTCCTGTATCGTCAGTAATAACCAAAACCCTGCACTTCGCAGCCAGCTGCACCGTGGAAGAGGGTCGCACAAGCGGCCAGCACTGTTGCCTTCGATCAAGATTTATTCAAAAAATTAAGACGCTACTGCCAATACCTAATATATTTATATATGTTTTACATAAAAATGTCTCTGCAGCGTGGCGACATGATGAATAGAAAAGCGACAGGAGGGCGTGCGAATGCGCTATGACTTCCTGTGGCGGTAGCGTGGGCGGAGCAGTCACCAACATGATGTTCAATAAGCTGGCTGTCCGTTCAGTCTATTTTCCTTGGCGAAGACCAATGGCGGCACAGGCCTGGTCGCTTAGTTGAAGGCGGTTCCCAAGCATGGACGTGACTCCTGTCGAGTGCGCGTTTTTATACAGTACTATTGCGTGAGCAAATCACAGCAGTCAAATGATTACGTAGCAGCCAGCAGGGTGGCGGCATGAGTTGTTGTTTTATGAATTTTTAGGTGGACACTATTGGGAGTCAGAAACCGTAATCATGAAGCGGTCGGATTTCCGCAGTATCGAAGCGGTCTAACTAACTTGCTGTTATACATGAGAAGAAACTCAGATGAGCCTGAAAGAACACTTTGAATTGCTAGCCACCTACAATCAGTGGATGAACTCGAAGGTTTATGAGGCTGCGGGACAACTCTCTGCGGCAGGATTGGTGAAAGACCGTGGGGCCTTTTTTGGCTCAGTTCTTGGAACTCTTAACCACATCCTTGTTGGCGATACCATCTGGCTCAAACGCTTTGCTACACATCCGTCCTGCCTAGTGTCGTTGCGGGAGGTCGCTAATCTTCAAAATCCGACTGGCCTAGATCAGATGGTCTTTAAAGATCTTGGTGGCTTATCTGAGCACCGACTGGCAGAGCTTTCTGAAGGTCAATCAACTGGTGGGCAGCATGAGCCGTCGAGATAACTGCCACGACAACGCTGTCGCCGAAAGCTTCTTCCAACTCCTCAAGCGTGAACGGATCAAGCGGCGAATCTATCCGACTCGGGAAGCTGCCAGAAGCGATGTGTTCGATTATATCGAGATGTTCTACAACTCAAAGCGCCGTCATGGGACGAGTGATGATCTATCACCCTTTGAGTATGAACGGCGTTAGTTCCAGAGCCTGATGGGTATCTAGCAGACCCGGGGCGATTTAGCCTGCTGGCGGCGTTAGGCTGAAAAAGTCGATGAACACTACCATCAGAGGTGGCAATGCAATTAGTGAACATGACTATCGATAGAATAATAATCCATCAAGTTTATCGAAGAGATCAAGATGGAAGCAAAGTAGAGCCTTTGCAAAGCCATGAATATACAAGATTCGATAGCAGCGCTATGGAGGAATTCAAATCGAGAATAAGAGATGCACTTGGTGAAGGCTCAAAGGCTGTCCAAATGCAAATAGTGGATCAAGGAAAAGGAGACTTGCCACACATTGTAGAAAGCATCATATCTGAGGATGACGCGAACTTTGCAGTTTCGTCTTATGATTTTGCTAAAAAGCTAACTGATGCTCAGCAACGAAAATCCATTCCTGGTGGTATATTAGTCGTTTTCACTGGAAAACAAGGTTATCTGCAAAAGAGGTTCTTGGGTGTCATTAAGGCGGAAATTCATAGCGGCTATGAAAAACATGAAGATCTCACCACTCAAGAAATATCTTTAAAGTTTGTTCAGGAACTTTTGCTGACACCAGGAACAAGGCTATATAAGACCGCTTCGTTTTTTGAAAAAGATGGTATTGACAATGGTAGCCAAGATCTAAATGATAAATGGGCTGTTATGATATCGGACTATCAAATAAGCCAAACGGACGGAAAGGCGGCAGCTCAATATTTTTACTCTGATTTTTTAGGCTGTGGTTATCCAGAAACCAGTGCCAGAACAACTAAGAAATTCTATGATTCAGCAAGCTCTTTTATTGATCACCTAGACGCTTCCTCTGAAAAGAAGAGTGATCTTTATAATGCGCTGACTACCTACATGAAAGTTGATACCTCTTCGACAATAACACCATCTGACTTTGCGTCAAGCTATTTCGATGTAGACACCCAAGATTCATTTAACGCGCATATGGAAGAGGCCGGTATCCCTAGCTCTTCATTCACTAAGGATAATGCTCATATAGAATCGAAGCTTAAATTTAGAAAGGTTGATTTTAGCAAGAATGTTAAGATCACTGCACCGTCAGAAGTTTTCAAGAACTACGTTAAAATTGAATCAATTGAAGGTGATCCAGACGAATCGGGAACTCCTCAGACCTGGACTAAAGTCATCATCAAAGACAGGATAACTCGGCAAGAATGAATGAATCCGACTTTAGAAAGACATGGGATGAAGAAAAGCCTGTTTACAGGGCTTGGGGTAAGTACGTTGTTGATAAAATCATTAATTATATTGAAGATGACGATATAAAATCTAACGAATTTTTTAAGATTCCGCCTAGCTTCAGGCTTAAAGATGATGGCTCTTTAATTGATAAGGCTTTCTATCGTAGCGGGAAAAATTACTCGGACCCTTACAGTCAAATTGAAGATAAGGTTGGTTCACGCTTTGTCGTATTGCTCTTAGAAGATATAGCCAAAATATGCCGAATGATTGAGAGCTCCGGTGCATGGCAATTTGATAGGTGCAAACATTTTGATGAAGATCGAAAAAATGATCCTTTGTTGTTCACCTATCAGTCGGTACATTATATTCTTTGTCCAAAGTCTGATCTTGAATTTGATGGGGTTACGATTCCTTGCTCTACTCCTTGCGAAGTACAAATTAGGACTCTCTTACAGCATGCACACGCAGAACTGACCCATGACGCAATCTACAAATCTAAAAGAGCCGTACAGCCTGCTGTGCACAGAACTGTGGCCAAAAGCATGGCCCTTATTGAAACAACCGACGACTTTTTTGTCGATGTTACGAAACAGTTGAATTTTGGCCCGCTAGAAGAGCACGCCATTCCCGAAAGATTAGATGGAATTTACTGTAGTATTACGGGGTATAAGCCCCATAATCAGAAATCATCGATCGTGATATGGGATGCATTTGAACAGTTTTTGAATCAGGATTTAATTGACAGTATCCAAGATTTAGTTGAAAATAATCCGCATATTCCTGAAACAATTAAGTCTCGATATATGAAGGGTAATCTGTATCAGCAAAGTGTGGTTCTTTTCGTATACTGGCTATTAAAAAAGAAAAGAAAGCGTTTATTGAGCGACTGGCCTTTGCCAAAAGAAACTTTAAATCCGCTGGCGAATGATATGGGTGTCAGCACCTGGGATGAATAGAGTTTTGCCTAGTTGCCGACATAGCCTAATTGCTGTTAGGAAAGTAAAAATATTGGGGATAAGGGTCTGAAATGGAGAACATTTGGGTTTTCGTACAAGAAAACGTCTTTAACGTGGTTTTAGTGGGCGCGGCCCTTCAAATATTTGGGAGTGCCGTCCTCGGCTTGTTCTCCTTCCTCGGATTAAAAATATCAGAAAACAAAGATGCTTACATTGAGGGCACTTTGATGGTCGAAGTGCCGAGCGGGTGGATGTGGGCTGCAAAGATATCACTAGTTGTCTTACTGGTCGGCGTCGCGATCTCAGCATTAGGCGCTTTGGCTTCTATCTCTCTGGGTTGAGCTACCCAAAGATGCCGCAAATTCCTAACCACTTATTGCAGTTTGTTCCGGACCTGATGGCCCTACACCGGACACCTACTACGCTGCGCTCCGTAGTCGCCGCTAAATAAAAGCGTTATGCCCTACAGCAAATGGCCTTCAGGCAACACGCGTTTGTGCAGGATACGGATGATTTCCACAACATCTTCCGGACCTTGCCGGTAAAAAATGATATGGCTTTCTTGGGTATGCTGACGGTAGCCAGTACTTATTTCATCACATGTTCGACCCAGGTTCGGGTTTTCGCCGAGAAGATGAAAGCACTGATCAAACTGAAGAACGTAGTGGTTTCGTTGTTCGCGCCCCCATTTACGCTCCGTGTAGCGCGCAATGGTTTTGAGATCAGCCTTGGCCTTCTTGGAAAGCTTGAAATTCGGCATCAGCGAGTTTCATTATCCAGTTCATCAATGAATGAGTCATAGGAGTAGTCTTCAAAACCACTATCTTCGCCTTCCTTGAGTAATTTTCGCAGTGTGATCAAGCGGGTTTCGGATTCCTCGAGCAGGCGCAATCCTGCCCGTACAACCTCGCTGGTTGAACTGTATCGGCCGTTCTTGAGCTGTTCCGCAATGAACGCATCAAAATGTTGGCCTAGAGTGATGCTGGTGTTCTTTTGCATGGCGCCATCTCGTCAGTACCAATAATTGGTATATTTTGGTGCAGGGTGCATGACCATGCAATTCCTGCGATGAGGGGTTTGACTGGTGAGATGAAATTTGATTTATGTCAAGCAGACTTGAAAAGGTGCTAAAAAATCGGCGTTCAGTGCCTTAAGGCAAAAGTGCATGAACTCTGCTAAGGCCACCGACGCCGGCCCTCTCCATATGCCTCTGTCGGCTAACAGGCCGCTGTACGCCGCTCCGTTAGCACGTTATCGGGCGCGGCGTTTTTCCTCCACATCTTCCGAAAGCCAGGCTTTGATCAGTGACTGATAAGGCATGTCACGTTTGTTCGCTTCGATTTTGATACGATCAAGCAGTGTTTCCGGCAAGCGGAGCGATATTGTCTTGGTTGAGGGCTTCAGTTTTGGAAAAGAAACCGGTTGAGCGCGACTCCAGTCCACGTACTCAGTGGAATCATGGCTTTCCCAGAACTCTCTTTCCTCTGCTTCGGTTGTGAATTCAGGCATCTTTTTCAATTTGCTCATAAATTGCCCTCTCTTTGCGGTGCATATCACGAGCGGAAATCACTTGGACCAGAGTGCCGTCACCTTTCAATGTGAAGGTGATATGCAATAAACGTGCGTCGTCGGTTTCGCCAAGGGCGTGATACCGGGCTTCCTTTTGGCTGTGCTTGCTGTCTTCCAGCACCAGAAGCGGCTCATTGAAAAATATTTCCTCTGCTTCGGACTGGCCAACGCCGTGCTTTTCCGCGTTCTTGCGCGAATTGCCTTCGTCCCAGTCAAAGCCCGTTATTTGCGCCCGATCAATCATGTTTGTATATTATCAACATATACACACCCGTCAATCAGCGCTAACGTTGTCACTTACCAGGACATGTGTGTCCGCCTGATTTCTGTCATACGGTCTTGCAAGAAAGAGGTAGAGCTGTATCGGCCGCTCTTGAGCTGTTCGGCAATGAACGTATCAAAATGCTGGCCTAGAGTGATGCTGGCGTTATATTAAGCGTACGTATTGACGTGCGTACTTAATAACGTACGATAGTGATGATTTGAATCAACCAGAGGTGCGTCATGACTGGAATCACCGCAACCGAGGCGCGTAGCAATCTTTATCGGCTTATTGACGAAACAGCAGAGTCTCATCAGCCGGTGTTGATCATGGGCAAGCGGAACAGGGCGGTATTGGTTTCTGAGGAAGATTGGGCGGCAATCCAGGAAACATTGTTCCTGTTATCGGTGCCCGGCATGCGTGAATCGATTCGTGAGGGCATGGATACCTCGGTCGATGAGTGCCAGGAGGAGCTGGGCTGGTGACATGGAAGTTGGTTTACACCAAGCAGGCTCAAAAGGACGCTAAGAAGCTGGCGTCCAGCGGCCTGAAGTCAAAAGCACAGGAACTGCTTGTTCTAATCTCCGAAGATCCATATCGAAAGCCTCCCCCGTTTGAAAAACTGGTTGGCGATCTGGCGGGAGCTTATTCACGCAGGGTAAATATCCAGCACCGCCTTGTTTACCAAGTGCTCGATGACGAGAGAGTAGTGAAGGTTCTTCGACTCTGGAGCCACTACGAATAATGCATAATCAGCCCCGTCGTGCGGATATCCTTCCCTCCGCTTTGCGTTGTACAGACTACCGCTGTATTCCACGTTAGCAGTTACTGCCTATTGCTCCTCCTACCTTGCTGATTGAGTAAAAAGAGAATAATTTATACTCATGAATGATGTTGAGTTCGATGACGACAAGAGTCAGGCCAATCTGGAAAAGCATGGAATCGACTTCCAGGCCGCTCAGGAGCTATGGAAGGATCCGGATCTTCTGGAAATCCAGGCCAAATCGGAAGATGAGCAACGATTCCTTCTCATCGGCCGGATAGGTGAAAAACATTGGTCTGCTGTCGTCACGTACCGGGGCATGCGTGTCCGCCTGATTTCTGTCAGGCGGTCTCGCAAGAAAGAGGTAGAACTGTATGAAAGCTAAGAATTTCGATAAAAAATTTGATGACAATAAAGAGGATATCGTTGATGACCTTGATCTTTCGACCGCGCGCAGGGTGAGCCAGGAGAGCAAGCGCATCAACGTCGATTTTCCATCCTGGGTGGTTGAGTCTTTAGACCGGGAAGCGGCCCGTATTGGTGTTACACGGCAGTCGATCATCAAGGTCTGGCTGGTTGAGCGCCTTCGGGCTGAAGCCTCTAGCAGACCGCCCAATAATGACGCTGCAAATGGTACCCATTAGCGAAGCATCACAAAATACCACCGTGGAGCAGCAGGGCTTCATCCTTACCCGCAACACTCCCCCGCATTGCCGTCCAATCCAACCTCGCTTAGGCTTGGTCCCCTTCGAATATCCGTAATGCTTACCGGGAAGGTTTTCATGAAAAGAGCAATTTGCCTGAGCGTGGCGTTGTTGATGGCAGGCGCAGCGAGTGCCGATGAGAAAGTAGAGTGGGGCTACTCCGGTGAAAAAGGGCCAGAGAACTAGGCTCAGCTGAGTTCGGATCACTCCATTTGCGAGGGAAAGAATCAGTCACCGATCAATCTGACCGGGTTTATCGAGGCGGAGCTTGAGCCAATAGCCTTCGACTACCAAGAGGGTGGTCAGGAGATTCTCAATAACGGTCATACCGTGCAGGTGAACTATGCCTCTGGCAGCAGTATCAAAGTCGACGGCACGAGTTTTGAGCTAAAGCAGCTTCACTTCCATGCGCCGAGCGAGAATCATATCGAGGGCAAGTCCTATCCGCTGGAAGCGCATCTTGTGCATGCAAGCGATGAGGGCGACTTGGCGGTGGTGGCGGTGATGTTCGAAGAGGGTGGGGCGAATGAAGGGCTTGAGCAAGCCTGGTCCAGCATGCCGGAGCAGGCAGGCGAAGAGAAGACGCTACAATCCAGCCTGAGCGCGGACGACATTCTGCCATCGGATCGGGACTACTACCGCTTCAATGGCTCTTTGACCACGCCGCCCTGCACTCAAGGCGTGCGCTGGCTGGTAATGAAGCAGCCGGTCACCGCATCGAAAGAGCAGATCGAGCATTTTGCGGACGTGCTGCATGAGCCTAACAATCGTCCACTTCAGCCGGTCAACGCGCGGCCTGTCCTGCAGTGAATCTTCTTGAACGACGAGTCATCGTTGGACAGTGCCGATACCCAACATTGCCCGATCGACCTTCAGCTACACTGAGGGCTCAACTATCAGGTGGGAAACACTCATGGATGATATTTTCTTCAGCGGATGGCCGGCGCTTTTCCGGGTCGCGGTCTCGGCGGTAATCGGCTATATCACGCTGGTTGCCTTGTTGCGCATTTCCGGGCGTCGAACCTTGGCGAAGATGAATGCCTTCGATCTGGTAGTGACCGTGGCGCTGGGCTCGGTGCTTGCCAGTATCATCCTCAGCAAGAGCGTCACGCTGTTTCAAGGGGCCTTGGCACTGGCGCTGCTCATCGGTATGCAGTACGCCGTGACCTGGTCCAGTGTGCGGATGAGCTGGGTGCGCCAGTTGGTGACCGGTGAGCCGGCCTTGCTGTTCTACCAAGGGCAAGCGCTGCCGGATGCCTTGCGCAAGCTCGAGTGACCCAGGATGAACTACAGGCAGCGGTTCGCGCTTCCGGGCTGATTGATATGAGCGAGGTGCAGGCGGTGGTGCTGGAAACCGATGGATCGTTCAGCGTGATGAGCAACGCCACCACGCCCAAGCAATCCAGCCTCGAAGATGTCATGGTGCCGGGCAGTCAGCAGATATAACGAAAGCGCTGAGCAACGATCTGTTTCAGCAAACACAAAAAAGAGCGCTCAGGCGCTCTTTTTTGTATGGGTTGCCAAGTCATTCAAGGCATCAGTGCATAGCCATCAAGTTGCAGTTGCGGGATGGCGATCAATGCCGATACCACTGGTTCCACATACTCATTGACCTGAGTATCAGGGTCGATATCGAAACCGGCGGCAGCCTGATCGCATAGATAGATTTTTACGCCGTTGTCCGTGAGTCTTTTCATCAGTTCCAGGTTGGGATTGGATGCGTCGTTGCGCTGCTGGTAAAGCTCGTCGGTCATGGCAATAGGGGTGGCGGAGCCATGAATCACGGCAACCGCGTGAACGTTTTCGGGCGGCACGTCAGCAGCGCTCATCAGGTTCATGAAGCGGGCTACGTGCCATAGTTCAGCGTTCACACCATCCGTCTGTTTGTCCCCATCCACGCTGAACACGACCTTGTACTGCTGGTCTTGGCTGGGCTGCATCTTGGCGTTTTCATCGTATTTGATCTTGCCGTAGCCTTCGATCAACGGCGTGGTCCAATCCGCCGCGAGAGCACCGCTGCTGACGCCCAGTGAAACGACCAATACAGCCAACGTTTTGAATATCGACATCTTCATACCTCCATGTTTGCTATCCCGTACCTAGAAACCCGGTACATCCCTATTGCGAGCCTGAATAAATTAACTTGCTAATAACCAGAAGCCTAGTTCCTTTCGCTTTCATGTCAAGAGCGCGCCTGCGCTTCAAGAATCGACAGAACCTTGGCGAGCTTTCAACGCCAGTCGCGCAACGCCAGCCGCATGCTCGCTCAATGAGAGCCTGCCCTCGGCAATATCTGCAAGCTTGATCCAGGCCGCCTCCATGGCGTCGTCCGCTGCCTGCGGGGTTCCAGAAAGATAATCGCAAAGCACCGCAGTCAATACGTAGTGAAATGTCACCTCGTCGTTTTCTCGGCGTATGACATCGATCGTCGTCAAATAAGACTGGGCAGCGGCATGAACATCGGTTTCTTCGGCCAGCTCTCGGGTTGCACATTCGAATACGGTTTCACCGGATTCGATGCGCCCTCCGGGGAATCCCCAGAGCCCCGCATCTGGTTCGTTTCTGCGCCGGACCAGCAGGCGTCCTGCCCGTTTAGAACGACTGCCAGCGCTGCGGGTTTGGGAGTTGCGTGCATATCAGATGCCTATTTGCTGGAGAAACAGATGGAGGGCACGAGGATCAATCAGAAGGGTAATCACGACACCGCCGATGGCGCCACCAAGATGCGCCTCGTGAGCGAGACCGCCGACCTGATTCGGGCCGCGATTCTGCATGGCGTAGAGCGAGAGCGCCACGAAACCGATGGCGAACAGAATGGCGGGAATGGGAATGGCAAAGAAGAGATACAGCATCCGAAAGGGTTCGTACAAACAGAAGGCGAAAAGCACACCGGTGATGGCGCCGGAAGCGCCGACCGCTGAATAGCGAGGGTTGCCACGCTGGATGATCAGCGACAGTCCATGAGCCGAGAGTTCAGAGCCGAAGTAGAGAATCAGATAGCCAACAGGGCCTAAAACGATCTCGAGCCAAGGGCCAAAGAAATAAAGCGTCAGCATGTTGACCAGCAAGTGGGCGCCGTTGACGTGCACGAAGCCTGCGGTCACCAGCCGGTAGATTTCGCCATGACGCAGAATGCGCTCAGGACGAAAGGCCAGACGTGCGATGAGCTGAGGGCGGCTTTTCAGCACATAGAGACTAACGACGATATTGATGACGAGCAGCGCCAGGGTGATCGGCGTCTGGGTCAGATCCAGCATGAACGGGTCTCCGCGAGAGGGTGATTCGATGCCATCATGGTGTCAGATTGTGCGGGTGCGGTCTTGTGCGTATGTTGAAGATAGGTTTTTTGAGTGTTCGATTGCGCGGGAGCTGATTATGCATATGCGCCGCAAAGGATGGCTTATCGGCATGTTGTTGGCCATTCTGGTGGCCTGCGCCGATGAAAAGCCCGCCGAAGTGCCATTGTCGATATTGGCGTCGCAACCAGCGGCTTACGAAGACAAGCCCGTCGCCACCCAAGGGGTAGTGCGCACCTTCGAGACGCCGCGTCACTATTGGATCGAGGATGAGGGCCTGAACCGGGTGGAAGTGTTTCCCCAGGAGCGCATTGTGCCCTACCTCGGTGAGCAGGTTCGCATCATCGGTCGGTTCCACTATGGGCAGAAGGAAGGACGCAAACTGGAAATAGAGCATATCGTAGCAATCGACGACCTGGAATGAACAAAGCCTATCGGCGTCAATTGAGGGCAGCCGGTGGGGGATGTGAGCCTGGGCACGGCTGCTTCAAGAGGCTGCTTTGAGAGTAAAGGCTTGTCAGCGCATCCTCATGGCGTCAGGATTCTCTATCCAACCCCCGCTCGGACAATAAACAAAGGAGTATCACGATGGCTCAAGCAAGTGCGCGTCACATTCTGGTGGATAGCGAAGAAAAATGTCAGGAACTCAAGACTGAAATCGAGAACGGACGCGATTTCGCCGAGGTGGCAAAAGAGCATTCCACCTGTCCCTCCGGGCGTAGTGGCGGCGATCTGGGCACCTTTACCCAGGGTCAGATGGTGCCGGAGTTCGACAAGGTAGTATTCAATGATGAACTCAACACCGTGCACGGTCCGATCAAGACTCAGTTTGGTTACCATTTGCTGGAAGTGACTGACCGCTCCTGAAGCTGCTGTCGTCTTGAACGCAAAACACTGGTCATGTGACCAGGCGTTTTGCATTGACTGCCCAGTATAAAACTCAGAAGTCACTCCATTCCTCGACGTCGGCCTCAGCCTCGGGTCGTTTGACCGGTGCCGGCTTTGAAGCAGAAGAGGGCGCCGGCGCCTTGACCGTCTTGACGCTTTT
>NZ_JIBT01000040.1 GCF_001039575.1 Halomonas sp. PR-M31
AAACATCAACGGGCGGAAAACTCTAATCGGCGGTGCCACTAAAACAGGGGTGTTTACACTTGGACGGTTCCAGAACGCACTCCAACCGCCGGAGCAGCGTAAAGGGCAAGATGATGCGGCCGTACTGGGATTGCTTGAAATCGCCGCGTAGCAGGTCTGCTACGGACCAGATGAAAGCGGCCAGTTGGGAATGGCTCTCCGTGTTCACGATGCTTCCCCACGTCTTTTTCGATTCAGGAATGATTGAGGGGCATCATACACGGGAGACTGGGCTTCAATCAGCCCAGCCCAGCCCAAAAGCGAACCTTAGCTAACTCCCGAAGCTTATTTGCTTTCACTACTCTCGCCTGGCTTCCACATCTTGGCTTTACTACCCTCATCCCAGCCAACCTTAACGTAAACATTTCTCTTGTGCGCCACATGGAACTCACCAGAGTAGACATCATTCCCATGTTCGTAAAATATATAATCGTCCTCTCCTGTATAAAAAATCTTCCCTTTAACACATTCTTCTCCATCGAGCTGACACATGACATCAACTCTGTTTGAATTCAAAAACTCACCCACCTCAGACCTGGCCATTGATTCGATATCCTCAAGGCCCCTGGCAACCCATAAAAGCACAAACCAGCCAACAGCATAGTAACCAAAAACACAGAAAATAATCACTAAACTGCGGGCCGCATCCCGACTAAACGGCCCAAGAAAAAGTCGCCCCCTCACTTTATAAAGGAATGACACAACACTAGAAAAATAAGTTAAGGCAGCAGAATAGGCAACAACAAGTATAACAACATTAATCCTAAGCGGATCAATCAAGGAATACACACCCCAGGCAATATAGTCAGATGAATCAAGATCAACCCATCCAATCTCACTTGTTATTGGCGAGAAAATGAATATTTATAAACATAACCCGCCACATATAGGCAAGAAAGAAAAACAACTCCCAACGCAATCCCTCTTTGCACAAGCCCCCCTTATTAACAACCGTAGATGGACGTGCATAGTATCATGGTACTATTGATTTCCCTTATCTACACGCGCAGCCCAGACACGCTTAACCGAAGCCTCACTGCAGCCAGCGATACGAGCCGTCTCTGCAATAGAAAAATTTGCTGACCGCAGAGTTCTGATTCGGTCATGAAGTACTTTGTCTGGTCGGCGCCCCGTAAACAGCCCCTTTTCTTTAGCCAGTTCGATGCCCTCCTGCTGACGTCTACGGCGCTCTTCATAATCATCTCTAGCCATTTGCAGAGCAAGCTTCAGTAGCATTTCCTGCACAGATTCAAGGACTATTTTCGTTATCCCTTCCGATTCGGCTACTAAGTCTGAAAAATCAAAAATGCCAGGAATTGCTAACTTAGCGCCTTTTTCGTGGATAGTATCTATAAGAGCTTGGGCCTGAGGCAGAGGCAACCGACTAATACGGTCGATTCTTTCAGCAACCACGAGTTCCCCAGGCTGCAGGTCAGAAATCATGCGCATGAGTTCTGGACGATCAACTATAGCTCCCGAGGCCTTCTCGCGGTACACAGCAGCAATGTAATACCCAGCTTCTCTTGCATCTGCAATCAGCCTCTCCTGGCGCTCAAGACTCTGAGATTTACTGCTTGCTCGCATATAGATCCTGGCAACTTTCACCATACCTTGCTAACTCCAACGATTCATATTTTTATTCAATAACTGGAAAACTAGCGCACGGTGTTCATCTATGCGCTTAGCCAGAGCCTCAATTGCTTCACGCTTGATTTTATCCCCATCCCGAAACTCCACATTCAAAGCCCTAGCCACCTGATTAAGGTTACGCCCGATTGCACCCAACTCACGGCATGATTGACGCAACACCTTAATCTCTTCATCAGTAAGGACAGGTTCGCGATGAAGAGCAGCCAGCACGACCGCTGTCGTCCAGCTGGTACGATTTAAGTACCCTTCTTCTTGAGCCATCCCGGCCATTTTTTTGAAATCCCCAGGCGCTAGCCGAATCGTAACCTTTTCAGATTTTGATTCTGCGCTACTGGCAGCAGCATGAGGCGCACTGCCAGACACCTTCCGGATCATCATCCTTAGCATCTTGGATTCACTAACATGGCTCGCTCGGCAGAATTGATTCCACGCTGCCTTCTCATCATCAGTCAGTCGAGTTCTAGTCACCTTCATGATCGCCAATCCATACGTAGACACTTCTATAGAACTATGAACCTGCCCGAGCACTTGGTACCAAATGCCAGCACTTTGCGAATCCTGCCCTAGCTCAAAACCTATCCATTCTTTTCTTACGTACGAAAAATGATTTTCGTCATAGGCGAGGTTAACTGCCAAAGAGCCAGGCGCTAGGCTTCGCCAACTAGTAATCCGTACGGAGATGTCTCTCTCTGCCTAGCCTCGGCATATAGCTATCTCGTTTCGTGCGCACGAAACCAGAGAGTTCACCCGAAGTGGTAGCCTTTACAATTAGTAATGCTGACGAACCTGTATCAAACTTGATCGTCGCTAGGGGCTGGATCAGAGGCTTCACCATTAGGCATAGGGGAGTCACTGGTCTTAGTCTCAGTGGCCTCTCCACGCTCACGCCGGCGCCTGGCCATCTCATCCTTCATCCACTGGCCGGCAGCACGCATCTCGGCACGCAAATCTTCTATCTCTTGGGGAGTCAAGCGCTGGTAGCTCATAGTGTCTTCTCCTTTGCTGCATTACGCCGGAGCTGCGGATATAGCGCCATACGCCATCGCCATTGGAGTACGCACACAGCGATTCCAACCGCGCATATGAACAGTGTACGGGTAACTTCTTCGTCACCGGTCAGTGCGTCCCAGACCATGCCAGGCAGCTCAGGGAGTAACGTCACGAACAGCACCACACCTACAGCAAGCAGTAAGCCCGACAGCCCCAGCTCTCCGGCTCGCTTTATACCCACCCAGCGAGCACGCCAGGTATCTAGCCATCTAGTCTTGGCATTCATGGCTTATCCTCCAGTGATCGTATTACCAGCGCCGAAGCGCTTCTGATAGGCGTGGTAGGCCTTTTTGGCACCTTGGTAAGGCGCTGTAGCAGCACTACCTGCCAGACGAGCATCACGCTGAACCCCACGATACTGACGCCGGATCGCAGAGGGCCGCATGGCACTCATGGTGGAGCTGAGAGCCCCCTGAGTTGCTAATGCCACGCCACCACCCAATGCAGAAGCTATGGCTGGCACTTGCTTCAGCACCAGAATGCCAAGGGCAAAAAAAGCAATCAGATAGGCGCTGGTGGTCATACTGGCCATGCTGCTTGCCGAAGACTCCACGATGTCCATGAACGCTTCGCTGACATCGATAACCATACGTCCAATAGCTGATCCTAAAATCAACAGCGTGCCAAAATTGATCACCATACTCAGCCAGCTCTCGAAAAATCGTTGGGTGGTGTTAAACAACAGGCCGATGATGAAGAGCGGGCCAATCGCCAGCAGTACCGTCGTCGCCACCTTGCTGGCCAGCAGAAGAAAGGCGACCACGATGGCAACGCCACCACCAAACACCATGATCAGAATTGCCACCAGATACATGCCGAAATCACCACTCATGACTCCCGCTTTATCCCAGGCCTGATCAGCTACGGCGAGAACGCGGGAGAACAGGCTGTCCAAAATGGCCGCTGCGCCTCCATTGGACCCCGTGATGACTGCTGCTACCTTTTCCGGGCCGTGAGCCAGCACGTCCACCACGACGCCCATATAGGTACCGACCGTCAGCCCCAAAGTCATGATGAAGCCGATGCGAAGGATGCGAAAAACGCCCTCCTGCAAGGGCTCACTGACCTTGCCAAACATCATCAAATAGCCCCAGATGGCGATCCAGACGATCAACATGCTGGTGAACATCGGAGTGATATAAGCGATGAGGTCAGTAGCCGTGTTGACGATGTACTGGTCCAGTGCCTGATCAACGACGGAGAACATGCCTTCAAACAGGTTCATGAGTCCTCCTCGCTTTTGAGGCTAGACAGGTCGAGCTCGAAGGGCTCACCGCTAGACAGTGCCCGCTCCGCCTGGAGTGCATTAATGCAATTCGGCGCCTCCTGGAGTTCGCCAGGGTTGTTGCCACACGTCTCCAGTGTCACCTTGCGCTCGTCGTCATGCGCTTTGTACCAGTCCACGGTCTGCACCGGGCCAGTATCCGGGGTTTCGTCAAAACACCCCGACTGCGCAACGCTGACCAGAACCACAACGGCAATATTTCGTGCGCACGAAATTTTCCTGATACTCATAAGGCCTCCTTACCAATCAAGCTCGAAAGGTTCCCCAGATGACGCGACGCGCATCTGCTGTACGCGCTGGTTGTGCATGGCCTGGTTGGCCTCGGCCTGCGAACGGAGCATGGACAGTTTGGCCATCTCGTTGTGCAGCATGACTTGTTCGGCGCCGATACGGGCCTGGAGGTCCAGAATGTCTTTCTGGTCAGGGCTGTTGTTGACCTCGGCCACCAAGCCGGTCAGCTCGCTGAAACGCTCCTGCGCCTGTTCCAGGGACTTTTGGGACTGGCCAAGCCAGGTCGCCGTGTTCTGGTTGCCGCTGTCGTACAGGTCCGCCACGTCGCCGGTCAGGCCGTGTTCGTTCGCCCCCCTGATGCCGGCGTCATTCAGCACTTGGTTAGGATCGATGTTCACGGCGGTGTCGTAGGCCGAGTCGATGACATTGCCCAGGCCGCGAACGCCGCTCATGCTGTCCAACTCCTTGTTGGCTGTTTCGAGCTGGCTTTTCAGTTGGTCGATCTGATCCAACATGTGCTGGACCTGCAAAATCTGTTGAGTCAGGTTGGAAACGTCAATAACTGGGATCCCGCCCGCCATGACGGGCTGTGCTAGGCCAACCGTGGCCGCGATGGCTACACCGGCCATTTTTCGTGCGCACGAAATTTTGATGCTCATGATCAAACCTCCTCTTGAGGCTTCTGACGGTTCGCCTTGGCCTCCAGACGCCGTTTCGTTCTCTGGAGCGTGAGTGCCCGCTTTTCAAAATCCAGGCTTTTCAGATCGATGGATTCCATCACCTCTTTCATCTCCTCAATACATATGAAAAATTCTTCAGGAAGATCCTCCAGCCCTTCAGTTATAGAATCGCGAGCGTAACCGGCAATAATTACCAAAGTTTTAATCTCACTCTGCATCGCTTGCAATTCTACTGCATGCGTTCGACAAAGCCGTGATAAACCACTATCGATATAATTAGGCGCAGCAAAATTATTGTTCGCCATCCTAGATTCCTATAAGAAGATCTTTCATTAATTAAACATGCCCATAACTAATCCCATGGCCTTCCTGTTAAAATCACTGAGCAGAGCGTATTTATCAGTGCGACAACATTTTCCTAATTTCGCTCAGCGCAGCGCCTTTAACCTTTGTGCAATCCAAGCTCTTTGCCAGCATCAGAGCTCGTTCCTCTCCCCGTTTCACAGCCCTTTGGACCGGAGTAAGTTCATTGTCTTTGCCCAGCAATGCCTGATCAGATAATTGCTGCCCGCTCATCACACGGTTAACCAGTGCAAGGTATTCCTGACTAAACCGGTCGCGAACCCTGCCCATTTCGTCAAAGGAGGTGTGCATAACAGCCCACGTTACTTTTCTAGCAGCAAGACGGACAACGACATGGCTCCACAACTGATTACCAGGAGAGTGAGCTTTTTCACATACTTCCGCCCAAGCTTCTTCCATAGTTGGCATGCCTAAATCCTCTGGCCTTAGCTCACATAAAACAGCGAATTCTGCAGGTTGTGGCGGCCAAGCGTCCTTACCTTCTCTAACAAAATCTTTAAGCCTCTCCTTACAACGGCAATAGCCAATATTTATCTGCATGACATTTAAATGGGCCAATTCAGCAAGCCACACCCCCTGCTCATCAAACAAACCCCATTGACTAACAAACTTATTACCGTAGAGGTTCTTAAGGGCATCGAATAGTGCATCAATGTCGCTTTCATTCACTACTTGCGCATTGAAACTTGATTCAGATTCAGCTTTCCAGTTATGAATATCTCCGGCTTCGTTCTCGTGCTTCGGCAGCTGAGACACGACGTGATGAAGATTTTCCATAGTAACTTTCATCGCCATCTTTCCCCCAAGGTCGCGAGGACCTTTCCTCAGTTCCTTTCCGAGACGTTTGGTTTTCATAAACCCAACGTGCTAACCGGTCATGCCAGCCCTGTTCAGTGAACGTCCGATCTGTTTCCGAATAAAAGCCAATAAAGTCAGCTACCTCAGCTTGGCTAGGGCAAATATCATCAGGCATGCCTCTGCGTTTACATGCGAACCTGAAGGCATCGTTATCGGGTTCCCATGCATAGGTCATTCGGTACTGCTTAGGATGCCTCTCGCTCTGTTCATCTACGTATGTGTGTGAGTTAGTGACGGTTAAGGACGGTTCGGGTGCAGATATTGCACCCCGTTCCACCGTAATCTGCGCCCCGTGGCAGTGGCGGGGTGCAGTATTTGCCCCCCGTGACAGACAGGGTGCAGATTTCGCATCCCGTTGCTCCTCACTACTCGCTTTCTTTTCAGAATCGACAACGCCTTGATTGGAACCAATGTCCATTCTGAGGTCATATACCACTGGCCTACGATCAGCGCGGTCAATAATTGCCGCTGCCACCCTCTGATTTCCTTTCTTTATTACACCCAACTCCTTTAGCAACTTAATTTTTTCTTGAACAGTTCGACGCTTAAGGCCTGTATATTTAGATAACAGCTCGATGCTTGGAAAAGCGTAACGACCTATTTCGTCGGCATGATTAGCCAAGCCAATGAGTACATGACGCGCACCGGGGTCTTTCACAATTTGCTGATGTAGAGCCCAGGCTATTGCTTGCACGCTCATCAGCTTTCCAAGCCCAACGCATCCTTTACCTGAAGAGTCCGAAAGTAGACTCGACGCCCTACCTTTACCATTGTCGGCTTCAGCTTTCTCGACACCTCAGTATCGCTATATAAAGAGACACGCACGCCATCTGGAGAGCGATCGAGCAGGTCAGCCAGGTCAGATATGCTCATCAAAAGGCCAAATCGGCCAACAAGGTAATCATCTACAGTCATAGCTAGCTCTCATCAATCGTACATTGATGAAAGTGATACTAACCAATTCAAAAAACAGCTCAAATCAGCAAGTTACAATTATCAGTCAATATGCTGCACCTTGATTTTCAAGGTACATCACTTTGATCAACCAAGATGCGAACAAAGTTGATAAAAAATATCCTAATCAAGCGATTAACAAAAAATACAATTCGACGCAAATTTCTCAGGCCGATTTCTAGGCTTCCGGAAGCCTGAATAATAAGAATAATAATATGATTATTATTCTTATTACTTCCCACTCCTCAATCACTTCTTGGCTTGCCTCGTAGCTAGGCTCCCCCTTGGGCTTTCGTCCACTCATTTCATATTTAATATCCTGTACAATACGAAATACGATACAAAATACAGTACAGAATACGTTATTAAGCTTTTTATCATTCCTTCCCGTGCAAGAATTAGCTTAGAGTTGTCCCTGGGCAGAGCAGGAAGTGATTGACAGGAGAGATATCGCTACTAAGCAGCCAAGATATTTGGCGATTATCTTTAAATTCTGTCTAGCTTTGCGACCAAGTCCTCAGCCCTCAAATGCGTATACCGCCTCAGCATTTGCATAGATTTATGACCACTGATTGCGGCAACTTCCTGGTCGGACAAGCCGGCTTCTACCAGCCGGCTGACGGCCTCATGGCGTAGGTCATGAAAGCGAAAGTCATCGAGCCTGGCGTGTTTCTTGGCCTGGTTCCAGAGCTTGGTGTAAGCGTAGGGGCCGCGCTTACCATCCTTTCCAGGCTCGCCAAAGAACACCAAGTCACAGTCAAGCGGGCGCACCGGGTTGTTTAGCGCTTGTTTAAACACCTCAGTGGCCGCTTGAGTCAGCGGTACTAGGCGAGCTTCGTTGTTCTTGGTGTCGGTGAGGCGCACTACGCGGCGCTTCACGTCGACCTGCGAACGAGTGAGGGTCAATATTTCCGACGAGCGCATGCCCGTCTCCAGGGCGATTCTCGCTATCCAAGCCAGCATCGGGTTGCTGTGCTGCCGCAGCACGGCAAACAGGCGCTTCTCCTCGTCAGGCTCAGGCGCCGGTCGCGTCCCTCCCCTGGGCTCGGCTTGCGGATGTTCTGGACGGGGTTGTAGGTCAGGCCTAGCCCCCACTCCTGAATGGCCACGGTGTAGAGGTGCCCAAGCAATGCGAGCTCCAGGCGCACAGTGTTGGGGCTGATCGGTGAACCTCTACGCCCAAGGCTGTTCAAACGAGTATCGCGATAATTTGCGATGAGGTCAGGCGTTAACGCCGCGAGAGAATATTTACCCAAGTGCTCGACGAGCTTCACAGCCTTACCGCGCTCGCTCTTCTGGGTGCTGGGCTTCTTGGTAGGGGTAACATCGGCCAAGTATCGTTTGAGGGCCGACTCCAAAGTCATGCGCTCCGAGGCACTGCGCTGGATATAAACACCCCGCACCATTTCATCTTCGGTGCGGCGTGCCCAATCCTGAGCATCACGCTTGGTACGAAAGGTCTTGGCGGTGGTCGGCCAGCCGGTCTTGCGGATAACGGCTTTCCAGCTACCAGAGGGGGTCTTGACGATGGTGGCCATGAAAAACTCCAGGGGCTGAAGGATCGGCACTGTACCGAAACTGTACCCTTGGACTATGGGACTCACCAGCGCAAAGCGCTAAGCTATTGAAAAGAATGGTGGGCCCAGTAGGACTCGAACCTACGACCAAGGGATTATGAGTCCCCTGCTCTAACCAACTGAGCTATAGGCCCTTATGATGGTCGCGTATGATAGCGAATGGCGATGGATGAGGCCAGAGGCGTTTTCCATTGATCATGCAACTATTTCCAACCATCACGGAGAGTTTGGAACGATGCGTTTTCATTCTGTTTTTCAACGCCGAGTCCGCAGCACGTTAGCCTTGACCGCAGCTATGGCGCTGTTTGCAGCCTTGCCCGCCCAGGCGGATTGGCGGCTCGAGCCGGAACAGTCCAGCGTGCAGGCAACGATTGTCGAGATCACCCGTGACGGCCCGGTGCCACATAGTCACGCAGTGCGCCAATTGGAAAGCTATTCGAGTGCAAAGGGTAGTATCTTGACCCTGCCACTGCGATTGCGCCAGACCGATCTCATGGACCGGGTGGGCTCGTTGCCTTCCTGGTTGTCCGCGGTATCGGATACCGTCCTGGCCTCGGTATCCACCCAACTGCCACTGGATCGGCTCGACGCTTTGGCCGTAGACGAATCCATGACCGAGACCCTGATACTCAACGTGCGGGCGGATGGACAGAATAGACAGGGACCGCTCAAGGCCCAATTCACTCGAGAAAGCGACGACACCATCCGGGTACGCAATGCCGAGCGAGTTGCCCTTGATGGCCGGGAGCTGACGAACAACCAGGCCGTTCGCATGATCCTGACGATGCTTGGCTATGAAGAGATCGGCGACGAGGTGCCGGTGGAACTCGACGCCGTTCTTGTCGATCGCTGACATCGTGACGCCATTACCCGATGGCTGCCGTGCGCTCGAGGATCGCTGGCCCTGGCCGAAGCCACTACCCGACGCTCAGTGGGTAGGGCTGCAGTTTGATCGCGAGCGCTTGTCAGGGGATGAAGCCGCCGCCCATGGCATCGATGTACCTTCCGCCATCCAGCAGGCGGCGCCCAAGCGCCGGGCGGAATTTCTTGCCGGGCGCCTGTGTGTCCGGGAGGCATCACGACGGCTGACGGGAACATCCTGGATACCGGGAATCGGCGAAAGCAAGGCGCCGCTGTGGCCCCAAGCCTAGTGGGTTCGATCACCCACAGCGGCAGCTTGGCGGCGGCCCTGGTGGCTTCCGCTCATCACTATCACGGCATCGGGCTGGATGCGGAAGCGGTGATGAGCCTTCAACGCGGTGAACGCCTGGCCCCGCCAATACTCACCCCCAGGGAGCGCAACTGGCTAACTGCGCTGCCTTTGGAGCAGCGCGGCGCTTTTGTCACCCAGGTGTTTTCCTTGAAGGAGAGTCTGCTCAAGGCGCTGTTCCCGCTAGTGGGGGTGCGATTTTATTTTCAGGATGCTGAGCTGGACAAATGGAAGCCTGAATCTCGGCAGGTGAGTTTACGGCTACTCAAAACACTTTCTCCTATTTGGCCGTCAGGTAGTCATATCCAAGGCCAATACACTTTCTTGAACGGCTATTTACTGAGCGTGATCGCATTGCCGCGTTAAGCCAAAACGTAAAGACTCACTAACTCTCGGTTGAAAATTACGTCTTGCGGTCGAAGGTTCGAAGGGGGCCATCACTGGTGCTGCCATCAGCGTTCTATCGATTAATTTAACAGAGATCAATATCTTGCAGATTGGTAACTTATCGGTTCAATGGTTGAAATCCAATCAATTTGCCCCATAGTTAAAAAGGAGGGAATCGGCAAATCATTTCGTCGAAGACTCCACAACTAAAACGGAATTTTATAAGGGGCAACACCATGAATATGCGTAAGCCACTAAACACTGCTATTTACACTGCCCTCATCGCAGGGGGACTGACGCTGGGTGGAACCGCTTTTGCACAGTCGCAAGGGCTTTATTCCGCTGATGAACTCACCGATGCCGAGGTTTTCTCGAGCCAGCAGCCGGATAAGGTCGTCGGCGAAGTGGAAGATGTCCTGCTTGATGAGAACATGCAGGTGAATTCGTTGGTCATCGATACCAGTGAATTTCTCGATTTTGGTCAATCGCAATACGTCATCGAGACCGGCAAGTTCACCGTCGAGACCATCAATGGCGACGACAAGGACGAAATAGCATACAAAGTCACCGTCGAAATGACGGAAGATGAAATTTCCAAGCAGCCTGAGTACACCAACGACTGGTGGTCTCAGACCAAGGAAGCCTCGGCGAACGCTTGGCAAAGCACCAAGCAGGGTGCCTCCAGCGCTTGGGAAAGCACCAAGGCAGCCACGGCCAGCGCACTCAACAGTGCAGGTGATGCCCTGGATACCGCTGGGGACAAGACTGAGCAGGCTGCCGATAGCGCCGTAGAAAACACCAAGCAGGCTGCCGATACCGCTGGCGAAAAGACGCAGCAAGCCGCTGAAGCCACCGGTGACAAGATGGAACAGGCAGGTGACGAAGTCGAGCAAGAAACCGACAATTAATATCGCTGGCTCATAGCCAGGAGTCACCATAAAAGGCGGGGTCACCCCGCCTTTTTTTATGCTCTGACTTTTCTTGTGATGTCCGCCGCAGCTGCCCTTATTACTTGAATTCAGAAAAGCAGTAGGCAGCAACCTTCCTTGACGCTTTCCCTTGAACATCCTCTTTCGCTTATTCACCACTGCCTATCTGAATGTCATGTTTTCTGCTATAGCTATTAGCAGGCAAACATTCCTATCTTGTTATCTCGCTAATTGGAGGCTGACATGGACGAACGTCTTCAGCACGAAGGGTTACGCGGTTTGATGATGTCGGCGGATGAAGCCGCCAAACTGATTGAGCCGGGCATGACAGTGGCCATGAGTGGCTTTACTGGCGCTGGCTATCCCAAGGCGGTTCCTCAAGCGCTGACCACCCGCATGAATCAAGCGGCAGATGCCGGAGAACACTTTCAGATTCGCGTGTTGACCGGGGCATCGACGGCGCCGGAGCTCGACGGTGCTCTTGCCCGAGCCAAGGGCATGCAGCTGCGCTTGCCCTACCAGTCCGATCCGACCGTGCGTGAGCACATCAATGCCGGTGAAATGGATTACATCGACATGCACCTGAGTCACGTGGCACAGCACGCCTGGTTCGGCTTCTTTGGTGATATCGACATTGCGGTCGTGGAGATCGTCGGTATCCGCGAGGACGGCTCCTTGATCCCTTCTTCGTCGGTTGGCAACAACAAGACCTGGCTGGACCTTGCGGACAAGGTCATCCTGGAGATCAACTGCTGGCAGCCCATGGCGCTCGAGGGCATGCACGACGTCTACTACGGCACGGCCCTGCCGCCCCAGCGCAAACCGATTCCGATCTACCAGCCCGATGACCGCATTGGCGAGCCTTATTTGCACTGCCCACTGGAAAAGATCATTGCCGTGGTGAAGACCGATGCGCCGGATCGAAATTCCGCCTTCAATCCGCCGGATGAAGCCTCCCAGCAGATTGCCGGCCACCTGCTCGACTTCTTCGAGAGAGAAATCCAGCAGGGTCGACTGACCGAAAAGCTGCTGCCTATTCAGTCCGGTGTCGGCAACATTGCCAATGCGGTGCTGGCCGGCCTGGCCAAAGGCGGCTATCGCGATCTTACCGCTTACACCGAGGTGATTCAGGACGGCATGCTGGACCTGCTTCGTCAGGGCGTACTGCGCATGGCCTCGGCGACCTCTTTTTCTTTGAGTAGCGAAGGGCTCGAAACCTTTGCCAAGGACGTGAATTTCTATCGTGACCGCATCCTGCTGCGCACCCAGGAGATTTCCAATCACCCCGAAGTCGTGCGTCGCCTGGGCTGTATCGCCATGAACGGCATCGTCGAGATGGACATCTACGGCAACGTCAACTCGACCCACCTGGCAGGTAGCCGAGTCGTCAATGGTATTGGTGGCAGCGGCGACTTCGCCCGTAATGGCTACCTGTCCATCTTCATGACCCCGAGCACTGCCAAGAGCGGCAACATCTCCACCATCGTGCCCATGGTCAGCCACGTGGATCATACCGAGCACGATGTGATGATCGTGGTGACCGAGCAGGGCCTGGCGGATCTGCGCGGCCTGTCGCCGCGACAGCGCGCCAAGCGGATCATCGAGTGCTGCGCCCATCCGGACTATCGTCCCATGCTCGAGGACTACTTCGATCGCGCCTGTCAGGAAAGCTATGGCAAGCACACCCCGCATCTACTGCCGGAGGCCCTGGCCTGGCATCAGCGCTTCATCGACAGCGGCAGCATGCATCCGTAATTGGATGTCGGGTACTCGAGTAGCAAAGCCCTGCCAAGCGAGGGTTATGGACTCGATGGTTGCGGACTATATGCCGTGGGCGTGTCATGACGCGCCTGCTACCATGAGGGGCTTCGTCATCCTCGATAGGACATCCTCATGAAGATCACCCGACTCAAGACCTGGCAGGTGCCGCCGCGCTGGCTATTTTTGAAGATCGAGACCGACAGTGGCTGCTATGGCTGGGGAGAACCGGTCATCGAAGGGCGCGCCAATACCGTCGAGGCCGCGGTGCACGAACTGGCGGATTATCTGGTCGGTCAGGACCCGCATCGTATCGAGCACCTCTGGAACACACTGTATCGCGCCGGCTTCTACCGAGGCGGGCCGATTTTAATGAGCGCCATTGCCGGCATCGATCAGGCCCTGTGGGATCTGAAGGGTCGCGATCTCGGTGTGCCGGTTCATCAGCTGTTGGGCGGCGCGGTGCGAGACAAGATGCGCATGTACGCCTGGACCGGCGGCGATCGCCCCGCGGATGTGGCGCCGGCGCCAAGGCTCTGGTCGATCAGGGCTTTACCGCCTTCAAGATGAACGGCACCCCGGAGCTTGCCATCGTCGATTCCCACAGGAAGGTCGACGAGGCCGTGGCCCGGGTTGCCGAGGCTCGTGATGCGGTAGGAACGGATGTAGGCATCGGCATCGATTTCCATGGCCGGGTGCATCGTCCCATGGCCAAGGCATTGCTTCGCGAACTCGAACCCTTCCATCCGATGTTCGTCGAGGAGCCGGTAGCGCCGGAACATCTGCCTAGTTTAAAGCATATCGCCGGGGGACTCGGCTACCCGATTGCCACCGGCGAACGCCTGCATACGCGCTTTCAGTTCCGTGATCTGCTCGCCGAGGGCATGGTCGACGTCATCCAACCCGATCTCTCCCACTGCGGCGGTATCAGCGAGGGCCTGAAAATCGCCACCCTGGCCTCGGCGTTCGATGTGGCACTTGCTCCCCACTGCCCGCTCGGCCCGCTCACCCTTGCCGCCTCATTGCAGCTGGATGCGGTATGTCACAACGCCTTTATCCAGGAACAGAGCATGGGCATTCACTACAATAAGGATAACGACGTGCTCGACTATCTGGTCGACAAATCGGCGCTGGCCATCGAGAACGGTTTTTGCGTCATACCCAAAGGGCCCGGGCTTGGCGTGGAGATCGACGAGGCGTTTGTGGAGGAGCGTGCCGAGGTCGGGCATCGCTGGCGCAATCCGGTGTGGATGCATGAGGATGGCAGTATTGCAGAGTGGTAGATAACGGTAAGGAGACCGATATGAGCTTTTCTTTTCAAGACCTGCAGTTTCCGGATCTGAAGGGTGCCAGCGTCTTCATCACCGGAGGCGGCTCGGGCATCGGGGCCGGGCTGACGGAAGGGTTTGTGTCTCAGGGGGCGCGAGTCGCCTTCGTCGGCCTTTCCGATGCCACGCCCTTCTGTGACGAGATGGAGCAAAAACACGGCAATCGCCCGCTGTTCATTCGCTGCGATATTCGTGACATCGAGGCGCTACGCACGGCCATCCTCCAGGCCCAGAAGGCTCACGGGCCGGTTCAGGTGCTGGTCAACAACGCTGCTCGGGACACCCGCCACAGCCTTGAGGAATGGGGCGTCGACGATTGGGACGAGTCCATTGCCACCAATCTGCGTCCGCACTTTTTCACGGCTCAGGCAGTATCTACGGGTATGCGCGAACAAGGCGGCGGCGCCATCATCAACATATCTTCGAACTCCTATCTGCTCGGCAACGCCGGCTATCCCGCTTATGTTACCGCCAAGGCCGGCATCATGGGCATGACCAGGGCCTTGGCCAGAGAACTCGGGCCTGACAATATCCGCGTCAATTGCCTGATCCCCGGCTGGGTGATGACCGAGCGCCAGCGCGAGCTGTGGGTCAACGACAAGGATCTGCAGGAGTGCCTGGATCAGCAGTGCCTGAAGGAGACGATTGCAGTGGAAGACATGATCGGCCCCTGTCTGTTTCTGGCCTCCCAGGCATCCAGGATGATGACCGGCCAAGAGCTGATCATCGACGGAGGTCGGGCGTGAGCACCTATGAGGCCAAACAAGCCCTAGCCTGCGGCTGCAAACTAGGCGAAGGACCGCAGTGGCATGCCGCCAGCGGGCGGCTCTACTGGTGCGATATCCTAAGCGGGCGACTGCATTGGCTGGCGCCGGAAAGCGGCGAACATGGTCACACGGACTTCGGCACCTGTATTTCTCTTGCCGCGCCAATGACGGATGGTAATTTGCTGGTGGTAGGTGAAACCGCTCTTGAGCGTTTCGATCCCGCTTCCGGCACGCGGGAGCAGTTATTCGACTTCGAGGCGGACAACCCAATCACCCGCTCCAACGATGGCCGGGTCGATCGTCACGGCAGCCTCTGGTTGAGCACCATGGGACACCATGCCGAAAAAGGCGCAGGCAGCCTGTATCGGCTGCATCGGGGCGAGCTCAAGACGCTGCGCTCGAACGTTACTGTTCCTAATGCGATCTGCTTTTCGCCCCAGGGTGACTATGCCCATTTTGCAGATACCGCCCTGGGACTCGTCTATCGCTGGGCACTCGACGCTGAAGGCTGGCCCCAGGGCGAACCTACACCTTGGGCGGATTTTTCCGGGCAGCCTGTCAGCCCGGACGGTGCGGTGATGGACAGCGAAGGCACGATGTGGCTGGCCCTTTGGGGCGCCGGCAAAATCCTGCGCCTGAACGGTGACGCTCATATCATCGATGAGATCAGCCTGCCAACCGCTCAGCCCTCCTGCCCCGCCTTCGGTGGCAAACATCTGGATCGGCTGTACATCACCACCGCTTGGGTGGGCATGGATTCTGTTCGACGTGAGCGGGAGCCCATGGCCGGCGATCTATTCGTGGCGGAGCTCAAGGTGCCGGGGCTGGTCGAGCCGCCGCTACGGCTGACCTAAAGAATCGATGCCAAAAAGAAAAAAGCCAAACCGAATTCTCGGTTTGGCTTTTTGCATTAGTGTTGAAACATTCTTGAAGCGTTACGACTTGCTCTCGTCGCCAAACTTTTCATTCTCGCCCATGTCCGGGGTCTTTTCCGTCATGTTGGCCTTGGCAATCTCGTAAAGCTGGAACGTTTTGCTTTCCTTGGACTTCCAGTGCTCGCCCATCTGAATCTTGATTTCCATCAAAGCAACGTCCGGATCTTCCTTGCCCTTCGGGAACCAGGCGCCCACGAACGGATTCCAGTACTTGTCGATCAGTTCCCGGTTGTCGGTCAGGTTGGCGGTGCCGGACATCGAGACGTAGATTCCCTCTTCCTGATCGGAGAAGCTCAAGCAGACCTTGCTGTCCTGCTGTGACTCCATCACCTTCTCGGCGCTGCGCTTGGTGTAGAACACAGGGTGCCGTCGTACTCATCCTGCACCAGATGCATGGGCCGGGCTCTGGGCGTGTCACCGTCCAGGGTGACAAGCATGCCTACCTGGATATCTTTGATCATGTTCCATATTTTCTGCTTATGCTCTGGACTGGACATAGCAACCAAACTCCTTGTTTGATTTTCAAATTTCAAGAACTTAACCACACTAACAAAGCGTCAACACGCTTCGCAAACCCCTGAGAGCAAGTCGAAGATCGCCGCAAATCAAGCCATTCCAAGATAGCGGCGAATGATCACAGCGTCGAGTACGCTAAACAGGCAGGATTGAATTCTCTCGAATCTGCTTCGGGCTAAATTTCTATTCGCCGATTGCATGTAGTATGAATAGCGATCCATCTTCAGCTCATAATGCAGGAAAAGCCATGTTCGGCTGGTTATCCCAACATTCAGACATTCTAAGCATCTTCACTACCGTAGGCTCGATCATCATCTGGCTGGGATTTTCGCAGTACCTCTATACGGAGATGCGTCGACGTCGTCATCCACGACTGCTGATCAATGGCGGCAAGCGCAGGGATACCCACGCGCTGTGCATCATCAGCAACATGAGTGACGAACCGGTGATGGTCGAATATCTGATTGCCGAACTCGAGACGTCCCAAGGAAGGATCACTCAGGAAATAAGTGGCACCGTGGTCTCTCTTTCCAATAGCCAACAGGGGCCCCTGAACGCCAACGATTTTTTCCATATTGGCACCTTCGATCGAATCATCAGGCATCTGGCCGACGGTGAAGGCATCAAGATGGACGGTCATCGCCCCGAAGGTAATGTTCGCTTTCGCAGCCTGACCGTCCGTCTCATTGGAATTTATGGCCCAGAAAGCCTGCCCTTCGCCGCACAGCGCTGCTTCAGGCTCAAGCAAAAAGAGAGCTACTGCATTCTCAGCCCGGCGACCCCGGATACCCCGCAATTTATCAATCGCTGGCAGCGTCACCGCGTACGCAAATGGATAGAAGAGATCAATAACAGCAGCTCCTCGACGCTTCAGGGCATCAATAGATAACAGCCACAGTGCAGATGTGATAAAAGCGCGGCTGAACACTATTTTCCACAATAACCCGTTCATGACGGGCGTTTGCACACCTGATACAGGATTTCCCCATGCTCGCCGAGCTGTTTGCCGTCATGGCGCCGGTATTCTTCGGTGCGGGTCTCGGCTTTTTCTGGATACGCCTGGGCTACGATTATCCGGTCGAGTTCGTCACCAAACTGGTGTTCAACATCGGCACCCCGGCACTGATCCTTGCTGCCCTGGGCAATGCCGAAATCGATGCCCGAAGCTTCGGGCAAACCTTGCTGGGGGCGTTGATGGTGATGGGGATCATGGCCGTTGCCAGCCTGCTGATGGCCAAGGTGCTGGGCAAGAGCTGGAAAGTGATCATTTCACCGATGATGTATCCCAATACCGGCAACATGGGGCTCCCGGTCACGCTCTACGCGTTTGGTAATGCCGGCTTTGCCCATGCCATCACGGTGATGGTCTCGGTTAGTCTGCTTCAGTTCACCTTTGGCGCCATGCTGGCCAGTCGGGGCGGCCATCCACTGCGCACGCTGCTTCGTACCCCCACTATTTACGCCATACTAATTGCACTGGGATTGTTGCTCACCGACCCATCTTTGCCCCGCTGGGCGGCCAATACCGTCGATCTGATTTCGGGCTTCTGCGTACCGCTGATGCTGATCACCCTGGGGGTGTCCCTGGCCAGCATTCAGGTCAAAAGCCTGACCTCGGGGCTAGGATTCAGCCTATTGCGTATCCCTGCCGCTGCCTTGATTGCCTTTGGCGTCGCCCAGCTGCTGGACTTACCACCTCTTGCGCAGAGCGTGCTGATCCTGCAGATGAGCATGCCGGTGGCGGTCTACAACTACCTCTTCGCCCAGCGCGCCGGGCGTGAACCGGAATACGTCGCTGGCTTGGTGTTCTGCTCGACGCTGCTGTCATTCATTTACTTGCCGGTGCTGCTGGCGATCATGATGTGAGGAAGGCGGTTTATTCTTTGAGGGGCGGCCATCGCCTTGCGGTATGAACCAGGGCCAGCATCCATGCGACGTCATCTTCTATCATATAGACGAGCCGATAGTGCTCATGGGGGATCAGTTCGCGGGTACCAGGGATCTTGCCTTTTGCCCCTAGCTCGGGAAAATCAGCAAGCCTGGCAGCCGCGTTGCTGAAAAGTTACTCCATCCGAGCCGCAGCACGGGGATCATTAACCGCTATGAATTCTCTTGTATCTTGTCGATCTCGATCCGCCTCAGGCGTCCATTTGACTTTCACTGGCCAGCCTCGTCGGCCTCACGCAGCAACTCAGCACGCCGCAGCATCGCTTCTTCCTCGACTTCTTCATTGGAGCGGCCACGGCCAGCCTGCACCGAGGCCCGCGCAATCTCCACCTTGCGGCTCAAAAACTCATCGTATTCCCGAGACTCCTGTTGTCGCTTTATGAATTCGCGCATCAGCTCACGAAGCACCTGCGAGGCGGGTCGATGAGCCGCCTCGGCCTCGGCCATGAACTCATCCCGTAGCTCGGACTCCAGCTTCATCGTAAATACCGCTTGTTTAGCCATGATTGATGCTTCCATCAGTAACGAATATACGAAGTATATACTTCGTCATTACTTCGTACAAAGTCCACCAATGGAGCACCTGCGATCTTGGGCTTTGGATAAAAAGTCGGCGATCGCTGCAAGATATATTTACCCCTCGACGACCTTCACCACTTTATTGGCAAGAACCTAAAGGGATTCGTACAAAAAGAGGGAGGCCAATAATACTAGTGCGCCAGGATCTTCGACAGGAATTCCTTGGCACGGTCGGTCTCGGGGTTCTTGAAGAAGGTTTCGGTCGCTGCGATCTCCTTCACCTCTCCCTGGTCCATGAAGACCACCCGGCGCGCCACCCTCCGGGCAAAGCCCATTTCGTGGGTGACCACCATCATCGTCATGCCTTCCTTGGCAAGCTCCACCATGACGTCCAGCACTTCGCTGATCATCTCCGGATCGAGCGCCGAGGTCGGCTCATCGAAACACATGGCGATGGGGTCCATGGCCAGAGCCCGGGCGATCGCCACCCGCTGCTGCTGCCCGCCGGACAAGGCCGAGGGGTACTTCTGTGCCTGATCAACCAGGCCGACTCGCTTCAGCAGGCTCTGCGCCTTTTCGCGCGCGGCTTCGCGCGAGCGTTTCAGCACCTTGATCTGGCCCATCATCAGGTTCTCGATCACCGTCTTGTGCGGGAACAGCTCGAAATGCTGAAACACCATGCCGATACGCGCCCTCACCAAGGGCAGCTTGGTGCCCTTGGCGGTCACGTCGGTCTCTTCGACCAGGATGCGCCCGCTGTCGACCGGCTCCAGCGCGTTGACGCACTTGATCAGCGTGCTCTTGCCCGAGCCGGACGGCCCGCAGATGACGATCACCTCACCACGTTCGACCTCGAGGGAGCAGCCTTTCAGGACGTGGAAGTCATCGTACCACTTGTCGATATTGTCGATTTTTATCATGCGACCTTCTTTCTCTGCAGGTACTTCACCAGCAGGGAGCCGGAGAAGCAGATGACGAAATAAACCAGCGCCGCGAAGAGGTACATCTCTGCCAGCCGCCCTTCCAGTTTGGCCACCACGCTGGCCGAGGTCATGAAATCGCTCAGGGCCACCACGTAGACCAGGGAGGTGTCCTGGAACAGGATGATCGCCTGAGTCAGCAGGACCGGGATCATGTTTCGGAACGCCTGGGGAAGGATCACGTACTGGAGGTTCTGGCGCGGCGACAGCCCGATGGCCAGGCCGGCATAGACCTGTCCACGCGAGACCGAATTGAGTCCGGCACG
Organism: Halomonas sp. PR-M31; assembly: GCF_001039575.1. Taxonomy (GTDB): domain Bacteria; phylum Pseudomonadota; class Gammaproteobacteria; order Pseudomonadales; family Halomonadaceae; genus Modicisalibacter. The sequence goes on from NZ_JIBT01000040.1 coordinate 20,230, forward strand.
CATGATCTCGGCATAATAGGCCGCCTCGAACAGCGAGAAGGCGATCAGCGCGCTGGTGAAGTTGCCCACCGGGCGGCCGATCAGCAGTGGCACCAGGAAATAGAACCAGAAGATGACCAGGATGAGCGGGATCGAACGGAAGACGTTGACGTAGATAGCGCTGAACCAGCGTAGAGGCGCCGGTCCCCAGATACGCATTACCGCCAGGATAGTTCCCCAGACAAGTCCCGCCACCAGTGCCAGAAAGGTCAACTGAAAGCTGATGAGCAATCCATCAAACAGGAACGGAAGCGATTCAAAAATGACCCGGAAATCAAAATCACTCATCTAGTTTGCCCCCACCGAGCCCGGGATACGCGTCTTCTGATCGATCAGGCGCATCAGCAGCACCACCAGAAGCGTGATGACCAGATAAAGCACCGTCGCGGCGGTGAACGCCTCGAAGCCCTGGAAGGTGTAGTTCTCGATCTGCCGCGCCTGGGCGGTCAGTTCCAGCACGCCAATGGTCAACGCCAGTGATGAATTCTTGAAGATCGTCAGGAATTCAGAGGTCAGCGGCGGCACGATGATCCGATAGGAGATCGGCAGCCTGATGTACAGATAGGTCTGAAGGGGTGTGAGCCCGATGGCGAGACCTGCGTTCACCAGATCCTTGCCGATGGTCTGGATACCGGAGCGAACCTGCTCGGCCACGCGGGCCGCCGTATAGGCGCCCAGCGCCACGACGGCCGTCATGTATTCGGGATTGGGCATATCGCGCTTGACCCAGAGGCCTAGATCCCTGGGTAGCAGCTCGGGCACGACGAAGTACCACACGAACAGCTGCACCAGCAGCGGGATGTTGCGGAACAACTCGACATAGGCTGCCGCCAGGGTCCGTACCAGGCGGTTGGGCACCGTGCGCAGAATGCCGATCATGGAGCCCACAAGGAAGGCGATGACCCAGGCAGCGATCGCTACCAGCAGAGTCCACTGCAAGCCGGAGAGAAGCCAGCCCAGATAGGGTTCCTGGAACAGAACCGCCCAATTCCAGTTGTAGTCCATAAGTATCCCTTGATTAGCGGCCAGTCATGATCGGGGTCATGCCAGCGACCCCGAAAGCCATTGTAACCATCCCCTAAAATCGGTACATACGTCATTAGAGTTCTTCGGCCTACAATGAGGCAAACGGAGAGCGGCATGAAAAAATCACGTTACAGCGAGTCACAGATTGTCCAGATTCTGAAAGAGGTCGAGGCTGGTCGCTTGGTCAAGGAAGTTTGTCGGGAGTACGGCATTTCCGATGCGACCTACTACAACTGGAAGTCCAAATATGGCGGCATGGA
>NZ_JIBT01000041.1 GCF_001039575.1 Halomonas sp. PR-M31
CCAGCAACCTGCTGGACACCGTCGAAAGCTATCTACCGCTTTCCAAGCAAAAATAAAAACAGAAGTGACAAAACACGTTCGCGCCAGCTGGCGCGAACGTGTTTTTGACTTGTTCGATGCTTTCCTAGCCGAAAGCTTGAGCCGGCATCATCGCTTCGACATGCATCACTAGCTCTTCGAGCACCTGCCGATCATGATCATCGAGAGATACCTGATTGAGTCGCTCGATCTCTCGCGCAAAGCCCTGAAGAGTCAACGCACCCAGACGCGTATCATTCATGCGCTCCCAGCGATAGGCCTCCCACTGGCGTTGCTCTTCGCTGGCCAGCGTATCGGGATAGTTTCGCGCCCGTAATCGAAACAACATCTCTTCGAGCCGGGAATCCTGAAAGGCAAAGGCGGTTTCTCCCAGTGCTTCCGGCGCCGTTTCAAGTACTCGCTGCATTTCCTGACGATCCGCCGGCGAAAAGAAGCCACCGCTGTAAAGCATGGCATCCGGGTCCTGCAGCCCCTCTTCTGGTTTTTCAATGAATACGGCTGCGGCCTTTCGGGCTGCCTCGGGATTGGCGCCTAGCGCTTTCCAGTGGGCTTCGCACTGACCACGATCGAGCTTAAGCCTGGCAGCGACGTCTTCGGTCACCGCCGAGATCGGCAATAGCACGGGGCTGCGGTTGATGTGCACGATCTTCAATGGAATACGCGATTCGCCTTCCGCCAGCTCGTCGGCGCTGGCAAAAACGCGAGCCCGTATTTCTTCCACGGAAAGATCAAATAAGGGAGAAGGATCGACGGATAGATCGTAGACGATGACCCCATTGGGGTTAGTCGGGTGCTCTGCCAAGGGCATGACCAGGGCACCACAACCGCGATTCGCCGGATAGCGCCTGGAAATATGCAGCATCGGCTTACGAGAGGGAATATCCAGGAGCTTGGCAACCTCACGCTTGCTGCGCAGCTTGAGCAAGTAGTCGAACAGCCTGGCATTGCGCGCCTTGAGTAGCTGTGCCATGGCGATAGTTGCCCGCACGTCCGCCAGCGCATCGTGCGCGCCAACATGCTCGATATCATTAGCCGCAGTGAGGTGCTCGAGTTTGAAGCTGGGGGCGCCATCGTCTCGCATCGGCCACTCTATGCCGTCCGGGCGCAGCGCATGGAAGGCGCGCACCACATCAATGAGATCCCAGCGCGAATTGCCGTTTTGCCACTCTCGGGCATAAGGATCGAGAAAATTTCGATAGAACAAGTGACGGGACACTTCGTCGTCGAAACGCAGGCTGTTATAGCCCAGAGCACAGGTGCCAGGAACACTCATTTCAGCATTGATGCGCTGTGCGAACTCAACCTCTGGAAGCCCCCGACGCCGGGCCGTTTGGGGCGTGATACCCGTAATCAGGCAGGCTTGGGGATGGGGAAGATAGTCATCAGCCGGTTTGCTGTAGAGAATGAGAGGTTCGCCAATCGGGTTGAACGCCTCGTCGGTGCGAATGGCTGCAAATTGCGATGGCCGATCCCGTCGAGGATCGGCACCAAAGGTTTCATAGTCATGCCAGAGAAATGTGTGCTGCGAAGCGCCGCGCTGCGCCATGACCACTCTCCACACCAATGGAAAGCGATCAGCCTAGCATAGTGGTGCTAATCTCTCAGCCGCTATGAGGCAGTGTGACGTTGAGCTCCAATACAGAGCAGTCGTCTTCACGATCAAGACTGATATTGATGGCTTCCTGATCCACGTTGACGTAGCGGCGAATGACCTCCAACAGCTCCTTCTCGAGCATTGGCATGTAATCCGGCTGTCCGCGCTGACTACGCTGATGCGCCACGATGATCTGCAAGCGCTCCTTGGCTACGGAGGCCGACTGTTTGCGTTCGCGCTTGAGAAATTCGAGTAGTTTCACCGACGACCTCCTCCGAACATGCGAGAGAGCAGGCTCTTCTTCTGGACCTGATGGAAACGTAGCGGTACCTCCTCGCCCAACAGTCGCGACACGGTGTCCGTGTAGGCCTGACCTGCATCGCTTTTCATATCGTGGGTTACCGGCACGCCCTGGTTCGAGGCCCGAAGCACAGCCTCGGATTCAGGAATCAACCCGATCAGATTGATGGACAGGATCTCGCGGATATCATCCAGGTTAAGCATGTCGCCGTAGGTGACCCGCTCCGGATGATAGCGGGTAATCAACAGATGCTCCTTGACCGGTTCGCGCTTCTGTTCGGCACGCTGGGTCTTGGCGGACAGCAATCCCAGGATACGGTCAGAGTCGCGCACCGAGGACACCTCAGGATTGGTCACTACCACTGCCTCGTCGGCGTAGTACATGGCCAACTGAGCGCCACGTTCAATGCCGGCGGGTGAATCACAGATGATGTAGTCGAAATCCTTGGATAGTTCGTCGAGCACTTTTTCGACGCCTTCAGAGGACAATGCATCTTTATCCCGGGTCTGGGAGGCTGGCAGAATGTAAAGGTTGTCGACACGCTTGTCGCGAATCATGGCCTGATTCAGGCCTGCTTCGCCCTGGATCACGTTGACCAGATCATAAACGACGCGGCGCTCGCAACCCATAATCAAATCCAGGTTACGCAAACCCACGTCGAAATCGATCACCACCGTCTTGTTGCCGCGTAGTGCCAGCCCGGTGGCGATGGCTGCTGCACTGGTCGTCTTTCCGACCCCACCTTTACCGGAGGTCACTACAATGATCTTGGCCAAGATATGTTTCCTGTTGCTTGTTTGATGATCGTTCATAGTCTCTCACTTCAAACCAGTGATGCGATGGTCAACTGATCGTCGTTGAGACGCACCTGTACTGCTTTGCCCAGTAACTGTGGATCGATGTCCTCAAGACGCTTGTAGTTCCCCGCCAGGAAAGCAGTTCGGCATGCAGCTCGTGACAGAAGATACCAGCCTCGCGGTCGCCATGGATACCCGCCAGGCACGTCCTCGCAGGGCACCATAAACATGTACGTTGCCTCCGGCCAGCACTTCCGAGCCCGCGTTGACTGCCCCTACTATCACCAGATCGCCCACGGGAGCGCTAATTTGCTGACCCGAGCGTACCGTACCGCGGAATATACGGCTGCCTACGGGAGCCACACCGGCGGGGATGGGACTCGCTTCTTCCTCTGAGTCTCGACTGTCTTCGACATCTTTCTCGAGAGCAGGAGCAGCAACGCTTTCAAGAGCGCGGGAACGTACCTCCTGAGGTGGAAACCAACCAAGACCTAACGCCCAGGCAGATTGCTTGACCGGGTCCGGACCGCCACGCACCGCAACGGGTAGCAGCTTATGGGCACGGCACACGGCACAAATCCGCTCCAACGCCAGATGTGGCTCATTGAGTTTTTCAACACTCACCACGACTGGCGTATGCTGAAAGAAAGCAGGGGACTGACTTAGCTTGCCCGCTAATTGCTCGCGAATCCGCTCCGGGTCCGCACTGGTCAGTTCCATGACCGTCATGGGCAGCATGCCACCCTTGAAGGAGAAGGCGGTGCCTTCCCTGTCCACGTTGAGACTCATTGCCGATCTCCGTGTCGGGTAATGTCACTAGCTAAGCGAGGGTTTACCAAGCCACCACCGATGATACGCTCAGCGGGTGCGACTTGTCAGCGTGATCGTGCATCAACGCTTCGGGCTTTCCCGGTGGTAATGCACATGCTTAGATGGTATCGGCATCGGTCTTGGCAGGATGCCGTCCAGCACCACATCATACAAAATTCTTTCAGGGATGCATGTACAGTGATGTCAGGTTTGTTTCGTCGTTTTTTTGCGCCCCGTTGGCAACACCGAGATCCCGCGATTCGTCGCCAGGCATTAGTGCGTCTGGATCCCACTCAGTTTCAGGACCGGGAACAGCTGGAGCAGCTGGTCGGTGATGAAGATGCCAGTGTCCGACAAGCGGCTCTCGCCCGTCTAACGGATCCGGCTCAACTGCTGCGGCTCAGGGAACAGCAGGATTCTCCGGAACTGAGCGCTCGTTTGCTCGTTCTGCTCATTGGCCAGCCTGAATCGCCGCCGCTTGCTAAACGCTTGAGTCTGATCGAAAGGATCGACGATGCGCCACTGCTGACGCAATTGGCCCTGCACGGCGACAATCAGGAGTTGCGCCTGGCGGCGCTCGAGCGCCTGCAAGATGAAGAGGCTCTTATTCATCAAGCCCTGGAAAACGGTATCGCGGCAGTACGTCATGTGGCTGCAAAGCGTATCACCTCAGAACAAGGGCTTCAGCGCCTGAGCCGAGAGTCTCGCCGCGACAAGCAAGTCGTGCGTCTGGCCCGGGAGCGACTGAATCGCTTGCGAGAAGATGCTGCGCAAAACGAAGCACAGCGCGCCAAACGCGAACGTATTCTGGAAGCTCTCGAGCAACATGCTCGTCACGCCTGGGAGCCTCTCTATGCGGGTCGCTATCGTCATCTGCAGCGTGAATGGGAAAATCTGCACGATCTGCCAAGCGCTGATCAGGAACGTCGCTATCAGGAAGCAAGCTTGCGCAGTCGCAAGATCATCAGCGACCACGAAGCCCAGCATCAGGTCATTGCAAGTGCTAATCGCAAGCGTATCGAAGCCGACGAGGCACGCCAGGCGCTGATAGAAGCGCTTGAAGAGGATCTGGTCAGCCTACAACGCAGTGAGCGTATAACTGCCCAGGACATGGCAAGCCTGAACGCCCACAAGCGTCTTCTGATCAACCGCTGGCAGGCGCTCTCGGACCAGCATGCGCCGGATATCACCCTCGGTGCGCGCTATACCCAAGCCTTGGCTAGACAGGATGAAATCAATCAGGCCTGGGATCGTCTGGAACAGCACGCAGAAATGTTGAGCGATGCATTGCAACGTCAGGATAGCGAGACCCTGCGTCAGATGCTGGAAGCGTTGAGCTGGCCTGAAGACCTGCCACCCACCCCGTTGCTGAAACAGGTGCAGAAGTATCTTGTCAATGACAAGACAACGGAGACCGATAGTCAGCAGATCATTCGCTTCGAACAGGATCTCGAAGAGTTCGAACGGCTACTCGAAAGTGGCGCCTTCAAACCTGCCAGCCGTCTGCACCAAAGTCTGCGTCAGCGCAGCGAGACGCTAACGGCAGAGCAGCACCGCAAGCATCAACCTGTGCTCAAGCGTCTCGGCGCCCAGCTGGCAGAGTTGCGGGACTGGCGTAGTTTCGTGGCCGGCCCCAAGCGAGATCAACTTTGTCATGCCATCAACGAATTGGCTGATAATTCCGCTTTGAGCGACAGCGAACTCGACCGCCGACATCGGCAGCTCGTCAAAGAGTGGAAGGATCTGGGAGATGCGGCAATGGATCGGGAGCTTTCGGCTAGCTTCCGGGCCGCCTCCGATCGAATACGTGCACGTCTGAACGCTTGGCATGTGGCACAAGAGGAAGAGCGACAGCGCAACCTCGAAGCCAGAATAGCACTATGCGAGCAACTCGAAATCCTGCTTGAGAATCCGGACGAGAATGCCGATCCTGATGCCTTGCGCCTGATTCGGGACCGTTCCCGAGAGCAATGGCGTCTTTTTTCGCCGATTCCTCGGGGTCACGGCGAAAGCACCGGTCATCGCTTCGGTCATATCCGTCACGCCCTGCAGGCGCTGATCGATCAGCGAGCTCATGAAATAGGCGTCGCCAAGCAAGCCCTGGTGGAAGAGGCCCGCCATCTGCAGTCAGGATCTGAGCCTGCTTCCAAACGCGCCGAGCAAGTCAAGCGTCTACAGCAGCGCTGGCGTGAACTTGGGCGCGCTCCCAAGGGTGAAGAACAAGCGCTTTGGCGTGAGTTTCGTAGTATCTGCGACAGCATTTTTGCTGCTCGGGAAAATGAGCGAGACGATCGCGCCCAGCGGGCCCAGGATCGACTTAACGCCATGCAGGCGCTAGTTGAACGCCTGGATGCCTGGCAACCCAAAAGCAGTGACGAAATGTCGTTACTGAATCAGGCAATTGCCGAGGCAGAAGCGCTGGAACCGTTGCCGTCAGGGCGCCGCAGTGAGGGTATGCGTAAACGCTGGACGGGTATTCTACATTCTCGACAGGAACGTCTTGAACGCCTTGCAATAAGCGAAGAGGCGTTGCGCTGGCAACATCTGGGGCCACTGCTGGAGACCCACCGGCAGGCTGACGTTCGGGTTCTCGAAGGCCATGCTCCGGAGGACATCGAAGCACCATTTGCCCTCGACGAGGACATGAAGCGCGCGCACGAACAGCGCAACAAGGCCCGCCATCAACCTATCGACAGTGAAACCGTTGCGTCGGAATTGGCTCGTCTACGAGTGCACCTGACCCTGCTAGCGAACGGTCGTATCGAGCGTGAAGACGAGCCATTGCGCTTGGCGATTCAGGTAAAACGTCTTAATGCGGCGCGTGAGCGCACGCTTACCAAAACCGACGAATTGCACGCCATTCTCTGCGATATTCTTGCAGCTGGCCCGGTATCGAAAGCGATCTGGACCCGCGAGGCAAATGAGCTAGATAGAGTGTTGACCCAGCTTGCCAATCATTCCATTTCCTGAAATACCGAGAGCGAGGCAGTCACCTCGCTCTCGCTCTTCTATCAATAAACTTGAAGCGAACTCAACGGTTCATTGTCATCAGCCCATGAACTGACCGCCATTGATATCAAGGTTGGCTCCCGTAATGAAACCAGAATTACGGTGCGCCAGGAACGTGATTGCATGAGCAATCTCTTCGGGCTCGCCGAAGCGTTTGACGGGAATTCCCTCACGAATCGATTCGCGAATTTTCTCCGGTATATCCATGATCATGTCAGTGGCGATATAGCCAGGCGATAAGGTATTGACGGTAATGCCCTTGGTTGCGGTCTCCTGAGCAAGCGACATGGTCAACCCATGCATACCGGCCTTGGCGGCCGCGTAGTTGGCCTGGCCAAACTGTCCCTTACGACCGTTGATCGAGGAAATATTGATGATGCGTCCATATCCCTGTTCCAGCATGCCGGCAAGCACGCTCTTGCAAGTATTGAAGACACAGTTGAGGTTGGTATCGATGACTTCGCGCCACTGATCCTCAGTCATCTTCTTCATGGTGGTATCTCGGGTAATACCGGCGCAGTTGACTAGTACCGCTATAGGGCCATACTGCTCCTGAATCTCATGGACACCGGCTTCACAATCCTCATAGTTGCTCAGATTGGCTCCAGAAAGCGCAATATTGTCGAAACCTTGAGATTTCTGGTCTTCAAGCCAGGACTTTGCCTTGTCTGGATTACGGTAACCTGCAACGACTTGATATCCCTCCTTGGCCAGTTCGCGACAGATAGCGGAACCAATTCCCCCGGTTCCACCAGTTACCCAAGCCACGGGTGCTGTTTGTGTCATATTGTCTCCCCCTGAGTCATGACAAATGAACTGACAACGTCAGTCTTTTTGCTATAGGAATGCCGTTGTTATCGCATTCACACTATGGAGTATGGACGAGATTTCTCTTTTTGTCCGGTACTCGCCCCCTTGACCTTTTACCGAATATCCTTATAATGCAACGCACAATCTGATGCGGGGTGGAGCAGTCTGGTAGCTCGTCGGGCTCATAACCCGAAGGTCATCGGTTCAAATCCGGTCCCCGCTACCACATTTCAAAAAGCCGACACCTTTGAGTGTCGGTTTTTTCGTGACCGCGTGTCAGATCACCATGACCCGAAGGTCATCGGTTCTCTTTCGATTCAACGTCCGCGGTCCCTGCTACCAAATTTTAAAAACCGATACTTTTTAGCATCGGTTTTTTTGTAGTATGGATTTGGTTTTTGATCGCTAAATAGCGCCAATATTTTTTGAAAACAATAAATATCACTACTAAATAATTAAAAAACCAATGCCTTTAAGCATTAATTTTTTCGCTTTTTTCAGAATAAATGAAGGCGATTTTTTAAACCGTCATCTACTTCGATTTTACAAAGCCATCGCTATTTCAATAGCGATGATCTGTAATCTCTACGGCCGATAGTGACGAACTGCCCTTGAATCCATCCCGGGTCACCCGCAGTTATCAGGATATTTCCACCTTCTACAAGGTCAAGCGCTATGCCGATTGTCGATCCACGTTCCGGAGTTCCGCTTACATCCTCCGAGTCATCCCAGCAAACAGGTTCGTCAAATACCGATCCATCGACTTACATCATCGATGTGGACATGACGAATTTTCAGCAGGTGGTATTGGAAGGCTCTACCACCCTACCGGTACTGCTCGACTGCTGGGCACCCTGGTGTGAGCCCTGCAAGACGCTGACCCCCATTCTGGAAAAACTGGCCAAGGAATACGCTGGCGCTTTCGTGCTGGCCAAGCTCAATATCGAAGAGCACCAGCAGATTGCCTCTCAGTTAGGCATTCGCTCGGTACCAGACGTCAAGCTGATCAGCCAAGGGCAACTGTACGATCAGTTCCAGGGGGCGCTGCCGGAAAAACAGATTCGTGAATGGCTGGCTCAGTACATCGAAGCGCCTCAGGAGATTCCAGCTAGCCCCGAAGAGCAGGCCGAAGCCGCTCTCGCCGTCGGCGATGCAACCAGCGCCCGGGCTATCTATCAGCAGCTGGTTCAAGAGTATCCGGAATATCACGACTATCAGATCGGATTGGCCAGCGCGGTATTGGCAGAAGGCAGTCCAGAAGAGGCGAAAACGCTTCTGGACAATCTACCCCCGGAGCATCGCGAAGGCGCAAAGGCTCGCGGTGTGCGGGCTCGTATCGAGTTCGGCGAAGAAGCACCCAGTCAGGAAGAGCTGACGGCACTCGAGGGCCGTGATGATAGCGAAGCCCGCTATAAACGTGCCCTGCGTCAGGTTGCCGATGGGCACTATGAAGCCGGTCTTGATGGGCTACTCGACGTGATGAAAAGCGATCGTGCTTACGGCGACGATGCCGCTAGACTGACGCTGCTGCGTGTCTTCGATGCCTTGGGAGCGGATCATCCTCTTACTGTGACCTATCGGCGCAAGCTGTTTGCCCTGCTCTATTGAGATAACAGACTTCACGCACTATTTAACGGCGAGCGACTGCTCGCCGTTTCACTACCGGTTACTTGCTTAGTACCTCGTCGAGACGCTGCAACCCCTGCTCCAGCAGTGCCGCCGGGGTACCGAAATTCAAACGCACGAAACCTGGCCAGCCGAAATCGGCCCCATCGGAGAGAGCAACTTGGGCCTGTTCGAGCAAAGCCCGCTGGGGTGAATCGCCTAGACCGGCCTGGCGCAGATCCAGCCAGGCCAGATAGGTGGATTCCGGCACTTGCCAGGACACACCTGGCCAGCGCTTGACGTATTCACCGATGCGATCGCGGTTGACTCGCAGAACATCGAGCAGCTCTCGGCGCCAAGGCTCCCCTTCGGCATAGGCAACCTCTGCCGCCAGCAGCCCCAGGACGTTGACGCCAGGCATCAATCCGCTCATTGCCTGCTCAAAGCGCTGGCGCAGTGCTGCATTTGAAATGACGGCGCAGGCACAGGAAAGCCCGGCCACATTGAAGGTCTTGGACGGCGCCCATAGCGTGATGATGCGATCCGCCAGATCGGGGAAGAGTGCTGCCAACGGGCGATGAGGCTCGTCCTCGAGAATCAGGTCACAGTGCAGTTCGTCGGAGACGATCAGCAGGTCATGACGCGCCGCCAGCTCGGCGATGACCGCCAGCTCTTCGTGCTGCCAGACGCGTCCGGTAGGATTATGAGGGTGACACCAGAGCAACAGCTTCGTCTGCGGCGTAATTGCCGCTTCCAGCGCTTCTAGATCAAGGCGCCAGCCTTCGCCCGAGGCAACCGGTTCGGCTAGTTCAGCGGTCTGGGCAAGCCGTCCGGTATGCTCTGCCACCTTGAGAAAGGGCGGATAGATCGGCGTGACGGTCAGCACGCCATCTCCTGGCTCGGTCAATGCCAGACTTGCCAAGTGCAGCGCCGGAACGACACCTGGCAGCCAGAGCTGCCACTCCGGCATAATCTCCCAGTCGTAATGCCGCTGGCTCCACTGGCAAAGCGTTTGAAGCAAGCTATCGGGTGTTCGGCCATAGCCAAATACGCCGTGTTCGACCCGGGCCTGCAAGGCTTCGACGATCGCCGGGGGTGAAACAAAATCCATATCGGCGACCCATAGAGGTAGCACGTCCTCTTCATAACGCTGCCACTTCTGGGTCGGATACTGGCGACGATCGATGAACGTGACAAAATCGAAGGGCATGACGCCTCCTTTATCATAGCGACTCGGAAGACCGAACATGCCTGAAAGCACCTTCTATGCCAAGGTCTCCCGCGGCATACCGCACTTGATCGATCACTGGTTGCAGCTGGGCCAGGCGAGCCCTGATCGACTGGCGATGATTCTTGCGGACACCGCGCGCTTGGCCAAGCTGGGCGAGCCCGAGGAAACGGCTCCTAAAGGCGAACAGCTCAATGAGTGGAGCAATAGCCGTCAACCGCCTCTGTGGGCAGCTCGCACTTCACTTTTCTTGCTGGTGCAAATGCCTTCCCGGCCCGTACCTCGGGATGAGCACGAAACCTGCGCCTGGGCTTATTGCTGGCTTCGCAATCGCTCCTTCGAGACGGTCATCCAGGCGATCGAAGCGCTACCCGAGCATTTACACGAGCCGCTGAAACCGGCTCTGGAGCAGGCCTGGACGGACAAACAGGCCCAACGTCTCATATAGCGATAGCTCACGAAGCAGTAGCGTACAAGACAGATTTAGTGGATTTAAGGAATTGACAATGGAAGTACCGCTAACCCTTCAGATCGCCAAGCTGGTCATCTCCATTGGCATCGTGCTGGGTCTGTCGATGATTGCCGAACGGGTGAGCACGCGAGTCGCCGGGTTGTTGTCCGGGTATCCGCTAGGGACCGCCATCGCCTTGTTCTTCATTGGTCTCGAGCTATCTCCCAGGTTCGCCGCCGAAAGCGCCGTGCATACCCTCGCCGGTTTCACCTCGACCTTGGCTCTCGGCGGCGGATACCTGCTTTGCGGACGACGTAACGGCCTAGCAGGAGTACTGACAGGCACCGCAGGCGGCCTGCTGTGCTGGTTGGCTGCCAGCGCCATTCTGGCGCAAATAGAGTTCAATCGATTGAGCGGCACCTTGACCACCCTGGCGGCCATCCTGGCATTCACCTGGCTTTATCGCCGCGTGCCGGATACCCGAACTACCGCAAAGGGCCGCTTTTCCTGGTGGGCGCTGGCTTTTCGCTCAGGCCTGGCTGCAGCGATCATCTTTGTGATCACCGGCCTCGCCCATGTGGTGCCCACCGCCTGGGCCGGCATTCTTGCTGCCTTTCCGGTCACCATGTATCCCTTTCTGGTCATATTGCACCTGACCCACGGGATCGCACCAGCAGCCACGGTCATCAAGCATTATCCCGCGGGGCTTGGGTCGCTGCTCAGCTATGCGCTGTGCGTATCCTTGACCTATACATCCCTGGGCCTTGGCCTGGGCACCCTGCTCGGCTTTGTTGTGGCGACCCTATGGCTATTGCTATGGACCCGCCTACAGCGCTGGTGGCAAAGTCGCAAGACTGCTGAACTCAATCCAAACTGATGCTTTTTTCATAGGGACATGATCATGTTTACTCGCCAGATAGAGCCTGCCTTTTACGATACCGATGCGCTCGGCCACATCAACAACACACGCCTTCCAGCTTGGTTCGAATGGGCACGCAACGACCTGTTTCGTCTGTTCACACCGGATCTCGATCCGCGCAAATGGGCATTGATCATGGCACGCATGGAAGTGGAATATTATGCTGAATTATTTTATGGCGAGGATATTGAGCTGCGCACCTGGATTTCGCGCCTGGGCAACAGCTCCTTCACCGTTACCCAGGAGGCTTGGCAGAAAGGTCGGCCCGGCGCCCGAGGCAATACCGTAATGGTCTATTACGATCATGCAGCCAAGCGAGCAACACCACTGCCGCCTGAGATTCGTCACGAGCTGGAGAAACATCTGCAGGAAGATACCGAAGGTCGTGCATGACCCCGGCTATAGATCTATTGCGATGTAACGGTGTCGATTTTGAGCTGCTCGAATACACCCATGATGCGAACATAGCGGCCTATGGCGAGGAGGCAGCCCAGGCGCTGGGCCTGCCGCCGGATGCGGTTTTCAAGACGCTGATTGTCAACGTTGACGGTAAGCATCTGGCCGTGGCGTTGGTACCGGTCTCTAAAACCCTTGATCTCAAGGCCTTGGCCCGAGCCGCCAAAGGCAAGAAGGCAGTATTGGCCGAGGCAGCGGTGGCGGAACGCGCCACCGGTTATGTCGTTGGTGGCATCAGTCCGCTTGGTCAGAAACAGCGCTTGACGACATTCATCGACAGCAGCGCCGAGCAACTCGAATGCCTGTACGTAAGCGCCGGACGACGCGGTTTGGAAATTGCTCTTTCGCCGGAAAAACTGCAGCAACTCACTCAGGCCCGCATGGTGCCCTTGGCGAGAAACTGAATATCGGGCCAAATAAACTGTCACACTAAATATCTCATCGTGCTGCCCTGGAGCCTGACATGGCCATCCGCTACGATCTCTGGCTCGACCCTGAAGATGTCAAGCGTCATCGCGCCGTCGAGGCGGACCTGGAACGCTACTTCATCGAGCGTTTCGCAGACTTTCCCCACATTCGCCTGTTCGGCGATGACCCCTACAATTATGACTCGCCCTTCAATCGACTGTATGATGCCCTGATCCTACGTGCTACCGACTATTGCGAACGTAAATGGGGCTATGTACCGACGCCGGTTCAGCTCAATAAGGCGTTCTTTCGCGGCGTGGCACGCTCGAATAAATTTCTACGAGATCCCGATGACCATGGTGATCCGAACCGCACAAACCCCCACTGACGACCAGCTTGCCATCATTGAGACACAGATAGGGCGCACGCCCCAGGGCATCCAAGCCATTACCGCCATGGATGGACAAGGTACGCCCCTGGTGCTGCGCATGGAGTCCGTCGTCAATGGCAAACCCTTTCCGACGCTCTACTGGCTTAGCTCCGATCGACTCAAGATTGCGTTGTCTCGGATCGAGGCAAGTGGGGTCATCAAGCAGCTTGAAGCACGTCTTCAGGACGATCCGGATTTTCTCGCCGCCTACTGGCGCAGTCACGAAGACTATGTGGCTCAGCGCTGGCACTACATGCGAGATGAACACCGCCAGCAGGCAGAGCAACGAGGCTATATCGATCTGTTTCGACAGCGCGGTATCGGCGGTATCGCCAACTGGCACCAGGTACGCTGCCTGCATACCCAATATGCCCATCATCTGTGTGGCGATAATGTGATCGGTCAATGGCTGGACGCGGAATACGGCGTCATCGACGATATACCCTGATCCTTTTCACTTTTAAAAAAACGAACGACAACAGGAACGAGCATGCGCAGAGTTTGTGTCTATTTGGGGGCTCGAGAAGGCCATGATCCACGGTTTCGTGAAGCCGCCATGGAGCTTGGCACGCGCATTGCCACCCGAGGCTTTGGTCTGGTTTATGGCGGTGCACATATCGGTTTGATGGGAATCGTTGCCAATGCAGCCCTCGAGGCTGGCGGAGAGGTCATCGGTGTCATACCTCACCATCTGATCGATCGGGAAATGGCTCATACCGGGCTGAGCCAGTTGATCAAGGTAGACAATATGCACGAGCGCAAGGCGATCATGGCAGAACATGCCGACGCCTTTATTGCCATGCCTGGCGGCATTGGCACGCTAGAGGAGTTGTTCGAGGTATGGACTTGGCAATATCTAGGCCTGCATGACAAACCCATTGGGGTGCTCGATGTTGCAGGTTTTTATCAGCCGTTGCTAGGTTTCATGGATGATGCGACGAATGCCGGTTTTCTAGCGACGGCGACTCGTGCCAAGCTGCAAAGTGCAGGTACCCCGGATGCCCTGCTGGACATTCTCGAATCACAGCTGTAACCCCATTGACGGAACCACGGATCAAGGAAAGACCCATGTACGCTATTGCGATCGACAACGACAAGACACTGACATGGTGTGAACAACCCTCGCCAGGACCACTGGAACATAATGAAGTTCGCATACGTGTTGCCTGGGCCGGCATGAATCGGGCCGATTCGGGGCAGCGCGCCGGCAACTATCCCCCGCCTCCCGGCGCCTCTGACATTCTGGGACTGGAAGTCAGTGGGACGATCGCGGAGACAGGATCAAGCGTGTCCCAGTTAGAAACGGGCCAGAAAGTTTGCGCCCTGCTTGCCGGAGGCGGCTATGCGGAAGAGGTCGTCGTTGATCAGCGGCAGATAATGCCGATACCTGAAGGACTTGGTCTGCGTGAGTCCGCCGCCCTACCCGAGATGTTCGCAACCGCCTGGCTCAATCTCTTCATGGAAGGTGGCCTTGATCACGCTGAGAGCAAAGGTGAGCGCGTACTGCTGCATGCCGGTGCCAGCAGCGTTGGTAGCACCGCCGTCCAGCTATGTCGAACCTTTGGCTATCCATGTTTCGTGACGGTGGGCAGCGATGAGAAGATAGAACGGTGTAAGGCGTTGGGCGCGGAAGCCGGCTGGAACCGCCATGATGGCAGCTTCGTCGAAGCAGTGAAGGAGTGGGGAGGCGGTGTCGACGTCATTCTGGACCCGGTAGGCGCCGACTATCTTGCAGACAATCAAAAGGTGCTCAATGCCGACGGCCGCTTGGTGCTGATCGCCATACTGAGCGGCCGCAGCGCGGAATTGGATCTCGGCCGCATGTTGATGAAACGACAGCGGCTGATCGGCTCCACGCTGCGCAGCAAGTCGCCTCAAGCCAAGGGTGCGATTCTCGATGAGCTTCAGAAATATGTTTGGCCGCATTTGTCCAACGGCGACTTACAGCCCTTGATCGACAGCGAGTATTCCATTCAAGAAGCGCAAAAGGCCATGGAGCATATGGAAAACAATTCGAACGTGGGCAAGATTCTATTATCGGTTGCTGCGGAAGACTAAGCCGCCACAATCTTACTAAAGCACTACTCTGTCCTATAGCCGGCACCCAAGAAACAGTGCCGGCTACCCGGTGCTAGTGAGTTCGAAGCTTTTCAAGGGAGGCTTCGTTGCCATCGATATCGCGGTCTGCCAAGCGCTGCCAGTGCTCTGAACGCTGTGCATCTTTCGTCAACCCTAACTCACCTACATGATAGGCTCGCGCCAAACGTTCCGCTGCCATCGGATGACCCGACTCCCCTGCACGCGCATACCAGGTCACTGCATGATCATCCCGACGGGGATATTGGGCACAGCCAAACTCATAGATACGGGCAGCCTGATATTGCGCGTGAGCATCGCCATTCTGCGCGGCCTGAAGCACATAGCGTGCACCCTTGGCCTTGTCCTGAGAGGTCGTACCGCGATGAAACAGCATGTGGCCATAAACGGACAACGCATCGACGTGTCCTGCTTCGGCGCACCGCTGAAACAGCCGTAAAGTCAGACGTTGGGTACGCGGTGAGCGTGGCAACCAACGCGTATGAAAAAGTTGTTCCGCCAGCCGAAACTCAAGCCGGGTAAACAAGGAAGATGCCTGCGCCATGGCTAAGAACCTTAAATCCAAATATGTCTGGATGACAATGTCGAATTTGGCTCGTCCTGAGCCACCATCTCCTTACTGCCGACTGGTGAACTTTTTACTTCACAGTGCCCACCGGCCGGCAAGCATACGCCTCTCTCAATCAGCACTCAAGTCGAACCATGATTCCTCGTTGTATCAACGATATCACTATATTCAACTCGTCATGCTGCGAAGCAGCATTCTTGTATTCTACTCCATCGTTTATAAATGAAAAGATAACGAAAGTCGGATCTATCCTAGTACCAACGCTTAAGATACCCTCGTTTCAAGAGCCAACAACGACGGAGGGCCCGTGCTCAGTATCATCTCACCTGCCAAGACGCTGGACTTCGAAACGCCACCGTCTACAGAACAGTACACACAGCCTGACTATCTCGAGCAAAGCAAGGAGCTGGTCGATATCCTGCGCGGCTATTCCCCTCAACGACTCGCCGAACTAATGGGTATCAGCGACAAACTGGCCGGGCTGAATACTGCCCGCTTTGCTGAGTGGTCGATGCCTTTTGATCCTAGTAATGCAAAGCAGTCGGCTCAAGCCTTTCAGGGTGATGTCTACACTGGACTCGAGGCGTCAACGTTCAATGCCGAGGATAATGCCTTTGCTCAAGATCACCTGCGAATTCTTTCCGGTCTCTACGGCTTGCTGCGACCGCTTGATCTGATACAGCCTTATCGTTTGGAAATGGGAACACGCCTACCCAACGCTGCCGGCAAGGATCTATACGCTTTCTGGAAAGACCGCCTGACCCAGGATCTGGAAACCGCTGTTACACGCAGCGGCTCCAACGTGCTCGTCAATCTGGCATCCAACGAATACTTCAAAGCAATCGATATGAAACGACTCTCGGCAAGGGTCATTACACCGGTATTCAAGGATGCCAAGAACGGTCAGTACAAGATCATCAGTTTTTACGCAAAAAAAGCACGCGGCTTGATGAGCGCCTGGCTGATCCGTAATCGCATTGATTCGCCTGATGCGATCAAGACGTTCGATGTTGCCGGTTATCGCTTCAATTCAGCCATGTCGGAAGGGGACACTCTGGTATTCGTTCGAGATGAAGTGTGACCGACTTGGCTTGCAAATCTAGGATACGAATGAAAGATAAACCGCTAGAATGAATCTCCCCTTTTCTAACGCCTTCCCTTCTGGAGACACAACATGCGTAATCTTTTCGTCATGCTGCTGGTCGGCTTGCTAGGTTTTGGCCTGGCTGTCGATCATGCCGAAGCCAAGCGGTTTGGTGGTGGCAAGAGCTTTGGCTCTCAGTCGCGCTCTGCAAACACCCCTTCTAGTACGACCAGTAGAACGGCTAGCACGCCACAGCGTCAGCCTTCAAAGGGGCTGTCACGCTTTGCTGGCCCCTTCGCTGGTTTGCTGGCCGGTGGTTTGCTGGCTTCGCTGTTCTTCGGTGGAGCCTTCGATGAGCTACGGTTTACCGACATACTCTTGATCGCCGGCGCCATTTGGCTTGCTTTTCGCCTCTTTGGTCGCCGCCGCAAGACATCGACTGCGGCAGGGCCGCAGGCCTACTCCGAGCATCAGACGCAGTCAGACAACCAGCAGCAGCACGCGTTTACAGCATCTACCAGTCACGGCCGCATGTCGTCTCATCCGGCTTGGTTTGACAAGGAGCAGTTTCTGGCAGGAGCAAAAGAGCACTTCATGACGTTACAGCGCGCCTGGGACAACAATGACTTCAGCAGCATCCAAGAGTACGTGACACCTGAGCTTTATAATCAGCTACGCGAAGAGCGTGCTCATCATTCGGCAAACAACCGCACCGAAAGTGTGCGTCTTTTTGCCGAGTTGGGCGACGTGCAGGAATACGGTCAAAAAGCTGAAGCGACAGTGCTATTCCACGGCATCCTGGATGAAGATGGCGAGCAGAACGAATTCAACGAAACCTGGCACCTGGTTCGCGATCTACGCGATGGCGCTCCTTGGTACGTCCAGGGCATCGAGCAGAATCCAAGCGCCTAACATAATGTTGTCTTTGCTTTGAAAAGCAAAATGCCGGGCAGCATAGCTGTCCGGCATTTTTCCGCAAGTAGGCACCTTACGGTCATTCGAAATATAGCTCAGTTCTGCGCGTCTTCTGCAGAATCCTGGATGTCGTCACCCATTTCCTCGACGTTGTCGCCAGCATCATCTACGGCGTCGTCAATGTTTTCACCCGCTTCTTCCGCAGGCCCTTGATCATCGCAAGCAGCAACACCACCCAACATCAATGCCATCAACATGGCCAAACCTAGTTTTCGTAACAGGCTGTTTTGCATGTATATCTCCTTAAGAAGCCATCAAATGATTGAAACACAATAACTCGCATCGTGTATAAATACTACTATCGCGTTTTAGTATTGCTTATCAATAACAGCTACTTACTGAGAGGAAAACAACTTACTTTGAACAATTTGTGCTAAGAATATTCAGAGCATCTTCCACTCAGGCCACTCAGCAAACGTTATTTTCCCCACACAAAAAACCCCCGATCTCAGTGAGATCGGGGGTTCGGATAGATGCCTGACGAGGAGCTGGCCGGCATCCCGGGGCTTTATTCGTCTCATCCTGAGACTTACCCTTCGGGCCCGCTAAAGCGGTTCCCGTTTGTTCCCGACAAACGGGTCCATGGGGAAAGCCCTGAGTGACGTTCTCACCTCGCTGGGCGTAATAAATGCCTGACGATGACCTACTCTCACATGGGGAGACCCCACACTACCATCGGCGCTGAGC
>NZ_JIBT01000042.1 GCF_001039575.1 Halomonas sp. PR-M31
CGCTGCCTTGTCGGCTCCTTCGCTGAACCACAGCTCACCGCTGCCTTCCCAATGAGCGCAGCAATCTGGGGTCAGAATCGACCAGCGCATATTGGCGAATCGGCGCTCAAAGAAAGGGGCGGCGTACTCGACGATGAAGTGATCCGGTTCGAACCAGGCGACATAGCGCTGATCACCTTCTGCGTCATCAACGGCGCGAAAGCGCACGAACGCCTTCATCTTGTGCACGTCACGACTCACCGACTTGGCATAGTGTCTTAGTTTTGCCACCTGCGGATCGCTGGCGAGCTGCATGAGATACCGCTCGCCGTGAGTCAGTCGCCATAGCAGGTGGTACAGCAGCGCCCAGCGCTCATTGCTTCGATGGCAGCTAGCAGCGCGGGCTTGAGCGATGAAGGATTTGGGCACGCGGACGGCAGTGACGCTTGAAGACGTTACGGTGCGCTCTCGGGTGTGATCCGGCTGCCACCAGACCCGCTGCGGCGGCGTCTCATTCATCAAAAGTTGCCGCGCTCGCTGTTGCCAGCTTGAAAAGTCCGGATGAAAGCGCACTGCCGTCAGCGCATCCGTATCTGTGTCATCAAACAGCGAAGGTTGCGTCATGGCGGCAAGCCTTGGTTACAACAGCGACAGCTGCTGGGCAGTTGGGGTATAGCGTGCCCGCAGCCGGTCGCTGTCCAGCTCATTGAGGGATGGATGATGATTGGCGCAGACGATGAAGGGCATCGCCTTTTTCACCCTGGCGCGCATGGCAACAAGATCCTCCAGGCGAACCTTCTGCACCCTTCGAATCTGCAGTATGCGATCGACGCTTCTGACCCCAAGTCCGGGAACCCGCAGCAGCCGTACTTTGGAGTCACGGTTTATATCCACCGGAAAGAAGCCGCGATTGGCAAGCGCCCAGCCGAGCTTGGGATCGACCTCTAAAGAAAGCATGCCTGGGGCCGTTCCGGGGTCCGGCGACTGGGTGATCTCGTTGGCGGCGTAGCCGTAGAAGCGCATCAGCCAGTCTGCTTGATACAGCCGATGCTCTCGCAGCAGCGGCGGTTGCTGCACCGGCAGTCGCATGGATGCATCCGGGATGGGGCTGAAAGCGGAATAATAGACACGACGCAGCGCATAGCCCGCGTACAGGGCCGACGAGGTTTGCAGGATGTGGGCGTCCGTGGAGGGTTCGGCGCCAACGATGATCTGGGTGGACTGGCCGGCGGGGGCGAAAACCGGCGGCTTGCCCGTGCCGGAACGCCGGGGTTGCCGCTGATAGGCGTTCTGATCGGCGAAAGACTCTTCGCGCCGCGAGCGGATACGCGCCATGGATAGCTTGATGGTGCGCTGATCTTTTTCCGGCGCCAGTTCGGCAAGCGCCTGCTGGGTGGGCAGTTCGATGTTGATGCTAAGCCGGTCCGCATAGCGCCCTGCCGCTGCCAGCAGTTCACCATCCGCCTCGGGAATCGTCTTGAGATGGATGTAGCCGCGAAAGTCATGCTCTTCGCGCAGCTTGCGTGCCACGGCCACCAGCTGTTCCATGGTGTAGTCCGGGTTACGGATGATGCCAGAGCTCAGGAACAGCCCTTCGATGTAGTTGCGCTTGTAGAAATCCAGGGTCAAATTCACGACTTCGTCCACGGTGAAGCGTGCACGCCGCACGTTGGACGAGTTGCGATTGACGCAGTAGCTGCATTCGTAGATACAGAAATTCGTGAACAGGATCTTCAGCAGGGAGATGCAGCGGCCGTCCGGGGCGTAGGAGTGACAAATTCCCACGCCGTCGGTGGAGCCCACACCGCGGCCCTTGGTCGAGTTCTTGGCCTGCGTGCCGCTCGACGCACAGGAGGCGTCATATTTGGCGGCGTCGGCCAGGATGGCGAGTTTAGCGATCAGTTCCATACTGGACAATCATACAGTATTTTTTGTATTGCACCACCTGATTGTGGCCATGTCGGCAAACGCAGCCTGAATGAATTAGTAAAAAGTGTTGCGGTTTCCTACGCTAGGAACCAGGGCCGGCGGTTCGTTTTTCAACGCGAACTGAAATCCGGTTTTCCAAGTACAAGAATCAGGAGCCGTCATCCATGTTTCGTAAAACGCTATTGTGCCTTTCCATTGCCGGCGTGAGTTTCGCAGCTCAAGCCGAGACCACGGTGTTCCACAACGCCAACGGCTATGGCTTTGATGACAACCGCCAGCTGGTGAACTTTTCCACCCTGGTGGTAGAGGATGGCAAGGTGGTCGCCCGCGGCGACAAGGCCGTGGCCGATGATTACACCAATGCAGACAACGACATCGACGCACAAGGCAAGACGCTGTTGCCCGGGCTGATCGATGCCCACGGCCATTTCATGGCGCTGGGCTACAGCCTTCTGGAAGTGGATCTGCGTGATCTGGAATCCGCGAAGCAAAGCGCGGAGAAGGTCGCGGAGTTCGCCTCCCGGAACCCCAATTTTGAATGGGTTCGCGGCGGTGGTTGGAACCAGGTGCTATGGGAAGGCAAGGAATTTCCCACCGCTGAAGTCCTGGATGCGCAGATTGCCGATCGCCCGGTGATGCTGAGTCGCGTCGATCATCATGCGATCTGGGTCAACAGCAAGGCTATGGAGCTAGCGGGCATCGACGCGGATACCCAGGCTCCGGATGGCGGCGAGATTATAAAGGATAAGTCGGGTAATCCCACCGGCGTGTTCATCGACAACGCCGAGCAGCTGATCACGGACAAAATCCCTACGCGCAGTGCCGAAGAGATGGCCCAAGCCTTCGATACTGCGGTCGCACACCTTCAGGAAGTCGGTATCACCAGCGTGCACGATGCCGGTGCCAGCGCCGCAGAGCTCGCGCTTTACCGCGATCGCGCCGATGACTGCGACTGTATCCGATGGTGGCCTCAAGCGATCCCGAGTTCGAGACCATGCTCGAGAAAGGGCCTCAGGACGATCCGGAAGACTGGCTGGATATCAAAAGCGTCAAGATCTACACGGATGGTGCCCTTGGGAGTCGCGGCGCGGCGCTGCTCGAACCCTATAGCGATCGACCGGATTCCAAGGGGCTAATGCTGCAGGATCAAACGGCGCTGCAAACGCTGGTGGACCAGGCGAGTCGCGAAGGTTTTCAGGCCAACATGCACGCCATTGGCGACCGGGCCAATCGCATCGCGCTGGATATTTACGCCCAGAACCTTAAAAACGACGATCAGTCCCAGAAGCTGCGTCATCGTATCGAACACGCCCAAGTGGTCGACGTCAGCGATATACCCCGCTTTTCCGAGCTCGGCGTGATTCCTTCCATGCAGCCCACTCACGCCACTAGCGACAAGAACATGGCCGGCGATCGGCTCGGGCAGGAGCGTCTTGCCGGTGCTTATGCCTGGCGCTTTTTTCTCGATAGCGGCAGCCGCATCGCCGCCGGATCGGACTTCCCTGTGGAGCCTGCCAATCCTTTCTACGGCATTCATGCGGCAGTGACCCGAAAGGATCGTCAGGATCAGCCCGAAGGTGGCTGGCGCTTGGGTCAGAAACTCACCGCCGCGGAGGCGCTGCGCGGCTTTACCATCGATGCCGCCTACGCGGCTCATCAGGAAGACAGCCTGGGCGGCCTGATGCCCGGCCAGTGGGCGGATTTCCTGCTGGTGGATACCGATATCATGCGCACCGCGCCGGAGAATATCTGGCAGACCCAAGTCGAGCAGACCTGGATCGCGGGGGAGGCAGTCTATGAACGCGAGCAGGATTGAACGAGGCCGAATAGGCACGGGTCTTGAATTCCCGCGCCTGCCAATACCGCCGCTGGTGTCGCGCGTACTCACCGGCGCTCGACGCCTGTATCGAACACCGCGATTTCCTAACACCACCCCATCAGCCAGATCTCGTCATCCTTTAGATCCCGCCAAGGCAGGGTAAGCTCCCTGCGGCTGATCACGGCTTCCAGAATCACTTCAACGACGTTCTCTTCCCCGTCTCGCAGCAGCTTTGTCACCATGAAGTGTTTTTCCTTGTTGCGCGGCTGGGCGGCGGCCCATTTGCTGTGGTGAAGCTTGTTCGGGTTGATGCTGTTCACTGGCTCTCCGGCAAAGGGTGTAAAAGAGTAAAAGGGATTTGTAGCCTGGCTGCTTCTATCCTAATGCCAGTGACCGGAAATCCTATAAAAAAGGTTCGTCGCACTTTGCCGGCCCCGCCAAGAAAGCCTGCCATCGACAGGCAGGCCAATTCGGTCCATAGTAGCCAAAGGTATTACCTCTAGCTACGGAGGCCGTCATGGCAACACCAACGTCCATCAAGCTCGACGACAGCCTGAAAGAGCGGGTCCAGCACCTCGCCGACACTCGCCGGCGTTCCGCACATTGGCTCATGCGTGAAGCAATCGAACAGTATGTGGAGCGCGAAGAGAGGCGAGAGAACTTCAGGCAAGACACTCTCAAGGCTTGGGAGGACTACCAGGCTACCGGCTTGCACGCGAGCGCTGACGAAGTGAAGAAGTGGCTGGCCAGCTGGGGAACGGATGACGAGGTGCCGGCCCCGACATGTCACAAGTGATCTTCGCCCCGGCAGCGCTCCGGGATCTGGAGCGGCTGCGCGAGTTCCTGCGGCCGAAGAATCCTGCAGCGGCTGAGCGAGCCGCTACAGCCATCATCCAGGGTATTCAGGCGCTCGCAGAACTGCCACGCATTGGGCGCCCTGTTGACGACCTGCCCGAGGAGTTCCGGGACTGGCTGATTGACTTCGGTGATAGCGGCTATGTCGCACGGTATCGCATCGATGGGGACACTGTTGTGGTGTTGGCTATCCGTCACCAAAAAGAAGCCGGCCTCTAGTTTTCGTGCGCCCAAAAAACACCTTTTTTCTTTAGCCAACATCACACGCCTTTTAATGATCCTCTTCAGGGTCATGATAAAAAGCCAGGGTCATGATAAAAAGCGGTGTTTCAGCTTTCACTGAAACACCGCTTTTGCTTTTCAATCATCTACATATGGACGTGCAGATGACGCTCACGCCAGGTCGAAGCGGTCCGCGTTCATCACCTTGGTCCAGGCGGTGATGAAGTCTTTCACGAATTTCTCCTGGGCATCGCTTTGAGCATAGACTTCTGCCAGGGCCCGCAGCTGGGAGTTGGCGCCGAAGACAAGATCCACCCGGGTGCCGGTCCATTTGACTTCGCCAGTCTTACGATCGCGGCCTTCGAACAGATCCGGGTCCTCCGAGGTCGGTTTCCATTCCGTGTTCATGTCCATCAGATTGACGAAGAAGTCGTTGGTGAGGGTTTCCGGGCGCGTGCATGACCGGGCAGCGGCCGGCGGGGGTGGGAGCATTTGCATTCATGTCGGTTTTCTCGTTGTTGTAACGATGGAATAACCTTTCTCCTGACGGTACACCCGGGGTTCTTAATGCGCCGGGCAATTCTCGGTATTGTTTTGATAGTTTTCGCCTATGCGGCAGATGCTTTGAAGCGGAAACGTTAACCGACTATGGTTTGTCGCAAAGGAACGTTTCATCACGACCTGCAAGGAGTCAACATGAGCCAGGAAAGCGACTACACCCCACCCAAGGTATGGACCTGGGAAAAGGAAAGCGGCGGCAAGTTCGCCAGCACCAATCGTCCCGTAGCCGGGCCCACCCATGACAAGGAGTTGCCCGTTGGCAAGCATCCTTTCCAGCTTTACTCCCTGGCTACTCCCAATGGCGTTAAGGCCGGGGTGATGTTCGAGGAGCTGCTGGCCCAGGGCCATGACGCCGAATACGACGCTTGGCTGATTGATATCGGCGAAGGCGATCAGTTCGGCAGCGGTTTCGTCGAGGTCAACCCCAACTCCAAGATCCCGGCGCTGATGGATCACACCACCACGCCGCCGACCCGGGTGTTCGAGTCCGGTTCGATTCTTTTGTATCTTGCGGAGAAGTTCGACGCCTTTCTGCCGACGGATCACGCTGCCCGCACGGAAACGCTCAACTGGCTGTTCTGGCAGATGGGCAGCGCGCCCTTTCTTGGCGGCGGCTTCGGGCACTTCTACGCCTATGCGCCACAGAAGCTGGAATACCCGATTGATCGCTACGCCATGGAGACCAAACGTCAGCTGGACGTACTGGATCGCCACTTGAGCGAGACGCACTATCTGGCCGGTGACGACTACACCATCGCCGACATTGCCAACTGGACCTGGTATGGCCAGCTGGCCCTGGGGCGGCTTTACGATGCCGGGGAGTTCCTGCAGGTGCAGGAATACGAAAACGTGCAGCGCTGGGCAAAAGAGATAGACGCTCGTCCGGCGGTGCAGCGCGGTCGCATGGTCAACCGCACCTTCGGCGAGCCCGAGATGCAGCTGCACGAGCGTCATGACGCCAGCGATTTCGAGCAAAAGACTCAGGACAAGCTCGACGCTGGTTCATAAGCATTGGAGTGGACCGATTCCGCGTTGAATGATCTTGATCAATCCGGCGCCGCCTTGCATTGGCGGCGCCTGCACGAGATGCCTTTTCATGCCCTTCCCCCCAGGACGCATTTCATGAGCCAGGACTGGATTGCCTTTGCCAAGCAGCTTCGCTCCATTGCCCAGACCGGGCAGACCTATACCACCAATAAATACGAACTCGAGCGCTATCAGCAGCTCGAGGCGCTGACCAACCAGATGTTTGCGGTATTGAGCGATGCGCCCATCGAGAAAGTCGAAAACTTCTTCATTCCCGATGCAGGCTATGCCACCCCCAAGGTGGACGTGCGCGGCGCGGTCTTCGTCGACAACCGGGTACTGTTGGTGCGCGAGATCAAGGACGGCCGTTGGACACTTCCCGGAGGCTGGGCGGACGTGAACGAAGGGCCGTCATCCTGTGTACTGCGGGAGATCCTCGAGGAGTCCGGACGCCATGCCAGCAATCCGCGTCTGGCCATGCTCAAGGATCGCAGCCTGCACCCTTACACGCCGGTATCGCCGGATCATCTCTACAAGCTGTTCTACGTTTGCGATTTTGAAGGGGGCGAGTTCGTGCCCAACAACGAAACCGATGCGGCGGATTTTTTTGCCATCGACGAACTTCCACCGCTCTCAGAAGGGCGCACCCTGGCGGAAGACATTCATCAGTGTCGGGCCTTTCTTGAAGCCGGCGCATCCGGCAGCTACAGCGACTGATGACCGGATTGGCCTTTAACCGATTGCTGCACGCGGACTGGAGCCGGAGGCCGGGCAAGCGCTGGGTGACAGAGGCCCGGTGGGATGACGCCAAACAGCGCTGGCAGGTATCGGCCTCTCATCGCGTCGGCAATATCGACGCTTGGCTGAAAACGTTTTTAAACGATGAGAGCAGTACAACTCTCGTCGGCTTCGATTTCCCTCTTGGCGTGCCCGCAAGCTGGGCGCACCAGGTTGGAATCGATGATTTCGGCGGGTTTCTTGATCAGCTTGCGGCGGGTCAATGGCCGGACTTCTTTCGGGTGGCGCAAACACCGCAGGATATCGTCCTAGCCCGGCCTTTCTATCCAAATAGGTCTTGCCGGGGAATGCGCCAGACGGAGCTCACGAATGCCCTCGGCGTTGCCGAGTTCGACGACCTGCGTCGAGAGTGCGAGCGGCGAACGCCGGGCCGACTGCCCTGTCCGCTGTTCTGGACGCTAGGCGCCAATCAGGTCGGCAAGGCCGCCATTGCCGGCTGGCGCGAAGTGATCATTCCGACCCGTGTCCAGGCCTGCATGGGCGGAGCGGCGCTCTGGCCCTTCGACGGTGATCTCGCCTTTCTGGCTGCACGTTCTCGTTGCGTGCTGTGTGAAACTTGGCCGACCCTGGCGGCGCACCTGCTGGGGGTTGGCATGGGGGCAGGGCAGAGCAAGCGTCGCCAAGCGGATCGCATCCAGAAGGGTCGGCAATTGCTGGCGGATACCCAAAGCGTCATCTGGGACAGTGCCACCAAGAAGCAACTCACCGACGGCTTTGGTACGAGCGCTGGCGGTGAAGATCCCTTCGATGCCTTGCTAGGGCTTTTGATGATGATCGAGATAGCCGACGGACGTCTGGCGGCAGCACCAAATCTCACGTCCTCTCAGCGCAATTTGGAAGGCTGGATACTGGGGCTTGATAACTCCGGGGACTGACGGCATTTACCCTCCCGCCCATATCCATCACAATCGGCGCCATCATGGACGAGGAACCCGCATCATGGCATCAGCACACGCTTCGCTTTTTGTAGCACCGCTTTTCATGGCATCTCGTGTACCGGTGCAGACGGGCGCCAACCAATGAAAAAACTGCTGCGTATCTATTTCGATTCCTCGCTGATTCTTCGCGTCACCGTTGCGCTGGTGCTCGGCATCATCGTCGGGCTGATTGGCGGGCAGGCTGCCGCAGACTGGCTGGCGCCCTTCGGCGATTTATTGCTGCGGCTGCTGAAGTTTCTCATCGTGCCCATCGTGCTGTTCACCCTCATGGTGGGCATCAATCAGGCGCAGCTGGGCAGCATGGGGCGCATGGGTCGCAAGCTGTTTGGCTACTATGTGGCCACCTCCGCGCTTGCGATCATCGTCGGGCTTGCCGTCGCGACCCTGTTCGAGCCGGGTACGGGATTATCCCTGGATGAAAATGCCGAGATAGACGTGCCGGACAATCCCGGCATAGCTCAGGTGCTATTGGCTATCGTGCCGGACAATATCTTTACAGCCTTCACCGAGGTGAATCTGCTGGGCATCATCTTCACGGCCTTCGTCTTTGGTATCGCGCTGCTCAAGCTGCGCGCATCGAAGACTCATGGCGAGCTTGGCGAGCATCTTTACCGCACGGTGGAAGGGCTCAATCAAATCACCCTGAAGGTCATGACCGGTGTACTTCAGTACGTGCCCATCGGGGTTTTCGCGATCGTTGCCGAGACCGTGGGCAAGCAGGGAGTGGCCACTATTCTGTCCCTGGGCAACATGGTGGCGGTGCTCTATGTCGCCCTGGCGGTTCAGCTCGTTCTCTATTGCGTGCTGATGAAGGTGTTCGGCGTGGGGTTAGGCGGTTTTTCCGAGAGGCGCGCACCCCCATGGCGACGGCTTTCGCCACCCAAAGCAGCACCGGTACGCTGCCGCTGACCCTGGACGCCGCTCGGCGTCTGAACATACCCCGCAGCCTGTACGGCTTCAGCCTGCCTCTGGGGGCCACCATCAACATGGACGGCGCGGCCATCCGTATCGCCATTTCCGCGGTGTTTGCGGCAAACGTGGTCGGGGTTCCGCTGAGTTTCATGAACATGATCGAGATCGTGTTGATCGGTACCCTCACCTCGATAGGCACCGCCGGGGTCCCCGGGGCCGGCATCGTCATGATCGCCACGGTCTTTGCCCAGGTAGGGCTGCCCATCGAGACCGTGGCGCTTTTGACTTCCATCGATGCCCTGGTCGGGATGGGCGCGACCGGGCTCAACGTGACCGGCGACCTGGTCGCTCCTCCATCATCGCTCGCACCGAGCGCAAGCGCGGGGCGATTGCTGAGGAGCCGGAAGAGGAATCGAGTGCTTAGCTTGCTCCCATGGAACGTCAGTTGATGAACGCAATCCAGGGCACGCCGATCGCTAGCCAGCTGATCAAAAACAGCAGTCCGAAGATCGCGCCTAGTCGCCACCACAGCGGACCGGGCAGATAGCCGCTGCCGTAGTAGACCGGGCTTGGTCCTGTCGCGTAGGGAGTGAGAATGCCCATGAACCCTAGTGTCGGTAGCAGCATGAGAATGAACATGTGCAGATCCACGCCAGGTATGCCGGACGCTGCCGCCAGCATGACCGGCAGCAGCGCGGTGGTATGAGCGGTAGTGCTGGCGAAGAAGTAGTGCAATAGATAGAAGACCGTCGTCAGCAGGATCATCGCCATCATGGGGCCGAAGTCGCTGATGCGACTGCCGATCAGGTCGCCGAACCATTTCACGAAGCCAACCTCGTTGAGTCCGCCCGCCAGGGCGACAAGAGTGGCGAACCAGAAGAAGGTGTTCCAGGCGGCCTTGTTGGCCAGTATGTCGTCCCACTTCAGAATGCCGGTCAGCAGCATGGCGCAGATCACCAGAATGCCCACCAGGGCTGGCGCCAGGATGCTAGAGGCAAAGATCCACAGGGTCAGTGCTATCAGCACGAAAATGATCAACAGGATCTCGTTGCGTGAAAGACGTCCGAGTTTCTTGATTTCTTCGCCTGCCCAGTCGGATACCGCACTGCCGGATTTGACCTCCGGCGGGCACAGCCAGTAGCACAGCAAGGGCACTATCAGCAGCAGCAGGATGCCTACCGGCGCCGTGGCCATGAACCACTCTCCCCAGCCGATACGGATACCCGTGGTGGTTTCGGTCAGGGCGACGGCAAGAAGGTTGGGGGCAAGGGCGGTCAGAAACAGTGAGCTCGTCACGCAGGTCGAGGCGATCGCTGTCCACATCAAAAAACTCCCCATGCGCTTCATGCTCGGATCGTTCGGATGCGAGTCGTAAAGCGCTGGCAGGTTACGTACCACCGGATAGATCGTACCGGCACTGCGCGCCGTGTTGGACGGTGTAAAAGGCGCTAGGATGGTGTCGGCAAGCATCACCGCGTAACCCAGGGTCAGGGTCCGTCTGCCCATGGTCTTGACCAGCCACAGTGCAATGCGCCGACCCAGCCCTGTCTTTTCATAGCCCAGGGCGAACATGAAGGCACCGAAGATCAGCCACACCGTGGCGTTGGTGAATCCGGACACCGCCCAGGCAAAGGCGCTGCTGCCCAGCTTGAAACCGGGTGCGGCGAGCGCCTCAGGAGAGAACAGCACCCAGGGCGCCAAAAGTGCGGCTACGGCGACGCCGATCAGTCCGATTACCGCGCCGGGCAGCGGCTCGAATACCAGCCCCACCACGACACCGAGAAAGATTGCGAAGAAATACCAGGCGTGGGGCGCGAGCCCCTCGGGCACCGGAAAGAGCGCCACGATGATCGGAATGAGAAGGGGGGCAAAGATTTTCAATCGATGGGTCATAGATGCGTCCTGTTTGCGGCGCGCGTCTTTTGTATTTACGTGCGCACCGTCATTGGGTTGTCTCGCTAAGTTCGAGGTTGCATGGGGCTGGTCATGCGGCTCGGCTCCAGAAGCTCATCGAGCTGATCCTGGCTCAGCCATCCCTTCTCGATGACCAGGTCGTAGACGCTGCCGCCGGTGTTCAGCGCTTCCTTGGCCACCTGGGAAGAACGCTCGTAGCCGAGCACCGGGTTGAGCGCGGTGACAAGACCGATCGAGCGCTGCACGTAGTCCAGGCAGACTTCCCGGTTGGCGGTGATACCCGTCACGCAGCGGTTGGTGAGCACGATGGTGGCGTTGTTGAGGATGGTCAGTCCTTGAAGAAGGTCATAGGCCATGATCGGCTCGGCCATGTTCAGCTCGAGCTCACTGGCCTCCGCGGCGATACCCACCGTGGCATCGAAACCGATGATCTGATAGCAGACCTGGTTGACCATCTCCGGCACCACCGGATTGACCTTACCCGGCATGATGGAAGAGCCCGGCTGCATGGGGGGAAGGTTGATCTCGTTGAGCCCCGCTCGAGGTCCGCTTGAGAGCCAGCGAAGGTCATTGCAGATCTTGGAGACTTGAATCGCCACGCGCTTCATGGCGCCGGACAGATAGGCGAACGCACCGGAGTCCTGGGTGGCCTCCACCAGGTCCTCTGCCAGGGTCAATGGCAGGCCAGAGACGACGGCCAGCTTGTCGGTTACCAACTGGGCATAGCCTGCTGGGCTGTTCAGTCCGGTGCCGATGGCCGTGGCGCCCAGGTTGATCAGGTGCATTTCCAGGGTTGCGTGTTCCAGCGCGCGGCGAGCGGAGGCGACCATCCCGGCATAGGCACCGAACTCCTGACCCAATGTCATCGGGACGGTGTCCTGATTCTCGGTGCGCCCCATTTTCAATACATCGGCGAACTTATCAGCCTTCGTCTGCAAGGCGCTGGAAAGCTCGTCCAGGGAGTTCAGCGCCTGTTTGACGGTCAGCAGCAGGGCGATCTTCACGGAGGTGGGGTAGGCGTCGTTGGTGGACTGGGACAGGTTGACGTGATCCAGCGGATGCAGGTGGGCGTAATCGCCCCGCTGATGACCCAGCAGCTCAAGTGCACGGTTGGCGATAACCTCGTTGGCATTCATGTTCGTCGAGGTGCCGGCACCCCCTTGAATCATGTCCAGCACGAAGTGTCGACGTAGTTTGCCCGCAATGATCTCGTCGCAGGCGAAAGCAATGGCCTCCGCCTTGTCGGCCTCGAGCACCCCCAGCTCGTGATTGGCTTGCGCGGCGGCCTTCTTGACCATGGCCAACCCGGTGCATAGATTGCCGTAATTGTTCAGATGTTGGCCGGAGATGGGAAAGTTCTCCATCGCCCGCAGCGTCTGCACACCGTAGTAGGCATCCGCCGGAATCTCGCGCTCTCCCAGGGAATCATGCTCTACCCGGGTGGTGCCGATCGCGAAGGCCGGCTCGCCATGCTCGACCAGCCGGACGGTGGCTTCTCGTAGCCGCGCGCGCAGGCGCATCGCCACCCGCAGTATCAGGTCATTCCAGAAGTCTGGTTGCTCTCGCTGCAGGCGTTCCTTGGCGTCGGCATCCAGCACCAGCAGCCGACCGTCCACGGCAGCCTGAGTAGAGAGCCGGTGGGGGTTCTGATCGTCCATCAAAAAGCCCTCGAAAACCATGGCCCCCGTCTCCAGAAGCCCGACCCGCCGCGTATCGCCGTAGCGGCCGTACAGCAGCTCCAGCTGTCCGGCAAGCAGCACCGCGAACCACTCTCTCGGCGTGCCCTCCTGGCTGATCCAGTCACCCTTGGAAAACGACTGAATGCGACCGTACTCCTCGAGTACGGCGACGATATGCTGATCGGTATCATCAACCTGTGTCGCTGCGGTAAGGCCACCATCGGATGATTCGCTGTCGTTCATGTCACGTCTCCTTGTCAATCGCGAGGGTCAGAAGAGTTGGTCGATGAGCAACCCAGTGAGAATCGGACCTGAAGCCTTCGCAGCGCTGGGACAGTCCCTGTTCATGGGTTTCTTCCAAGGGCTTGATAATCACCGTAGCCCCGGACTTGTCAGGGAAGATTGATGTAGATCAATGTTTAGCCGGTTTATTACTCCTGGGCGTGGTGGTTGTTCAATACCTGTGCAAGGCTTTGTTCAAAGGCGATCTTGTGGAGACATTCCTGCTTCGTTCAGCCGCCGAACAACCGACGAGGATAGTCATGCAACATCGAGATGCGGATATCGTGATCGTGGGGGGAGGGGGCGCTGGACTGCGCGCTGCGATTGCCGCTGCGGAACATGCCAGGGAGGAAGGCATCGAACAGCGCATCCTGATGCTTTCGAAGGTGTATCCCATGCGCTCTCATACCGTCGCGGCGGAAGGCGGGGCTGCGGCTGTGACCAGCGAGGAGGACACCCTGGAAGCCCACTTCGAAGATACCGTCGCTGGCAGCGACTGGCTAGCGGAACAGGGAGTGGTCGATTACTTCATTCGCCATGCCCATCGGGAGCTGGTGCAGTTGGAGCGCTGGGGCTGTCCTTGGAGCCGTAAACCGGACGGCTCGATACAGGTGCGCCGCTTTGGCGGCATGAAGACCGCGCGCACCTGGTTTGCCGCGGACAAGACCGGCTTTCATATTCTGCATACCCTGTTTCAAACGTCGTTGAAATACCCGGAAATCGAGCGGCTGGATGAGTATTTCGTGCTCGATGTGGCGACCGTGGAAGGCAAGGTGGCCGGCGTCATCGCGCTGCAGGTCGCCACCGGCGAGCTGATTCTGCTACGGGCCAAATCCGTGATCCTTGCCACCGGCGGCGCCGGGCGTCTGTTTCAGTTCAATACCAATGCCGGCATCGTGACCGGCGACGGCATGGCCATGGCCTATCGCCAGGGGGCGGCTCTGCGGGACATGGAATTCGTGCAGTATCACCCCACGGGCCTGCCGGGCACGGGCATTCTGATTACCGAGGCCTGTCGTGGGGAAGGCGGGTTACTGCTGAACAAGGACGGCTATCGCTATCTGCAGGATTACGGCCTAGGTCCGGAAACACCCCTGGGCGAGCCGAAGAACAAGTACATGGAGCTAGGCCCCCGGGACAAGCTGTCCCAGGCTTTCTGGCAGGAGCAGAAGGCCGGGCGTACCGGTAAATTTGCCGACAACGACGTGGTGTATCTCGACCTGCGCCACTTGGGCAAGGAGTACCTGCACGAGCGCCTGCCCTTCATCTGCGAGCTGGCTCAGGCCTATATCAACGTTGATCCGGTCACCGAACCCATCCCGATCCGCCCGGCGGTGCATTACACCATGGGCGGCATCGAGACCGACGCCCAGTGTGAAACCAGCCTGAAAGGCCTGTATGCGGCGGGGGAATGCGCCTCCGTGGGGCTGCACGGCGCCAATCGACTGGGGTCGAATTCACTCTCTGAGCTGCTGGTCTTCGGCCGCCTGGCAGGGGAGCAGGCAAGTCATCGCGCAGCCGCCACCGCTTACGCCGACATCGAGTCACTTCAACAGCAGGTTCAGGATCAGGAGCGACAGGTGGCCCGGTTGCGTGACGCCGATGGCCTTGAGAGCTGGGTTGGTTTGAAGCGTGAGATGGTCCAGGCCATGGAGGACGGTTGCGGTATCTATCGGGACGAGCAGGGCATGCAGGCCGCACTGAATCGTATCCGTGACCTCAAGTCACGCTATCACAACATTAAGTTGAGCGATCGAAGCCGCATCTACAACACTGAGCTACTGCAATGCATCGAACTGGGATTTGGCCTGGACATCGCCGAGGCAACTTGTCTGGCGGCCCTGAATCGCCGGGAGTCCCGAGGTGCCCATCAGCGCCTGGATGCAGGTCTTGAGCAGCGCGACGATATCAATTTCCTGCAGCATAGCCAGGTGTTCTTCAACGCCGATGCCCCGGCGGAGCTGCGTTGGCAGGATGTAGATACCCGCTTCTCGGCACCTGCGGTGCGCGCCTATGGCGATGCGGGTAAAGGAGCACGCAAATGACCACCAAACGCCTGAGTATCCAACGCTATCTGCCAGAGCAAAGTAAGACGCCTTTCTGGCAGGACTTCGACGTTCCCTTCGATGACAGCACCTCAATTCTCGAGGCGCTCAATCATATCAAGGAAGACATGGACGGCAGCCTGAGCTATCGCTGGTCCTGCCGCATGGCGATCTGCGGCTCCTGCGGGGTGATGGTGAACGGCGAGCCCAAGCTCGGTTGCAAGAGCTTCCTGCGGGAGTATCCGGGCACAATCAAGATAGAACCTTTGGCGCATTTTCCCGTGCAGAAAGATCTCATCATCGATATGGAGATCTTCCTTGAGCATCTGGCAGCGGTGCAGCCCTATTTGATCAACGATTCGGAAGACAGTACCCAGACCCACAAGCAAACCCCGGCCCAGCTGGCCAAGTATCTTAAGTTCTCTGATTGCATCAACTGCGGCCTGTGTTATTCCGCCTGCCCGCAGTTTGGTTTGAATCCCGAGTTCCTGGGGCCCGCGGCGCTGACTCTGGCGCACCGTTACAACCTGGACAGCCGAGATCAGGGCAAGGCGCAGCGCATGGCGCAGCTCAATCGTGAGGAAGGCGTGTGGACTTGCACCTTCGTGGGCTACTGCTCGGAGGTATGCCCCAAGAGCGTCGATCCGGCAGCAGCGGTGAACCAAGGCAAGGTCGAATCCGCCAAGGATCTCTTGATCAACTTGTTCAAACGCTAGGAGATCACAATGGCAAAGCACGTTGGGTACTTTCCCGAATTAAAACGCAACTGGTGGCTGAAGAATCGCTACTTCATGGCCTACATGGCCCGGGAAGCCACGGTGCTGCCCCTGGTGTTTTTCATTGTCTGCCTGCTGGCGGGGCTTTATAGCCTGCTGCTGGGGCCGGGAAGCTGGCAAGGATGGCTACACTTCATGCAGAACCCCATCACCATCGCCATCAACCTGCTGGCGCTCGGTGCCAGTCTTTTCCACGCGGCAACCTTCTTCACGCTGTTTCCCCGGGTCATGCCATTGCGGGTGGGGGGCCGGGCGATTCCAGCCAAGTGGATCATCCTGGGGCAGTGGTTCGGCGTGCTCTTGGTAATGGCGCTTTTTGCCTGGGTATTTGGGAGGGGTATGTGATGGAAAAGCGCATCAAGAGAAGCGACGAGCCCATCTGGTGGGCCCTGTTCAGCGCCGGCGGCGTCTGCTTCGCGGTGTTCGTGCCTGCTGCCATTCTGTTTATTGCCCTGCTGATTCCTCTGGGGCTGTTACCCGTAGAGACCCTTGATTTCGAGCGCAGTCGCAGCCTGTTGTTCAGCTTTCCCGGCTTGATATTCATCGGGGCGGTCATCTGTCTGCCGCTGTTTCATGCCATGCACCGTATTCGCCATGGCCTGCACGACCTGAAACTGGGCCGCGACAAGACCAACAAGATCATCGCCTATGGCGCGGCTATGTTGTTTAGTGTGGTTGCGTTGCTGGGGTTCGTGCTAGGCAATATGTAATGTGTGCTCATATTCACTAGTGAGTGCATATAGCCTTGTCATACTGAGTAAAACGTTCATGTCATCATCGATTGCAGCAGTGACCCGTGCGACGCGCCCGAGTTTTCTGATATTGGCGCCGCTGTGCGTGCTGCTGGGAATAAGCCTTGCGGTCAATCAGCCGATATCCCTTCACGGACTCGATGTTGCATTGGTGCTGATCGGCGGCCTGCTGGCCCATGCCGGGGTCAATCTGCTCAATGAATACGACGACTTTCATTCTGGGCTCGATCATATTACGCGGCGCACCCCGTTTTCCGGGGGCAGTGGTGCCTTGCCGGAGCATCCGTCCGCGGCCCCACAGGTATTGATAACGGCGCTTGCCACACTCGTCGGCATAGCCGCGATCGGGGTGTATTTTCTGTGGCTGCGCGGCTGGCCGATGCTGATCGTGGGCTTGAGCGGCGTGTTCCTGATGGTCGCCTATACCCGCTGGCTGACCCGTTCGCCGCTATGGTGCCTGCTGGCGCCGGGGTTGGGCTTCGGGCCGATCATGGTATTGGGCACTCTGATTGCCCTTGGCGGGCGCGTCGATGAGACGGCGCTGATGGGATCGGCGGTGACCTTGATGCTGGTCAGCGAGCTGCTGTTGATCAACCAATTCCCCGATGTGGAGGCGGATCGGCGTATCGGTCGCCGCCACCTGCCTATCGTGGTGGGTTTGCCCGTCGCCTCGCGCTGGGTGGCGGGGCTGCTGCTCGGCGCCTATGGGCTGATTGCCTTGGGTAGGCTGTACGGTCTGTTGCCCATGGACGCCTGGCTTGCCTTTCTTACCCTTCCTGCTGCGCTATGGATTGCCCTGAGATTGCTCAAAGCACTGAAGGACGAAGAAGCCTTACAGAAAATCATGAGCATTAATGTCGCCACGTTGCTGTCCACGCTGCTGCTATTGGCGGTGGGTATGTGGGTAGCGTGAAAAAGGCATGTGATCAGACTGGGTAATGTCATCGATTTTCAAGTGAAGCGATGAAATCTTGCGATGAATCGGATAAAGCCGAGCTATGACACCCCCTACGCTGTCATACGCCGGCTATTCTTGAAGTCGCGCCCCGTGGCGTCTGAAGCCAATATCAATGATTTTGGCCCGACGGTTCCCGTCTTGATAAACAGCATCCGAAAGCGCCGGCGAATGTTGAGTCGGTAGACAGCCGCCTTATCTTGTTTTTATATACAGTGGACGTCAGGAACCTAAGCTACTGGTATCGGTCCATTGTATGTACAGACCGACAAGATAAACACGATTGCTAGCGATAGAATGGCTGCGAACACCTGTTGTTACGCAACCATCAGGGAGATGATTTTTAATGGCAAATGACAACCGCAAGCCAACTACCACGGACGCCGGCATTGGGGTAGCAAGCGATGAACTATCGCTGTCCGTTGGCCCGGACGGTCCGCTTGTACTGCACGATCACTACCTGATCGAGCAGATGGCCCAGTTCAACCGGGAGCGCATCCCGGAGCGCCAGCCCCACGCCAAGGGCAGCGGCGCCTTCGGCCATTTTGAAGTAACCGAGGATGTCAGCCAGTACACCAAGGCAGTGGTGTTCCAGCCGGGTACCAAGACCGACATGCTGGCGCGTTTTTCTACCGTGGCCGGTGAGCGGGGCAGCCCGGATACCTGGCGCGACCCGCGGGGCTTTTCGCTGAAGTTCTACACCAGCGAAGGCAACTACGACATGGTCGGCAACGACACGCCGGTTTTCTTCATGCGCGATCCGATGAAGTTTCAGCACTTCATTCGCTCCCAAAAGCGGCGTGCGGACAACAACCTGCGCGATCACGACATGCAGTGGGATTTCTGGACCCTGTCACCGGAATCTGCCCACCAGGTCACCTGGCTGATGGGGGATCGCGGTATTCCCAAGAGCTGGCGCCATATGAACGGCTACACCAGCCACACCTATATGTGGGTGAACGCCCAGGGCGAGAAATTCTGGGTCAAGTATCACTTCAAGACGGATCAGGGCATTGAATGCCTGACTCAGGAAGACGCGGATCGCCTGGCCGGCGAGGACAGCGACTACCACATGCGGGATCTGTTCGGCGCCATTGCACAAGGCAATCATCCAAGCTGGACCATGCACGTTCAGGTCATGCCGTTTGATGATGCCAAGACCTACCGGCTCAATCCGTTTGATCTGACCAAGGTATGGCCCCATGAGGACTATCCGCTGATCAAAGTCGGCAAGATGACCTTGGATCGCAACCCCACGGACAACCACGCGGAGATAGAGCAGGCCGCCTTCGAGCCCAACAACCTGATACCGGGTATCGGACTCTCGCCGGACAAGATGCTGCTGGCCCGCGGTTTTGCCTACGCGGACGCACATCGTCATCGTCTGGGAGCCAACTACAAGCAGATCCCGGTGAACGCGCCCATTGCGCCGGTGCACAGCTACTCCAAGGATGGCGCCATGCGTATCAACAAGGTGTCCGATCCGGTGTATGCGCCCAACAGCAAGGGCGGCCCGGCGGCGGACCCAGAGCGCTATCCGGAGGACACCACCTGGCATGCGGATGGCGAACTGGTGCGCTCGGCCTACACCTTGCGCAAGGACGACGACGATTTCAGTCAGGCCAACCAGCTTGTCAACAAGGTAATGGATGATGCTGCTCGCGAGCGACTGGTCAACAATGCCGTCGGCCATCTGCTGGATGGGGTGACCGAGCCGGTACTCGAGCGCGCGTTCGAGTACTGGAAGAACATCGACAAGGATATCGGTGCACGCATCGAAGACGGAGTGAAGAAAGGCAAAAGCTGATCGCCTTTATTTTCCAAAGCCGGCCCGCTCGCCACAAGGTGAGCGGGCTTTTTTATTGCTAATATAAAACGTCATTTCTTGCGCGCGACTTGGAGAAAGGATGAAGGACAATCAAGGCGTCAACGACGCTAAAAGCGAGCGACACTTTTTCGGCCATCCTTGGCCGCTTGCCACGCTGTTCGGCATGGAAGTGTGGGAGCGCTTCTCCTTTTACGGGATGCAGGCGATCCTGCTGATTTATCTCTATTACGAGACTTCTCAAGGCGGGCTGGACATCAGCCAATCCGTCGCCATCGGCATCGTCGGGGCCTACGGCAGCGGCGTTTATCTGGCGGCGATTCTCGGCGGCTGGTTTGCCGATCGGGTGTTCGGCGCGGAGCGCACCCTGTTCTACGCCGGCGTGGTCGTCATGTTGGGGCATATTTCCCTGGCAATCCTGCCCGGGGTGTATGGCGTCACCGCGGGTCTCATTCTCGTGGCCCTTGGCAGCGGCGGGGTGAAATCCACCTGTTCGTCCCTGGTCGGCTCGCTGTACGAACCGGGCAGCCCCAGGCGGGACGCGGGTTTTTCGATCTTTTATCTGGGTATCAACATTGGCGGCTTCGTCGGGCCACTGCTGACCGGACTGCTGCAGCAAAATGTCGGCTTCCACTATGGTTTCGGCATTGCCGCCATCGGCATGGCCATCGGGCTCTTCCAATACGCCCGGGGGCGCAAGCAGCTTCCCGACGACCAGCGCAAGCCACCGATGCCTCTCGAAGCAGGCAGCGTCAAATATCACGTTGCCGGAGCCGTCATCGCCCTTGCCATTCTGCTGTTGGCCATCGGTCTTGGCTGGGTTCGCGCAGATAATCTGGCGGACGTGCTGCTCGGCATCATTGCCATCGTGTCCGTCATCTATTTCTACCTCATTTTGCGTTCGAGCCGCGTCAGCGCAGAAGAGCGCCGCCGGGTCTATGCCTTCGTTCCGCTGTTCTTGACCAGCGCGATCTATTGGGCGCTGTACAGCCAGTCCTATACCGTGATCACGGCGTTCTTCGATCAGCGGGTAGATCGCATGCTCTTTGGTTGGACCGTTCCCGTGGGCTGGCTGGTCTCGATTCAGGCGCTGTGTGTCATCGTTTTCTCCGGTGTCTTTGCCTGGCTATGGACGACCCTGGGCAAGCGTCAGCCATCTTCCACCGCCAAGTTCGTCATTGCCATGCTCATCATTGGGCTCACCTTCCTGGGTTATCTGCCTTATCTGGGCGCCGAGGGGGTCAGCATGCCGTTGATCATGCTGGTCATCTTGTTGATCGGCTTTACTGCCTCGGAGCTGTGCCTGTCTCCCATTGGCCTGTCGGTCTCCACCAAGCTTGCGCCCACGGCCTTTCAGACCCAGATGCTGGCGCTGTTTTACATGTCGCTGTCGCTCGGGTTCGCCGCCGGCGGCAAGCTGGGCACCTTTTATACCCAGGACACCGAAGTCACCTACTTCATCGCCATGGCGGTGATCGGCATGGCGACCTCGGTCTTGCTGCTGATTTGTCTTCCTTTCATTAAAAGAGCATCTCAAGGCGTGGCTTAGGCTTTGTGGAAAGTATCTGCTCAGGATCCAACTTGTGATGGAGCGCTTCACCATGGAAATCGATACCTACGATCTTTCCGGATTGCATGTCATTGACCAAAGCCTGGAGGTGCCGCTTGACTGGAGGAATCCGGATGACGACAAAACGCTCTGCGTCTTCTTTCGGGAAGTCTGCGATCCTGCCCAGAAAGACGCTCAGCTTCCGCTGCTGGTGTTTCTTCAAGGTGGGCCCGGGGGCAAATCCCCCAGGCCCACCTCGAGCGGCCCGGGGTGGCTATTAGACGCCATCAAGAAGTATCGCGTCATCCTGCCGGATCAGCGCGGCACCGGTCGCAGCAGCCGAATCACCGGCGCCACCATGGAAGCGATGAGTGATGCCCAGGCCGCCGCGGACTATCTTGCCTGTTTTGATGCCCATGCCATCGTGGCGGATCTGGAGCACATTAGAAAGAATGTCTATCAGGGCGCGTGCTGGGAAACCCTGGGGCAGAGCTACGGCGGTTTTCTGACCCTGACCTATCTTTCTTATGCACCGGAAGGTCTGGCGAAATGCTATATCGCCGGGGGCATCCCGAGCCTTTCCCCTGATCCGGACGAGGTCTATCGGCGCACCTACGCCCAGGTGGAAAAGAAGATGCGGGCCTACTACGCACGCTTTCCCTCGGATAAACAAAAGCTCAACGATATCGCCGATCATATTCAGGCCCATCAGCCCCATCTGCCCAACGGGGACCTGCTTACCGTCCGACGTTTCCAGACACTTGGGCTCATGATCGGCATGGGAGAGGGGGCACAGCGGCTGCACTGGCTGATCGAAGAGGCCTTCGTCGATGAGCAACAAAAGACGCTGAACCCGCATTTCCTGCTGGAGGTGATGGTTCTGACAGGCTTCGATGAAAACCCGCTGTTTGCTGCCCTGCACGAGAACATCTATGCGTCGCCGGATGCTCAAGGCGCCTGGTCTGCGGAGCGAGGGCGACAGCAGCATCCAAAGTTTGCGGAAGATCATCGTCCGCTCTATCTGACCGGTGAGATGATCTACCCTTGGATGTTCGAGGAAATCAGCACACTGAGGCCTTTTCGAGAAGCGGTTGAAGTACTTGCCCGCCGCCCCCTGCCAAAGCCGTTCTATGATCGAGAGCGTTTGGCTCACAACACTGTGCCGGTGGCGGCTGCCATCTACTTCGATGACATGTACGTGGATGTCGAACTGTCGCTGCAGACCGTCGAGGCGGTCGGCAATCTGACCTACTGGCTGACCAACGAATATCAGCATGATGGCCTGCGTCAGGACCCCAAGGTTTTCGAGAAGCTGCAGTCTCTTGTGCAGAATCAGTGATTTTAGTCGACACTGATTCCGGTGTTACAACAATAACCACTGCTTGTCGGGAAAGGATGCCGCCATGATTCTCCTGCGCTTGATCGTCTTCGGTTTTTTTACGCTCACCCTGGCGGGCTGTGGCGAAACCGCTACGTTGCCGGTCTCCGCCGGCACCGGGCCCGATCCGCAGCTACCCGAACCCAACGAGACGCTGATCCCCACTGTGAATATCGCCCCGGCCACGGGCTGGCCCGCCGGCGCCAAGCCGGAGGGCATCGAAGGGGTCGAGGTCAAGGCGTTTGCGGATGGGCTAGATCATCCCCGTTGGCTGTACGTGTTGCCCAATGGGGATGTGCTGGTGGCGGAAACCAACCGTCCCCCCAAGGAGTCAGGTGGCATCAAGTCCTGGATCATGGGCTACTTCATGAAACGCGCCGGCGCCGGTGTTGAAAGCGCCAATCGCATTACCCTGTTGAGAGATACCGACGGAGACGGCGTGGCGGATCAACGCTCGATCTTTCTCGATGATCTGTATTCGCCCTTTGGCATGGCCCTGGTGGGCAATGACTTTTTCGTGGCCAACGCGGATGCGGTGCTTCGCTTTCCCTATGAGCAGGGCCAGACTCAAATCACTGCCGCCGGTGAGAAGATTGTCGATCTGCCCGGCGGGCCGATCAATCATCACTGGACCAAGAGCCTGATCGCGAGCCCGGACGGCAGCAAGCTCTATGT
The DNA here is from genome assembly GCF_001039575.1 of Halomonas sp. PR-M31. GTDB lineage: Bacteria > Pseudomonadota > Gammaproteobacteria > Pseudomonadales > Halomonadaceae > Modicisalibacter. The sequence continues at coordinate 22,870 of NZ_JIBT01000042.1, forward strand.
CGGGGTGGGCTCCAACAGCAACGTGGGTGAAAACGGACTGGAAAACGAAGAGGGCCGGGCGGCGATCTGGGAGATCGATCCCGAGTCCGGGAAGCACCGCGTATTTGCCTCGGGGCTGCGCAACCCGGTGGGCATGGCCTGGCAGCCTGAAAGCGGGGCGCTGTGGGTCGCGGTCAATGAGCGAGACGCGCTGGGAAGCGACCTGGTACCGGACTACATGACTTCCGTCCAGGAAGGTGGTTTCTACGGCTGGCCCTTCAGCTATTACGGACAGCACGTGGATGAACGGGTCGAGCCACAAAACCCTGATCTCGTCGCCAGCGCCATCGTGCCGGATTACGCTCTCGGGCCACACACCGCATCCTTGGGTTTGACCGCTGCCGAGGGCAATAGCCTGCCGGAGCAATTTAATGAGGGCATGTTCGTTGGCCAGCACGGCTCCTGGAATCGCAAGCCTCGCAGCGGCTACAAGGTGATTTTCGTACCCTTCGAGAACGGTATGCCCGTCGGTGAGCCGATCGATGTGCTGACCGGATTCATCAATGCAGATGACAAGGCTCAAGGCAGGCCGGTAGGGGTGACCATCGATCGAGAGGGCGGTTTACTGGTAGCGGACGACGTCGGCAATGTCATTTGGCGAGTGAGCGGTGAGTACAATGACCCTTCGTAAAACAGGCTAAGCTAGATCTGACGAACTCTGCAAGGACTGCAACCATGACTCATGCCATCGAGTGCCAGTGCGGCAAACTCAAGGGCACACTCGAACCCATCAAGAACTACATTCACTGCGTCTGCTATTGCACGGACTGTCAGGCGTTCCCTCGATTTCTAGGTAAGGAACACGAGACTCTCGACGAGGCTGGTGGCACCGAACTCATCCAAACCACTCCAGAAAATCTGACCTTCAGCGAAGGTATCGAGAACCTGGCCTGTCTGCGCTTGACCGCGAAAGGGCTGATGCGCTGGTATGCCAGTTGTTGCAACACGCCCATTGCGAATACGCCGTCAAACTACAACATGCCCTTTATGGGCCTGGTACATACCTGCCTGCGACATGAAGTCGGTTCACTTGATAATACGTTTGGCCCGATCCGCATGCGGGTTTTCACCAAGTCTGCTCTGGGCGAGCCCAAGCCTTCATCTCAAGGTCTGATCGGCTGCGGTGCCCAGGCCGCGGGCATGATTACCAAGGCGCGTCTCGATGGAAGCTACAAGCGCACACCGTTTTTTGATGAGCAGTCCGGCAAATGCGTCGTCACCCCCAGAATACTCAGCGAGCAGGAGTTGGAAAGCGCCAAGATTCCCGCCAACCAGACGGATACGAAAGGGAGTTGAATCATGCGGCTGCAACTGGCCACCTGGCAGGAAGTGGAGGCCTATCTTCAGCGCTCCACGGGCATCATCATTCCCATCGGTTCGACGGAACAGCATGGGCCTAATGGCTTGATAGGCACCGACGCGATCTGTCCGGAAGCGATCGCCTGGACCCTGGGCGAGCGCCATGATGTGCTGATCGGCCCGACCCAGAATCTGGGCATGGCCCAGCATCATTTGGCCTTTCCCGGGTCCATCAGCCTGCGCCCCAGCACCTTGATGGCAGTACTGAAAGATACCGTGGAGTCGCTAGCGCGCCATGGCTTCACCCATGTGTTCTTTCTCAATGGCCATGGCGGCAATATTGCAACGGTAAGCACGGCCTTTGCCGAAATTCTTTCCGAACGAAGCCTGTCCGGAGGCAGCCAGAGCGGGCAGTCGAAGGATGCGCTGCAGCTATCGCTGTACAGTTGGTTTACCGGGCGCCGCGGGCGGGAGATCGCCAAGGAGCTGTATGGCGATGCGGAAGGGGGCCACGCCACTCCGTCAGAGGTCTCGCTTTCCTGGGCGGCGCATCCCGAGGCAGTCAAGGACGCAACCATGTCGCCCCACATCGCGCCCGGTGGAAGCGCCCAGTGCGACGCCGTGACCTTCCGCCAGCGCTTCCCGGATGGGCGCATGGGATCGGCGCCGTCCTTGGCCTGCGTCGAGCACGGCCAGCGTTTCCTGGAAGCCGGGGTGGAGGACGTGCTGGAGGCCTATCGGGCGTTCTTACAATGAGTGTTGCAGAAAAGCAGGACATACCCCAGGAAGTCGATCTGGATTTTGGCGCATCCTTCGAGCGTATCGACAGCTGGGTCGACGGTGCCATCCGCCTGCTGCCCAATATCGTGGTGGCGATCGTGCTGCTGGCGCTGTTCTACGCCATAGGCTTGCTTGTACGTCGAATCATTCGCCGTCAGTCGATACGCCGGCAGCGCGCCAACCTGGGCGATGTGCTGGGCGGGTTTGTAAAGTGGGTGATCGTGCTGGTGGGCTTTCTGTTTGCCGCTACCATCGTGATTCCTACCTTGAAGCCCGGTGATCTGTTTGCGGGCTTGGGGGTCAGCTCCGTGGCGATCGGCTTCGCCTTCAAGGATATCCTGCAGAACTGGATGGCGGGCCTGCTCATTCTGCTGCGTCAGCCTTTCAATATCGACGATCAGGTCGAAGTGAATGGCTATGAAGGCACCGTGGAGCGCATCGAAACCCGGGCCACCATCATCAGAACCTATGACGGTCAGCGCATCGTGGTGCCCAACAGCGACATCTACACCAACGCGGTGCAGGTCAAGACCGCCTATGAGAAGCGCCGCAGCCAGTACGATATCGGCATCGGCTACGGCGATGGCATGGACGAGGCCTGTGACGTGTTACGCCAAGCGGTGGCGAGGGTCGATGGCGTCGAAAACGATCCCGCACCGGAGGCGCTACCCTGGGATCTTGCCGCCAGCTGGGTGACGATTCGGGTGCGCTGGTGGAGTCATAGCCGTCGCGCCGACGTGGTTCATGTGCGTGCACGGGTCGTCAAGGCCATCAAGCTGGCCCTGGATGATGCGCGCATCGACATGCCCTACGACACCACCGTCCAGCTGTTTCACGACCAAACCGAGGCCACGGACGGCGATCGGGGGTCCCAGCGGGAAGGTTGGCCTAGTCCCCATGAGGGCCCGCCGCCGCCACGCTGGAAGGTGCAAGAAAATGTACAAAAGGAAGGGAGGCAAGCGGCAACGCAGGAGAACGCACAGAAGAACACTCAGACGGATCGTCAGGGCTAGGCCGCGCGCGAGGCATTCTAGGTCAGGCCTCGGTCCATGGGCGCGGTTTTATCGGAAATATAATGTCATTGCCAAGGAGCGCTTCATGACTAATCTCGTTTTGTACGGATTCAATCACAGCACCTACGTGCGCACCGTGCGCATGCTGTTGGCGGAAAAGGAGGCGGACTACGAGCAGGTGCCGCTCAACGTATTGAAAGGCGAGCCGCATTCACCTGAGCATCTGGAGCGTCATCCCTTCGGCAAGGTGCCGGTAGTGGAACACGACGGTCTGCGGATACTCGAGACCGGCGCCATCGTGCGCTATCTCGATGCGGCGCTGCCCGGTTCCTCGTTCATTCCCGAGGACATCAAGGACCGCGCTCGCATGGACATGACCATCAATCTGGTCGATGCCTATGGCTACGCCAACATCATCGGCACCGTGGCCGCCTACCATCTTTTTCCGGATCTGTTCGGCCCGGTAAGCGATGAGGACTATCAAAAGGGCATCGAGAATTCGAAGCGGGTGCTGACGGAGATCATGGCGATTCGCGGTGACTCGGACTTCATCGCCGGAGACGAGCGCAGCCTGGCGGACTTCTTCCTGGCACCGATCTGCTATCAGGTCAGCCCGACGCCGGATGCAAAAAAGGTATTCGACGTGCCCGGCTTCGACGAGTGGTGGCAGCGGATACAGGCGTTGCCGTCCTATCAGAGCACCGATCCCAATCGCGTCGAGGCCGAGCTCGATTCCTAGTCAATTGCCACGCTGAGGTACTACACCTCAGCGTTGTGGTAGACGTTTTGCACGTCGTCCAGATCGTTGAGCATGTCGAGGAGTTTCTCGAACATCGCCACATCGTCGCCTTCAAGCGGCGTGACGGTCTGGGGGACGAACTGAATCTCGTCCGTCTCGAAGTCGATCTCGCCGAAGGCATCGAGCAGCGCCTGCTTGGTCTTGGCGTATTCCGTGTGGGGAGCGAACACGGTCAGTTTCCCGTCTTCGTTTTCGATGTCCGTGACATCCACGTCCGCTTCCATCAGCGCTTCGAGGGTGGCGTCTTCGTCGTCGCCGGCAAAAACGAAGATCGCGCAGTGATCGAACAGGTGGCTGACGCTGCCCGGGGTACCGATCTTGCTCTTGGTCTTGGTGAAACAGCCGCGCACATCGCCAAAGGTACGGTTGGGATTGTCCGTCAGGCAGTCGACGATCACCATGCAGCTGCCTGGACCGAAGCCTTCGTAGCGGGCCGGTGAAAAGTCCTCGCCGCCGGTGCCGGCAGCCTTGTCTAAAGCCTTGTCGATGACATGAGAGGGCACCTGGTCCTTCTTGGCACGATCGATCAGGCCGCGCAGGCTCAGATTGCCCGCAGGATCGGTGCCGCCGGATTTGGCGCACACATAAATCTCGCGGCCGTACTTGCTGTACACCTTGGTCTTGGCGTCGGCCGTCTTGGCCATGGATTCCTTGCGGTTCTGAAAGGCCCTGCCCATGTTGTGTTCCCGTGACGTCTGTTTAAAACACAGGATTTTACGCAAGCAGAGAAATGGGGAACAGGATTAATTAACCAGGAAGTTCTGCAGGGGTGAAGAACATCTTTGAAAACTCCCCGACCGGTTGGCCGGGGAGTTGGCTGGCCAGTGGAAAGGGCGTTTAGTCCAGCTGTTCCTGATTGCCGATGCGCGCGAGCATTTCCGTGAACATCTGGATATCCAGCATCAGGTTGTCCACCTTCTTGAACTCGTTGGCGGTGTGGCCGGTGTACTCCTCACCCGGCATGGAAGGGCCGAAGTTGATGGCGTTGGGCAAGAGCTTGGCGGTGGTGCTGCCGGCGGAAGCAATCGGCTCTGCCTTCTGGCCCGTGGTGTCACCGAATATGTTGAGCAGGGTCTGCAACCAGGCCCCTTGAGGATCTCGCATCATCCAGTCGCTGATCTCGATGTCGACGTCCATGTCCAGGTCGTTTTGCTGGGCATAGGCCGCAAGCTTGTCATCGATGCTTTGCGCCAGCTCTTCCACGGACTGATCGCCCTTGGGGGCGCGCACGTTGACCGCCACCCGCAGTTTGCCGTCCTGCTCCTCCAGGTAGGTGGGGGTGAGGGTCAAGGGGCCCATGAAGTCGTTGTCATAGCCCACGCCCAGTTTTTCACCCTTGAAGTCCAGGCCGTAGTTGTCGTCGATGTAGTGGATGGCTTGGGTGTATTGATTTTCCTGGAAATCGATATCGGAGTTTGCCAGCAGTCCGGCCAGGCGAGGCACCGGATTGACGCCGGACTGGGGCCGGGAGGAGTGGGCCGACTGACCCTTGACCGTCAGGGTGACGGTATCGTCCATGACCTCCGTGCTCACCTCGAAGTCGCCGCCGTTATCATCCGCATAGGCCTGACCCTGAGCCTGGAGCTTCTGGCTCAGCATCTTGGGATCGTCGCTTTCGATGGTGGCGATGGAGTTGGAGGGTATTTGGTTGGTGGCAAGGCCGCCGGTGATCTTGGTGATGACCGGGCCCTGCCCATCGGCTTCGGTCATGGGAAAGTAGGTGTCGATGGTGCCGAAGCCTTTTTCCGCGATGACCGCGGGGTAGCCGCTGTCCAGCACGATGTTGTAGGCAGGCAGGTCGGTTTGCTTCTTGTAGTACTCGAAGCCTTCGCCACCGGTTTCTTCCGTGGTTTCGATCATCAGCCGAATGCTGCGCTTCAATGGAACGTCGTTCTCCTCGATGGCCTTCATGGCGTAGAGGGAAGCGGCAATGGAGGCCTTGTCGTCTTCGGTGCCACGACCGTAGATCTTGCCGTCCTTGAGGGTGGTGGTGAAAGGATCGAGCTGAGTGCCATCGTCCAGTACCCAGTCATCCGGGTTGGCAGGTACGGTGTCGCTATGGGTCAGGATGCCGAAGGCCTCATCGGTGCTGCCGGGAAGGGTCACCTCGAAAATGCGGTTGTCCACGTTGTTGAACTCAAGCCCGAAGTCTTCCGCCTTGCTCTTGACCAACTCGCCGAACTCGGCAATCCCCGGATTTTCGTGCTGGGGCGTGTCGCCTTGCTTGCCGGTTTTGACCGCGACCATCTCGCTTAGCAGATCGACCACCTCGTCACCGTAGTGCAGGCGAGTGTAAAGCCCCAGCAAGCGGTAGACGTTGATGAAGTCGTTGCCTTCCAGGGTTTCATCCTGACGATAGCGGTCGATGGCGCTTTTCAAGGTGTCATTATCGGTTTTGTCTTGCACTTGCTGAAGAAAATCATCGAAGCTCTCAAAAGTGGCATCCGCGTAGGTCTGCTGCAAATTCTCGAGGGTATCGCGCTTGATGGTGTCCGTATCCGCGGCGCTGATCGGGCCTGCCAGGCTCAGAGCCAAGGCCGACACGGTGAACATCGCAAGAGGTTTGTTCATTGGAGCGTTCCTTTTTCCATGGGCTACATAAAAGTAGACTGCGCAAAAGATAGGTATGAGACTTCATGCAATCCGCCTCAGCCAATCATAGTTTCTAATATGCGATTCCGCAGCCTTCAAGGCGTACCAGGCGTATATAAAAGGGGGATGGGTGCTGCTGAAACGACGCCTCAAGGACGCATGCGGATCAGCCCCTCCTGAGCGCTAGAGGCTACCAGCCGGCCCTGCTGATCGTAGATGCTGCCCCGAGCAAAGCCTCGGGCGCCGCCAGCCCAGGGGCTGTCCATATCGTACAGCAGCCAGTCGTTGACCTTGACGTCCCGATGAAACCACAGGGAATGACCGAGGCTTGCGATCTGCAGCTTGGGATCGCCGAACTTGACGCCGTGAAAGGCCAGGCTCGTGGTCAGCAGATTGAAATCCGAGCTGTAGGCGAGCAGATAGCGATTGAGGATCGCGTCATCGGGAAGCTCGCCGGCCAGGCGAAACCATAGCCGCTGGCGGGCCACCGCATCCTCTTCCGGGAAGTGCAGAAACTCGATGGGATGACTCTTGAAGTTCATCACCTTGACGCCGGATTTCATCAATTCATCTGGGCTGGCTATGTCCGGCATGGTCGTCTGATGGTGAAGACCCTCTTCCTCGCCTTGAAAGGATGCGCTGCAAAAGAAGATCGTCTTGCCGTTTTGAACGGCGCTGATGCGCCGGGTGGTAAAGCTGCCGCCGTCCCGCACGCGATCGACCTGATAGATCACCGGTCGCTTGGCGTCCCCGGGGCGCAGGAAGTAGCCATGCAGGGAGTGAACGCGGCGTAGCGAATCCACCGTCTGACTGGCTGCGGAAAGGGCCTGCCCCAGTACCTGACCGCCGAACAGCTGGGGAAAGCCCAAGTCCTGGCTATGGCCCCGGAACAGATTCTCCTCAAGGGTTTCAAGCCCGAGCAGGGTGACGAGCGTATCCAGAGTATTCGTCATGTAGGTGTCTCTTTGATTGAATCTATCGAATGGCAGCAGTATAGAGGCTTCGACATACTGGCTGGCAGCATAATAGAGAGCGATACCATGCGCAGTGATGAATTTTACATGCATCGAGCACTGGATCAGGCCCGACAGGCGTTAAACGCCGGAGAAGTACCCGTGGGGGCGGTACTGGTGGATCCTCAGGGCGAGATCCTGGGCAGCGGCTATAATGCGACGATCTCCCGCCAGGATCCCAGCGCCCACGCCGAAATTCAGGCATTGCGGGACGCCGCGCTGCGTCTTGGCAACTATCGGCTCGACGACTGTACCCTCTACGTGACCCTGGAGCCCTGCATGATGTGCAGCGGTGCGATCATTCATGCGCGCCTGGCAAGACTGGTCTATGGGGCAACGGAGCCGCGAACCGGGATGGTCGAGTCGCAGGCCAATCTCATCGATCAGCCCTGGCACAATCATCGGGTCACGATCACAAGCGGTATTCTGGCATCACGCTCGAAAAAGCTGTTGCAGAGCTTTTTTGCTTACCGGCGTGATCAAAGCACCGGCGGTACGATGTCGAACGACTGATTCTTTTCCACATCCTCCAAGAGGCGTCGATCAAGCTGGTAGAACTCCTGCTGACTGCGACTGACGTAGTCGAGAATTTCAAGATAGCGTTGGATGTTGCGCACATAGATGACCGGTTCACCGCCCCGGGCATAGCCATAACGACCTTTCGAGTACCACTGCTGCTGCTGTAACAGCGGTAGCGCCTCGCGAACGTCTTCCCAGCTGTAAGGGTCGCCACCGCGAATGTCGGCGATCTTTTGCGCATCGTAAACATGACCCAGGCCGACATTGTAGGCCGCAAGGGCCATCCAGGTGCGATCTGGTTCCGTTATCTGGGGCTGCAGGCGTTTTTTCACACTGACCAAATAGCGCGAGCCTCCATCGATGCTCTGCCAGGGGTCGAGCCGATTGGCGACCCCTACCTGCTTGGCGGTGGATTCCGTCAGCATCATCAGACCCCGCACTCCCGTCGGAGAGGTGGCGTCAGGTTTCCAGTGAGACTCCTGATAGCCGAGTGCTGCCAGCAACTTCCAGTCGAAGCCGGTCTTGCGAGCAGCTTCCTTGAAGGCGCTTTCGTACCGGGGCAGACGTTTTTGCACGTGCCGAATGAACAGCCGGGCACCGACGTACTCGAGATAGTCGTCGTGGCCGAAATAGCGTTCGATCAACGCATCGAGAACGCCTTGTTCGCGCAACTCATCGAGAAAGCGATTGGCTTCTCTCAGTAGACCAAGCCCATTGCTGGCAGGCAGCGCCCACACCAGGCTCATCGACCTTCCAAGAATGAAGCCATCCTCGACGCCGGGATAGAACAGGCGATTGAGCTTGAACTGATGTTGATAGATCACCGCCGCATCGAGTTCCTGCTGTTCGATCATGTGCAAGAGATCGGCAACCTCGAGATCGACGGATTCCTGCCAACCAAGCCCCGGCAGCTGGGACTGCAGTTCGAGCAGCGCCGCCCTGGGCCCGGAACCGGCTATCACGCCTATCTTGAGTCCGATCAGATCCGCAGGCTCTCGCAGCTTGGGCAGATCGCGCCGATAGACCACCAGAGGCTGCAGTTCGAGTATCGGCCGGCTGTAGTGGATGCCGTCAGGCAGTGGGCCCATGGGCAAGGCCGCGGCGCCCAGATCAGCATCCCCCTGGCGCAGGGTCGTTAATACGCTGTCGATACTGTCGGTGGTATCGACGGCCAGGCTCACCCCCAGGTGATCGGTAAAACGGCGCAGCAGCTCGAACTCGAAGCCAGTCGGCCCCTGACGGCCCTGATAATAGGTGGCCGGCGTATCCCGAGTGATTACCTGAAGAAAGTCCCGACGATGAATATCCTTCAGCAGCGGATCGGATTCTTTTCGAGTGCCATCCGTGATCAATGTCAGCAGGACAATCAGCAACGGAATTATCCACCAGCGCGGGTGCTGGGTTAGAACCTTGTACATGGAGCATGATCGACGATAGAGAATCAGTACCATACCGCTCACCCGAGTTGCTGTCATGTCGGGGGAGTCGATGGATTTCTCGCAGCCCACGCTTTCCAGTATCATGTAGCCCTTCGTTGCCGCCGCTCGCGGCCCCCATTCGGCTTTGTGCAGAGGCTTTTCCCGAGATGCTCGAACTGCGAGGCACGTCCGCCCTTTCCGCTTTCCGTCATGCCAAGCTGCTGGCCGTCCTGCGCGACCGGGTCCCCGAGGTTGACTCTTTCGACGCGGACTATGTCCACTTTATCGATCATGAAGGCGAGTTGACCGCCGATGCCCGCAAGACGCTTGAAAACCTGCTCGATTACGGCACTCGGCGCGCAGAGAACGACAGCACCTCGCATAACCATCTGTTCCTGGTCGTGCCCCGTCTGGGTATGCAGTCACCCTGGTCGTCCAAGGCCACGGAGATCGCTCGCAACTGCGGCCTGCATCAAGTCAAACGCATCGAGCGGGGCATCGCCTATCGGGTTCGTTTGCGGGGGATGCTGAGCGAAGAGGCTTTCAATACCATCATCGCCACCCTGCACGACCGCATGACCGAGTCGGTGCTGACCAATGCCTCGGATGCGGTCAAGCTCTTTTCCCAACAGCAACCTGCGCCGCTAGGGCAGGTGGATATCCTGGGTGGCGGCCGCGCGGCCCTGACAATCGCCAATGACGAACTGGGCCTGGCCCTGGCAGAAGACGAGATCGACTATCTGCTGCGCGCCTTCGAGGAGCTGGGGCGCAACCCAAGCGATATCGAGCTGATGATGTTCGCCCAAGCCAACTCCGAGCATTGCCGGCACAAGATATTCAATGCGGACTGGCTCATCGACGGTGAGGCGCAGCCCCGCTCGCTGTTCAAGATGATCAAGCACACCCATGCGTGCGCCAGTGACGGCATTCTCTCCGCCTATAGCGATAACGCCGCGGTCATCAAGGGCTCCGAGGCCGGGCGCTTCTTTCCTACACCCTTGACTGGGCAGGCAGGCGAGCAGGCACGCTATGCGACCCATCAGGAGCCGATTCATATTCTGCTGAAGGTGGAGACCCACAATCATCCTACCGCCATTGCGCCGTTTCCCGGGGCGGCCACCGGCGCCGGCGGTGAAATTCGCGACGAGGGCGCGACCGGCATCGGCGGCAAGCCCAAGGCGGGCCTGACCGGTTTCGCCGTTTCCAATCTGCGCATCCCCGAGTTCGTGCAGCCTTGGGAAGCCTTCGACTACGGCAAGCCCGAGCGCATCAAATCCGCCCTGGAGATCATGCTGGAAGCGCCTATCGGCGCCGCCGCCTTCAACAACGAATTTGGCCGGCCCAATCTGGCCGGTTATTTTCGCAGCTACGAGCAGGATATCGTCGGCGTCGACGGTATCGAACGGCGCGGCTATCACAAGCCGATCATGCTGGCCGGGGGGCACGGCAACATTCGCGAAGGCCATGTCCAGAAAGGCGAAATCCTTGTTGGCGCCAAGCTGATCGTGATGGGCGGGCCGGCCATGCTGATCGGCCTTGGGGGCGGGGCGGCGTCCAGCATGGCCTCAGGGCGTTCCAGTGCGGATCTCGACTTCGCCTCGGTGCAGCGGGACAACCCGGAGATGGAGCGTCGCGCCCAGGAGGTCATCGATCGCTGCTGGGCCTTGGGTGAGCAAAATCCCATTCGCTTCATCCACGATGTGGGCGCCGGCGGGCTCTCCAATGCCTTGCCGGAACTGGTCAAGGATGGCGGTCGCGGCGGGCGTTTCGAGCTTCGCGCCGTACCCAATGCGGAGCCTGGCATGAGCCCGCTGGAAATCTGGTGCAGTGAGGCCCAGGAGCGCTATGTGCTGGCGGTGGCACCAGAGGATATCGATATTTTCGAGGCCCTGTGCGCCCGGGAACGCTGCCCCCATGCGATAGTCGGCGAGGCAATCGAAGCGCACCACTTGACCGTGCGAGACGCGCATTTTGCAACGACGCCGATCGATCTTCCCATAAGCGTGCTGTTCGGCAAGCCGCCGAAGATGCAGCGCGAGTTCGAGCGCCATAGCCTGGAAGTCCCCGGTGCGGATTTCGACAATCTGGACCTGCGCGAGGCGCTGGATCGGGTGCTGCGACTGCCGGCGGTGGCATCAAAGGGTTTCCTGATCACCATCGGCGATCGTTCCATCACCGGTCAGGCGCCCGGGATCAGATGGTCGGCCCTTGGCAGGTGCCGGTAGCGGACGTGGCGGTGACCACGGCAAGCTTCGATACCCATGCCGGCGAAGCCATGGCTCTCGGCGAGCGTCCACCGGTGGCGCTGATCGATCCGGCGGCAAGTGCCCGTCTGGCGGTGGCGGAGGCGATCACCAACCTGGCGGCGGCGCCCATTGCCAAGCTCGGTGACGTCAAACTTTCTGCCAACTGGATGAGCGCCGCGGATCATCCCGGGGAGAACCAGGCGCTTTATGACGCGGTACACGCAGTCGGCATGGCGCTGTGTCCCGCGCTCGGTATCGCCATTCCGGTGGGCAAGGATTCCATGTCCATGCGCACCGCCTGGCAGGAAAATGAGGCCGAGAACGGTAATGTCGAACACAAGGCGGTCACCTCGCCGCTATCATTGAACGTGACCGGCTTTGCCCCAGTGACGGATGCGCTCAAGACCCTGACCCCGCAGATGCGCCTGGATCAGGATGAGAGCGATCTGATTCTGATCGACTTGGGGAACGGCCAGCATCGTCTGGGGGGCTCCGCCCTGACCCAGGTCTACGGGCAGGTGGGCAATGTGTGTCCCGACCTGGACGATCCGGAAGACCTGAAAGCGTTTTTCAGCGTCATTCAAGGCCTCAATGCGGACGACAAGCTGCTGGCCTATCACGATCGCAGCGACGGCGGGCTGTTGGTCACCTTGCTGGAAATGGCCTTTGCCGCTCGGGGCGGGCTCGAGATCAAGCTCGACTGGTTGATCGACGATGCCTTCGAGGCGGCCAATGCGCTGTTCGCCGAGGAGTTGGGGGCGGTCATTCAGGTCAATCGCAAGGATACCGAGTTCGTGCTGGCCCAGTTTGCGGCGGCGGGCATCGATACCTGCGGCGTCATTGCCCGGCCGCGCTACGACGACCAGATTCGGGTGACTTTGTTCGAGCAACCCTTGCTCGAGACCACCCGCGGCCTGACCCAGCGTACCTGGGCCGAAACCAGCTATCGCCTGCAGGCGCTCAGAGACAATCCCGACTGCGCCAAGTCCGAGTTTGATGATCTGCTCGATCTGCGTGATCCAGGCCTCTCCGCCACGCCCACCTTTGAGGTGAACGAGAACGTGGCCGCACCTTTTATCAATACTACCCGGCCGCGTCTGGCGATTCTGCGGGAGCAGGGGGTCAACGGCCATGTGGAGATGGCGGCGGCCTTCGACAAGGCCGGCTTCGAGGCCATTGACGTGCACATGAGCGATATTCTCAGCGGGCGTCAGTCGCTCACAGATTTCAAGGGGCTGGTGGCCTGCGGCGGCTTCTCATTCGGTGATGTCCTGGGCGCCGGGGGCGGCTGGGCCAAGTCAGTGCTGTTCAATTCCAAAGCCCGGGAGCAGTTCGCCGGCTTCTTCGCCCGGAATGACAATTTTGCCTTAGGGGTCTGCAATGGCTGTCAGATGCTTTCCCAGCTCCGGGAGCTGATTCCCGGCGCCGAGAACTGGCCGCACTTTCTGCGCAACGAATCCGAGCAATTCGAGGCGCGTTTCTCAATGGTCCAGATCGAGAAGAGTCCGTCGATTCTACTGGCGGGCATGGAAGGCTCGCGCCTGCCGATCGCCGTGGCCCATGGGGAAGGGCGGGCCGAGTTTCGCGACAGCGCGCATTTGCGCACCATGCAGAGTAGTGGACAGATTGCGCTGCGCTACGTGGACAACTATGGCCAGGTGACGACCCGCTACCCGGCCAATCCCAACGGCTCGCCGGCGGGCATCACCGGGCTGACTACCCCAGATGGGCGGGTCACGGTGATGATGCCGCACCCGGAACGGGTCGCCCGAGCAGTGACTAATTCCTGGCGGCCTCAGGGATGGACGCAAGACGGTGCTTGGATGCGGTTGTTTTATAATGCGAGGGTGTGGCTGGGTTAGGCTTTCTTGGTTCATTCAAAAATCGCAGCCATCGAGGCTGCGATTTTTCATGGCGTCAATGTTTATTCGTGGGAAGGATTGCCCTTCTCGTCTACCGGGGCATGGCTGACGCCCAGCTTGCGTTCCAGATCATCGAGGATGTGGTTGTAGTTGCCTACCAGCCGATTGTAGCGGCCAAAATCATGGCTGCACTGCTCACAGAACACATGGTACTGACCTTCGCGACCGGGCGGGAATCGTTTCTCCAGACTGCCGCACTCAGGGCAACTGGGATCGGTGGTAGCCTTGGCGGGAAATTTCATGAGCGTACTCTTCTTTATATAAGAAATTGCAAAAACGTGTTCAGGGGAACGATCCGGGACAGACGCAAAAGCCTGTCCCGGACGGTCAGTTTAAAGGGTGATGAGGCCTACCGCATAGAAGCGCGATCAATCGAAATCCGCGTAGGGCGATAGCGCCGATGTGGGCAGATCAAGCTCACCCTGCCAACCTTGGAAATTGTAGCGCAGGGTCAAGTTGATCATGTTGGGCGAGTAGTCCTCGGCTTCCTGCAGCGCAAAGCCTGCACTTGCCGACCAGTGATCCCCCAGCCGGCGCTCGACCTGGCCGCGCACTCCATAGCCGAAATCCCCTCCGGACCCCCCTGTGCGGGTAGCGTTGGCATCTGCAAGCGAGGCCACGTCGCTGCCGCCCAGAGGGTAGCGCTTGCTGTCGTCGCTGTCGCTCCAGGATTGCGAGATCGAAGCACCGATCTCCCAGGACCAGTCCTCGGTGCGTCGGGCATAGGTGACAGGCAGCGCCAGGGAAACATACTGCTGGGGGCTGTAGTACCCCCCCTGACCCAAGGTGTAGCCGCCGAGCTCCTTGTCGTAGTGCATGTACATGGTGCTGACGCCGACGCTCAAACGTTCGTCAGGTCGATTGATCAGCTTGCGATAGACACCCCCCATGACCTGCACGCGAGAGTTGTCCTTGACGTTCTTGCCATCGAGATGATGAACACCGAGCTTGGACCATACGCCCCAGGGGCCGCCTTGATCGTAGCCCAGTCCGATACTGCCCCCGGACGCGCGCACCCCGCCCCAGGTAGTGCCGGTACGCGGGTCCTCGACCCCGGCATAGGCCAGTATGGAATCGTCCAGAGCGCGTCGGGACAGCGTGGCGTCAAACCACAGGGGCCCCACGTCGCCGCTGTAGGTGACGCCACCGACCACATCGGTGACCTCGAAACCCATCGGCGTGGTGCCAATATCCACTCGCCAGGTTTCGTTGTACCAGCCGACGCCTACGCTCACACCGGTTTGCTGCTGGTTGAAGTCGTCGTTACAGCCGGCTTCGGAACAGGTGCCGAAGCTGTCGCGATTGAATCCATCGATCTCCCGATCCAGACGACCCGCATCGAGTCGCACCCGATCGACCCGCAGAAGCCCGCGTCCACC
This sequence comes from Halomonas sp. PR-M31, assembly GCF_001039575.1. Classification (GTDB taxonomy): domain Bacteria; phylum Pseudomonadota; class Gammaproteobacteria; order Pseudomonadales; family Halomonadaceae; genus Modicisalibacter. Next base: position 37,889 of record NZ_JIBT01000042.1, read on the forward strand.
GGCCAACGGGGTATCGACTTCGAGCATGTCGACGTCCGTGGTCAATTCGGAAACCCCGGAGGTGCCGCTTTCATGATCGCGCTGATGACCGTAGCGAACCCGGGTGTTCTGGGATTGGTAGACCTCGGCGGCGGAGGAGCGCAGGCTGGACACCAGCCAGTCGTCGCCCGGTCGCGTGCGCGTCTGTCGTGTGAAGGCGGCGTTGTCGTCCAGACTCTCCTGATCGCCCAGCTCCGCGGCCACCATGGCCTGACGATACCGTTGCAGCGCCTGAGACGATTGCCCCTGGGCCTGGGCCAGACGGCCCGCATCCCGCAACGTCAGCGCATCCTTTGACGCTTCTTCGTCCGCCAGCAGCTCATCCATCATGTTCTGGGCGCGCTGCGTCTCACCCAGGGCTGCCCAGGCGTTGACCTGGCGCCGCCGTGCATTGAGGTCTTCCATGGGGGGATCGATCGTCTCGAGTTGACGTCGAGCCGCCACACGATCGCCTTGAGCCAGGGCCGTATCGACCAGCCCCAGCCGCGCGGAGGTATTGTCGGGTTCGAGTTCCAGGGCACGACGATAGTAGGTGTCTGCCTCGGTGTAATCGTTGCGTTCCAGGGCCCAGTCTCCCAGGCGCAGGGTGACGTCAGCATGAGCAGGGGCGTTTTGCAGCATGGCGATGGCGCTGGATTCGTTGCCCTGAGCCCGGCGCTGTTCGGCTCGGGACAACAGTTGACTGCGCTCTAGCCGAGTCTGAAGATCCCGGATGCTCTCGTCTCGCTGATCCTCCGGAATACGCTCCAGAGCCTCGAGGGCCAGAATCTCGCGATCGTCGCTTGAAAGGTAAAGCGCCTGGGCATAGCGACCCTGGGCGCGCTCTTGCGGCGTGTTCAAATGGGAGAAGAGTTCGCGAAAGGCCTGGTCGGCGCTTGCCTGCCGGTTTTGAACGGTGAGGGTGTTGGCCAGGGCATAGGTTATCCAGACGTCACCCGGCGCAAGTTTTCTGGCCTTGGCAAAGCGTCCGCTGGCTTCGTACCAGCGCGACTCGGCGGCCAGCTTTTCGCCTTCCTCGCGCAGGATGGCGACCTGCAAGCGACGCCGGGTGTCTTCCAGCGCCATCTGTTGAGCCGGCGGCAGAGTGTCGATGAAATCGAGCCCGGCCTGGGGCGATTCTTCGGCGTAGAGCCCGGTCAGGCGTTCCAGGGCGGTGGTATAGCCGGGTTCGAGACGCAGCGCCTGGCGATAGGCGTTTTCTGCGCTTTCGCGGTCATTGCGGTAACGCGCCACGTCCCCGAGTCCTAGCCAGGCCTCGTTGGCCTTGGCGATCTGCTGCCGAGCCAGCTCGAACGCCTGCTCGGCACGTCGATCATCCCCGTTGGTCAAGGCTTCATCGCCTTGCTTGATCTGTTGCCAGTAGGTGGCGGTGGCAATCAGATTGCTCCATTTGTCGCTGGCGTAGGGACTGTCATCGAGTTGCTCACCGCGGCGGAACAGCGCCAGGGCTTCATCGTGACGGCCTTGACGCAGGCGGATGGTGCCCAGTACGCCAAGAAGTTCGATATCGTCCGGATAGGCGGCCAGTGCGCGTTGAATGTCGGCCTCGCCTGCTTCGCCGCCCTCGGCTTCATTGCGGGCCAGACCTCGCAGACGAGCCTGATAGTTAGGGTCGGCGAGCAGATCGCGATGACGTGTCAGGGTCTGCTGAGCCTCCTCGGCGTAATCTGTGTCGCCGAAAACCGTGAGAAACCGCTCCCAGCCGTCCACGCTCTCCTCGCTTGCCTCCATTTCTCGCAGGGCATCCCGCCACTGCCGGCCGGCATCCTTGCGGGCGTAGGGGTTATCGGCAAGCTGTTCCAGACGTGCAAAGGCTTCTTCGTTGCGATCTTCGCTGAATAGAAAACGGGCCAGAGTAAACCCCAGCTCCGGGCTTTGCGGATAGCGTTCGTCCAGGGCCTGCAGTTCTTCTATGGCCCGAGGCGTGCCCCCCGGCAATTGAGCGATCATTTGCCAATATTCCAGCGCCAGGGGCAGCGTCGGCAGCCCTTCGGCCAGAACGTCGTCATAAATGGTTTTGGCCTGCTCCGCCTGACCCGTGGTGGCCAGTAGGCGGGCCTTGCTCAAGGCGCTGCGCTTCTCGGGTTCGGTCAAGGCAAGGTTGAGCCGGGCTAGGCGATAGGCGTCGCTGTTCGGGGCTTCCTGGGAAAGCCGCTCCACTAAGCGCTGGGCTTCTTCAAGATTGTCTTCCCGCACCGCCTTGCGAACCTCAGCCTGAAGAACGCGAGGATCGTCTGGGGCGGTGGTCTTCAAACGTTCGAGTGCCTGTTTCACCAGCACATCGTTTTGTCGCGCCTCGCCCAGACGCAGCTGCTGCAGCAGCCACTCTTCCGGAGACACGGCGCCAGTTTCATTGGCTTGATTGCCACTGGCCCTGTTTTCGTTGGGAATGGGCGTTACGTCGGTTTGGGCATGCAAGGGCGACGCGATCACGCCGCTAGCCAGTAAGCACAGGGAGAGAGGCCAATGGGAACGGGTCGGCTTCACGGTGAACTCCATTCGGGTTGTAGAGTGCCATCATTGGCAAAACGGTAACGCCCCTGGTCCCAGCCGAGCCCAAACAGGGTCAGTACCTGAGCGTAATAGGCGTCTTCCGCAGGGAAGTTGTCGAGCAGCCGCTGACGCTGCTCCTCGAGAAAAGGGGTATCCGCTAGAAAAGGCAGCAGCGCAGCGGAGAAACTGGCATTGCCAAGCGCCTCATGTTCGCCGCTCTGAGCATCGATGCTTTCCGGTGGCGCGCCCAGGCGTTTGGTCAGCAGCGCCATGGGCGCGAAATGAACCAGCAGCGCCTCGCGACCGGGCGCATCTTTGGCCAGCATGCCCAGCCATAGATAGACCCGGATCGCATCATAGTCGCCTTCGGCGCCGTGCTCCGGATCGACTTGCCAGCCTTCATCCGCGCGCCAAGCCGCCCAATCCGGTGCAAACCCCTGAGGTGCGGTTTCCTTCAACAAAGCCGGCACGTTCTCGGCAACGGCGTCCCAGGGGGCGCCCAATGCGCTCAAACGGCTGAGTATCTGAGGCGGCACATAGCTTGGGTTGACACGCCAGCGCGGCGGGTCCGCGAAACCGCGTTTGCCGGGCAATAGCATGGGGCCAAAGCCCTCTAGATTAGTTACTTCCTGATCGGCAATAAGGCGCGCCATACGCGTTCCCAACACCTGGTAATCTCGGCGCTGCCATAAGTTTCCGGCTTCCAGCAACGTGTAGGCAATCCACAAATCCGCATCCGAGGCGCTGTTGGCATCCAGCACGCCCCAGCGATCCTCACTTTCGTCGTGCCCCCACAGCCAGGCGGGCAGTCTGGCGCCCAGGTCACTCTCGGCCAGGTTGTTCTGCGTCCAGGCGAGCAGACGCTCGAAGGTATCCTGATCGTTGGCCACCAAGGCAAAGAACAGCGCATAGGACTGGCCTTCCGAGGTGGTGATCATGCGCTCATCGGAGACATCGATCACGCGGCCATCATCGCTGATCAGGGCGTTCTTGAAGCGCTCCCATAGTGGCCATTCAACGCTTGCAGCCTGAGCATTTGGCGCCAGCAGACATAACCCTAGTAACCAGGGCCCCAGCAGGCAGAGCAGTCCACGCACGGCTTAGTCCTCGTCTCTGCTCAGGCGTCGCGTACCCAAACGACGCAGCAGCATCCACAGCATCAATGCCACCAGTAGTATCGCAATCAAGGCGATGAATGCCATCAGCTTGGGGTGAGTGGAAAGGTGGTACCACAGCCAGGTGGCCCAGGGCAGTTCGCCTACGTGATAACGTTCGCCCACCACGTCGCTGCGGATGCCGGAATCCCGGATTACTGCGATCGAGCCGCGTATCTGGGAAATCACCACGGGATCGTTCATCGATTCGTTGAGCAGACGATAGTCCGCTGACGTATTGGCCAGCAGGGCAACGATGCTGCGCTGATCGAAGTAGGGCGATTTCAATTCGACCAGCGCGGCGATGGGACCATGGGCGGTCACGCTGATTTCACTATCCACTTCCGAGGCAGTGGCCTGCATGCTGCCAGATGAGTTGTTTTCATTGCTGCCCGAGCTCAGGCGCAAGCGGCTGCGGGCATCATCGCCCAACGCCACGACCTGGTCGGTATCATCCAGATCTTCCGGAAGCGAACCAAAGGCGAGAATATCCGCGTCGGTCTCCTCGGCGCTCGCCCAGTCGTCGCTGATGCTCAGCGCCACACCCGGGTAGCCGGTTTGGGCACCGATGCGACCCAAGGTATCGAACAGGGCAGTCAGCTCCAGCTCCGAGGGCGACTTGGGCATGATCACCAGCGTCTGGGAAAGATCCGCCAGCCGGCTGAAGGGAAAGCCGGCATAGGTGAAGGTGCGCAGCGCCGGCATGGATAGATAATGGGGGTAGCTCGAGAAATCCAGACTCGAGCTCTTATCGATGCTGGCCTGATGAGGCACCGAGATGATTGGACGACACTGCTCCTCGGAGCCGGACATGCCCACGCGATTGGCATAGGCAAAGTCGAAGCTCAGCTGATTACGGGTGCCGATCTTCAGGGCCGGAATATCCGTCTCTTGCTCCGGCAGCAGCCAGTTCTTGAGTAGCGGCACCTGCAGCAGGCTGCGCTGGTTGTCACTGCCGTCCTGATCGAGCACCAGGGACTCCAGGAACTCGTCGTTGATGCTGATATCGAGCCGGGAGGTGGCGTCTTTTACCGGCTGGCTATAGCGATAATCGAGGTTCAGCCTGATCAATTCGTTCTGCCAGATGAACAGATCCGGCGGCAGGCGCAGATCGACGTTTAGAACACTGGGCGTACGGCCCTGGGTCTGCAACTGTTTAGGGTAGTCGATCAGTTCGCCGAAGGTCACCGGTCGGTCCGTGGGTATCCAGGCCGGGGCATCGTAAGGCTTGCGGGGCTCGAGAGTATCGAGCCCGTCGATACGCGCGCTCTGACCCCGTAACAGCGTATTGCCTAGGGCTAGCGCCTGGGCGGCGGTCACAAGTTCCGCATCGTCGCGCCCCATCACTACCAGCAGCTTGTCATAGGGAGAGTCGGGATGACTGATCATCTCGATGGTGGGCCCATCCACGGCGGGATAGTCCGCCAGCACTGCAGGGCGTTGCTCGTTGGTCGCCAGCACGACGGCATGCCCTTCGGGTGGCGTGTCGAAAGTGACCGGGAAGTGCTGTCCGCGCCATTCGGCCTGAGAGCCAAAATAGGAGGCCACGATACCGCCCGCACGCTGTGCGCCCAAAGAAGGGTTTTGGGATAGCACTAGGGGGAGCTTCAATGCCGTATCGTCGTTGGCATCGAAGAAGGGCAGTGGCAAATTGGCCAGATCATTGGCCACGGGCAGCTTTTGCTGTTGCAGAGTCAGCGTGCTGTCACCAGCGATGTTGACCCAGACGCTGGAATGAGTGGGGTCTTCGCAAATCTTGCTGTAATGACCGACCAGTTCCAGGTTCAGGCGATTGAAATCGCTGATCAGCCGAGGGTCCAGTGATACCGTTTGCCGCTGAGCCTTCCCCGGTGCGCTTGCATCGATGGATACGACGCCCATCAGCTCGTCGTTGAGATACACCTTGATATGCGATACGTCCGCCAGCAAAGAGGGAGAGGGTGTATAGCCAAGCTCCAGTGTGGCGTCGGTCACCAGTTGATCACCCCGTATCTTGAATTCGATCTGGCGTTCCGGCGACATGCCGCTCAGCTCCAGATCCTCTTGGGCCAGCTCTTCCAGACTCAATGTGCGTTCCTGAGTCGGTGTTGCCGATTGCTCAGCGCCAGGCGCCTCCATCGACGCAGAGGGTGATGGTTGAGCCCAGGCGGGTAGGGCGATCAGCAGTGAAAGCAGGATCCAGCGATGACGCATGTTGTGAACATTCCTATTCGATGAGACGTAATCCGTTATATGGACGGCGATCAAGATGCTTCGTGTGGACGCTGCGGTATGAAAGAACCCAGCCAGGACACCGGGGCACGCACGACTCGAGGCGCATGCTGGAAAAGCCGCCGGTAGCCTTCAAAACCCAGGCAAACCACATCGATCATGCTTTTCATGGGCCGATCCGCTGGCAGATCATCACGCCACAAGGACCAGGTATCCGCCCGGGCGAAGGTGCACTGGATATAATCCACATGCTTTGCCAAGGGCATCTTCTCCAGTTCCAGACCGGCCCGTTCGCCGCTGGCATTGACTACTCGAGCAGCGAAGGCATGCTCCTGATGACCGCGTTGCAACAACAGCGTGAGGGTGTCACCGACGTTGACCAGCCCGGCTGCTGGCAGAACGATACCCAGGCCCCCCTCGGCATAATCTTGCAGCGTGCAGGGATAGGCGTAGCCGCCAGGAAGCTGCACCGCCCCCGGGAGCGTAATGCTGACCCGATGATTGCGCCTGACCTGGCGTGCTTCCGCCGCTACGGCAATGGCGCCTCCCAGGATCACCAGGTTGTAGAACACCCATACCAGGCTGACCAGTACCGTGGGGATCTCATCCGCGGGGCCACTCTGCAAACGCCAGATGGCGGCCACGACACCGGACAGGTTGAGCAGGATCAGCAACAGATAGGGGCGTGAAATACTCCAGTCGAAATACTGCCTGTCCACCAGGCCGCCCTTGGCGGTGACGTTGAACTTGCCCTTGCGTGGATTGATCAGCGCCACGGTAGTAGGCAGGGCGATGTACCAGGCCAGCACCGTGTCGTAGACCTCGCTCCAGAAGCTGTGGCGATAGCGGCCCTGGATGTGCGAATTGGTGAGCCCGGAATGCAGCATGTGGGGTATCACGAAGGCCAGCAGCAAAAAGGCCGGCGCATAGATGATGTAGGCATGCAGCAGCAGAAAGGCCAACGGCGCGGTCAGAAATATCAGGCGTGGCACCCCGGCCAGAAAATGCAGCATGGCGTTGACGTAGCACAGGCGCTGGCTCAAGCGCAGGCCGGGTCCGAAAAGCGGATTGTCGAGGCGGAATATCTGCACCATGCCTCGGGCCCAGCGAATGCGCTGGCCGATATGGGCCGATACGCTCTCGGTAGCCAGACCGGCGGCCTGTGGAATGCGCAGGTAGGCGGAGGTGAACCCCTTGCGATGCAGACGCAGCGAAGTGTGAGCGTCTTCCGTGACGGTCTCCACCGCAAAACCGCCAATAGCCTCGATGGCGCGACGCTTGAGCACCGCGCAGGAGCCACAGAAGAAGGCCGCGTCCCACAGGTCGTTGCCATCCTGTACCAGGCCGTAGAACAGGGTGCCTTCGTTGGGCATGCGTCTGAAGCGATCGAGATTGCGCTCAAAAGGATCCGGCGAGAAAAAGTGGTGCGGTGTCTGTATCAGGCCAAGCTTGGGATCCTTCAGGAACCAGCCCATGGTCATCTGCAAGAAAGAACGTTGGGGAACGTGATCGCAGTCGAAAATGGCGATGTAATCGCCCTGGGTCACGGTCAAGGCATGATTGAGGTTGCCCGCCTTGGCATGATTGTTGTCGTCCCGGGTGATATAGCCAACGCCCACGTCCGCGGCGAAGTCACGAAACGCCGCACGCTTGCCGTCATCGAGCAGATAGATGTTGATCTTGTCCTTGGGCCAATCGAGTCCGAGTGCCGCCAGTACCGTTGGCCGCACGACTTCTAGAGACTCGTTGTAGGTAGGAATCATCAGATCGACGCTCGGCCACTCACGGGTGTCCTCGGGCAGGGACACCGGCTTGCGATTGAGGGGCCACAGGGTCTGGAAATATCCCAATATGAGCACCAGCCAGGAATAGGTTTCGGCGCCCAGCAAGAGCAGGCCGAAGGTCATGTCCAGGCCGTCGTCCCAATTGAGGGTGGAAGTGTAGCGCCACCACAGATAACGACAGGACACCGTAAGGGACAGTACTACCAGGATGAGCGTGGAGAAACGCCCCGGCAGACGGCGTACGATCAGGGCGATGATCCATAGCAGCACGGAAAACAGGGCTTGGGCCGGCAAGGTGAAGGGCTGGGTGATGACCAGCAGCATCAGTATGGCGGTCGTTCCGCCCATGAGTATCAATAGCCAGCGAGTGTTCCGGGTAGCAGCGCTGCCATCGGGATTATCGCCTTCGAAAGTGCTCAGCGCCGGACGCAAATGGCGCTCGACACGCTGGGCTACCTTGTTCGCCCGGGGATACAGGAACCCGCGGGCACGAGCCAACGGTTTGAATCGTTCACGACGAGACGCGCGCGCCGCATGGGAGCGACGCGGTCGTACGAGTAACAGCCATAGGAACTGAAGCCCATAGCGCAGCGGGTCTGCAATGCCTGGACGACGGCGCTGCAAATGCGTAAAGCCTCCGGAATGGGATGACAGAAGGCTCTGCCAGCGCCCCGATTCCAGCGGCAGGAAGCACCAGGCGACGGCCCAGGCAAGTGTCAGCAGCACTGCAGTGGGTGGCGTGGCGCCTCGTCTATCGCGCAGATGCCGATAGTGGCGTCTCCATTGGGCTTGCGCGCCGGGTTGCAGCCACAGACTCATGCGGCTTCCTCATGACGAGCTAGTAGCCACGCTGCCAGGTTGCGAATTCCCTGCGCCGCAAGACAATCTGATCGATAGGCGGTAACGCTACGTTTGTGCGCCAGCGCCTCGAACATGGCTTCATCCCGATGAATGGTCCAAGGCAGTAGCCGATCGGAATACTGAGCCTGCCATAATGTGTACAAGTCGTTTTGCAGCAAGCTGGAAGGGGTGAAGTGATTGACTAGCAAATAGTCGTTTTCATGAAATTGACGCCTGGCCAACAAGACATGGCAAGCGGGATCGGCGTGAACCACGGTAAGTGTCACATCCGCTGAAAAATGATCCTGGGCGAACGACGCTGCGGGTAGGTCGAACAATACCCAGCGGTAGGTATCTTTATCGAGCTCCTTGAGACGTTGCTGCCATTCATCGCCGTTCAAGGCTTCTACAGGCGCGACTTCGCTATGGCCATAAGGCAGGAAGTGCAGGTGCGTTCCAAGAGCGAAAGCGGCAGCATGCCAAGTCTGACCGTTGTCGACCGCATTGGCCCAGCCGTGCTCATCGCGCCAGTCGTGGTTGAAATGCAGACGCAGCAAGTTGCGCGCATCGAGATCGATGCACAGTACCCGTTCACCGGCATTCACCAGTGCCTGGGCCAACCCCGCAACGATACTGCTGGCGCCCGTGCCGCCACGACATCCTTGAACCGCCACCCGAATCATATGCAGCGGTCTCGATGCGGAAAAGTGAGTTCAGCGAGCAATGGCCAACGTGTGCCGATCGTTTTGAGACGCTCGAGTTGAGCCAGGTTACGGTAATCGAATTCTGGTAAGTCTGAGTTTTTTAATAGCGAAATTATATCTTCGTCGTATTTTTCTAATTTGTTCTGAATTGTTTTATTAAAACCCTTTTCGTTAATCATATTAAAATTTAAATCTCAAAGTGGGTTAATAAACTAATAAATAACGTAAGCTTATGTTTTTTATTGAAATTATTGTTTTAATCAGATGAATTCATTGAAGGGCGCGTAATTTTAAGCGCAGTAAGTTTTGTTTACAATAACAGTGTTTTTATTCAGTAAATAACGGAAACTTGATACATGCAGGGACTGCCAGAGGCTATGCAACGCCACCATTTTCCATTGGGGTTGCAAGAGGCGTTACCGGAATTCGATGCGTTACGCTGTCCCGGGTTTTATACGGTGCTGGCAGATTCAGAAGACCAGGCGGAGCGTATGGGACAAGGTGTTCTGGTAGCTCTGTCCCGCCATACGACGGCGGACTGGATAGCGCCAGATGAGCATGCCCTTGGCGTACTGCAACCGCTCTCCGCTGATACGGGTCCCAAGTCGGTGGCGCAGTGGTCATTGCCCGGTAAACACCTGAGTGAGGCGCTGCATGCCTTACCCGAGGATTTTTCCGGAGTCCGTCGCAAACGGCGCGCGCCGCATCTTATCGTGCTTGAAATACCCGCAGCAGCGCTGCTTGCGTTCAAGGAGCGAGCACTGCGGCGCTGGTGCTGGCGTTGGCATTTATGGCTTGCCGAACGCGACGCCTGTTTGCTGTTGCTGGCCCATGGCCCCGACAGCTTGGCGTTGCGCGAACGGCTGGATATCTACAACGACGTCATCGATGGGTTGATGCATCTGCAGCCAAATGCAGAGGAGGCACTGTGTCATCTTCTTTATTGGCGTAGCGATCGTGGTGTCTGCGGCGTAGACGACATGATTCTCAGCCCCGTCGCCATCGGATGGCGTAGACAGGGCGATACCGGGGCTTCCCCTCGGGGCAGCAGCGACGAACATCTCTATCTCGTTCAGCGAGCGGTAATTGCCCATACGTCCGTATCCTTAAGCAATTGGCAAGTGTTCGAGCAGGTCGACGAGGTCGTCGTTCAGGCAACCCGGGCCCGGGCCGCCACGGTGATCGTCGGCATCGAGCGAAGCGAGGATGTCGAAACCTTGGCGCGCAAGCTTCACGGCTTGCGCAAGTCCCGAGGTGGCGCGCTCAAGCTGGTGGTTCGCGAACTCGTGCCTTGCTTGCGTTATCAGGACGAGCGGCTGCTGATCCTGAGCGGCATCAACATGGTGATAAGAAGCAATGTGACGTTTTCTCATTTCTTCAGCCGGATCGAGGCATTGCAAGGCCAACGTCTGACACGGCCGGTGAACGATGATGTGGAAAGATTGATCAAGGTGATGCGTCCAGCGGGGATGAGCGGACGCTGCCCACCTGCAGCCTTCATCCGCCACCTGCAAGCCTGGCTCGAGAATGATTCTGCGGCGCTGGCATCGGGACTTCTAATAACGCTTGTACCCGCGGGCGGACTTTCATGCTCACAGGCGTTTGCCCAGTGCCGGATTCACCGGAAAGGTGACATGATTACGGTAATGGAAGGGCGTCTTTATCTGTTTTTGTTCGGCTGCCGGCAAAGCGACAGCGATATGGCGCTGCAGCGTCTATTCGGCATGCCGATCGCGACGCTGTTTGGTGAGTGGGCCATTCAGGAAGATCCTGTCGCCATCGCTGAGGAAATGCAGCGCTTGATCCAGCTTGGTTGGGCAGAGCAGGAGAACCTTCCCGTCTTTACTGACGTGGAACACGCTAGAGAGGAAGCGCTTGACGTTGAGGATGAGCAGGATCAAAACGTACCCAGATCTGCCCCCTTGAAGTTGAGCGTGGAGCATCAGAAATGAATGAGCTTTTCATAGTGATGGCGCTAGGCGGTTTTGTTCTTGGACTAGTCGCGCATTGGGCATGGCGTCGCTTGAATCAGGTTTGGCCACAGCGCCCGCGATATATGTCAAGGCTGGGTGTAAGGCGTCGTATGGAGGACAGGAAAGGGGTGAGCAACGAGGGCATGGGTGTCGATGAATTACGCTGAACAGACGTTGAATACGAGTTCTCCTGCAGTCAACCGTTACTGGCGGGGTCTGGGGGCATGGAACATATACTTCATTTTCAAGCTGGCGCTTTACTGGCAGGGCGTAATTGATTTCAACGCATTGACCAATCTGGCTTTTGCCGCCTTCCTGCTGGTGCCCTTGCCGCCTCTCTGGTTGCATCGAACACGTCATGTACTGGCCATTCCCATTGGAATTGCCTTGTTCTATCAAGATAGCTGGCTACCGCCTTTCAGCCGCTTGCTGGCCCAGTCATCCCAGGTATCGGCCTTCAGTTTGGACTATCTCATCGAGCTTGCCAGCCGGTTCATCAATTGGGATTGGATGGCGGTACTGTTCGTGCTGGCGGTAGGATATGCCTTCATCGCCGGTTGGATTCGGGTAACGGTGCCGGTGGTGCTGGGATTGATCTGGGTTGCCATGCTGCCGGTACTAAGCATGATAGGTGCAACCTCTTTTTTGCCTACGACGGCGACCGCCACTACGGCTCCGGCAGGGAATGCCACCAATGGCGTGGCCGCCGTCGAGCAGAACACGGCGCCGGCGCCCGCCCCCGCTGCCACTCCCAAGGATCCAGAGCTTGATGCCAAGCTCAAAGACTTCTATGCCAGCGAGAGCGAGCGCCAGGTGTCGTTTTCCGCGTCCCCGGCGCAGCCCTTTGATGTTCTGGTCGTCAATGTCTGCTCGCTGTCCTGGGACGACATGGAAGAAGCCGGGGTCACGAATCATCCATTGTTCGACTATCTGGACGTCTCTTCGACAACTTCAATTCGGCAACTTCCTATAGCGGCCCTGCCAGCTTGCGGCTACTGCGTGCCAGCTGCGGCCAGATTCCCCACGAAGAACTCTACAGCGAAGCCCCGCAGCAGTGTCATCTGTTCGAGAACCTGGCCAGTCAGGGTTTCTCGACGGAGCTGGCGCTCAATCACGACGGGATATTCGATGATTATCTCAAGTCGATTCGTGAGCAGGGAGGCATCGAAGTGCCGATGCTGCCTCAAGACAGTCTCAAGCCTCAGATGACCGCTTTCGACGACTCACCGATATACCGTGACCGGGACATGTTCGATGAATGGATAGCCCAGCAGGACTGGGACAAGTCTACTGCCACTTTCTACAACACGGTGACGCTGCACGATGGCAATCGCATCGTGGGTGAAAAAGGCTTTGCGGATTATGAGCCGCTGTTGCAGCAGCTGTTCGATGATCTGCTTGCGTTTTTGAAGCGTCTGGATAGCGAAGGTCGGCAGGTGGCGGTTCTGATTGTGCCGGAGCACGGTGCGGCCCTGAGCGGCGACAAGATGCAGTTCGCCGGCATGCGCGAGATTCCGACTCCCTCGATCACCCATGTGCCTGTCGGGGTAAAACTTACCGGTCTTGAGCAGTCTGACGACGAGTCGCCCATTCACATCGAGGCGCCGAGTAGCTATCTGGCGGTATCCGAGCTGGTCGAGCGTTTCCTGGAGCAAGACATCTATGCTCAACAGGAGGTGGATTGGGAGGCATTGACGGCGGATCTGCCGACCACGAAGCCGGTATCCGCCAATGAAGGTGTAGTGGTGATGCCGGTGAACGAGACACCCTACATTCGCTTGAAAGGCGATGGCTGGATGGCCTATCCGCAGTAGAATGATCTCCTTTGGGAATCACTGATTAGCCATCCAGTGATTTCCGTATCTTCAAGGAGCGTCATGTCGAACAGCATCGCAAAGATCGTTACATCGTCTACACCGCCCGCGCTACGGCCCTATCAGCAACAGGCCGTGACGCGAGTGGTCGAGCATTTTCGTGAAACCGACGACCCGGCGGTGGTCGTGCTGCCCACCGGCAGCGGCAAATCCCTGGTGATCGCGGAGCTTGCGCGTCTGGCCCGAGGCCGGGTGCTGGTGCTGGCCCACGTGCGTGAACTGGTGGAGCAGAATCACGCCAAGTATCAGGCCTACGGCCTTGCCGCAGACATCTTCAGTGCAGGGCTCAAGCGCAAGGAGTCCAGCCGTCAGGTGGTGTTCGGTTCCGTGCAGTCCGTGGTGCGCAATCTAAATAGCTTCAACGACGGCGGTTTCACACTGCTGGTGATCGACGAGTGTCATCGGGTGTCATTGGACAAGGATGCCAGCTATCGACAGGTCATCGATCATCTGCGTCAAGCCAATCCGCGTCTCAAGATTCTCGGCCTGACCGCTACCCCTTTCCGCCTGGGCCAGGGCTTCATCTATCACCGTCATTATCACGGCATGGTGCGTGGTGAAGCGGAGTGTTTCTTCCAGGAATGCGTGTTCGAGCAGCCCCTGCGGCTGATGGTCAAGCAGGGCTACCTGGCAGCACCGACCCGGGTGGATGCGGCGGTCGAACGTTACGATTTCTCGCAGCTTGCGCCCAACACGCGTGGCCTGTTCGCCGAAGAAGAGCTCAATCGGGTGGTAAGGGGCAACCGCGCCACACCCACCATCATCGAAGAGATCATCGCTCGTGCCCAAGACCGGCGCGGGGTGATGCTGTTCGCCGCTACCGTGGATCACGCCAAGGAAATCCTTGGCTATCTGCCTGCGGATCAGGCGGCGCTGATTACCGGCGCGACAGCTTCGAAAGAGCGCCAGCGTTTGATCGAGGCTTTCAAGGCGCAGCAATTGAAGTATCTGGCCAATGTTTCAGTGCTCACCACCGGCTTCGATGCGCCCCATGTGGATCTGATCGCCATTCTACGGCCCACGGAGTCCGTGGGGCTCTATCAGCAAATCGTCGGGCGTGGCCTGCGCCTGGCGCCGGGCAAGAATGATTGTCTGATTCTCGATTACGCCGGCAACCCTTGGGATCTCTACGCCCCGGAAATCGGAGCGCCAAAGCCGGACAGCGACTGCGAACCGGTACAGGTCGAATGCCCGGCCTGTGGCCATGCCAACCTGTTCTGGGGTAAGCGAGATGGCGATATCGTCATCGAGCATCATGGCCGGCGCTGCCAAGGGCTTGTGCTTTCTAATCGCGCCCGCCCCCGCGCGGCTATTCATCGCGCCCGCCCCCGCGCGAAAGACACAACTTCAAAATCGGAAAAGGTTGCGATGGAGCAGTGTTCGTTCCGCTTTCGCTTCAAGACCTGTGAAGCCTGTGGCGCCGAGAACGATATCGCCGCGCGCAGTTGCCACGACTGCGGCGAACGCCTGGTGGACCCGGACGAAAAACTGAAGGACGCACTGCGCCTGAAGGACGCCCGGGTGCTGCGGATTAGCGGTATGCAGCTCGCCGCGACCGTCAATGGTCGCGGCCTACCCCGACTCAAGGTGACCTACCATGACGAGGATGGCGCCACTTTGGATGAATGGTACGCCTTGGAAACGTCTGCCCAGCGGGGCGCCTTCTCGGCGGCCTTTCTGCGTCATCATCTTCGGGCGCCGGGAACGAATTGGCGGCCCACGTCGCCCGAGGCGGTCATCGCCGAAGAGTGGCGTCTCAAGGCACCGGATTTCGTCATCGGTAGACGAGTAGGGCGCCATTGGCAGGTGCGGGAAAAACTCTTCGATTATGTCGGTCGCTACCGGAAAGCTGATGCTGCTAGGGAAGAAGTATGAAAGCGTGTAAATTCGGCGTTCTGCCCAACGCCTAGTTTCGTTACACTCTGCAGGCGCGAAATCTGCCAGGAGTGTGTGCGAGCGTGAGTGATATGTCGGACATCGTTGTACCGTCAGATCAGACGGCCGTTCAGGAAACGACGGCGGTACTGGCGCGTCTGCATGATCAACCGATCACTGAAATGCCCCAGGATCTGTACATTCCGCCGGAGGCGCTGCGGGTCTTTCTCGAGACCTTCGAGGGGCCGCTAGATCTGCTGCTTTATCTGATCCGACGCCAGAACCTGGATATTCTGTCCATCAATGTGGCCGTCATCACTCATCAGTACATCGAGTACGTCGAGCTGATGAAGGCGATGGAGATCGAGCTGGCCGGGGAGTATCTGCTGATGGCAGCAATGCTTGCGGAGATCAAGTCGCGCACGCTGCTGCCACGGCCGCCCAAGGAGGACAGTGAAGACGGTGAAGAGGATCCTCGCGCCGAGCTGATCCGTCGCCTGCAGGAGTACGAGCGCCTGAAGCTCGCTGCTGAAGGGTTGGATGAATTGCCCCGCCTGGGCCGGGACTGGTTCGGTGCCAGTGCGGGACTGCCCCCGCTGGAAACTCGGGTAGTACATCCAGAGGTCGAGCTCGACGAGCTTCTAAGCGCCCTGTCGGGTATTTTGCGCCGGGCGGAGCTCAATCAGTCCCATAACATTAGTCGTGAGGTGCTTTCGACTCGGGATCGCATGCTGGCCATTATGGAGCGCCTCAATCATGAGCATTTCACTTCCTTCGAGTCGTTGTTCAATCTCGAGGAAGGGCGCGCCGGGGTGATCGTGACCTTCATGGCAATTCTGGAGCTTGCCAAGGAAATGATGATCGAGATCGTTCAGAATGCGCCGCTATCATCCATTCATGTGCGAGCACGTCAGCCCGTGGAGGAATCAGAAGATATTCATGAGTTCGTGGTTGGCGACGATCGCGACGGCGAAAGCGCCTTCGAGGAGCGTCCATGAGCGATCCTGTGCGCCTCGACGAGATTCTCGAAGCGGCGCTATTGGCAGCGGGGGAACCACTACCGGTGGAACGTCTTGAAGGATTGTTCGACGAGCGGGAGTGCCCACCGCGCAGCGAACTGCGCAATGCCTTGACGGAACTGGCGTCCCGGTTGGAAAACTCGGCGCTGGAATTGATCGAATCCGCCTCGGGTTTTCAGGTACGCATCCGTCAGCGTCTCTCGCCCTGGATATCGCGTCTATGGGACGAGCGCCCGCAGCGCTATTCTCGGGCATTGCTCGAAACCCTGGCGCTGATAGCCTATCGTCAACCGGTGACGCGAGGCGATATCGAGCAGGTGCGCGGCGTGACGGTGAGCAGTTCGATCATGCGCACTTTGGGCGAACGCGGCTGGATTCGGGTGGTCGGCCATCGCGACGTACCGGGCCGTCCGGCGGTCTATGCCACCACCCGGCAGTTTCTCGACGATTTCGGTCTCAAGACCTTGGACGCTCTGCCACCCATGCACGAACTCAAGGGCTTCGACATGCTCGAAGAGACCCTATATGAAGATGAGATTGACGTTCAGGGCGCCCAGGCAAACACTGGCGTGGCTGCATTGGATGAAACGGACACCGACGACAGCGCGATAGGCGATGTTTTCGATGAAGTCACTGCCTCAAGTGAACAGCAAAAATCACAGCCAGTAAAAG
>NZ_JIBT01000043.1 GCF_001039575.1 Halomonas sp. PR-M31
GGGGGAACTGGTCCAGGCTGCCTATCTGGGGCGCATTTCGCTTTCCGCCAAGGGCTTCTACGCCACGCCATTGATTCACTACGACCGCGCCACCGGCAAAGGCCGTCCCTTCTACTATTTCGCTCATGGCGCGGCGGTATCCGAGGTCGAAGTGGATACCCTCTCCGGGGAATACCGGGTCACCCGGGTGGACATCCTGCACGACGTCGGTGATTCCCTGAATCCGGCCATCGACATGGGCCAGATCGAGGGCGGCTTCATTCAGGGCATGGGCTGGCTGACCAGCGAGGAGCTCAAGTGGAACGACAAGGGGCGACTGGTCAGCGATGGCCCTTCGACCTACAAGATTCCTGCCTTCGGCGATCTGCCGCCGGTGTTCAACGTCGAACTGCTTGAGGGCCATCCGAATTCCCAAGCCAGCATCTATCGCTCCAAGGCGGTGGGTGAACCACCCTTCATGCTGGGTATCTCGGTGTGGTCGGCGCTGCGGGATTCCCTGGCCAGTCTGGTGGACTATCGCTACTGCCCGCGCCTGGACACCCCGGCCACGCCTGAGCGGGTGTTGATGGCCGCGGAAGCGCTGCGCCGTGCTGGCCAGTCTGAAAAGAGCGCACCGGAGACAAACGATGAGTCGGCCTAGCGAATCGCTAGCGCTCGAGCTTTCGGTTGAAGCGACTTGGCATGAGGCTCTGCATCGGTTCCAGGAAACGGCCCGGCCGCATGCCTTGGCCAGCGTGGTGGGCACGGCAGGCTCCGTGCCCCGCGAGCCCGGCACCAAGATGGTAATCACTCAGGAGGGCGTCTACGACACTCTCGGTGGCGGCACTTTTGAGTATCAGGTGATCGACGCTGCGCGCCAGGCGTTGCGTCATGAAGAGAGCGGACCACGCCTGGAGGCCTTTGCTCTGGGTGCACGTTCCGGTCAGTGTTGCGGCGGCTACGTGCACGTACTGATCGAGGTGTTTGCCGGGGCAGACATGACGATAGCGCTATTCGGCGCCGGCCACGTGGGCCAGGCATTGACGAAACTCATGGCGCCACTGCCCTGGCGGGTGCTCTGGTTGGACAGTCGCAAAGACGCCTTCTCCACCTGGGCCCATGATCAGCCGCGCTTGGAATGTCGTGTCAGCGGAGATCCAAAGACAGCCGTGGCAGCCTTGCCAGCGGGCACTCACGCCCTGGTCATGACCCATGATCACGCTGAGGATCGCGACCTGATCGACGCCCTTCTCAAACGCGGCGACTGTGCTTCCATCGGCCTGATCGGCTCCCAGAGCAAATGGTCCAGCTTCAAACGCCGTTTGCGTGACGCAGGTCATGAACAAAATGCGCTGGATCTTGTACGCTGCCCCATCGGTATTTCCCAGGCCAAGGGCAAGCGGCCTTACGAAATCGCGCTGGCGGTCTGTACCGAGCTGCTGACTTTAAAACCCGAAAGCAAGCGATGTGATCACCGCGGGATTGAATCGCAAACGCTGCGTCGGGTATTTACCCAGAATCACCGAATGAATGCCCCGGCAGGAGAAGATTGATGACTGACACTCGTGTGCTGCGCGGCCCGCTACTCAGCTTTCTCGAAGATCCTGGCGAACAGGATCAGCCGGCACCCGGCAGCCTGCTGCATCTGGAGGATGGCGCCATATGGCTCGATCATGGCCATATCCGCGCCATCGGTGACTACACTCAGCTTGCGCCAAATCTGCCGCCCGGCATCGACATCGTCGATTACACCGGCAAGCTGATGATGCCCGGTTTCATAGACAGTCATGTGCACTATGTTCAGCTCGATATCATGGCCTCCTATGGCCGCCAGCTGCTCGACTGGCTGAACGACTACACCTTCCCGGAGGAGTGCCGCTTCGCCGAGCGCGAACATGCAGAGCAAGTTGCCGACGTATTTCTGGACGAGCTGATGCGGGTCGGGACCACCACCGCTCAGGTGTTTTGCACCTCGCACCCGGTCTCGGTGGAGTCGTTCTTCGCTGCCGCTCATCGCCGCGGGCTGCGCATGCTGGCGGGCAAGGTATTGATGGACCGTAACGCCCCGGAGGCGCTGACGGATACCGCTCTTGGTGGCATCCGCGACAGCGAAGCGTTGATCAGCGACTGGCATGGCAAGGGACGGCTTGGCTACAGCCTGACGCCGCGTTTTGCACCCACATCCACCCGGGAACAATTGGATGCCACGGGAAGCCTGCTGCGCAGCGCACCGGATTTGCACTTGCAAACCCACCTGTCCGAGAACCGGAGTGAGATCGACTGGGTAGCAGCGCTTTTCCCCGAGGCCCATGACTACCTGAATGTGTATGAACGCTTTGGGTTGGTCGGGCCGCGCAGCACCTTTGCCCACAGCATCCATCTGAATCAGGACGCCCGGAACCGCCTGGCCCAGGCCGGTGCCAGTGTTGCCTTCTGCCCCACCTCGAATCTGTTTCTGGGCAGCGGCCTGTTCGATCGGCTCGCCTGTCGCAACGCCGGGCTTGCGTTCTCTCTGGCAAGCGATGTCGGCGGTGGCACCGACCTGTGCGGTCTCGGTACTCTCAAGGCCGCCTATCAGGTTGGACAGCTACTCGACCAGCCGATGACCGCTTGGCAGGGCTTTTACCATCTGACCTTGGGCAATGCTCGGGCGCTGCACCTGGACGCCCATATCGGATGCCTGCGAGAAGGCGCCGAGGCGGATATCGTCGTGCTCGATCCTCAGGCAACGCCGCTACTGGCGCGGCGCACTGCACGCACGAAAACCCTGGGTGAACTGCTGTTCGCCTTGATGATGCTCGGAGACGATCGCACGATTTTCGAAACCTGGGCGGGGGGCAAGCGTCAGCATCAGCGTGACAGGCAAGATGGCAAGGAAGATGACAAAGAGGATGGCAAAAGGAGTACGGCAACAGCGTAATACGACCGCTTGATCGCTGCGCTGAATGGCCTACCCTTGTCATTTATCCCTATAACGTCTTATCAGGAGCTTTTTATGTCGCAACATGATGTCGTGAACTTTGCCGATGCCCCGCTCAAGACCTCGGAGCGTCGGCTGGCGGATCTACCGGACCGGGTCGTGGAAGGCGATCCTCAGCATGAGACGAAGCTGCGCTTCGAAAGCCCGGACGGTGCGCTGATCGCTGGCACCTGGACCAGTACACCGGGAAAATGGCACGCCTTCACCCAGCGCGACGAGTTCTGCTATATCCTTTCCGGGCACTGCAAGCTGATCGACGAGGATGGCAAGGTCCAGACATTTCATGCCGGCGACGCCTTCCTTATTCCCAATGGCTTTCGCGGCTACTGGGAAATCATCGAGACCACCGTCAAGCATTTCGTGATTCGCCAGCACGACGAGTAAGACTTAAAAACAGGCCGCCAGGCGCTCCCTCAATGTCTGGCGGCGATCGTTCTCCATGAAGGCTACCTGTAGGGCGTTATCCGCCAGGCTGACGAAAATATCCTTCGACCAGCCGAAGGCTTCATGACAAGCCAGGTAATTGTCCAGCACGCCGCCACCAAAGTAGGCCGGATCGTCGGAGTTGAGGGTTACTAGCAGGCCCGCATCGAGCAGCCTTGGCAAAGGATGATCCTTCATGCGCTCGACTACCTTGAGACGCACATTGGACAGGGGACAGACCGTCAGCGGTATTTGTTCGGCCTTGAGCCGGGCCACCAGCTTGGGATCTTCCAGGCAGCGCACGCCGTGATCGATGCGGCATACCTCGAGCGCATCCAGCGCTTCCCGAATATAGGCTGGCGGCCCTTCCTCGCCCGCATGGGCAACCCTCGGTAATCCCAGCAGTTTGGCTCGAGCAAACACCTCGGAAAACTTCCCGGGCGGATTGCCCTGCTCGGCGCTGTCCAGCCCTACCGCATCGAGCAATTCCAAATAGGGGCTTGCGCGTTCGAGTAACTGCATCGCCTCTGCTGCCGATCGATCCCGCAGGAAGCTCATGATCAGCGCAGAAGAAAGCCCCCATTCCCGTCTGGCCTGTCGCATGGCCCGGGTCAAGCCCTCGAACTGTACGTCCAGACAGATACCCCGACTCAGGTGAGCCTGCGGGTCGAAGGAAAGCTCCACATGCACGACACCGTCGTCGTGAGCACGGCGAAAATAGTCCATGGCCATATCAAAGAAATCATCGACGCTGCGCAACACCGACATGCTTGGTAGTAAAGATCGAGAAAGGACTGCAGATCGCTGAAATCGTAGGCGGCACGCACCTCTTCAACCGACGCATAGGGCAAGTCGATAGCATTACGCTCTGCCAGGGCAAACATCAGCTCCGGCTCCAGCGTACCCTCGATATGAAGATGCAACTCGGCCTTGGGCAAGGCTCTCAACCACTCTTTCATTCTGCACCTCCCGTCTGGCATCTTTATCGTGACGTCATTCATTCTGCCCTAAAAACAATACACTACGAAAGTCTAGATCAGTTGCCCGGCACGCAGCGACAGGATGCGCGATACGTCCGGCAAATGTCGTTGATCGTGATTCAGATAGAGCACCGTACGGTTTTTGAGCCGGGCATTCAGACGTCGCGCGATACGCTTGATCGTCGCCTCGTCCAGCCCGGCGAAGGGTTCGTCCAGAATCATCATGTCTGCCTGGGTCAGCAGCACCCGGGCAAGCGCGACCCG
Source organism: Halomonas sp. PR-M31 (assembly GCF_001039575.1). Lineage (GTDB taxonomy): Bacteria > Pseudomonadota > Gammaproteobacteria > Pseudomonadales > Halomonadaceae > Modicisalibacter. Next base: position 4,627 of record NZ_JIBT01000043.1, read on the forward strand.
GCGAGCCTGCCCGCCGGACAGCTGGCGCCCCGACTCCCCCACCCAGGTATCCAACCCCAGAGGCAGTTCCCGAGCCCAGTCCTGTAAATCGACCACCTCGAGCATCTCCCAGAGCATGTCATCGTCTGCCTGAAGATTCCCGATGCGAAGATTCGTGGCCAGGCTGGCATGAAAAAGCTCCGTTTGCTGAGTGAGATAACCGATACGCTGGCGCAGATTGGAAAGCGAAAGCTTACGCACATCGTGATCGTCCAAACACACCCGGCCGCTGCTCGGATCGATCAAGCGTACCAGCAGCTGGGCAACGCTCGACTTGCCTGATCCCGAGGCCCCTACCAGCACCACACGCTCTCCGGGTTCAATGGAAAACGACACGTCGTCCAGTGCCGACGCCAAAAGACTTTGCGTGGCTGAGATCTCGTGATCACCGTCGAAACGACTGGCGTTGGAATAGCGAAGCGATACGTTCTCGAACACGACCTTGGGGGCGCGCTTGGCGAGCGCAACGGGTTGTTCGGTCTCCTGAATGTCGCTGCGCGACGCTACCAGCCTATTCAGACGCTGGGCCGCTGCCCGGGTTGCGCCCAGCTGAGTGAAGGCCGGCGGCAACAAGGCCAGTGCCTCGTTGGCTGCCAGTACCGCGAGAGGCATCAATACCAGTAGCGGCCCGCTCAATGTGTTCGCGGTATACAAGCCAGCCCCCAGCCAGAGCGCCAGCACCACCGTCAGACTCACGCCTAGCCCTACTACGGCATTACCCAATGCTTGCAGTCGTCCCAGCCGACGCTGATCGCGATAAAGAGCCTGCTCCTGAGCGAACAGGGACTGGCGATGCATCCCTAAGGTGCCATAGCAGCGCAGTTCCGCCAGTCCCTGGAGCTGTTCAATGGTCAACGAGCGCAGACGATCAAGCGCCGCCACCCGGCGTCTGCTTGCCGCCATCCCCAAGTGCGCCTGACCCAGCACCAGCCATAGCCATGTAAGCAATAGCGCGATCAATACCGGGACAGCGACGGAGGGCGCGAAAAACCACAGCAGCAAGGCGATACCACAAACCGCCAGCAATGAGGCTAGCGGGGGCGCCAGCAAACGCAGATAAAGGCTGTCCAGGGTATCGATATCCGCCGTGAGCCGATTGAGCCATTCCGCGGCCCGCAGGCGACCCAGGCTGCGGCCATCCAACTGGGTGAGCACCGCAAACAGCCCGGCCCTAAGATCCGCAAGCAGGCGTAGTACCGTGTCGTGATTGTAAAGACGCTCGCCGTAGCGCGCGGCGGTTCGGGTCACGGCAAAAAAGCGAATGCCACCGCCGGGTCGGTAGATATCCACGCTGACGGCGGCACCCATCGCCAAAAGTGATCCGGCAATGGCGGTAGTGGTAATGAACCAGCCGGAGAGGGCCAGCAGGCCGATGGCGGCCATCAGGGTCAGCAGCATCAACAGCGCCCCCAGCCACAAACGCCCCTGGCGCCGCTTAAGCTGGCGCAGCCAAGGCGCAAAGTCGCTGATAAGGGAGCTTTCGTTATCGGGTTTCATCATTCAAGGACTCGTGCTGCCGAAGTATTCCGCGCTCGAGGCTCAACACTCGATCCGCCAGTGCCATCAGCGCCGGGTGATGAGTCGCTATCACCACCGTTCGCCCTTGAGCTACCAGTCGCTTCAAGGAAGTAACGACCTGGGCTTCGCTATCCGCATCCAGGCTGGCAGTGGGTTCATCCAGCAATACCAGGGGCGCCTTGGAAAGAAACACTCGAGCCAGGGCAAGCCGCTGCGCCTGACCGCCGGAAAGCCCAAGGCCGCGCTCCCCCAGGCGCGTATTCAGCCCGTCCGGCAAAACGGTGACGAGCTCCTCGAGTCCAGCCTGGGTTACCGCCTCCCACAACTGCGCATCGCTGGCGTCTGGGGCGGCCAGGCGCAGATTGTCTGCAAGCGTTCCCTGCACCAGCCAGGGCCGCTGATCCATCCAGGCAATCTGCGCATTGGGAGTGAGCTCGACTTGTCCCTGCTCTGGTCTGATGAAACCGGCCAGCAGTTGCAGCAAGGTAGACTTGCCGGAGCCGGAAGGCCCCACCAGGGCAACGCACTCCCCGGATGCAATCGTCAGCGTAACCGGGCCCAGCACTCGGCCCCGCTGAGGATAAGAAATACTTGTCTCCGCCAGCTGGACCTGAGCGCCTGACTTCGAGCTTGTCGTCCTGGATTGCTGAGCATGATCCGTGGTGGAAACCGGCAGTTCGAGCATTTTCATCAAACCGTCCGCAGCACCCAAGGCGGCAGCCCGATCATGATAGTGCTGAGCCAGCGTTCGCAGGGGCTGAAAGAATTCCGGGGCCAGCAACAGGATCAGCAAGCCGCTGAAAAGCGTCAGCTCATCCGCCGGGCCATAGCTGATGTAGCCCAGCAAGCCAAAACCGATATAGATCGCAATCACGGCGATGGCCACAGAGGCAAAGAATTCCAGTACCGCGGAGGATAAAAATGCAAGCTTCAGAGTGCGCATGCTTCGAAGACGATAGTCGTCCGCGGCGCTGAAGACTTCATCGATACTGGCATCGGCGCGATTGAACAGCTGTAGCGTGGTCAGCCCCCGCACGCGATCGAGAAAGTGCCCCGCAAGACGTGTGACTGCGATGAACTGCTGCTGATTGAGCCGCTCGGCGCCCATGCCCACCAGGGCCATAAACACGGGAATCAACGGGGCAGACAATAGCAGGAATAGTGCTGCCAGCCAGTCGAGCCACAGCACCAACGCCAGGATCACCAGTGGTAGCACCAGCACCAGACGCAGCTGCGGCAAAAAGCGTGCATAGTAGCCGTCCAGCGCCTCGACCTGTTCGATCAGCTGCCCACCGAGACCTGCGGTATGTCGGCCGGAAAGGCCCACCGGCCCCACCGCCGCCAAATGATCAAGTAGCAGTGTGCGCACTTTGCTGCGCACATGCAGGCTGGCTTCCACCCCGGCACTTTCCTGGCCCCATTGGGCCAGGGCACGCACCGCGATTACCCCCAGCAACAAAATGAAGACACCGCTCAGCTTTTCTAGAGGCCTGTCGGCATTGATCAGTTCAGCGATGATCCAGGCCAATGCCCCCATCTGGAGTATGGTCATCAACCCCGCCAGGATGCCCAATCCGGCTGCCAGCATCAGCCAGCCTTTGACGTCTTTTGCCTGAACGTCCAGCCAGCCCCGGGAAGTCGAGATATCAGACTTGCGAGCTCTCATGAAAACGTTTCAGAACACATTTCTGGACAGGCTTTCCAAGCAGGAACCCGGTCAGTGATACCCTTCACCCGGGCGCACCTTGCCTCGGAACACCCAATAGGCCCAGCCGGTATAGCCTAGAATAACGGGGATGACGATCGCGGTACCGACCAGCAAAAACATCTGCGAATTCGGTGCAGAAGCGGCATCCCACAAGGTGTAGTCCGGTGGCACCACATAGGGCCAGCGGCTGACCAAAAGCCCTAGATACGTGAAGATGAACATGCTCATGGTAGCAAAGAACGGCAGCTTCCCGCGCCCACGCTTGAGCGAGAAGAACAGTGCCGCCGCACTCGCCATGGCTAGGGCCGGCAGTATCCAGATTACTCGGATGTTGCCGAACCAGCGCTCGGCGACGCTTTGATCGATAAACGGCGTCCATAGACTGACGAGGGCAAATACACCGATCACGATCCACAGTAGCTTGGACGCCATCCCGTAGGCCCACTCCTGCACATGACCTTCGGTCTTGAGAATGGTCCAGGTGGCGCCGAGCAGCGCAAACCCCGCCATCATGCCAAGGCCGGTCATCACGCTAAACGGCGTCAGCCAATCGAAGGCACCACCGGTGAACACTTTATCCTGAGTCTTGAAACCCTGGATATAAGCGCCCACCACGGCGCCTTGGGCGAAGGCGACCAGCATCGAGCCCCCGGCAAAGGCCACGTTCCACCGCCTGCGCGAACGCTTGCTTTTAGCCTTGAAGCGAAACTCAAACGAGATTCCTCGGAAGATCAATCCCGCCAGCATCAGAAAGACACCGATATAAAGCGCCGGCAGCAAAATCGAATAGACCAGTGGAAAGGCACCCAGCAGGCTAGTGCCAGCCAGCACCAGCCAGGTCTCGTTGCCGTCCCAGATCGGCGCGCCGGTGTTCATCATTGTATCCCGCGCCTCTTCATCTGGGGCAAAGGGAAACAGGACCCCCATGCCGAGGATGAAGCCATCCATTAGCACGTACATGATGATGGCAAAGGCCACGATAATGGCCCAGACCACGGATAGATCGAAGGCTTCCATACCTTAGCTCCTGGCGGGTGAGGGGTCGTCGTCGAAGGATGCATGGGAGGCGGACATGGGCCGCATGGGTCGATGATTGTCGTTGGCCCCATCCTGTTCTTTTTCTTCCTCCATGCCCAGGCGAATCACCTTGGTGAGATAGTAGACGCCGGCGGCAAATACCACGGCATAGACCCCCATGTACCCAAGCAACGTGAACAGTGCCACACCGCCGGTCAGGGATGGCGTCAGCCCTTCCGCGTGGCTCATGATGCCGTAGACCAGCCAGGGGGCGCGTCCGGTTTCGGTGACGATCCAGCCTGCCAGCAGCGCAATAAATGGCGCCACGCTCATCAGACGCAAGCCCTGCAGGAAGTAGTGATTGTGATAAATGCGCCCGCCCTTGCGCAGCACTAGCCCAGCAACGGCGAAGGCAATCATCAAAAAGCCAAGCCCCACCATGATGCGAAAACCAAAGAAGGTGAACCACACCGGCGGCTGTTCTTCTTTGGGCCATTCGCTGAGCCCCTTTATCTCGCCGTTCAGGTCGTGGGTCAGAATCAGACTGCCCATCTTGGGCACGCTGAGTTCAAGATGATTGGTCTGATTTTCCTGATCCGGAATGGCAAATAGCGCCAGAGGCACCGCGGTATCTGTCTCCCATATAGCCTCGATGGCGGCGAGCTTGGCCGGCTGGTGCTCCAAGGTATTGATGCCATGGAAATCCCCCACCACTGCCTGGGCCGGCGCGGCAATCAGCAGAAGCCACAGGGATAGGGATAGCGCCTTGCGGTTGGCTTCGATTTCATGGCCACGCAGCAGGAACCAGGCGCTGACACCGGCCACCACGAAACCGCCGGCCAGGAAAGATGCCAGGCCCATGTGCAGGAAGCGATATGGGAAGGAAGGATTGAAGATCGCCTCGAACCAGGAGGTGATGTAAAACGTCCCATCTTTTATTTCGAACCCGGCTGGCGTATGCATCCAGCTGTTGGTCGACAGAATCCAGAAGGTGGATATGAGGGTTCCCACCGCCACCATGATGGCAGCGAACAAATGCACTCCCGGGGAAACGCGGCCGCGCCCGAACAGCAATACGCCAAGGAAACCCGCCTCGAGGAAGAACGCCGTCAGCACTTCATAGCTCAGCATGGGACCGATGAAATTGGCCGTTGCCTGGGAAAAGTTGCTCCAGTTGGTGCCGAACTGAAAGGACATGACGATGCCGGATACCACACCCATGCCGAATACCACGGCAAACACCTTGGTCCAGAACTGAGCGAGCTGTTCCCAAATCGTGTTACTGGTCTTGACGTACAGCCCGTAGAGCAGTGCCAGAAAGGAGGCAAGGCCGATGGTGAACGCCGGGAATATGGCATGAAAGGCAATCACGAATGCAAATTGCAATCGCGAGATGATCAGGGGATCAAGTTCCATGACGACTCCTTGTAAAACATTTCTGGCATCTTGGGCACAAAGATGCCGCACTGACGGATATGACAACGATGATCGGGAATTGCGTCAGAATCCGGTGTGTCCCGTTGCCGCAGGCATTCCATTGCCCGCCTGGATCATGTCGACCCTTACCTCGCGATGCAGCTGAGCGCGGGATCAACCGGCGCTGGTTTGCACTATGGTATAGACGAGATAGCCCGTGTACGCGAGGTATACCCCCAGGAGCGCACCCCCCTCGACGCGATTGATCCGGCCCGGTCCGCGCCAGCCAATGGCAAAAACGGCCATGGCAAGCGTCAGAACCGCCATGACCACCCAGTCCCGGGAAAGCACCTCGCCCCCGGCGTCGATCGGCGCAATCACCCCAGCAAGGCCGACCACCCCCAGGGTATTGAACAGGTTGGAGCCGATGACGTTGCCTAGCACCAGATCATGCTCTTTCTTGCGCAGTGCGCTGATGGAGGACGCAAGCTCCGGCAGGGAAGTACCGATGGCAACAACCGTCAGACCAATGATCAGATCGCTGACCCCGAAGGCTTCGCAACGTAGACCGCCCCCCATACCAGCAGGCGGGAGCTGGCAATCAACAAAACCAGCCCTACCAGGGTCCAGATCACCCCCGCCTTGAGACTCATGGTATCGGCGGACGGGGGTTTATCATCCATCATGGCCAAGGCATCGTCACCGCCTCGATTCGCGCGCCAGATACTCAAACCGATTACCGCGGCAAGCAGTACCAATAGCAGTACAGCGTCCAGACGGGAAACCGCGCCATCGAGCAGCAGCCAGGCAGAAATGAGGGTCACTAGACACAACAAAGGCAATTCCTGTCGAATCACCTGGGAATGCACCGCCAACGGACTGATCAGCGCAACGGCCCCCAGAATCAGCCCGATATTGGCAATGTTCGAGCCATAGCCATTGCCCAGGGCAAGACCGGGGTTGCCCTGCCCCGCGGCAAGCGCCGACACCATCAGCTCCGGTGCCGAGGTACCAAAACCAATTACCAACATGCCGATGAGCAGGGTCGACACCCCTAGATGACGAGCCGTGACGGCGGCTCCTTCGACGAATTTGTCAGCACTCCAGACCAGCAGAATCAAGCCTGCCACGATCGCGGCGGTGGCTAATAGCACGTAGGCATCCTCTCATATAGTGAAGTAGTATCGGTTTTGGCTCGGGAATCATGCCCGACTCGTTGCTTTCATACCAGCCATCATCGTGCCTGTCCTTTGCCTCACTTGTTTCCTCATGCATGACTTCAGAGTTCTACCCACGTGACGATGAAGGTTACACTACTCATCCCATCACTATTCGATGACCAACTTGATACCAGGATACGCCTGTAGGTGAACGATCATTTGTCCTCCGAGGCCGCTGGGCTGACGTCCTCGTCTCCCGAGCAGGATCCCGCCGATCATGGCACCCGGCGCCGCTTACGGGCCTGCCCGGAATGTGACTGGGTGTCCGCGCTCCCCCCGCTGTCGCCCGGTGACAAGGCCTGCTGTCCGCGCTGCGATCATACCCTGGCGCAGCGCCATTATCGGCCCGCGGAGCGCAGCCTCGCTCTGGCCTTGAGTTCACTGATCGCTCTGGCCATTGCGCTATCATTCAATTTCGTCAGGTTCGAGTTCAGCGGCATCGGCAATCGTATCGATCTGCTCGAGACCGTCTCGGCTATGATCCACTTCGATCATCCCATCGTGGCCATCTGCGTGGTGCTGGCCATTGTCGTGCTGCCGGCGCTCTATCTATGCGCCGTGGTGTGGCTGCAAATTGGCCTGCTACAGCGTGAACCGCTGCCCGCCAGCCGCCAGATTGCGCGTAGCCTGGTGCATCTGCATCCCTGGATGATGGCGGATGTATTCGTCATCGGGGCTCTGGTGGCGCTGATCAAGGTAGGTGGACTGGCGGATATTTCCATAGGCATCTCCTTCTGGGCGTTCTGCTTTTATGCCGCCTTGCTGTTACTGACCATGCAATCCATCGACAGTGACTGGCTCTGGTTTTCCCTGGCACCGGAACCCTTGGCACCAGAGGATACCCAGACCGGCGCCACTGCAGCGCCCCAGGGCCTGGGGGGCTGCACCACCTGCGGCCTGATCAATCGTTTAGATGCGCGCGGTCGTGGTCGCTGCCGACGCTGCGGCGAGCCCCTTCACGATCGCCTGCCGAACAGCCTTCAGCGCACCTGGGCGCTAGTCTTCGCTGCCGCTGTGTTGTACATACCCGCCAATGTCTACCCGATCATGACCACGACCTACCTGGGTAACAGTGATCCTTCCAATATCATCAGTGGCGTGGTGGAACTCTGGCACGGCGGCTCTGCTCCGGTGGCAGTCATCATCTTCATTGCCAGCATTCTGGTACCGGTAGGCAAGCTCATTGCCCTCGTGTGGCTGTGTCTTGCAGCACGCCGAGGCAGCGGCAATCGGGCCTTCGTTCGCACCCGTCTTTATCGCGTGGTGGAATTCATTGGACGCTGGTCGATGGTCGATATCTTCGTCGTCTCCATACTGACGGCACTGATTCGTGCAGGTGCCCTGATGTCCATTACCCCCGGTCCTGCCGCTCTGGCTTTTGCAGGCGTGGTGATCGTGACCATGCTTGCTGCCTTTGCCTTCGATCCACGCCTACTATGGCAAGAATCTCCTGCTCTCGAGGAACCGTCTCATGCCTGAAGCGCACCGCGCCCAACGTCAACGCAAGTCGCGCCTGTCGCCGATCTGGATAATACCGCTGGTGGCAGTATTGATCGGGCTGTGGCTGGTATATGACAACTACGCCAGCCGCGGCCCTGAGGTGGTGCTCGAAATGCCCAACGCAGAAGGCATCGAAGCCGGCAAGACAGAAATCAAGACCCGCAACGTTCAGGTCGGTCGCGTCGAGAGTGTGCAGCTCTCCGAAGATCTATCCCATACCCTGGTCACGGCTCGCATGAGCACCGATGCTGAGAGCATGCTCAATGAGGAAACTCGTTTCTGGGTGGTCAAGCCGCGCATCGGCCGTGAAGGCATCAGTGGGCTGAACACGGTACTCTCTGGCGCCTACATTCAGCTGCAGCCGGGTAACAGCGAAGAGCCTCAATATCGTTTCAAGATTCTCGAACACCCCCCGGTGGCGTCCCCTGGCGCCAAGGGCATTCGCATCAAGCTGGTAAGTCAGATAGGCAGTGCCCTGAGAGTGGGAGACCCTGTGACCTACCAGGGTCTGACCGTAGGACGGGTTGAAAACACAGAGTTCAACTTAGAGAACCGGCAGATGGATCATCGCCTGTTCATCGAGACTCCCTACGACGGTCTGGTCACCGAGAACACCCGGTTCTGGTCCGCCTCTGGCGTCGACTTACGTTTGAATTCAGAAGGTTTTCGAGTCAACGTCGAGTCCATTGAAACGCTGCTTGGGGGTGGCGTCACCTTTGCCGTACCCGAGGATGTTCCCATGGGTGAAAAGGCCAGCGGCGATGAAACGTATGAACTCTATGCGGACGAAGAAAGTGCGGTTCAGGGTACCTACAATCGCTATCTTGAATATGCCCTGCTGATCGAAGACACGGTACGCGGCCTATCAAAGGGCTCTCCCGTGGAGTATCGCGGCGTGCGCGTGGGTACCGTTGCCGCCGTACCCTGGCATTTCAGCGCACCGCAACCGGATACACGTCAGCGCTTCGCCATTCCCGTGTTGATCCGCATCGAGCCGCAACGACTCAGCAGCAAGGAAGAACAAATTCAGCTTGATGAGTGGCGCAAGCGTTTCACTCGCATGTTCGACTACGGGCTGCGCGCCACCTTGAAAGCCGGCAATCTGCTGACCGGTGCCCTGTTCGTCGATCTCAATTTCGTAAAAGACGCACCGGACTACGAAGCCGAAACCTTCGACGGCCAGACCGTCTTTCCCACGACACCTGGCGGCTTTGCCCAGATCGAACAGAAGGTCTCCAATCTGCTCGACAAGCTCAATGAGCTTGAAGTCGAGCCCGTGCTTGGCAAGCTGGAACAGAACCTGAGCGCCTCGGAGAAGACATTGAAAGAAGTGCGTGAAGCCACCGAATCCTTCAAGTCACTGCTAGAAGATCCCCAGACCCGAGAGATACCATCCAATCTCAATGCGTCGCTGCGAGAGCTGCGTCAGACCCTCAAGGGCCTATCACCGGAATCCAACGCGTACAAGGAGTTGACCAGAACCCTGCAAAGCGTGGAAAAACTCGTGCGCGATCTACAGCCGGTTGCCGAAACCCTGCGAGAAAAACCCAACGCGCTGATTTTCGATCGCAGCAACGGACCGGATCCGGTTCCTCAGGCGCCGAGATGATGATGCGACGTTCTATGACCGGTTTTCCCGTGCTTATTGCAAACAAGGAGAAACAATGAAAAAGCTGGGCCTCTCTTTCATACTGCTGCTTTCTTTTTTGTCGCTGACCGGATGCGCCACCGGTGGCGCCTCGACGGAACGCTATACCCTCCCGGGCGGGAGCGATACCAAAGCTTCAGCAAGTAGTGACATGTCCGGCAGCGCATCCCAGCGCACGCTGATCCTGGACAGCCTGGAACTGGCAAGCTATCTCGAGAGCCAGGGCATCATCTTGCAAAGCGACGACATTCGCGTGCGCGAGGCAAGTTCACATCTATGGGCCGAGTCGCTAAAGCGCCAGCTGGACCGCGGCCTGCGTCAGCGTCTGGCCAGTCGCCTACCGAACACTCGCGTACTTGAAAGCGGCAACAATGCCGACGCCCTGCACCTGCGCGTCATCGTCGATCAGTTTCAAGGGCGCTACGACGGCCTGGCGGTGGTCAGCGGACGCTGGCAGCTTTACGACGACAGCGGCGAGCTACTGACGCTCAAGCCTTTCGATGTCACTCAGGCGCTAGAGAGCGACGGCTACCCGGCCCTGGTGCGGGCACTCGGTCGGGCCTGGGATCAGGTGGCTGGCGACATTGCCAAGGGGATAAAAGCCAAGGGCTAGGATGGAGCTTGGCTCCGCTGATGCACTTATTCATAATTTCTGTTATCGTGCCTCGCGCGGCATTTTCGTCCCTCCGCCGCGCGATCGTTTTGTTTTCCTGTCTTTTATTTTACGCATTGGCCCGGGACGCACGTTTTCACAACGAGCGGCAGGTGCGTTTGACCCGGAGTTTACATGAGCTTTTCCGAACTCGGCCTGCGCGCCGAACTGTTACGTGCGGTCGAAGAACAAGGCTATACCACCCCTACCCCGATCCAGCTCAAGGCCATTCCCGCCGTACTCAAAGGCGGCGATCTGTTGGCCAGCGCCCAGACCGGCACCGGCAAAACCGCCGGTTTCACCCTGCCGCTGCTACAACGCCTGGCGGACGGGCCTCGCCCGCAGCCGCGTCAGATTCGCGCCCTGGTATTGACCCCCACTCGTGAACTGGCCGCCCAGATCGGCGAGAACGTCGTCGACTATGGCCGTTATTTGAAGCTGCGCTCCCATGTGATCTTTGGCGGTGTGGGTCAGCAACCTCAAGTAGATGCCCTTCGCAACGGCCTGGATATTCTTGTTGCGACTCCCGGACGGCTGCTCGATCTGCATCAGCAGCGCCACGTGGATCTCTCCAAGGTCGAGACCCTGGTGCTCGATGAAGCCGACCGCATGCTCGACATGGGCTTCATCCACGACATCAAGAAGCTTTTGCGCCTGCTGCCCGCCAAGCGCCAGAACCTGCTGTTCTCCGCGACCTTTTCCGATGAAATTCAGACGTTGGCCAACGGCCTGCTGGACAGTCCTACCTTTATTGAGGTCGCTCGCCGCAACACCGCCGCGGAAAGCATCGATCAAGCGATCTATCACGTCGACCGGGAGAAGAAGCGCGACCTGCTAGCACATCTCATCAAGCAGCATCAGTGGTATCAGGTGCTGGTGTTCACCCGGACTAAGCATGGCGCCAACCGTCTCGCCGAACAGCTAGGCAAGCAGGATATTCCCGCCATGGCGATTCACGGCAACAAGAGCCAGTCTGCCCGCACCCGTGCATTGGCGGCTTTCAAGGATGGCAGTCTGCAGGTACTAGTAGCGACGGATATCGCCGCCCGAGGCCTGGATATCAACGAATTGCCCCACGTGGTTAATTTCGAACTACCCAATGTGGCGGAAGACTATGTGCACCGTATTGGCCGTACTGGACGCGCCGGTAGCGAAGGCCAGGCGATCTCCCTGGTCTGCGTCGATGAGCACGGTCTGCTAAAAGGTATAGAACGCCTGTTAAAGCGCGACCTGCCCAAGCATATCGAGCCCGGTTTCGAGCCAGACCCCAATGCCAAACCTGAACCCATCGAAAACGGACGGCGCGGGGGTCGTAACAATAATCGCGGCGGCGGTAACGCCAACAATCGCGGTAATGCCAATCCGCGTAATGGTGCGAATCCACGCAGTAAAGAGAACAGCAGCGAGAACAAATCGGCCCGCCGTCGGCGTCCACAGCGTAGCCGTCAGGCCTGAGCGCCAATGCGATAGCGATCAACCGATATGAAATGCAAAGCGCGACCCTTGAGGTCGCGCTTTTTTATGCTTGTGTTGTTTAGCGTTCTACTGGTGTGGAGCCCTATCAACCAGGGCTATTTCTCTTCGCTTGCAAAATTGTCCGGCAACAGCGGCGGGTTAAACTGTTACCGTTCACCCTCCAGTTCGTGCCATACCCGAAGAATGATGAGGGCACTGACGTGTACTGAATAACGGACAACGTACTTCCCAAAAACCATATCGCGGACCGAATCTGGTACCGGGGCAATTTCAACCGTTGCACCCATTCTGGGAAAGTCAGGTAGCAGTTCGATTTTGCCTACCAGCTCTGCCGCTACCCTGGCCGCCGCTGAAGGATCGTGAACTGCGATGAACTCTCTGAGGCGTCTTAAATCTTCAATAGCTTCATCTGTATAAGCCAGTTTCACTTACCCGACCTCGGGGCATCCTGCTCGTTTTCGGTTCCCCAGCTCTTAAGCCAGCTATGAACCTCGCTAGCATCAACCACTTTCCCTTGAGCGGCTGACTCCATTGCATCTAGCGTTTGCTTCCAGCGTTCTTGCTCAAGCTGTAGTTTTTCTATGTATTCAGACAAGGCTTGGTTAATCACCCAGCTTTTGCTCCGGTGGAGCCGGCTGGCGATTGTCTCAAGGTCCTGCTCAACTTCTGCCTGAAGGCGAACTGTCGTGACGCTCATAAGTGGACTCTCGAAATAGGCGACTACAAGGTATTACATCATAGTGAATGAGAGCACTGCAAAGTCAAAATTCGACGCTGCCCGCATTTAGGAGCAGATGAGGCATGTTCACTTCACTGGAAGAAGTCCAAGAGCGACGACATGAGATTATTATGTGTACAGCCACTTATACATGACCAGTGCATCTACAAGCCCTTTGCTTGGATGATTAAAAGCCTTTGGGAGCCTACCAACGATCTCGAACCCGAGCTTGCTCCACAGACGAATGGCCCCCTCATTACTTGATGCTACGAAGTTGAATTGCATGGCTTTGTAACCAAGCGCTAATGCAACTTTTTGCGAATGCTCGCACATGATGGTTGCAAGACCTCGACCTCTTGCTTTCGAAGCGACCATATACCCACAGTTGCAAACATGACTACCTGGCCCCGCTTGATTCATTTTCAGGTAATAGGTGCCAAGAATCTCTTCATTCTCTTCGACTACAAACGTTTTACATGGATCATCCAGCCAAATTTTCTCTGCCTGATCGATAGTCGTGGCATGATCGTACGCGTAGGTCTCGCCAACTTTAACTATCTCATGGAAGATTGGCCAAATAGATTCCCAATCTTCTCTACGTGCTTCTCTAATAGCCATGGGAGAAACCTTCAAAAAAATGACGTTTGGCTTTGCGGCATGGCGGAGCGCAGCGTAGTTACGTCCGGCAACAGCTGCTTGTTACAGGTCGTGCCAATTGCCCCTCAACTCTCGGATTTTATCAATCGTGGAAGTGGCTCCGCCGCATACCACGACCAAGATATTGTCGAAACCTTGCAGTTCCGGTGCATTCTTATATGCCATTGCCAAGCTCGCTCCACAGGCAGGCTCAACCAATATGCGGTGATCGTTAAGAAAACGTTCGCAGGCAGAAAGGGCATCTTGATCTGATACCACGACACTATGGATCGAGTGCTCTTTTGTATATTGAAAAGCCTTCTCGCAAACGCGCTTGGCACCAAGTGAGGTGACAATACTTGTTATCTGTTCTAGTTCGACTATGTAGCCTGAGGTGACGGCTGCATGAAATGATGCAGCGCCCGTAGTTTCTACTGTAAAAACGAGAATATTATTCCATCCATTGCGGTGGAGCTCTTCCACCACACTTGAAAGCAGACCTCCCCCACCAACCGAGAGCACCACCGCGTCAGGCTTGAGGCCGGAGCAGTAAACCTCATCGACCAGCGTTGCGTGACCTATCCAGAGCAACGGATCATCAAAAGGGTGAAGAAACGCGTCCGCTGCACCGATCAGAGACTCCGCGAAAGAATTAGCTTCTTGCCAAGAGGTGCCGTGCATGATGACCTCCGCTTTCTCCAATTGCAGCAGTTCTTTTGCTCTTTCGGTGCTGGTTTCCGGCACTGCAACCGTCACCGGTATACCTAGCCGGCGATTAGCGTAGGCGACAGCCAAGCCAGCGTTTCCTCCAGACGGAGCGTCCCGTGATGGCGCTCATTGCACGTGACTCAATGAGTGGAGTCTCAATGTGTAATTTCATAAGTACCTGTAACGCTAACAGCATGCGCGACTATGGGATGGAGATAAAGCTGCAATGTAGTAGACGTCGCCGTGTTTATGAACTGCACCCGACTTCTTATCGTCCAACGCCGAAGCGCACCGGCAGCCTTTTTAAAGCAAAGTGAAGAAAAATCCGTCCGAGTGCCGCGTATTGTTAGCCGATAAATTCAGACATTGCCGACTCACTTGCAGTGCCATTAGCAAGACCTGCTTTTACGCCAGTTCGATTACGTTCTGGATGGTTTTGGCTTGCTTTTACTTGTCCCGTAAGATTTTCGATGTGGATTTCAATTCCAACAATAGCTTTTACCAGACGACTGGTGAACTCGGCTGGAGCATCATCTACAGCCCATGGATTCTCTCTACCGGATTCGTGAACATCTGTTAACTGATTAAGATGTTCTTTCAGCCAATCATGCTCTTGGATAATAGAGACTTGTCCTTGCACATGAACCGCAAGATAGTTCCATGTGGGAACAACCCGTCCCGTCTCGGCTTTTGTTTCATACCAAGACGGTGACACATAGGCATTCGGCCCCTGAAAGATCGCAAGAACAGATGCACCCTTCTCAATCTTCTTCCACACAGGGTTCACACGCGCCACATGGCACTTCAACATGCCAAGCGGGTGTTCTTCGCTGGCACTGAAATGAAAAGGGACATGGTTAGCATCAACACTATCACCGTCAGCAACCACCAGTACGCCAAAGCTATATTCCCTGATGTACTGCTGAAGTTTCTCTTGGTCTTCTTCTCGAAAATGACTTGGTACTAGCATTTTGATATCTCTCTGGGCGGATTTTTATACAGCTAGAGTTCCGCTAACGTGCGCCGCTTGCAGAGTCACCATTGGGCGATTTGTTAGCAGCTTCTGCCTGGAGGCGTTCAACTAGCCACACCTTGATAATTGATTGGCGGGTAACACCTATGCGCGCTGCCTCACGATACAACGACGCTACAACTCAAGCGGGGAAGTCGACGTTGATTCGCTTTTGTTGTTGGTTGACGCGACGGGCCGTGGACAGATCAAGATCTTCAATAATACCTTTTTACTCACCCTGCAAGATGTTGAAGGCGTAGTGCAACTGCTAACGCCAAAGCTCATTTATCGCCGGCGCGGGCGCAGCCCGCAGAGGGAAGCCGAAACACGGCATCGTTTTTGGGAGGGATCAACTGCAACGATTTGTTATAGGGCATTATTAGCTACTGTTTGCTTTGTCTGTCACGTGTCACGTCGGGCGCGGACCGTATCGAGAAAACTCTTCAATCAACTTACCGAAAGCCACGAACTCGGGTTGAGTCTCGTAACAATACATCGCTGGTGTTTTTGCCCAAGGCAGCCCCTCTTGTGTCCAAAATTCGACGAAGGGCACGAACCAACCGTACTCATCTAGCATCGAAGAGCGTACATTCACGAACTGGTCCATACCTTCTGGACGCGTGAACATCCAACTCATGCAGTGCGGGCAGAAATAATGACGCGTGGCGCCGTGCAACCCGCCGATCACAGGCTCGCCAGCTGTAACAGCAAAGCCCTCGCTCGGGATGGAAAGTGACAGCGAGAAGGCGCTTGCGGTCATGCGCTGACAACCTATGCAATGACAAACTGAGGTGAGTAGCGGTGGTGCGCTTACTTGAAGCCGTGTTTGGCCGCAACGGCAACCACCATTCCAGGGCAATTTCCACTCATCCATAATTTCTGCTCCTCATCCAGAACTCTATGCTATCCCAAATCTCATCTAAAACAGGGAGGTTTACAGTTTACACAAGCATCGCGACTAGCGGGTAAACCATAGTTTCCTCCACTGCTCAGTTCCGATTGAGATATAACGCACAAGCTCAGCCGCCGATAAACTGCGTAGCGGGTTGGCGGTCGGCTGCAGCGATTTGTTGGGCAGCATGACAGCGCTAACGCTTGATGTGCTCAATATTTGAATGCTCGACAACATTCCATTCGCCGTTATTGCGGTAAAGGCGCTTCTTGAGATTGGGATAGTCGGTGACGTCTTGGGCAAGACGTTGTCCGATAACGAGACAAACCAAAGGCTCTGAACCTTCAGCCCTCATGTAGTGAGCGACGCCGTTCAAGGGACAGCCGATAAAATCTCCGGAAGCAATAGATTGGGTCTCTGTGCCAATCGTAGCTGTTCCGCTCCCGGAAAGGACGTAGATGCACTCTTCTTCGAAGAAATGCACATGCAACTCTGTGGAAAAATGCCCTGGTTGCACTGTGATGATGTGAACGCCAATGTTCTTGAGACCAACAGCGTCTCCGAGAGACTTGTTGATGCGAACTGCATCGTCGTTGAGGAAATGAACCTTTTTCTGCCCAGTCATTTCGGCAATAGCATTTGCCGACAGATACATACCTACCTCTTTGCTGCCCAACAGCAATTAGTTAGATAGAACGCTTAGTTATTGCGCAAATCTGACCACTTCATGATTACGGTTTTTGATCCACAAACCACCCACCTAATATATAAAACAAAAGCTTAGCTAACCACCCTGCTGACTGCTACGTAATCATTTGACTTCTGTTATTTGCTTACACGACAAAACTGTACATAAATATAAACTTATAGAAATCCAGCCTACGTTAGGGAAACCGCCTCGATTACGTGATCAGGTTCGTGCTTTCATTCGCGTCAATCATTACAGCATCCGCACGGAAAAAACCTATTGGTTTTAAATTCGCTATTCCAACCGCTTACAGCAGATAAAACATCCCTGTGATATCAGATCACAAGAAGTTAACCAGTTTATGACATGACTTGCTGCTCCCTGAAATGGCAACAGCCCTCCTCCTCACTTTCATTGAGCACCGATAACCTCGGCAGTGTCACCCGACCCTTTGAATTCTCTCCTTTACAGAACGGGATCAAGCAGCTCTGTCACCGTTACCGATGTCACCATGATCGGCCCCAGCAAGACAGTGGCATGAGCTTATGACGCCATTGATAATTATTTGCATTGGTGGCATGGTACGAACCGTTTTTACTCATAGCGCTATAAGGGATTCAGCGTGAAGACAATTCGCTTACGCGGCTTTTCCTGTTTTGTGATCTGGCTTTTGCTGGCTGGTGTCGCCCAGGCCCAGGAAACAGCGAGCAATGCTGATGCCTCCTCCCCGCCCAAGCAGGCTCAGCAAGCCAAAATCGACGCTGCGAATGAAGAAACTCAGGCGCTACTCGCCGAGCTGAGTCGGCTTGAAACCAATACCCGAAGATTGAACGCCTACAACGATGAGCTCGAGCGAGTGGTGACGCATCAGGCGGATCTGCTTGAGCGTCGTGAAAGCGCACTCGACTCTGCGAATTCGATGCAGGAATCATTGCCTCCCCTATTACGGACTCTTGTGCAACGCCTAGACCGCTGGGTCGATGGCGACCTGCCTTTCCTGCAAGAAGAGCGCAAGGCCCGAGTCGACAACCTCGAACAGATGCTGGTGAATCCAGAACTCGATGGCGCCGAACGCCTGGACAGGGTGCTTTCCGCCTGGCGCACCGAGTTGAACTACGGCCGGGAAATGGACGCCTGGCGCGGCATGCTAGACGAGCAGCGTGAGGTCGATTTTCTACGCCTGGGCCGAGTTGGGTTTTACTATCTTACGCAAACGGCCATGAAGGCGGCGTTTGGCGTTCAGAGCAAAATGAGTGGCAACCTTTGAACGACGATGCCCGTCGGCAAGTGCATAAGGGCTTGAGCATCGCCCGGGATCAGCGTGCGCCTGAGCTGCTGGAACTGCCGGTCTCCAACGCGTTACAGAATGCCGACGACCCAGGAGCAGACTCATGACAATGCGTGAAAGGATGATTCACGGCTGCGGGATCGTGCTATTGCTGCTCTCGTCATATGGCCTGGCCCAATCCGATGATTCGAATCAATCTCTCAATGACCAGCGAGCCTCCACAGATGCCGAGAACATGGCTCGGCTTGCCGCCTTGGCAGATGATCCCGAAGCTCTGGATCAGGCTCTGGAGGCCGTGCGTGAACGCCAGACGACGGAAACCGAACGCCGTAGCGAACTGGAGGCCCGGCAGGCAGAACAGCGTAAGCGCCTCGATGAACTCAAGGCGCCTCGCAACGCGACTGGGGATGATCAAGAAGCAGGTAGCGAACAAGAAAACGCCGATCTGCAGGCAGTGGCAGATGTACTCGATGGGCAGGTTGGCGAGCTGCGCGATGACCTGGCGGACAGCTGGCTGACCCTGGGCGAGTTTACGCTGCCCGAACGGCGCGACCCGGACGCTCCTCTGACACCCGAGCGCATTGAAAACGTGGCGGATGCGCTGATGGCGCTGACCCGGGAAACCGGACGCATCTCGCAATTTACCGCTCCGGTGGCCAATGCCGATGGCAACGTGACGGATCAGAACATCATACGCCTGGGGGATATGGCGGCCTTCAGTAACGGTCATTGGCTGCGCAAGGGTGAAGGCGACATGGCGCCAACCATGCTCGAGCAATTACCCGCCACGGTCCAAAACAATCTTGCGACTTTTGCCGAAGGCGAAAACACGCCTCTAAAGCTCGATCCGACTCGAGGCAAACTGCTTGACGCCCTGATGCAACACCCCTCCCTGCTCGAACGCTTCCATCAGGGCGGTGCGGTGGGTTACGTGGTGGTGGCCCTGGGAATTTTCGGCCTGATCGTGGCGCTAGTGCAGTACGCCTACCTGCTGATCGTCAGTGCCCGCCTGCGTCGTCAGCTCAAGGGGTTGGATAGCCTGCGCCAGAACAATCCTTTGGGTCGGGTGCTTGGCAAGTTCAAGACGTTGCATCACGGGCTTGCCCCGGAGGCCTTGGAAGCCCGGCTGGACGAATCGCTTCTTGCAGAACAGCCACGGCTCGAACGGGGCCAGGCCCTGGTCAAGTTGCTGGCTGCCGTCGCGCCATTGCTGGGGCTACTCGGCACCGTGACCGGCATGATCGTCACCTTCCAGGCCATTACGGTGTTCGGCACCGGCGACCCGCAGCTGATGGCCGGCGGCATCAGTCAGGCACTGGTCACCACCGTACTGGGGCTAATCACGGCAGTACCGCTGCTGTTCGCCCATACCGCTCTGACCAGCCGCAGCCGACATATCGTTGCGATCCTCGAAGGCCGCGCCAGTGCCGTGTTGGCGGAACATCTCGAGAGTCAGCCCGCAAGCGACACGTCTAACGAGCATCACCATGCCACTTCCCTGGCTTGATCCGGCTGCACTCCTGCTCGATCCATTCCTCTGGCTGTTCGACGCCGGGGGGGTGGTACTCGTCACCATTCTGGGCGTGGCGATCCTGCTGTTTTCGCTGGGACTGGAACGCTGGTGGTATTTCCGCTTCACCTGGTGCCGGGAACGCCACGCCCTGGTAAGCCAATGGATGGCACGCAAGGATCGCCAAAGCTGGAGTGCCTTGACCCTGCGGGAGGTGTGGACGCGGGATCTGATCGCCCGATTGCGCCGCCCCCTGCCCTGGCTGAAACTGCTGGTCATGCTTTGTCCGCTGCTAGGGCTGCTCGGGACCGTGACCGGTATGATCGCGGTTTTCGACGGTCTGGCGCTTCAGGACACCAGCCAGGCTCGGGCGATGGCGAACGGCGTGGCCCGAGCGACGCTGCCGACGCTTGCGGGCATGGCGGTGGCAGTCATGGGACTTCTCTTTACCACTCGATTGGAATTCATCATCCGGCGTGAGGATCAGCGGCTGCATGACCGCATGGCCCGCGCCGTGGAGAGCACTCATGCGTAGACGGCGCTTGCAAGGTGACAGTAGCGATGCCAGCGAGGTCAACCTGACCCCGATGCTGGACGTCGTGTTCATCATGCTCATTTTCTTTATCGTCACTACCAGCTTCATCAAGGAAAGCGGCGTGGAAATTCAGCGCCCGCAGTCCAGCGCAGCCACCCCCCGACCGGACGCCCAGGTCATGGTCGCACTGACCGCCGAGGGTGCGGTCTGGGTCGATGGTCAGCCGGTGGATGCCCATCGCGTAGGCAGTGAAGTAGCGGCACTGATCAGCGATCAGGGCAGCGTCGTGATCCAGGCAGATCGAGAATCCACCACGGGACTGCTGGTGGAGGTCATGGATCGTCTGCGCGAGGCCGGGGTCGAGGATGTGGCCGTGGCCGCCACCCGCGGTGGCCCATGATCCGAGCGCCCGTATCCGCTCTGGCCGGCATCGCCCTGGCGCTGGTGCTGTTCTGGCTGCTGGCTCTGCTGGTGGCGCCGCCGGAGGCCCCGGTGGAGATAAAAAAACAGGCCATGTCTTTGAGCATGACCGATGCGCCTCAAGCCCAATCAGCGGAGTCAAGCGCCGGCTCCCAGGCAGAAGCATCCCCGCCGCTGCCCCAGCCACCCACTCAGATACCGCCGCAACTATCGCCCCCGGAGCCTATACCGGCCCCGGAAGCGGATAGCAATATCGCGGTCTCGGAACCCGAGCCAGAGCCAACGCCGGAGCCCGTCCCGGAACCAAAGCCAGCGCCGAAGCCCGAACCTGAGCCCAGGCCCCAGCCGGCACCAGCGCCTGAACCGACGCCCCAGCCTGCTCAGGCCAGCAGTGCCGGAAGCTTCGCCGGTACGTCACCCAATCCCAGTCAATCTCAAGCAGCTGGCGCCGGCAGCGCGCAATCCGGTCCCAAGGATGTCGGCCAGGCGTCGCCGGTCAGCCAGGTGCCGCCGCAATATCCAGCAAGAGCCCAACGGCGCAATCTGGAAGGCCATGTGGTGCTGACGTTTCTGATCCGTCCGGACGGCAGTGTGGACGCCTCTTCTATCAAGGTAACCGACGCGCGGCCGCGACACGTCTTCGATCGAGCCGCTCAGCAGGCGGTGTCCCAGTGGCGATTCGAGGCCACCGGCGAGCTGCGGCGCGCGCGTCAGCGCCTGGAATTCAGGCTGAGATAGTCAGTCGTCGCTAACCGACGACGCTCTCTCTACAAGACGCTACACAGCCAGGCTTGATCCCCTCCCTTTGGATGCGAATAATTCGCAATATCAAAGAAACAGGATCAGAGTTCATGTCTCGGGCTGTCCTTGCCCCTCCCACGACTGTTCCGCCTGCTCGTCATGCCCTATGGCGCATCAGCGCCAGTGCGGCGCTGCTCGGGCTGGGTCAGAACGGCTTGCTGGTTGCGCTGCCGGTGCTGGTAGCGACGTTCGGTCTGCCGCTGTCCCAATGGGCAGGCCTGATTCTGTTGGGCTCGATCATGTTCTTGTTTGGCAGCCCGTTCTGGGGGCAGATCGCGGATCGTCACGGCAGCCGAATCGTGGTCCTGCAGGCACTGGCAGGCTATATCACAAGCTTTGCCCTGATCGGTTTGGCTCTGTGGCTCTCTACTACCCAAGGGCTGCCCCAGGGCTGGCTGATCAGCCTGATTGCTATGGCACGTATTCTCTATGGGTTGACGGTCTCGGGCATGGTACCGGCCTGTCAGCAGTGGGCCGTCGCCCTCGGCACTCGCGATCAAAGAGACGACAGGCAGCGGGTTGCCGCACTGGCTATCGTCAGTGCCGGTTTGAGTGCTGGTCGGCTGCTGGGCCCGTTGATTGCCGCCGCCAGTTTGAGCCTGTCCGCCTATGCGCCTTTTGCCGTCATGCTGGTGGCCGGACTCGCTGCAGTACTGCTGGTGTACGGCGTTCCCGTGCCCAGAATGACCACTGACGCCTCGAGGAGCCTTTCTCGCACCTGGCCGCCCTTGATCAATGTGCCGTTCTTGATCATGGCGATACTGCTATCCGTGTCCGTAGCCCTGATGCAACTCGGTCTGCCGGTGCAGCTACAGGCCGCGTTTGTCATTGATGCTACCGAGGCAAGCCACATGATGGGGCTCTTGTTGTCCTTGAGCGCGCTAGCCGCACTTGGGGTTCAGCTTGGAGTGATACGCGCCCACCGATTTGGCTGGCAAGGATTGTTAACCCTCGGTGCACTGGGCATGGTCATCGGCTATGCCCTGCTGTTTCGTGCCGACGGCATGTCGCTGTTCGTGCTGGGCGTGGGCATAGCAAGCGCCGGCGCGGCGTTGATCGTGCCGGGCTACACCGCCGGTGCCGGAATGCATCAGGCACAAGGCGCCAGCGCCGGCTTTCTTGGCATGGCCCATACCCTGGGCTACGCCGGGGCCACTCTGCTAGTGGGTTTGGCAGATCCTGACTGGCTGCTGGGGCTTGCCCTCCTGGCGGCCTTGATCGTCTTGCCTCTGGTGGTGCTTGCACGTTATTTGATTTCCGTGACGACCCCATTGCGTCTCGACGATCTATCGTCTCAGAGCGATAATAAGTAATAGTTATCATTTAAATTATCATTTGCAGAAGGAGCGACCCAATGCCTGATGACAACGTACTCGATCTTGCGGGCCTAGGCGTCGGCCCCTTCAATTTGAGCATTGCGGCGCTTGCGGACAGCCATGTCCCTGGGCTCGTCACGCGCTTTTTCGAGCGTCGTTCCAGGATCGTCTGGCATCCGGGCCTGATGCTGCCGGACACTCATCTGCAAACCGGTTTTCTCAAGGATCTGGTGACCGCCGTGGCACCGGACAGTCCTCATTCGTTTCTTAATTATCTGGTTCGCCACCGGCGCTTTTATCGTTTCATGACCGCCGGGCTTGCCACCGTAAGCCGGGCAGAATTCTCCGACTATCTGGGTTGGGTCGCCGGTCGTCTGGACAGCGTCACGTTGGGCGAGACGGTACGCGAGGTGGGTATCGATCCTCAGGGCTTCTTGTTGCATACGAACCGTGGCCATTACCGAGCGCGTCATCTTTGCCTGGGCACCGGTAAGGCGCCCTGGTGGCCGGATTTCGCCGAAAAGCAGCAAGGACCACAGTGCCTGCATGGGGCTCATATCGCCGATGAACCCCGAAATTTCAGCGGGCGTCGGGTAGTGATAGTCGGCGGCGGTCAAAGCGGTGCCGATATCTTTCTCAACGCCCTGCGCGGTTATTGGGGCAAGCCTGAAGAACTGCTCTGGGTCTCCCGACGACGCAATTTCCAGCCTCTGGACGAAACCGCCTTCACCAATGAATACTTCACCCCGCACTATACCCAGGGCTTTCACGAGCTGCCTCTGGCGGTGCGCAAACGAGAAGTAGCCGCCCAAAAGCTCGTCAGCGACGGTATTACCCCGGCGACGCTGCAGACCCTCTACCAGGAGCTTTATCATCGCTTCGATGTGCTGGGTGAGCCCCGTTGGGCGCGCCTGCTTCCTCATCGTACCGCCATCGATCTGCAGCGCCGAGGACAGGCATTTGCCTTGACCACGGAGCACGGTCTTTGCGGAGATCACGAAATCTTTTCGGCGGATATCGTCGTCTTTGCCACGGGCTTTCAATCCCGGCTGCCGGACTGCCTGGCGCCGCTAGCCGAGCGACTGCATCGGGATGAGCACGGCGAACTGGTGCTGGGCGCCAATTTCGATCTGGCCTGGGAAGGTCCGGCTCAGCATCGGCTTTACGCGGTCAATGCCGGTCGTCATAGCCACGGTATCGCAGAACCTCAGCTATCCCTGATGGCATGGCGCTCCGCCAGGATTCTCAATCATGTGGCGGGGCATCAGGTGTTCGATCTCGAAGAAGATGATGGCCCTATCGCCTGGCAGTCCGTGAATGAGCAGCGCTGGGCCCAGGCGATCTAGCTCAGGCTCTTGGCGCCGCGATTATCTTTGATAACGATTCGTGCTTAGTTTATCCTTTGCCGGCGTGTCGCTCACCCAGGCCAGCACTGCCTAGCAGCACTGCGTCATGCTTGACGCCTTCTGGAGCGACACGATCCTCTTCACCGATGCTGCAGGGTCACCGAGAATTCCATGTTCGAAGTCGATGCCGCCAGCTTCTCGGTTGGCGATAAACAGCTATTGCAACCGCTCGATCTCACCTTCACCGAGGGGCAGATCTACGGCCTGATCGGCCACAACGGGTCCGGCAAGTCGACGCTTCTCAAGCTGCTTGCCCGTCAGCAATCCGCAAGCCAGGGGGAGATACGTCTTCATGATCGCCCTCTGTCGAACTGGGGCAGCCGGGAATTTGCCCGGCAGGTGGCCTATCTGGCACAGCACCTGCCCGGGGCCGACAGTCTCACCGCCCGGGAGCTGATCGGCTTCGGCCGCTACCCCTGGCACGGCCTGCTGGGCCGTTTTGGCGAGAAGGATCGCGCTCAGGTGAAGCGAGCCATTGCCTTGACCCATACCCAGGATTTTATCGAGCGCCAGGTCGATACCCTTTCCGGCGGCGAGCGCCAGCGGGTCTGGCTTGCCATGCTGATCGCTCAGGGCAGCCGTTTTCTGCTGCTCGACGAGCCTTTGTCCGCCTTGGATATCGCGCACCAGGTCGAGGTTCTGGCGCTGATACGCACGCTTTGTCGGGAACTCGGTCTAGGGGTGATCATCGTGTTGCATGACGTCAACATGGCGGCGCGCTACTGCGATCAGCTTATTGCCCTGCACAGCGGCCGGGTACTGGCCCAGGGCGCGCCGTCAGAGCTGATGCGTGCATCCACCCTGGAAGCCATCTACGGCATTCCCATGCAGGTGATGCCCCATCCGGGAGGCGAGCATCCCATCGCCGTGATTCACTGATGGCTGCCAGCTCTACCCTCTCTGCTTCTTTCGTGGCGCAGGCCACCTTCAGGGCGCGAATCAGGGGCGTGCTTGCGGCGCTGCTGCTCTTGCTGGCCAGCACGCTGCCGGCCCGGGCCGCGGAGTCGTCCATCGTGACCCTGGACTGGACCGTGGCGGAAACCATGTTGGCTCTGGGGGTGGTGCCCCAGGGAGTGGCCCAGCTCGATGCCTACCGCGACTGGGTTGGCAGCCCGGAGATGCCTGCAAGCGTCGTCGATCTTGGCCTGCGTGCCCAGCCCAACCTGGAGCTGCTGGCGGATCTCGATCCTTCTGACATCCTGATCACGCCGCTGTTTGCCTCTCTCGAGCCACGACTTTCCCGTATCGCCCCGGTCACGACTCTGGGCATCTACGCCACCAGCAACGATCCTTGGGCGAGTATGCTCGCGGCTACCCGCAAACTGGGCAGGCTGACCGGTCGGCCCGAGGCCGCCGAGAGGCTCATCGCCAGCACCGAGACGCAACTGGCCCAGGCAAAAAAGCGCCTGCCCGAGAATTCGCCAGCGTTATTGGTCGTGCAGTTCATGGATGAACGCCATGTGCGCGTCTTCGGTGAGCGCAGCCTTTTTCAGGGCGTACTCTCCCGGCTGGGACTCGATAATGCCTGGCAGGAAAAGACCAATACCTATGGGTTCTCTCTAGTCGGCCTGGAAGATCTGGCGGAACTGAAGGCACACCTGGTCGTCGTGGAACCACTGCCGACAGGCGTCGAGGAACAGCTCGCCGAAAGCGGTCTTTGGCAGAATCTCGATGCCGTACGTCGACATCAGGTGAGCACTCTGCCGCCGGTCTGGAGCTTTGGCGCCCTGCCCTCCGCCCAGCGCTTCACCCACCTGCTGGTAAAGGCGTTGACTCCAAAGGAGCGCGCCGAGGATGTCTGATATCGCCTCTCGCTCCACCAGACCCTGGCTGACACCGGCCTGGGCCTGCGTCTTGATGAGCCTGCTGACCCTGCTACTGGCCTGGTGGGTACTGAATACCCATCTTGATCTTTCAACCGCCGCAGGGGCTTTGTTCGCCCCGGCACAAGACGATATTGCCCAGATAGTGGCCCACTACAGCTGGTGGCCGCGCCTGAGCATTTCACTGCTAAGTGGCGGCGGGCTGGCCCTGGCCGGCGTACTGATGCAGCAGGTGCTGCGCAATCCCCTTGCCGCACCTACTACGCTAGGCGTTGCCAGCGGCGCCAATCTGGCACTGCTTGCAGTTACCTTGATGGCCCCAGGCTTGCTGGCCTTTGGCCGCGAATGGGTGGCCCTTGCCGGCGGCGGTCTGGCCATGGGGCTCGTGTTTCTGCTTGCCTGGCGGCGCGGTCTGACACCCATGGTGGTGGTGCTTGCCGGGCTGGTGGTCAATCTCTACTTCGGCGCCCTTGGCACGGTGCTGCTGCTGTTTCACCAGGAAGAACTCAAGGGCCTGATGATTTGGGGGGCAGGCTCCCTGGCCCAGAACAACTGGGACGGAGTCATGTTCCTGTGGCCGAGGCTTGCACTCGGCGTCGGCCTTGCCCTGCTGCTGCTCAAGCCTCTGGCGATCCTGGAACTCGACGATGCCAACGCTCGTAGCCTGGGGGTGTCTCTCAAGTATCTACGCCTGGCGAGTCTGGCGCTGGCGGTGTTCATCACCGGCTGCGTGGTCAGCGTGGTAGGGGTGATCGGCTTTATCGGTCTGGCGGCGCCGGCCATCGTACGCCTGCTGGGGGCCAGGCAACTGCTTTCACGCTTGATCTGGTCGACGCTTTTCGGCGCCTTGTTGTTAGCTGCCACGGATCTGCTGCTGCAGCGCTTCTCCGGCGCCTTGCCGACCCTGATCCCCACTGGAGCCACCACCGCCGCCCTGGGGGCACCGCTACTGCTATGGCTGATTCCGCGTCTGCGTTTGAAAACCGGTCAGCCTCAGCCTCAGGGCATCACCATAGGGAAACGTCGAGCTGCGATCGGCTCCTGGCTCGCAGGCCTGGGCCTGGCGCTGGTCACCGCCATGGTCGTTGCCTTGTGTGTGGGTCAAAGCGCCGAGGGCTGGCAATGGCAACTGCCATTCATTCAGGACTCGATGATCCAGTGGCGGCTGCCGCGCATGCTGGCCGCCGGGGGCGCGGGCATCATGCTGGCGGTGGCCGGCACCCTGATTCAGCGCATGACCGGCAACCCCATGGCGAGCCCGGAAGTGCTAGGCATCAGCAGCGGTACCGCCATTGCGTTGATCCTGACACTGTTACTGCTGCCCGGCGCCAGCCAGCTGACCCTGATCGGTCTCGGCACTCTAGGGGCGTTGGTGACCCTTGCGGTGCTGGTGGCCCTCAACAAGCGCAGCGGTTTCCTGCCGGAACGGCTGCTGTTGAGCGGCGTGGCCATCACCTCTTTGTTCGACGCCCTACGAAGCTTCATTCTCGCCGGGGGCGATCCTCGCGGCCAGCAGATCATCGCCTGGTTTTCCGGCTCCACCTACTACGTGGATCTGCCCACGGCGTTGATCCTGTCAGCCCTTGCCATCGTTCTAGCCCTGGCGGCACGCCCTTTTGCCCGCTGGCTCGATCTGCTGCCCTTGGGCGCCACCACCGCAAGCGCTTTGGGTGTGGCGGTGCTGCGTTCGCGGCTGGCGCTTTTGGCCTTGGTAGCCCTGCTTACCGCCAGCGCCACTCTCATTGTCGGCCCCTTGAGCTTCGTTGGCCTGCTGGCGCCTCACATGGCCCGTTTTGCCGGATTCTCCCGAGCCCGGGAACATATACTGAGCGCGGCGCTGATTGGCGCTCTGCTGATGGTCGTGGCGGACTGGCTGGGCCGGCAGCTGCTGTTCCCCTCGGAAGTGCCTGCGGGGCTGGTTGCCTCGCTGCTGGGGGGTGCCTACTTCATGTGGGGGCTGCGCCGGCTGTGAGAAACTTGGCGAAAGCGACAGGGGATATCCAATCCATGGGAGGACTATTTTTTCATATCAAAGATACGAATAATTATCGTTGATAACTTGTTTATCAATGCTAACATCTTTCGTCATTGCTCTTCGCTTTCATGTCGCCCTTCAAGGAACAACAGAATGAAAACCCGCATGACCGTCGGTTTGGCCATGGTGGCCAGTTCAGCCTCGCTGAGTCTGCACGCTCAAGACACTCAAGACACCATGGTCGTCGTCGGGTCGCGCACGCCGAGTCAGATCAGCCAGATTCCCGGCGCCGTGTGGGTCATCGACAATGAACAGCTCGGCGATCAGCTGGATACCGGCGCGGATCTCAAGACTGCCCTTGGTCGGCTGGTGCCGGGGCTGGATCTGGCCCCCCAGGGGCGTACCAACTTCGGCCAGAATCTGCGCGGGCGCAGCGCCCAGGTGCTCATCGATGGCGTCTCTCTCAATAGCTCCCGCGGGCTGTCCCGACAGTTCGATGCCATCGACCCGTTCAACATCGAGCGGGTCGAGGTGCTCTCCGGCGCCAGCAGTCTCTATGGCGGCGGCGCCACCGGCGGTATCATCAACATCATCACCCGCAAGGGGGAGCCGTCGGACAGGCCCAACTGGCGCACCCAGGCCCGGGTCAAATCCGGCTTCCAGGACAGCGACGACTTCGACAAGCGCATCGCCCAGTCCGTCAGCGGCGGCAGCGAGCGCGTTCAAGGCTATCTTGGCACCGCTTTCGAGGATCATGGTCGCGCCTACGACGGTGACGGCGACGAAATCTTTCCCGACATCACCCAGACCGATCTGCAGGACAATCGCAGCATCGATGTGCTGGGCAATCTGAACATCAACTTGACCGAGGAGCAGACGCTGCAGCTCACCGGTCAAATCTATCGCTCCGGCTACGAAGGCGATCGCGGGCTTTACTTCCCGAACGTGGACGCGGTGCCCGCCGGCAACCTGGAAGGCGCGGAGATTCGCGACGGCTATGAGTCGGATCGTGATCCGGCCACGGATCGCAAGCTGGTCGACGCCCAGTATCACCACAGCAATCTGCTCAATCAAAACTTCTACCTGCAGGCCTATTACAGAGAGGAAGAAGCCAGCTTCAACGCCTTCCCCTACCCTCGCCCTCTACCCAGCGAGCGCCGTTTTGCCACGGAATTCGCCACCTCCAAGCAGAATACGGATCTCGGCGGCGTCAAGGCGCTGTTCGACGCGGATTTGACCGACAGCATCGGCCTGACCTACGGGCTGGACTACAGCCGCGAGTCTTTCGATGCGGATCAAATGTTCTTCGATGTGGCCACTACGGACGCCACCGGCGGTCTGGTACAGGATGAATCCCGCACTGAGGATCGCTATCCGAGCTACGACGTGGACACCCTGGCAGGCTTTGCCCAGGGCGACTGGCAGCTGACAGAACGCTTGAAGCTTTCAGCAGGTGTACGCCAGCAGCACACGGACGTGGACGTGGACGATTTCACCAAGCGCGACTATGACCGGGCGACGGGTGTACGTCAGGGGGTGTTGGTGCCCGGTGGCGACAACGACTACGACGAGACCCTCTACAACGTCAGCGTGCTATATGACTTCGGTGAGCATCAGACCTGGCTGCGCTACAGCCAGGGCTTCGAGCTGCCGGACCCGGCCAAGTACTACGGCAAGAGCCCGGAGATCAGCGTCGACGCCAACCCTCTGGACGCGGTGAAGACCGATCAGGTGGAGCTGGGCTGGCGCTACGCCGGGGCCAACTGGTCCGCCCAGGCAGCTCTCTATTACGCCTGGTCGGACAAGGCAGTGGAAAACAACGATGACTTGAGCGTGTCCGTGGTGGATGACAAGAAGCGCGACTACGGTTTTGAAGGCGCCGCGACCCGCTACTTCGATCACGGTTTCGAAGCCGGCGGCACCCTGCACGCGGTGCGCTCGGAGCAGAAGATCGATGGCAGCTGGGACAAGCGGGACGTGCGCTACGCTTCAACGTCTACCGCCACCGCGTTTGTGGGCTGGTCAGATTTTGAGCGCTCCGCACGGTTGCAGGCCAATCATGTGTTCGATCTGGACGACGATCAGGATCAGGAAATCGACGGCTATACCACCCTGGATCTGTTGCTGGGGCAGAACACCCGCTTTGGCAAATTCAGCGTCGGGGTCGAGAACCTGCTGGACAAGAGCTATTCCACGGTATGGGGGCAACGCGCGGAGCTCTTCTACTCGCCGAACTTCGGTCCGGCTTATTTGTTCGACTATCAGGGCCGGGGGCGGGCCTATAGCCTGAGCTGGTCCATGGACTATTAAGGCTCTTCGACGTTTCATGCGAATTCGGTCTGATCCATCGCCCGATAAATCGGTCTCCTACAAAACCCCGTGATATCAATTGCCTGTAGGAGATCGCTTTAGCGAGCGATAGGTGCATCGAGCTCCATGCCGAGCGTTGGAATCTGCGTGCCGCCCATGTCCTGCCACCTGTAGTATATAGCCCCATCGTGTCTCGGCGACGGGGCAAATTCCACACCCATCGTCGAAAAGCTTTGTTCTATTAAAAGAGCTACATGCACAAGGATACACAGCGCCCCGCTGCCAAACGACTTGCCGCCCTCTATCGCGGGCCCTTCGAGGCAGCGGAGCCACCCATGATTGCAGAACGTCCGCCGCCGGAGGCCTTGCCGGCGGCGGACTTTCTGGTGCCCGATAGACTTGAAGAGGTGTTGATTCGCTTCGGGGAGCGCTACGCGGTGTTTGAGCCACGTGGCGTCGCATCCCAATGGTCGAAGTGGTATTTCCTGGCGCTGCTGGTACCGGAACTCCTGGCGAGAGCGCTGCTTTGGCGCTCCCTGCCGGTGGCCCTGGATCGGCTTCATCTGCTACTGGCATCGGATGGTCGGGTCGAGCGCCTATGTTTTCAACGCGGCGGCGCTGGGCTACACACGGAAGATGAAAGCCTGACGCTCAACCTGCTGGATGACAATCTAGCGCCGCTGATCGAAGCCCTTGCCGGGTTTTCAGGTGCCTCGCCCCGAGTGTTCTGGAGCAATGCCGGCAATGTCTTCGAGCAGTGCCTGGGTCAGCTTGCTCATCATCCCGATGCTCTGCCCGGCATGACTGACGATCTTCAGCACTTTCTCACCCAGCGCCGATTGGCGGATGGGCGACGCAACCCCTTGTATCGACCGGTGCGCTATCAAAAACAGTCAGACGGCAGCACCCGGCGGGTGCGTCGCCTATGCTGCATCCGCTATCTTGTTCCCGAACTTGGCTACTGCGGCAACTGCCCTTTAAAAGAGCCAAATAAATTACCGAACGAAATGAAGCACAAGGCGCACGGAGCACAGGAACCGGAGCATATGGGTATATGTGAGGATTCCGAGCACCGCGCAACGAAGTGATTCGTTCGTGCAGATATTTATTTCTCAAGCGTCTGCCAGCTTGACGCGCAACCGTGCTACCGCCTGACTATGCAACTGACAGACCCGAGATTCACTGACCCCCAGCACTGCGCCGATCTCTTTCAAGTTGAGCTCTTCCTGATAGTAAAGCCCCAGCAGCAGTTTTTCCCGCTCTGGAAGCTGGTCGATCGCCCCGACCAGGCGCTCGCGCTGTTCGCCGCTGACCAGCGCATCGAAAGGTGACTTGGGCCCGCTGATGCCGGCATCCGGCTCGTCGCCTTCAGCAAACACATCGTCATAACCCAGTAGCTGGCCGTTGTTGGTGTCCGCCAGACGCTGGCGATACTCTTCCATGCTCAGCGACATCGCCTCGGCGATCTCCCGTTCCTCTGCCGGCCGGCCCAGCTCCTGCTCCAGGCGGCGCAAAGTTTCATCCACCTCCCGGGCGTTGCGCCGGACGCTGCGCGGCACCCAGTCGCGACTACGCAACTCGTCGATCATCGCGCCACGGATACGCTGGCTGGCATAGGTGGTAAAACTGGCACCCTGACCCGAATCATAGCGATTCAGACAGTCCAGCAGCCCCACCATACCCGCCTGAATGAGATCGTCGAGTTCGACGCTGGCCGGAAGCTTTACCTGCAACGACAGCGCCTGACGTCGCACGATAGGTAAGTACTGATCGAGTATTGCGCGCTGATCGATTTTGCCTTGTGCCGTATACATCCCACATGCCTCGTGCTGTCGAAGGACGACAGCACCATGACTTCATTGGGGTGCTGTCCATGGGAGTAGTATTACGTCGTTTGCGTCGCTACCAAGCGACAAATACCCTTGTAAGCCGATAGCTATTCAACCTTTAGGAAAACCGGGCGATATCGATCGGTAATTCACGATGACTTGAAGGCCCTGAACCAGAACCGGTTTGGGTGCGCGAGCATCCTGGGGAAGTCGAAAAACGAAAAACAGTGGCTGGTTGGGGTTCGATCCGGCCAGGGCCTGGCTGGTACCTCGGGCGGTGGGCAATGAAAAGCAGCGCTCGCCTTGGCACAGCCAGGCCTCGAGGGAAGGCTGACCCGGGGGTGGCGCAAAGCGCCAGCTGATGCTGTGAATACGAGCGTCGGGAGATAGCGAAGAAGACGGTGCAATGGGCGCGGACTGCACCAAACGCCCTGGGGTGAATAGACGTACGCTCGACGCGCTGCCGACCCAGCTGCCAGACGCTGCCTGAGCGTCCGGCGTCAATATCGACAGCACCATCAACGGTGCTATCAACAGTAGATATAAAAAGGCGCTTTGACATTTCATGTGGATTCGCTCCAGCCATCGCCCGATAAATCGGTCTCCTACAAACCCCGTGGTATCAACTACCTGTAGGAGCTCGCTTCAGCGAGCGATAGGCGCATCGAGCCCCTTGTGCTATTGCACACTAAAGATAACGAGCAGCGAAATCTGCGTACTAGTCTTTGCGGATTCGCGGTGGCGTGATCACCAGCAGTTGCATGTCCAGAAACTGTGCCGCTACCTGCTGAAGATTGTTGAGTAGCCCCGCCCGGGAAGGCAAGGGAGAGTGCACCAGCAGCAAACGCCGGGGCCCGCCTTGTTGTGCCAGGCGCTTGAGCATGGCGTAGGCGCGGCGAAAGCCATCCAGGTCGTCCCCCACCCACAGCGCCCAGCGGGACTGCTGGGTTACCAGCGCCGAGAAATGCGGGCTGCTCATGGACAGCGGCAGAATGCGCCAGCTCTCGGGATCTTCCACCCAGCGCTGGCCCTGAGCATGCCAGCGCGTCAAGGCATCCATTACCGGTGACACGTCTGCATCCGCACCCCGTGGAAGCCCCAGGGTGACCAGTACTTTTGTGGTGTGGTTCGTGTCAGCCTGACTCGAATCGAACTGGCTGACCGAATCGACCAATGACTCAATTTCCGTCGTTGGCTCAACGACGGATGACGATTCAACCGCAGCTGATGCAGCAGGCGTCTGGGACTGCGCCCAGCGCCTTAGCCCCGCGGCCTGATCGACCTGGCTCACGCCGCCACCTCATCGATCAGCCCCGCACCGCCCAGCATGAGAAACACGTCTCGCGCGGTCAGCAGATGCAGCAGTGCATCCATCAATACCTGAGTCGAACGTCCACGCTGCTTTCCGAGTAACCCCATCAACTGCGCCCTGACATCCATCGCCCAGTCGCTTCGCTCCTGATCGAGTCGGCTCACCGTTGCCGCAATCCCCGCTGCTATCAGCAAACGCAGCTCCGGATCAATCTTCTCGCCGGCATCCGCAAGACGCTGCCAGGCGCGACGGGTAAGTTGCGGCAGATCGTCGTGTACCAGCTGTGCCACCAGCGCCTCGGCAAAGGCGTGATCCGGCGCCTGTAAAGAGCCATGATCCGGTGATCCTCTTCCCACCACTGCATCTCGCGGCGCCAGCCAGTAGCGCTGGGCCAATTGGCGCTTGTTCTCTGGATCGCTCAAGAGACCGAACCATGCCGTCAGGGGCGCACCATCCGCCAGAGAGACCGTCAAACGAGACAGCTTCAGATGGGCATCGCGCCCACGATAGCGACAGCTCAGCTCGGTCCAGGTAGTCGCCAGGTTCGCAAGCTCCTTCAGGCGCTGACGCCTGCCTTCAACGATGACCTGGGAACCGGCCTGGGCCGTGGCCAGCCACAGCGAGCCGCTGCGCGCCATGCATTGGCGTGTCGCGGCTCCGGGGCAGCGCGGCAACAGCTGCCAGCGAATATCCAGCTGCTCCCTGGCCCAGTCCAGGCGCCCTTCTTCCCCGACAGGCAAGCGATGTATCAACCAGGGCAGTGCCTGACTCTGGCCTGCCGCGTTCAGAGACAGCGCCGGCATCGTCCAGTCCACCCCGCTGACGGATTTGGCCTGGGCCCACAGCATGGCATGAGCCGGCTCGGCGCTCTCGAGATGGCGCTGTCTTTGTGCAACGTCGAGTAGTCCCTCAAGATGGGCCTGCTGCTGCTCCAGGGAATACCCAAGCAGCGGCCAGGCGCGTTCGAGCAGCGCGAAGCCAGCTACCTCGTTTCTCAGCGTATTCAACGTCGAGACCAATGCCCTGCCCTGGCCCAGCAGCCCTCGGGTCAGCTGTTTGCGGGATTGAGTCTGCTTACGCTGGGAAAAAGCACCGGAAGCTTGCGGCACCTCCGCGGCAAAGGAGGAGTCTCCTTTCACGCTCAAGGCCTGATCCAGCAATGTATTCCTGTCTGCCAGGCTCAAGTCCTCCGGTACCTGCTGCCCGTGGGAGACATAGTGCAGTCGCAGGCCGTGGCGAATGGCGATATCCAGCACCGCCCCCAGACGCGGCGCTTCATCCACCTTGGTCAGAATCGCTCCGAACAGGGGCGCGCCCGCCGCCTTGGAGGCACGCTGGTAGGTCTCGACCACTTCTTCAAGGGTGTCACCGTGGCTGGCGGCATTGAGCAGCAGCAAACGCCGGATCGGACGAGCCGCCTGCCCGGATGCCTGCCCTGTTGAATCGCCGAGCATCGCAATCTGTCCCGCCAGACGCTGATCCCGCTGACTCATGCCCACAGTGTCGATGATGACCAGGCGCTTGTGAGCGAGTCTTGTCAGCAGATCCCCCAAGGGCGCATCCGCTTCCAGGGCATGCACGTCCACTCCCAGCAGTCGAGCATAGATGCGCAGCTGCTCGTGGGCGCCAATTCGATAGCTGTCCGTGGTCACCAGGGCCACGCCCGCAGCGCCGTGGCGCATCACGTAGCGAGCGGCGAGCTTGGCGGTGGTAGTGGTTTTGCCGATACCGGTCGGGCCGATCAGGGCAAACACACCGCCTTGATCCAGCAATGCTGCTTCGTCATCGAGAATCGGTAACCTTGACGTGAGCTGACGTTTGGCCCAGGCCAGCGCCGGCTCGTCCGAGGCGTGCACCAGCTCCGCCGGCGGCGTCTCGAGCAGCTCTTCCACCAGGTGCACACCGAATCCGGCCCCCAGAAGACGGCGCTGCAAGCGCTCCAGGGTGCTTTCCTCTCCCCTTCGTGACGGGTCCGCCGCACGCTGGGCCTGGCCGGTCAAAAGGGTACGCAGATCCTGCATCTCCCCCAGTACTCGTTCGCTGAAAGCGGCGAAATCCGGTTGAGGCGCTGCGGGCATCTGAACGCGCTCTGTCACCTGGGACGGTGCGGAAGCATTCGTTCTCGTCGGCTGTCTGATCGGCGCGGCGGCTTGTACCGGCTTTGGGGAAGCAGGCGGCGACTGGGTCGCAGCTGGTGAACCCACCATTTGACCGTGGGCGTCTTCCGCCATGGCCAGAATCTCCACCCCCTCCGCCACATTGCGGTTCGAGAGAATCAGGGCATCGTCGCCCAGGGCGGCGCGCAGCTGGCGCATGGCGTCGCGGCTAGTGGCCCCAACGAATCGTTTGACGCTCATCAATGACCTCCAATCAGGGTCGTGACACGAAGAGTTCTATCATCGGGAATCTCGGCCTGGGACAGCACCGACAAATGCGTCAGGCGGCGGCGCAGGAATCGCGAAAGCAGGGCTCGCAGACCGTGCTGAACCACCAGCACCAGTGGTTCGCCGCTGGCTTCCTGGCGGGCCACACCGGCTTCGGCTTCCCGCATCAGGGTATCTGCAAGGCCCGGTTCGAGCGCCCCGCCGCCGTTCATGGCCTGGCTCAACACCTGCTCCAGATTGGCATCGAGGCCGATGACGTGCAGCTCGCTCTGTCCCGGGAAGCAGTGTTGGGTAATGGCTCGACCCAGGGCCACCCGCACCACGGCGGTGAGTTCATGGGCATCGCTCTGGGGCGTGGCGTGCTCCGCCAGGGTATCCAGAATGGTGCGCAGATCGCGAATCGAAACATCCTCTTCCAGCAGGTTATGCAACAGTCGCTGAAGGGTGGTCAGGGAAATCAGCTTGGGCACCACATCCTCGACCAGGGCCTTGTTCTCGTCGCCCATCTTGTCGAGCAGCTGCTGCACTTCCTGGCGCCCCAGCATTTCACCGGCGTGGTGATGCAGGAGATGATTGAGGTGAGTGGCGACCACGGTGCCCGCGTCCACCACGGTGTAGCCATACACCTGAGCATGTTCGCGCTGGGAGGCGTCGATCCATACCGCCGGCAGTCCGAAGGCCGGGTCCGTGGTGGTGGTGCCCTCGAGACGCCCGGACACCTGGCCCGGATCGATGGCCAGCCACTTGCCGGGATAGGCTTCGCCGCGGCCGGTCTCGACCCCCTTCAAGGTGATTACATAGGTGTTGGGGCCCAGCTCCAGGTTGTCGCGAATGTGCACCACCGGCGGCAGGAACCCGACCTCCTGGGCAAACTTCTTGCGCACGCTCTTGATGCGTCCGAGCAGTTCGCCGTCCTGGCGATGGTCTACCAGGGGGATCAACCGATGCCCTACTTCGAGCCCCAGGGTATCCACCAGCTGAACGTCGTCCCAGCTCGCCTCCGGGGCTTCCTGGGAAGGCGGGGGTGCCGCGGCGTTGATAGTCTCTTCGGCGAGCTTGTCCTGATTGCGACGCATCAGCCACCAGGCCAGGCTACCCAGCATGACGCTGAAAAGCAGGAACACCAGATTGGGCATGCCCGGCACCAGACCCAGCAGACCCATGACGCAGGCCGCCAGAATCAAGACCCGGGGATTGGTGAACAGCTGCCCCATCATCTGCTGCCCCACGTCCTGGTCGGTATTGACCCGGGACACGGTGACACCGGCGGCGGTGGAGATGACCAGGGCAGGAATCTGGGCGACGAGACCGTCACCGATGGTCAGCAAGGTATAGGTGCGAGCGGCGCTGGCGAAGCTCATGTCGTGCTGCATCACCCCGATCAGCAAGCCTCCGATGAGATTGACCACCATGATGATCAGACCAGCCACGGCGTCGCCACGCACGAACTTGCTGGCACCGTCCATGGAACCGTAGAAATCGGACTCCTGGGAGATCTCGGCGCGGCGCTTCTTGGCGTCCTCTTCCCCGATCAGACCCGCGTTCAAATCCGCATCGATGGCCATCTGCTTGCCCGGCATGGAGTCCAGCATGAAGCGCGCCCCCACCTCGGCAATACGCCCGGCGCCCTTGGTGATGACCATGAAGTTGATGATGACCAGAATCAAGAACACCACCAGCCCCACGGCAAAATTGCCGCCGATCAGGAATTCACCGAAGGCCTGGATGACCTTGCCAGCCGCGTCGCCGCCTTCGTTGCCGTCCATCAGCACCACTCGAGTCGAGGCAACGTTGAGCGAGAGTCTCAACAGTGTGGTAAACAGCAGCACCGCGGGAAACGCGGCGAAGTCCAGGGGCTTCTGGGTAAACATGCTCACCAGCAGCACCATGATGCCCAGCGCGATGTTGAAGGTGAAGAACAGATCCAGTACAAACGGCGGCAATGGCAAGATCATCATGGACAAAATCATGAGGATCAGAATCGGCCCCGCCAGAATCTTCATGCGGGCATCGCCCAGAAAGTTCTGTCGGCCCAAGCTAGCAAACAGGTTCATCGTGAATCCTCGGAAGATGAAGCAGGCCGGTTGGTATCGTCCAGCTCGGCGGGTACTGGCAGATCGCTGGGTTTGTCGGGCATCTCGCCCCCTTCCCGGCGTACCTGCTTGAGTCGAAACGCCCAGGCCAGCACTTCGGCCACGGCGGTATAAAGAGCGGCGGGTATTTCGTGATCCAGATCCACATGGCGATACAGCGCCCGGGCAAGTGGCGGCGCCTCGAGTCGGGGAATGGCGTGCTCCTCGCCGAGTTCACGAATGCGGGCGGCAACCGCATCGGCGCCCTTGGCCACTACTCTAGGGGCGCCCATGTCATCGCTATAGCGCAGGGCCACCGCATAGTGGGTCGGGTTGGTGACGATGACGTCCGCCTCCGGCACCTTGCTCATCATGCGACCCCGGGCCATGGCCTGCTGCTGCTGACGAATGCGACCCTTGACCTGAGGATCGCCCTCGGATTCCTTGTGCTCCTGCTTGATCTCGTCCTTGGTCATGCGCAGCTGCTTGTTGTGGCTCCAGAGCTGATAGGGCACGTCGATGAGAATCACCACCACCAACGACAGTACGATCAGGCCGCAGCACAGCGCCGCAAGCTTCAAGGCGTGAAACAGGGCGATCTGCAACGGTTGATCCATCAGGGCCAGAAGTTCGCCTCGCTTGGCCCATAAAAACGCCACCGCTACGCTGCCGGTAAGGACCGATTTGGAAATTGCCTTGGCCAGTTCCGCCAAGGCCTGGCTCGAGAACATGCGCTTCAACCCTTTAAGCGGATTGAGCTTGGAGGCCTGGGGCTTTAGGGATTTGGCGGAAATCAACCAGCCGCCGAGCAGCGCCGGGGCTACCAGGGCCACCACGGTCAGCAGAATAAAAAGCGGCGCCAAGGCGATTAGCGTATTCGTGCCCAGGGTCCAGAGGCTTGCCAGCATTCGGGTGCTGTCGAACGCAATACTGCGATCGAACAGGAACGATTGCTCCATCACCGTGCCGAGCTGGTCGTAGAGCAGCGTGCCCGTGGTCCACAGCCCCGCCACCCCGGCCATCAGCATCATAAAGGTAGAAAGCTCTCGGGAACGGGCGACCTGGCCTTCTTCCCGCGCCTTTTCCAGGCGTCGCGGCGTCGGCTCTTCGGTTTTATCGTCGTCGCTACTATCGTCGGCCATGGCCACCACGCAAAAGAACAGCGGTAAA
>NZ_JIBT01000044.1 GCF_001039575.1 Halomonas sp. PR-M31
GGTCGGGCCTGTGGTGCGTGAACCTGGGCTACGGGCGTGAGGAACTGGTGGAGGCGGCGACTCAGCAGATGCGCGAGCTGCCGTTCTACAACAACTTCTTCAAGACCACCCATCCGCCGGCGGTCAAGCTGGCGCAGAAGCTGTGTCAGCTGGCGCCTTCTCATATCAATCGGGTGTTCTTCACCGGCTCCGGCTCCGAGGCCAATGATACGGTGCTGCGCATGGTGCGACGCTACTGGACGATCAAGGGCAAGCCGGAAAAACATATCGTCATCTCTCGGGTAAATGCCTATCACGGTTCCACCGTGGCCGGTCTTAGCCTGGGCGGCATGGCGCCGATGCATGAACAGACCGGCCCTCTGGTCCCGGGTATCGAGCACGTGCGCCAACCCTACTGGTTTGGCGAAGGGCGCGACCACTCACCCGAGGAGTTCGGCCGTCTATGTGCCCAGGCCATCGAGGACAAGATTCTGGCGCTTGGCGCGGACAACGTGGCGGCCTTCATTGCGGAGCCGGTGCAGGGTGCCGGTGGGGCGATCGTGCCGCCGGAGAGCTACTGGCCGGCGGTCAAGGAGGTGCTCGCCAAGTACGACATTCTAATGGTGGCGGACGAAGTCATCTGCGGCTTCGGGCGTCTAGGGGAGTGGTTCGGCAGCCAGCATTACGGCCTCAAGCCGGATCTGATGCCGATTGCCAAGGGGCTTTCTTCGGGCTATCTGCCCATCGGTGCGGTGATGGTGGGGGACCGTGTCGCTGAAACCTTGATCGATGAAGGGGGTGAGTTCTTTCACGGCTTCACCTATTCCGGGCATCCGGTGTGTGCCGCCGTGGCCCTGAAGAACATCGAATTGATGGAAGCGGAAGGTATCGTCGACAAGGTGCGCGACGATCTCGGTCCTTATCTGGCCAAGCGCTGGTCCGAATTGAATGATCACCCCATCGTCGGCGAGACTCGCAGCCTGGGCCTGATCGGGGCGCTGGAACTGGTGGCAGACAAGGCCAGCGGTGAGCGCTTCGACAGCTCCTTGAACGCCGGCGGTTTGTGTCGCGATATCTGTTTCGAGAGCGGATTGGTCATGCGCTCCGTGGGCGATGCCATGGTCATCTCGCCACCCCTTGTCATCACCCGGGAACAGATTGACGAACTTGTGACCCTGGCACGTCGGGCGCTGGATGAAACCGCTCGGCGCTTGGAGAAACACATGGCTAAAGGGGTGAGTGCATGAGCACACAGATGAGTCATGCGGATTGGCAACGTCTCGCCGGCGATTTGCGCTTCGAGACGCGAGCCTTTATCAACAACGCGTTCAGCGATGCGGCCAGCGGCGAAACATTCGAGACGATCAATCCTGCTACTGGCAAGACGCTGGCCAGCGTCGCCAGCTGCGATAAAGCGGATGCCGACGTGGCGGTGCGTCACGCCCGCCAGGCGTTTGAACGAGGTGACTGGTCACGTATGGCGCCAGGTCAGCGCAAGCAGGTGATGCTACGCCTGGCGGATCTCATGGAGCAGCACAAGAACGAACTGGCCTTGCTGGATACCCTAGACATGGGCAAGCCGGTGGGCAGCTCTCTAGGGGATATGGCCGGCGCCATCGGCTGTATTCGCTACAATGCCGAATCCATCGACAAGATCTATGGCGAAGTGGCTCCCACCGGCGAAGATGCGTTGGGCCTGATTCTGCGCGAGCCTCTGGGAGTAGTGGCTTCCATCGTGCCCTGGAACTTCCCGCTGATGATGACCGCATGGAAGATCGGGCCGGCATTGGCGGCGGGCAACAGCGTGATCCTGAAGCCTTCGGAAAAATCGCCCCTGTCGGCGCTGCGCCTGGCTCAGTTGGTTCAGGAGGCCGATTTCCCAGAGGGCGTGTTCCAGGTGCTGCCCGGCTTCGGTCATACCGCCGGCAAGGCACTGGCGCTCTCCATGGACGTCAATTGTCTCTCCTTTACAGGCTCCACTGGCGTCGGCAAACAGCTGATGCAATACGCGGGTCAATCAAACTTGAAGCGCGTCTATCTTGAGTGCGGGGGCAAGAGTCCCAACGTCGTGTTTGCCGACTGCAAAAATCTCGATGCGGTGGCAAGCAACGCCGCCGCGGCGATCTTCCACAACCAGGGCGAGGTGTG
The DNA here is from genome assembly GCF_001039575.1 of Halomonas sp. PR-M31. Lineage (GTDB taxonomy): Bacteria > Pseudomonadota > Gammaproteobacteria > Pseudomonadales > Halomonadaceae > Modicisalibacter. Next base: position 2,128 of record NZ_JIBT01000044.1, read on the forward strand.
CATCGCCGGCTCCCGGCTACTAGTGGAAAACTCGATCCGCGAGGAGTTCGTCCAGCAAGTATTGGCTCACGCGGAAAACATGCAGCCCGGTGACCCCTTGAATCCAGACAGCTTCATGGGGGCGATCGTCGACGAGACACAGCACAAGCGCATTCTCGATTACATTCGTCAAGGCGTGGAAGAAGGCGCGAATCTGCGCCTTGGCGGCGAGGCAGTGAGTCCGATCGACGGCGGCCTGTTCGTGGCGCCCACGGTGTTCGACAACGTCACGGATCAGATGACCATCGGCCGGGAAGAGATCTTCGGTCCGGTGCTGGCGGTGTTCGGCTTCGACAGTGAGGAAGAGGCCGTGCGGATGGCCAATGACAGCGATTACGGTCTGGCGGCAGGGCTCTGGAGCCAGGATATCGATCGCATCATGCGAGTTTCCCGGCGACTGCATTCAGGCCAGGTGTTCGTCAACAACTGGGCCGGGGGCGACCAGACGGTGCCGTTTGGCGGCGTCAAGCAGTCCGGCAACGGCCGCGACAAGTCCCATCACTCCCTGGAGGAATATTCTGAGCTCAAGACCGTGTGGATGACACTGGCAACCCGAGACTGAGCTATTCATGTCGGGCAGGTCGTCTAGTAGGCGGCAAGCCCCTGGTTATCAACACGAGGTGAGTCCTGTCATTCTTGCCGGCCATGAACCTGAGGGTTTCATGGCCGGCTTTTTAATGGAAGAACTCACCTGCCGTAATAGCACGGCAACCGCTAGTATCGACCCAGGTTTTATCGATGGACGACATCATGAGAGCAAATGTGCGTGAAAAAAGAAGCCCCGGGACGAAGCATGGATGGAAGGGATTGGCCTTTGGTGCCTTGCTGCTGTTGGGTGCTGGCTGCGTGAACAGTAGCGACAGGATTGAGTTGCTCGATCAGGACTGGACGCATCTGGCCGGCGCTAGGATGGTCGATGACGGCGTACGCATCGAAGGGTTGGGACGTGCCATCGTGCCGACCGATGATGATGAGGATCAGACGCCGATTGCCAACCCACCCATCAATCTACGTGGACCGGTACTCAAGGTCAAGGGTGACTTTGCCTTGTCTGCCCGGGTCTCACGCCCGGCTGCATCGAAAGGTGGTGCCTATCTGACGATCTACGGCGAATTGCCACTGACCCAGGACGAGTGGCGACAGGAAGGACGGGCAGTGACTCTAGGGCTAGAGGGCGACAGCTTGATCGTCGAGTTGCAAAACGGCATCGCCGACCCCGAGCGCTATGCCTATTCCTTGCCGAACAGTGCAATGAGTCAGGGGGTCAATGTGAGTCTGGCCCGTATTGGCGATCGGTTCAGCATTCAGATTGATGACGAGACCGTCGCCCTAATCAATGATCCGGGGCTATTCGACTCGGGCTTTCTGTGGTTTGGAGCCTCCGCCAGGGAAAACGACGAATATCTGCTTCAATCACTGACGGCACACCCGCTGGATAAACGCTCCGAGGTGACCGTCGTGGATAATCAAATGCCGGTGTTGAGCGCCGAAGAGGAAGAGTCGGCGCCGACCGGCCCCGCCACAGCCTCCTTGCGCCGTCTAGCCGAGAAAAACCATCCGCAGCTTTACATCGGTACCGCGGTAGCCACGATTCCATTGCTCAGTGACCAGAAATATGCGCGTATTCTGGCTCGGGAATTCAACATGGTGACCCCGGAAAACGCCATGAAGTTCCAGTTCATTCACCCAAGACCCGATCGCTACGCCTTCGCCGATGCGGACGCCATCGTCGATTTCGCCGAAGCCAACGACATGGCGATACACGGCCACACCCTGGCTTGGAAAGAAGCCCTGCCACGCTGGGTAACCGAGCCGGATCATAGCGATGCGCGCATTCGTGACATCCTTGCAGAGCATATCGCCACGGTGGTGGGGCGCTACAAGGGGCGCATTCAATCCTGGGACGTGGTCAATGAGCCCTTCGAGCCCTTCGGCGCCGAGCTTCGCACCGCCTCGCCCTGGTATCAGGTGATGGGTAAGGACTACATTGCCTTCGCACTGGAAGAGGCGCACCGGGCCGATCCCGAGGCCAAGCTCTATATTAACGATTACGCCCTGGAAGATCCGGGTCCCAAGTCTGACGCCATGTACGAGCTGGCAAAATCGCTGCTAGCCCAAGGCGTGCCCCTGCACGGCATCGGTTTTCAGATGCACGAGGACATGACGGACGACTACTGGCCCGTTGAGGCCTCGGTATTTCGCGACAACGTGCAGCGTTTCATCGATTTGGGTCTTGAGGTGCGCATCTCGGAGATGGACGTGAACCTGCAGGACGACGACTCCGAGGAGCGCTTGCAGCAGCAGGCGGAGTATTTTCGTTCCATCCTCGAGCTGGCCCTAGACAAGCCCGCCTTCACCGCCTTCTCGATGTGGGGCTTCACCGATCGTTATTCATCGCTGCAGGAGTGGTGGGACGCGGATGGCTTCGGCAACGGGCTGATTTTCGACGCCGAGCATCAGCCAAAGCCCGCCTACTTCAGCCTGCAGGAAGCGTTGCAGGAGTGAACGTCAGCGATTGCCGACGCTCTTGCCGTAATCCGGACGCGCGATCTCGTCAAAATGCTGGGCCAGATGCTCAAGGCCCGGGGTCAGCTCCTCGTTCGCAAGCGCCAAGCCGTGGCCGGTCATGGCCACACGAGGCTTTAACGCCGCCAGCCGCCGTACGGACTCGCGGGCGGCGTCCCAGTCCGGGGTGAAGTATCGCGGTGGTCCGCTGATTTCCTTGCGCTGGGTGAGCACTTGATAAAGCTCGTCTTGGCGCACGGTGACAAAGGCATCGCCAGCGATCAAGGTGCGATCTGCCTCACGGAAGAACGACACGTGCCCCGGGGTGTGGCCTGGGGTATGAAGCCACTGCCAGTCCGGCAGTCCAGGTACGCGGCCATCATGGGGCAAGGCCTGTATGTAGGGGCGCAGGTCCACCGGGCGGGTAGGAAAGTAGCGCGAGAGCTTGGCCACCAGGCCGCCTTCGACCTTGTCATCGCCTTTCGGGTAGTGTTTGTCGCCGGTCAGATAAGGCATTTCCAACGGGTGGGCATAAACCGGCACCTTCCAGTGCTCGGCAAGCTCGATGACAGCTCCTACGTGATCGAAGTGCCCATGGGTCAAGAGGATGGCTCGGGGTTTGGCACTATCGCCGAAACGCTTGTGTACGGTCTCAAGAATCTTTTTCTCGGTATCGGGCATGCCCGCATCCACGAGCACCCAGTTTTCGGGATCATTGGGTGCGCCCACCATGTACAAGTTGACGATCTGTACGGTCAAGCCCAGCACATCGGGCAGAATTTCTCGGGCATTGCCGCTTTCTTTACTGGTGAGCGGCATGGCGTTCAGTGGATCCTGTGGCATGAAAACCCTCCTTGGTCGGTTTGGCAAATACGCATTCATCTGTCCGTTAGATGAGTGTCTGGCATGAGCAAGAGGTCAGCGCCGTTCGATTACCTCCTATTTGTGAGTGCCAGCAGGAAACGTCGTGGCGGTAACGGCTCGCATTCTGTCAAAGGCTAGTTTGCAACTCACTGGTTGGCAAAATCAAAAGACGTCGAACCCGGTTTAAAAATTCTTTGCCGGCGTACAGCAGCTCACCAATCGACAGGGCGTCTTGCCTAGGTTGCGGAAACGGTGCGGCGTGTTGGTGTTGAAGTAGTAGGCCTCGCCCGGGCCAAGGATCCGGACGTCGGCGCCAATGGTGATTTCGATCTCGCCTTCCAGGACCGCTCCGGCTTCCTCACCGCGATGGGCGATCATCTCGCGGCCGGTATCGGTGCCGGCGGCGTAGGTTTCGATCATGAAGGAGAGGGCGCGATTTTCTCGATTGGCACCGACCAGATGATAGACCACATCGCCACTACCAATATTTGGCAGCTCGTCGCTGCGGTAGAACACCTGATCGGTATTCTCAAGCTCCATGGTGAAGAAATCTCCGACGCTAATGGGAATGGCGTCGAGAATCTTTTTTAATGAGCTGATCGACGGGCTGACCTTGTCCTGTTCGATCAGCGACAGGCTTGAGTGCGTAACGCCACAGCGCTTGGCCAGTTCACGCTGGGAAACACCTCGCAATGCGCGCAATGCGCGCAGGCGAGGACCGACACTGTCAGACATTCCAAAGGGTTCCTTTCATCGAGTCAGGGAAAGGCCGCAAAACCTGGCGAACCAGTCGTTTGGCGCGCTTTCCTATGGGTCGAGTTTCTGCTTGAGTAGGGCATTCACCTGCTGCGGGTTGGCAGTGCCCCGCGAGGCCTTCATGACCTGACCGACGAAGTAGCCGATCATCTTGCCGCGCTTATCCGGGTCGGCATCCTGATACTGGGCGACCTGTACCGGACTCTCGGCAATTACCTTGTCGATCATGGCTTCGATGGCGCCGGTGTCCGTGACCTGCTTGAGGCCCTTGGCCTCAATGATGGCATCAGCGCTTTCGCCTTCGCCATTCCATAGCGCGGCAAATACCTGCTTGGCCGCCTTGCCGTTAATGGTCTCGTCCTTGACGCGACTCACCAGTTCGCCAAGCTGCTGCGCCGTCACCGGGCTATCGGCGATGCTCAGGTTTTCTCGGTTGAGCTGACCCGATAGCTCGCCCTGTACCCAGTTGGCTGCCAGCTTGGCATCGCCACAGACCTCCTTGACCGCCTCGAAATACTCCGCCATGGGTCGGCTCGAGGAGAGCACTCCCGCATCATAAGCGGATAGCCCCAGCTCATTTTCGAAACGTGCGCGCTTCTCTGCGGGCAGTTCCAGCAGGGTGCTGCGCAGATGATCGACGTAGGCCTTGTCCAGTACCACCGGCAAGAGATCCGGGCAGGGGAAGTAGCGATAGTCGTTGGCTTCTTCCTTGGTGCGCATGCTGCGGGTCTCGTCCGCTTCCGGATCGTACAGGCGGGTTTCCTGGATCACTCGTCCGCCGTCTTCGAGCAGCTCGATCTGGCGCTCGACCTCGAAGGCGATGGCCCGCTCGACGAAACGAAACGAGTTGACGTTCTTGATCTCAGCCCGGGTGCCGAAGGCCGTCTGTCCCTCGGGGCGTATTGATACGTTGACGTCGCAGCGCATCGAGCCTTCGGCCATGTTGCCATCGGAAACCCCCAGGTAGGTCACGATGGCATGAATGGCGCGCAGGTACGCGACCGCCTCCGCGGCGGAGCGCATATCCGGCTCGGAAACGATCTCCAAAAGCGGGGTGCCGGCGCGATTGAGATCGATGCCGCTCATGCCGTGATAGTCTTCATGCAGGGACTTGCCGGCGTCTTCTTCCAGATGCGCGTGGTGGACTCGAATGCGCTTGGTCTTGTCATCGCCCAGTACGATCTCGACCTCTCCCGGGCCGACGATCGGGTGATACATCTGACTGGTCTGGTAGCCCTTAGGAAGGTCCGCATAGAAATAGTTCTTGCGATCGAAGATCGAGACCTCTGGGATCTCGGCATTGATGCCCAGGCCGAACTGCACCGCCATGGCCACCGCGCTTTCGTTGAGCACCGGCAGCACGCCGGGCAGGCCCAGGTCCACCGCACAGGCTTGGGTGTTGGGGGCGGCGCCGAAAGCGGTGGAGGCCCCGGAAAAGATCTTCGACTGGGTGGCAAGCTGGACGTGGACTTCCAGCCCAATCACGGTTTCCCATTGCATCAGCTGTTCTCCTCACCGAAGACGGGCCGCTTGAGATGCCAGTCCGTGGCCTGCTGGAATTGATGGGCCACGTTGAGCAGCTGCGATTCGGCAAAATGCGGGCCCAGGATCTGCAAGCCGGTGGGGCGCTGGCCGACAAAGCCGGCAGGCACGCTGATGCCGGGAATGCCGGCGAGGTTAATGGCGATGGTGTAGATATCTTGCAAGTACATCGAGAGCGGGTCCTTGTTGGCGCCCAGATCGAAAGCGGGGGTTGGGGCTGCCGGCCCCATCAGCACGTCGACCTCATCGAAGGCATCGAGGAAATCCTGGCGAATCAGTCGACGTACCTGCTGTGCCTTCTTGTAATAGGCATCGAAGAAGCCTTCGGAGAGAGTGTGAGTGCCCATCAGTATACGTCGCTTGACTTCGGAGCCGAACCCCTCCGCGCGGCTGCGCTTGTAGAGATCGATGAGATCAGAGGGATTCTCGCAGCGATGACCGAAGCGTACACCGTCAAAGCGTGACAGGTTCGATGACGCCTCTGCAGGGGCAATGACGTAATAGGCAGGGATGGCCAGATTGGTATGAGGCAGGCTGATGTCCTGCACGCTGGCCCCCAACGATTCATACACCCTGATGGCCTCGCGTACCGCTGCTTCCACGTCAGGATCGAGTCCCTCGCCGAAGTATTCCTTGGGCAGGCCAATGCGAAGTCCCGCCAGCGGGGTGTTCAGTTCGGCCTGGTAATCCGGCACGCCGCGAGTGACGCTGGTGGAATCCCGTGGGTCGTGGCCCGCGATAGCGCCCAGCAGTAATGCGCAGTCTTCGGCACTTCGGGCCATTGGTCCGGCCTGGTCGAGACTCGAGGCGTAAGCCACCATGCCGTAACGAGAGACTCGGCCATAGGTAGGCTTGAGTCCGGTGATGCCACAAAAGGCGGCAGGTTGACGAATCGAGCCGCCGGTGTCGGTCCCCAGGGCGGCGGGCGCAAGGCCTGCGGCTACTGCAGCAGCACTGCCGCCGGAGCTTCCCCCAGGTACGGCAGCAAGATCCCAGGGGTTCTTCACCGGTCCGTAATAGCTCGATTCATTGGAGGAGCCCATGGCGAACTCATCCATATTGGTCTTGCCCAAGCTTACGGTGCCGGCGGCGGCCAGTTTTTCCACCAGGGTGGCGTCATAGGGCGATACGAAGTTATCCAGCATGCGCGAGCCACAGCTGGTGCGCACGCCTTGCGTGCAAAACAGATCCTTCAAAGCCAGAGGCAGGCCGTTCAAGGGGCCGGCATCGCCCTGCCGCCGGGTGGCGTCCGCGGCGTCTGCGCAGGCTAGGGCCTGCTCCGCGGTCACGGTGATGAAACTGTTGAGTTCATTGTCCAGGCGTTCGATGCGCCCGAGAAAATGGTCGGTCAATTCACGACTGGAGAAGTCGCCGGCGGTCAATCCGGCGGCAAGCTCTATGAGTGTCTTGTCATGCATGTAATAAGTGGCTCTCTTGTCACTGTATCTTGGCGCTGTAAATGACGCACCGTTGGGCGACGAGGTTGGCAAGGGCGTTCAAGTGGACTTGTTCGTCTTACGCCACTATTTACTCCACCACCCGGGGAACGAGGTAAAGACCATCCTCTACGGCGGGTGCACAGCGCTGAAAACGCTCCCGCTGATCCTGCTCGGTCACTTCGTCGACGCGAAGATGCTGGGTGGTATCCAGCGAGTGGGCCAGGGGCGCGACATGTTCGGTGTCCACGGCCTGCAGGCGATCCGCCATGTCCAGGATGCGACTCAAGTCGTCCACGTAGCTTGCGGCCTCTTCGTCACTCAGGCCAAGGCGCGCGAGATGGGCCGCACGTCGCACGTCGTCGAGTTCTAGTGCCATATCGATTTCCCATGAAATTCAGGATCATCGAGCTCAAACGGGCAGGATGACCAATATAATGAAATAGAGGCAAAAGGTATCATAACTCCTTGCTTGCCGCGCCTCCCCCGCGATGATAACGTTTGCGCCTGCATAGGGGCTCCGGTGATTAGGTGAAACACTTTCATGTTTAAACGTCTAAGGGGGCTGTTTTCCAGCGATTTATCGATCGATTTGGGAACCGCCAATACACTGATTTACGTACGCGGCCGCGGTATCGTCCTGGACGAACCCTCGGTAGTCGCCATTCGCCAATCCGGTAGCACGCGTTCCGTCGCTGCTGTGGGAATGGACGCCAAGCGCATGCTGGGCCGGACACCGGGCAATATTACCGCAATACGCCCCATGAAAGATGGCGTCATTGCCGATTTCACCGTGACCGAGCAGATGCTGCAGCACTTCATTCGCAAGGTCCACCAGAGCACCTTTCTCACCCCGAGTCCGAGGGTGCTGGTCTGCGTGCCCTGCATGTCGACCCAGGTGGAACGTCGTGCCATCAAGGAGTCCGCCGAGGGCGCCGGGGCCAGGGAAGTCTTTCTGATCGAGGAGCCCATGGCCGCCGCGATCGGTGCCGGTTTGCCCGTTGAGGAAGCCCAGGGCTCCATGGTGGTGGATATCGGTGGCGGCACCTCCGAGATCGCGATCATTTCTCTCAATGGCGTAGTCTACTCGGAATCGATTCGTATTGGGGGCGATCGTTTCGATGAAGCGATTACCGCCTATGTGCGTCGTCACTACGGTAGCCTGATTGGCGAGGCCACCGCAGAGCGTATCAAAGAAGAGATCGGTTGTGCCTATCCCGGCGGTGAGCTGCGCGAGATCGATGTGCGCGGTCGCAATCTGGCCGAGGGCATTCCCCGCAGCTTCACGCTCAACTCCCACGAAATTCTCGATGCTCTGCAAGACCCGCTGGCCTCGATCGTCTCCGCGATCAAGAGTGCCTTGGAACAGTCGCCGCCGGAGCTTGCCTCGGACATTGCCGAGCGTGGCCTGGTGCTGACCGGGGGCGGGGCATTGCTGCGCGATATCGATAAGTTGATAGCCGAAGAGACCGGCTTGCCGGTCATCGTGGCGGAAGATCCGCTGACCTGTGTTGCCCGCGGTGGTGGCAAGGCGCTTGAAATGATCGATCGCGACACCTTCGAACTGGTATCCAGCGACTGATTTCCGCGGACACGAAAGCTTTGCGCTTCGTGTCCGTCGGCCGGCGGGAGGAAGGTCTATCAAACCGCTGTTCTCGCAGGACCCTGCATCGGGTTATCGCATGTTGCTGTGCGCCATCGTTGCCTTTGCTCTCATGTTCGCCGAGCAGCGTGTACCGCGCATGGCGGATCTGCGCGCCCATCTGACCACCGTCGTGGCACCGATACAGTGGGTGGTGAGCCTGCCAAGCGATGCCTTGTCCTGGGGAGCCCTGGTGATTTCCGATCAGCGACAGCTGATCGATGAAAACCGCCAACTACGCGAACAGCTGCTCAAGCTCTCCCGTCGCGTTCAGCGCATGGCCAGCCTCTCCGCAGAGAATGTCCGGCTGCGCGAACTGCTCGATGCGGCGCAACGAGACGATATCCCCTACGTCACGGCCCAGCTGCTGTCCCTGGATTCCGATCCTTTCACTCATCAGATGGTCATTGATCGTGGCCGGGTCGACGGTGTCTATAAAGGGCAGCCGGTCATGGATGCCTCGGGTCTGATCGGTCAGGTCATGTCGGTTTCTGCCTATACTAGTCGCGTACTCATGCTGGCGGATGCCAGTCATGCCGTCCCGATCCAGATCAATCGCAACGGCTTGCGTTTCATCGTTCAGGGCACTGGCGCCTATGATCGACTTCTGGTGATACACGTTCCCGATACCGCGGATATTCGCGAAGGCGATCTTCTAGTCACGTCCGGGCTTGCCGGGCGCTTTCCTGAAGGCTATCCGGTGGCACGGGTGACCGAAGTGGTGCACGATCCCGGCGAGCCTTTTGCCCAGGTGGCGGCCAAGCCCATTTCCCAGCCCGAGCGCTCGCGTCATTTTCTGCTTCTCTTTCCACCATCTCCGGTGGAGGTTGCCCCGGACGCACTGGAAGCCGCTATCGTCGTTGGCGGCGGCGAGCCTCTGCCTGACGCCGCCCCTGCCGCTGAACCCGCGGAGGCGCCATGAGTCAGAAGCCGCTACCCGCGCTGTTGCTGGTCTGGTTCACTCTGCTTCTGGCACTTTGCCTGCAGGTGATGCCGCTACCGGATGCCTGGCTGGTCTGGCGTCCTGAGTGGCTGGGCCTGATGTTGATCTACTGGTGCGTATCAGCACCTCAGCGGGTGGGCATTTTCCATGGTTTTGCGCTCGGGCTGCTGCTGGACCTGATTGAAGGGTCTCCCTTGGGGCAGAACGCCCTGGTGCTGTCGCTACTGGCCTATCTCGCCCTATTGGTTCATCAGCGCATGCGCGCCTACTCCCTGGCGCAGCAGTCGATTTTAGTGCTGGTGCTGCTGGGGATCGCTCAACTGCTCGAACAGTGGCTGCGTACCATGTTCGGACCCTTCTCCATCAATCTGGCATTCTTGTTCTCGGCGCTGATCGGTGCTGTGCTGTGGCCCTGGTTGTACACCATGCTGCAGGCGCTGCGTCGCAAGCTGGGAGGTCTTTGATGGCGATATCAAATCCGGTACCCGCCAGGCTGCGCCTAGCCTCTGCATCGCCGCGTCGGCGTGAACTGCTGACCTCGATCGGGTTGACGGCAGAGATCGCGCCGGTGGATGTCGATGAGACCCCGGAACCGGATGAGTCCGCCGCGGATTATGTTCTGCGTCTGGCACGGGCCAAGGCGAAGGCGGGTGCGCTGGATGCCAAGCTGCCGACCCTGGGCTCGGATACCGCCGTCGTGCTCGACGGTCAGATTCTGGGTAAGCCGATCGATCAGGGCCATGCCCGGCAAATGCTCGAAGCGCTTTCCGGGCGACGTCATCAGGTCATGACCGCGGTAGCGGTCAGCGGTAAGCAAGGGCTGCTTTCGGTCTGTGTGACCACCCAAGTGACCTTACGCGCCATATCGTCAAAGGAAATCGACGCCTACTGGGCTACCGGCGAGCCTATCGACAAGGCTGGCGGTTACGCCATCCAGGGGCGCGCCGCCATCTTCGTCGAACATCTCGAGGGCAGCTATTCCGCGGTGGTAGGGCTGCCGCTTTACGAAACCTCACAGCTGTTGTTGCGCCAGGGCGTTACTTGCTGGCCTGCACTGGACTGACCCGATTCGTCATTCTAAAGCGCCTTGGCTATGTCATAATCGCCTCTTGCCCCAGCGATCAAGGATCTATGCATGAGTGGTGAAGTACTGATCAACTTGACGCCGATGGAAACCCGGGTGGCAGTGGTCGAGAACGGCGTACTGCAGGAGGCTTTCATCGAGCGTAGCCGACGTCGGGGCATCGTCGGCAATATCTACAAGGGCAAGGTGGCCCGAGTGCTGCCAGGCATGCAGGCGGCATTCATCGATGTCGGTCTGGAGCGGGCGGCGTTCATTCATGTTCACGAGGTCATGCCGCCGCACACGCCCAGTGACGAGCAGGTGTCGATCAGTCAGCTACTGCAGGAAGGGCAGCCCCTGGTCGTTCAGGTGACCAAGGATCCGATTGCCTCCAAGGGCGCGCGCTTGACGACTCATCTCTCGGTGCCGTCACGCTATCTTGTTTATATGCCTGACGCTTCTCATACCGGCGTGTCCCAGCGTATCGAGGATGAAAGCGAGCGTGAACGCCTGCGCACCCTGGTGGAAGAGTGCCTGGTCGAGCTCGATTCCCAGGCGCCCGGTGGCTTTATCATTCGTACCGCCGCCGAAGGGATCGGACGGGACGAGCTGATCACGGACATACAGTACCTGCTGCGGCTGTGGCGCAAGGTCGGGGAGCGTCGCATCGAGGCCCCGGCGCCTAGCTGTATTTACGATGACCTGCCGCTGTTCATTCGCACCCTGCGGGACATGATGCGGGATGATATCGAGAAGATACGCATCGACTCCCGAGAAAACTTCCAGCGGCTGCAGGCGTTTGCCGACGAGTTCATGCCCGGCATGGCGGAGCGTATCGAGTACTATCCGGGCGAGCGGCCGATCTTCGATCTGTTCAGCGTCGAGGACGAAATACTTAAAGCGCTCGGGCGCAAGGTGCAGCTCAAGTCCGGGGGCTATCTGGTGATCGACCCTACCGAGGCGATGACCACCATAGACGTGAACACCGGCGGGTACGTCGGTCATCGCAATCTCGAAGAGACCATCTTCAAGACCAACCTCGAAGCCGCCACTGCCATCGCCCGTCAGCTCAGGCTGCGCAATCTGGGCGGCATCATCATCATCGATTTCATCGATATGGAAGATCTCGAGCATCGGCGCCAGGTGCTGCGAGTGCTCGAAAAATCCCTCGAGCGGGATCATGCCAAGAACAAGCTGACCGGCGTCACCGAGCTTGGGCTGGTGCAACTGACGCGCAAGCGCACCCGAGAGAGCCTCGAGCAGGTGCTGTGCGAACCCTGTCCGACCTGCCAGGGGCGTGGAACGCTAAAGACCCCCGAAACCGTATGCTACGAAATCTTTCGCGAAATCATGCGCGAGGAACGCGCCTATGGGCCGGATACCTATATGGTGCTGGCCTCCCAGGCAGTGGTGGATCGTCTGCTCGACGAAGAGTCTTCCGCCGTGGTGGACCTGGAAATCTTCATTGGCAAGACCATCCGGTTTCAAGTCGAGACCCATTATTCCCAGGAGCAGTACGACATCGTGCTGATGTAGTCCTATGAGTCCGTACCGCATCGCCCTGCGTTGGGTGCTGACCCTGATCGCTTTGGGGCTGGTCGTGCTGGCCTTGCTGTTCAGTGGGCTGCGTCTGGCGATCAGCCAGATCGATGTGCTGCGCAACGAGTTGAACGCCCAGCTCACCGAGCAGTTCAACGCCACACTGCAGACCCGGGATCTGCAGGGCAGCCTGCATGGACTCGACCCCGCCCTTGCAATCGACGATCTGCAGCTGACCTCCTATCGCCAGACACAGCCGCTGCCCCTGGTCGAGATCGAGCATCTTCGAGCACGTCTGGATACCCTGGCATCCCTGCGCGCCGGCTATCCAATACTCGATGAAGCGCGTATCGAAAAGGCGACGCTGCATCTGTATCAGGATGCTAAAGGACGCTGGAAATGGCCGGACCCGGCAGAGCTGCCGGAAGAGCTGACACCCGAGACGGATTTTGAGATCGAAAGCCTGGATGACGCCGTCGGTATTTTGCTACGCCAAGAGGCGGTGATAGAGGATCTACGCCTGGTCCTGCATGGCTTGGACGAAACACTGACGCTGACAGCGCCGCGTGTGCTGATGACTGGAGAAGGCAGGCGCGCCCACGTGGAAGGCACACTATTCGTCGAGGGTGAATCCTCCAGCGCCATTCAGGCAGTGCTGGAAGTGCCGCCAGGTCAAACCGACTGGACGACTCCCGACGCTGCCTTGCAAGTCCGCGCCGACTTAGGCGCGATGTCGCGGCTCGGCACCGTGCTGACCGGGCAAGAAGCAACGTATATGAAGCAGATCGAGGGTCGGGCAACGCTCTGGGGCCGCTGGCAAAAAGGGCGCCTGGAAGATGCCCGAGCCGGTCTCGATATCGACCGTCTGATGCTCGAAAGCAAGACCGAACCGCTGCTACTTGAGAATATTGGCGCCCGGGCCCAGTGGCTCCGCGGCAAGGAAGACACCTGGCAGGCCTGGATCAACCCACTGTTCGAATCTGGTAAACAAGAGGGTGAGCAGGGCAATGAAGCGAATGAAGCCTTCTCTTTTCCCGAGCGGCTATATGTCGAGGGTCGAAATACGAACTGGCAGTTGCGCAGCGCACCTTTCGATCTTGGCCCGGTAACCGCTTGGCTGCAACGCCTGCCCTTTGCCGAATCCCTAGGGCAGATTCTTGCCACGCTTTCGCCCCAAGCCCATGTGGCCGGATTGGCGCTGGAGCGGGATCAAGGAAACTGGCGCGCGCAACTAGCGCTGCAGGATGTCGCCGTATCTCCTTGGGAGGGCGCGCCTGGCGGCGGGCCTTTCGATGCCTGGGTACAGGTGAACGATGGCCGTGGCAGCGTGCGCTTCGTGGAGCGGCCAGGCATGACCCTGGCCTTCCCCGAGGTGTTTGCAGCGCCGCTCGAACTTTCAAAAGCGCAGGGTGAAGTCGACTGGATGATAAAGGATGGCTCTTTCAGCGTAGGGGGTGAGAATCTCGAGCTGACCTGGCGTGGTGCCAGAGTAAAAGGGGATTTTCGCTTCGTTGCTCCTGATAAGGCGTCACCGGAGCTCGAGTTGAGTCTCGACATGCGCGACGTGAATGCGATCGAGACTCCTCTGATGCAATGGCTGCCGATCAAGGTGCTCGAGCCGGAGCTTGAGGAGTGGCTGTCCGGCGGCATTGCCGGTCGTGTGCCGCAAGGCAGCTTCTATCTCAAGCTGACCCTGGATGAGGATCTCGACGATGACGCAAAACAGGAAAGCGACGAGCCGAGCCGGCAGGCCCCGAATGACGAAGATGAGCCCTTCGATGGCGAATTGCGTCTGGCCCTGCAGATCGAGCAGGGGCGACTGCCTTATGATCCTGAGTGGCCGGCGCTCGAGAATGTCAGCGGTGAGATGACGCTGCACAACGAAAATCTTCAGGCGACAGTTGCCCATGCGGAAACTCATGGCCTGGTCACCCACGATGCCAAGGTCGAGCTCGCCAACGAAGCGTTGAGCGTGCAGGGGCCTGTTGCCGGGCCGACCCAGGCGCTATTTGATTTTCTGGGGGCGAGCCCCATCGACGCAGCCGACACCTTTGCGAACTGGCACGCCGGTGGCGAGGTCGACGGGCAGTTGAATCTTGTCGTGCCCCTGGACAATCCGGATGCCCTGACGATAGATGTTGCCGCATCGGCGAATGCGCCAACGCTAGTCTTTTCCGAGATCGATCTTGCCTTAGGCAATGTCAACGGTGACTTGCGCTATCGCCATGAGAACGATGAGGATTTCCTGACGGGAACCCTGGGTGCTCGCGCCTTCGATGGACCCGTGCTGGCGGATTTTGACGTGGGCGGTGAAGGCGTCAAGTTGGAGGGTCGTGCCTTGGCAAGAGGGCTGCTCGAATGGGGTGGCCTGAGCGGGCTCAGTGGTCTGATGAGCGGCTACTTCCCTTATTCCGCCAAGCTCGATCTACAGAGCGAGCAGCCAGCGTTCGTTCTGAATAGCGGGCTTCAGGGGCTGAGTATTCATCTGCCCGCGCCTTTTGGCAAACCTGCCGCCGAACGGGTGCCACTGCATATAGAATCAATACCTGAACAGCGCTTCAGTGCAGAACTCGCCGATCGGCTACGGCTACGCTGGCGCCAGTCGGGGCAAGGAGATCAGGGTCAAGGACAGATCTGGCTTGAGCGTTGGCCCTCGAATCCTCAGTGGCCCAACGGCAACGGCTGGGAAGTGGCCTGGCAGACACCGCGTTTCGACATCGAGCCTTGGCAGGAAGCACTGGCGCGTCTTGGCTCACTCGATGAAGCGACGAGCGGGTTCGGTGATGCCGCGGGCAAGGGCACGGATATGGAAGCACTGAACAGCGTGCGTATCGATACCCAGTGTCTACATCTGGAACAGCGCTGTCTTGGCTCGCTGCAGACAATGCTCAAGCCTCGTGGGCAAGGGTGGCAATTCGATCTCGGCGGCAGCCTGATCGAAGGTCGCGGCGACTTTCTGCCGACTCAGCCACAGCCGCTGTCGTTGGTATTATCGCGTCTGACCCTGGACGGTCTGATCGATGAGGATGAGGCCGAGTCGCCCCCTGAATTGGCCAGTGAGATTGCGACTGCGCCGGAAGCGGAGCCATTCCCGTCAGGACTGAACCAGTTACCTGATGGCAAGGTCAGTGTAGATAGGATCTTGTACAAGGGGCGCCAGTTCGGCCCCTTGGCGGCGAATTGGAAAGCCTCGCCCCAGCGGCTGCAAGTCGCCCCGCTGACCTCCACGTTCGGTCAGGTGCGGCTTGACGGCGAGTTTACATGGGAAGCCGCAGGACCTCAGGCAAGTCTGACGCGTTCCAAGATCGCCTTGGCTGGAGGAGATATCGGCACCCTGTTCGAATCGCTTCATCAGCCGGTAGCGCTACGCAGCGCCAATACGGACGTTCAGACACGCCTGGCGTGGCCGGGCGCCCCTTGGCAGTTTGCTCTGGAGCGCTCCCGAGGAAATATTGACGCTACCCTGAATGATGGCAGCTTTTTGACGTTGGACTCTTCCTCGGCGAAGCTAATTGGCCTGCTCAACGTCAATAATTTGTTGCGGCGTCTGCGCCTGGACTTTGCCGATGTGACCGGGCAAGGCACTGCTTTCAACAGTGTGAAGGGCGGTGCGACGCTGTACGATGGACGTCTGGAAACTCGTGGACCCATTGAAATCGATGGATCCTCTACCCAATTTAGTCTCAATGGCAACGTAAATCTTCTGCAGCGTCAGCTGGATTTGTCTTTAGGAGTGACCGTTCCTATCAGCCAGAACCTCCCTTTAGCGGCGGTACTAGTGGGTGCTCCTTACATTGGCGGAGCCTTGTTTCTGGCCGACAAGCTATTTGGCGGCTGGATCGATAAGGTCACGCGAATCTATTACAGCGTGCAAGGCCCCTGGGCCTCGCCGCGAATCACCGTGGAAAATGCCGAATGACGCAATCAAAACAGGCGCCTCTAGACGAGGCCACTGCCATACTGTTGACGCCGGGCGGTCTCGATGCCGCGGCGCTCGATACTGGGCTGGACCATGCAATGGGGGCGGGCATCGACTACGCCGACCTCTACTTTCAGCGCAGCTGGCACGAAAGCTGGGTACTCGAAGATGGTGAAGTCAAGGATGCCAGCTACAACATCGACGGTGGCGTCGGTGTGCGCGCCCTGGCCGGCGAAAAGACCGGTTTTGCCTATTCCAATCAGATCACCCCAGGCGCTCTTGCAGATACCGGGCGTACGGCGTCGGGAATCGCTCGCAGCGGCTCGCGCCTGACCAGTCAGCCGGTTCGAGCTGGCGGCGCACCGCTACGCTATGCGGGCGTCGATCCTCTGTCGGGGCTAAGCGCCGAAGACAAGATTGCACTGCTCAAGCAGGCGGATCGCATTGCCCGGAAAGCGGACCCGTCCGTTTCTCAGGTGACGGCGTCTCTCACCGGGGTGCATGAAGTCGTATTGGTACGCGCAAGCGACGGCACCCTGGCAGCGGACATTCGCCCGCTAGTGCGCTTCAACGTCAGCGTGATTGTCGCCAAGAACGGACGCCGTGAGCGGGGCAGTGCCGGCGGCGGTGGACGCTACGCCATGTCACGGCTACGCGATGACAACGTTGCCGAGCGCTTCGCCAAGGAAGCGGTGCGCCAGGCCCTGGTCAATCTCGAAGCAGTTGATGCCCCTGCGGGTCAGATGCCGGTGGTGTTGGGGTCCGGCTGGCCCGGTATTCTGTTGCACGAAGCGGTGGGGCATGGCCTTGAAGGGGATTTCAATCGCAAGCAGAGCTCTGCCTTTGCCGGACGCATGGGGCAGCGAGTGGCCTCTCCCGGTGTCACCGTGGTGGACGACGCCACCTTGGCGGATCGCCGCGGCTCCATGACCATCGACGACGAGGGCACCCCAGGGGCTTATACGCCCTTGATCGAAGATGGCATTTTGGTGGGCTACATGCAAGACAAGCTGAATGCCCGCCTGATGAACATGGCGCCAACGGGCAATGCACGGCGCGAATCCTTCGCCCACATGCCAATGCCGCGCATGACCAATACCTACATGCTGGCGGGTCAGGACGATCCCGAAGACATCATAAAGAGCGTCAAGCGTGGGCTATACGCGGTGAGCTTCGGCGGTGGCCAGGTGGACATCACCTCCGGCAAGTTCGTTTTTTCCGCAAGCGAGGCGTACATGATCGAGGATGGACGCATCACCGCGCCGGTCAAGGGCGCTACCCTGATCGGCAACGGCCCGGAAGCGATGGGCCGGGTATCGATGATCGGCCATGACATGGCCTTGGACACTGGTGTGGGCGTTTGCGGTAAGGAGGGCCAGGGTGTGCCGGTGGGGGTGGGCCAGCCGACGTTGAAATTGGACGAGCTGACCGTCGGCGGCACTCAGTCGTGAACATGAAGCTACTGCGCTCGACGAGGCATTGTTGGCGTCGAACTCGCAATGCTCATTGACACCAGTCAACTGCACTTGCTCCTTCGCCGCCGCCTAGCCTCATCATCGCTCGTAACGCTTCCTTGAAGCTTGGGCAATTTAGAAGCTGTTTACGAGATCTAGCGAGCTAGAGCCAGACAAGACAAATCCGGACGAAAAAAGCGGAGTTTACTTTAGTAAATGAGCATTTTGAGATCGGATTTAACGATGTATGGCCGACGCGCAGCAGATCGTGGATAGTTCTCACATGCCGGCGGTGTCACGAATCAGCTTGAAAAGCTTACGCGCGCTGGTCGGCGGTTTGCCGCGTTTTCGCTCGCTTCGCGCATTGCGAATCAGCTGGCGCAGCGTTTGGCGGTCGACATCGGGATACTCGGCGATGAAGGTTTCAAGTGCCTCGTTGCTTTCATCGTCCATGAGCCGGTCGCGCCATTTTTCAAGACGATGAAAGGCGTGATCGCGGCGCAGTGTTTCACGTTCGAACTCATCGAAGACCTGCTGTATGCCTTCGATATTCTCGCGGCGCATTAGCTTGCCGACGTACTGCATGTGACGGCGACGCCCTTCGTGAGAACGAATTCGCGAGGTTTCCTCGATGGCCGCCAGGAGGTCATCGGACAGGGGTAAACGTGCCCGCTGGACCTCGGACAGGGCGATGATTCGCTCGCCCAGGGCTTGCAGGGCCTGCATTTCCTGCTTGCGTTGGGTCTTGCTTGGTCGATCCTGAGGATCGGCGGATGATTCAAATGACATGCCATTACCATCAGCATTGGGAGGTTGGCGCAGTATACCAGCCAGCCTCGCCACAAGGAGATCAACATGACTCAAGCCTTCGATGCCGCCGCGCAGCAGACGCTGCTGGAATCCCGAGTCGCCGTGGCTCTGGAGCAGGCACGTACCTTGGGAGCGGATGCTTGCGAAGTCGGTGCCAGCGTCGATCAGGGAACCGGGGTCAACGTCCGCATGGGCGACGTGGAAAGCGTCGAGCTATCTCGTGATCAAGGCATTGCCGTCACGGTCTACGTAGGCAAGCGTAAAGGCAGCGCCTCCTCTTCCGACGCCGGCGAAGCTTCTATTCGCGCAGTAGTGGAAAAGGCCATCGACATTGCGCGTTATACCGGGGAAGATCCCTACGCAGGACTGGCGGACGCGGAATTGATGGCCACGGAATTTCCCGACCTCAAGGTGCATCACTCTTGGTCATTGACGACGGACGAAGCGATCGAATTGGCCCTGGCCTGTGAAAATGCCGGCCGCGAAGTCGAGGGTATCGCTAATTCCGATGGCGCAGGGCTATCCACCGGCGAAGGCGTGCGGGTTTATGGCAATAGTCACGGTTTCCTGGCAGGGCAGCGCGGCAGCCGGCATTCATTGTCCTGCATGCTGATCGCCCGAGACGAGCAGGGCATGCAACGGGACTACGACTACAGCAGCGAACGTGATCCCGCCAAGCTGAGTTCACCACAGACGATCGGGCGCAGTGCCGCAGAGCGAACATTGCGTCGTCTGGGCGCGCGCCGGCCTGAGACCGGTCGCCTGCCGGTGCTGTTCGCACCGGAATTGGCCAGTGGGCTGGTCGGACATTTTCTCAATGCCATTGCCGGTGGTGCGCTATACCGCGAAGCGTCGTTTCTCTGCGATAGTCTGGGCAAGCCACTGTTTCCAGAATGGTTCACGCTTCAGGAAAAGCCCCGGCAAATCGGCGGCATGGCCAGCTCCTCCTTCGATAGTGATGGCGTCTACACCCGGGATAACGTCTTTGTCGACAGCGGACGCATTGCCAGCTACATGCTTTCTGCCTACAGCGCTCGACGTTTGAACATGACTACCACCGGCAACGCCGGCGGCGCGCGCAATCTGCGTATCGAGGCGCCTCTCACGGCCCAGGCCGACCTGTTGGCACAGATAGAACGCGGCGTACTGGTCACGGAACTGATGGGCCAAGGGGTTAACGGAGTGACCGGGGATTACTCCCGAGGTGCCGCAGGTTTCTGGGTCGAGAATGGCAAGATCCAGTATCCGATCGAAGAATTTACCGTGGCCGGCAACCTCAATGCCATGTTTGCCAATCTAATAGGCGTTGGGGACGATATCGATACCCGGGGCAGTATTCACACGGGCAGCTGGCTGATCGATGATATGACCGTGGCGGGAAGTTGAGAACATCTGCGAGCAGGATGGAGAAAACTGAAAGGCCGCTCTATTCAATTCAATAGGGCGGCCTTTCATTGAGCCGGCAACAAACGTCAGAGGTAAAAATAGGTAGCAAGACCAAGAAACGACATGAAACCGATCACATCGGTAACCGTGGTCAGGATCACGCTACCGGATAGGGCCGGGTCGATCTTGAGTCTTTTCAACAGCACCGGCAGCAGTGTGCCACAGAAAGCAGCGAACAACAGATTAATGACGATGGCAGCGGCGATGATGATTCCCAAGGTCATGTCACCGAACCAAAGTACCGCAATCACTGCAACGACCAATGCCCACAGCAAGCCATTGAGTGCGCCGACGATTAACTCCCGATTGAGCAGCCAACGCACGTTGCCTCCGGATACATGGCCCAAGGCGATACCCCGTATCAAGACGGTCAACGCCTGGGAGCCAGCAATACCGCCCATGCTTGCCACGATGGGCATCAGTACCGCAAGAGCGGTAACTTTCTGAATGGTGCCTTCGAACATGCCGATCACCGCAGCGGCCATGAAGGCAGTGATCAGATTGATGCCCAGCCAGACCGCGCGGCGCCGACTGGTACGCCAGGCCGGTGCGAAGGTATCCTCTTCTTCATCCAGGCCTGCCATGCTCATCACCTGGTGTTCCGCGTCATCGCGGATGACATCGACCACGTCGTCGATGGTGATACGCCCGAGCAGATGGCGGTCGGCGCCTACCACCGGTGCCGAGATCAGATCGAAGCGTTCGAACAGGCTGGCAACCTCGGTTTCCTCCATGGTGGCCGGGATGGTCACCATGTCCGTATCCATGACCTCGCGTACCAGCATCGAGGGGTCAGACACCAACAGGCGGTTGATGGGCAGGCTGCCGATCAGCTTATCGCCTCGCGTGACCACGAGAAGGCTGTCGGTGGTATCCGGCAGGCGCTCATGACGACGAAGATAGCGCAACACCACATCCAGGGTGATTTCTGGGCGGATCGTCAGCGTATCCGTGTTCATCAACCCGCCGGCGGTGTCCTCCGGGTAGGAAAGCACGGTTTCCAGGCGCTGACGCTCCTGGGCCTCCATGGAGTCGAGCACTTCGAGGGTGACGGTATTGGGCAGACGTTGCAAAAGGTCCGCCAAGTCATCGACATCAAGCCCTTCCGTTGCCGAGACCAGCTGCTGGGCATCCATACGGTTGAGAAACTCCGTCTGGATATCCTCGCCCAGATACTGCAGTACGTCGCCCTGAAGCTCAGGTTCGATCAGCTCCCAAAGGACGTTACGTTCCTTGGGTGGCGTCGACTCCAACAAGTGAGCCACATCGACCGGCGCGAGGCCGCGATTGAGCATGCGTCGTGCTTGTTCCAAGGCGCCGCTTTCCAGAGCATCGTTTAGCCTGGCGAGTCTGGGCTGAAGCTTCTCTGGATTTTTGCTCATGTTGGGTGGCGTCCTGTGTCTTACCTCTATTGTCGCGCCATTCTAGCACCGTCGGATGAAGACGCGCACAAAAGAAAACGCTGTTCGAGGGATGCTTTCAAACGTCCTGTCAAAGGCGTTTTATTGTAAATGGGAGTTAGTCGTCTTCGTCGAACCGCGCATCAAAAAGCGTTTGTACTGCCGCGAGTGCTTCTTCGCCTTGAGGGCCATCTACATGGATTTCGAGTACGCTGCCGCAGGGGGCGGCAAGCATCAAAAGCGACATGATATTGTCCGCTTGAGCGCTTTTGCCTTGATGGTACAGCGTTACTTTAGCGTCATAGGGCTGACAGCATTTGACCAGCTTGGTAGCTGCGCGGGCATGAAGACCACGCCGGTTGGTCAAGGTCAGCTTACGCTGAATCATTCCGTGCCTCTCCTACGACGGTGAGAACGCCAAGCTCACGATGCCGAAGGCGCACGCGATACCGAGTGGCAAAATGATGGGCCAGACGCTCACTCAAGTAGACCGAACGGTGCTGGCCGCCGGTGCAGCCAATGGCTACCGTCAGATAGCTGCGGTTGCTGGCTACATAGGCCGGTAACCAGCGTTCCAGCCAGTCGCGGATGTCATTGGCCATGGCGTCGACCTGAGCGTAACTTTCAAGGAACTGGACGATTTTCTCATCACGTCCGTCGTAGTGGCGCAGCTGTGGATCCCAATAAGGATTGGGCAGGCAACGAGCATCGAACACGGTGTCCGCATCCAGAGGCACCCCGCGTTTGAAGCCAAAGGATTCGAACGTCAGCGTTAATTGATCGCTGGAATGGTGCGCTACCTGACTTGCAATGCGCGCTCGCAGGTCGTGGATCGAGAGCTGAGAGGTATCGATTACTAGATCGGCGAGGTCGCGAATACGAGCCAACGTATGTTCTTCGGACTCGATGGCTTCCGCCAGGGTCATCTCACTGTCACGGGTCAGGGGGTGGCTGCGGCGGGTGGCTGAGTACCGTTCCAAGAGAATCTTGTTCTCGGCGGTGAGATAGACCACATGGCAGTCTATATTGCGCATGCGGATCTCTTCGAGCAACACCGGGAAGCGCTTGAGCGCCGTTGGCAGATTGCGCGCATCAACACTTACCGCAATGTTGGAACGCCGCACTTCATCCTGTTGCAATTCATGGATGAGAGGGTCGAGCAGCATGGCAGGCAGATTGTCGATGGCGTAAAAACCAAGATCCTCGAGTGCCTGAAGCGCAATGGATTTTCCAGAACCCGATCGTCCACTGATGATCACGAGCTGCATGATGGCGCCCTTATAACGTTGGCCTAGGCTCTCACCTTGTATGGAACAGTTTATATTATATGAAGCGATACGGATATGATGCTCTCAGGCATCATCCGTCGTTCTGGTTGTCTGCTTGTTCGATACCATGAATGGCATCAATAAGCGTTTCGTAGAGCTGGCTTTGACTTTCGCTCTTGCGCAGGCGCATGCGGGTATCCGCATCGTTCATGAGGCTGGCCACTTGAGCTAGTAGTGCCAAATGCGTTTCGTCCGCGGCTTCGGGAACCAGCAAAATGAAGATCAAATCCACCGGTTCGCCATCGATGGCATCGAAGCTGATGGCTTCCTGAAGTTTGAGGAAGCCCGCCACCGGCGTCTTGCAATGAGGATCTCGCGCATGAGGAATGGCAACACCGTTGCCAATGCCGGTGCTGCCAAGTTTTTCACGTCCTATCAGGCGGCCGAAAACTTCTTGGCTATCCAGACTTGGGGTGTTTTGAGCGATGAAGGTGCTGAAGAACTCCAGCACCCGCTTCTTGCTTCCCCCGGGAACGGCAAACAGCGCGCGCTCCGGGGGTAGGATGGCTTCAAGAGACATAGATGAAAATCAGCGTGCGCCGGCGCCTTGAGCGCGGGCCTGACTTTTTTCCTTGTGTTTGACAAGTTGACGATCAAGCTTGTCAGCCAGTGCATCAATGGCAGCATACATGTCGCCGTTTTCGGCCTCACCATGTAGATCCGCGCCAGCTACATGAAGGGTACAGGCTGCTTGATGACGTTCCTTCTCGATTGACAAGGTGACCTGAACCCGGGTGATGTTGTCGTAATGGCGCTCCAGACGCGCAAGTTTTTCGTTCACATAATCACGCAATGCATCGGTCAGCTCGACATGATGGCCAGTGATGTTGACTTGCATGGCACGCTCCTATTGCTGCGAATGGTCTAAGGATTGTAACCCTTTTTGCGGCTTAGCAAACCCCCGTCGAGAGAGGTCATGCCAAACGCTTGCGATCGCTCGAGGAAGGAATGCCCAATCCTTCACGATACTTGGCAATGGTGCGTCGAGCTACCTTGATACCGTCTTCCGCGAGCAAGTCGACCAGCTTGCTATCGGACAAGGGTTTACGCGGCGACTCCTCGCTGATCATCTTCTTAAGCCGTGCTCGAATCGCCGTGCTGGAGTAGGCGTCGCTTGCGTTTTCGTTGCCACCCACATGACTCGAGAAAAAATATTTCAGTTCGAAGACGCCCCGCGGGGTGTGGATGAATTTCTGGGTAGTGACCCTTGAGATGGTCGACTCGTGCATTTCAACGAGTTGAGCGATGTTCGCCAGGATCAGTGGTTTCATTGCCTCTTCACCATGTTCGAGAAAGTCGAACTGATGACTCATGATTTCACGACCTACCTTGAGCAGGGTGTCATTGCGACTCGACAGGCTCTTCATCAGCCAGCGTGCTTCCTGTAGATGCTGTTTCATGAAGGTATTGTCGTCGCTCTTGTCGGCGCGTCGTATCAGCGCAGCGTAATCCGGCTGGATGCGCAAGCGGGGTAGCGCGTCTGGATTGAGCTCGATGCGCCAGCCTTGGGGCGTGTAATGGGCAATCAGGTCCGGAGTGACATAGCTTTCCTCATGATGATCGAACGCTTGTCCGGGGCGTGGATCAAGCAGGCGAATCATGGCAATGACATTGTCGAGCTGGGTATCGTCGAGCCCCAAGCGTCGCTTGAGCATCTTGCGGTCGTTGCCGGCAAGGGCGTCGAGAAACTGACGAACCAGACGTTTGGCCTGAGGTAGCAGCGGTGTCGTGTCATCAAGGGCGCCAAGTTGCAGAAGCAGGCATTCGCGTAGATTCCGGGCGCGACGCCGGTCGGTTCGAACTGCTGTACCTGCTGCAGGACTTGTTCCACTTCCTGGCTTTTGAGATTGCCAAGACCCTGACCTCGTAGACCTTCCGCCAGGTCGTCGAGACTAGCGTCAAGATAGCCTGCCGGGGTGATCGAGTCGATGAGGCAGTCGGCGATCTGTCGACTACGGGCTGACATGTCGGCCATGGTCAACTGCCAGTGCAAATGATCCCTAAGACTCAGTCCCGCCACGTTGCGCTCGATGTCATTACCATCGGTGCTAACTGCTCGGCTGGCAGGAGCATCCTGATAGGTATCCGACCATTCGCTATCGGTGACCAGTTCCGTGGGAATATCCTCCGCCCACTCTACTTCGGCGCTATCGGCCACGACTTGTTCACCGTAGTCTTCGTCAAGCTCCAGCATGGGATTGGATTCCAGCGCCTGCTGGATTTCCTGGCGCAGGTCCAGTGTCGAGAGCTGCAGCAGCTGAATTGCCTGTTGCAGCTGCGGCGTCATGGTTAACTGAGTGCCGATCCGCAGCTGGAGCGTTGGCTTCATTACCATAATGGGTCGGAGTCACCGTCATGATTTGGGGTCACGTTAGCGCTGCAGAAGGCCGCGTGCAAGCATAAAAAGCAATAATCATGCCATTAATCAACTAATGCTTTCTTGTTTTGCGGCTAAAAAGCGTGAGGAAGAGGTTGACTGGGTCAAAAACGGGCTTGAAAAGCAGTAAGACTAGAAGCGAAACTCGTTGCCCAAATATACCTCGCGTACCTTCTGGCTGGTGAGAATGGCCTCGGTATTGCCTTCAGCGATGATCTTGCCATCCCCAACGATATAAGCGTTGTCGCAGATATCAAGAGTATCTCGCACGTTATGGTCGGTAATCAGTACGCCGATGCTTCGCGCGCGCAGTTGGCGGATGATACCTTTGATTTCACCCACCGAAATTGGATCGACGCCGGCAAAGGGTTCATCGAGCAGGATGAAAGCCGGCTCAGTGGCAAGGGAGCGGGCAATCTCTACTCGCCGGCGTTCACCACCGGAAAGACTCATGCCCAGGTTGTCGCGAATGTGTTCGATATGGAATTCCTCGAGCAAGCGCGCGAGTTGAGCATGGCGCTGTTTCTTGTCGAGCTCTTTGCGGGTTTCGAGGATCGCGAGGATATTGTCCGCCACTGACAGTTTGCGAAATACCGAGGCTTCCTGGGGCAGGTAGCCAATCCCGGCTCGCGCCCGATGATGCATGGGAGCGTAGGTCAAATCCTGATCATCGATGGCAACCTCACCGGCGTCTGCCTTGATCAAGCCAACGATCATGTAGAATGACGTGGTCTTGCCGGCCCCATTGGGACCCAGCAAGCCAACGATGCTGCCTTGAGCGATGGACAGACTTATGTCCTGCACCACCCGGCGATGCTTGTAGCTCTTGGCCAGGTGACGAGCGAAAAGCGTCTTCATCCAGAGTGCTTCCTGCTTGGTGTTTTTTACTCGGTGGTTTTAGGCGTCAAGGTCATGCGCACACGTTCGTCTGCACCGCTGTCGGAGCGTGAACGCGCCTGTACCTGACGGCGATCGAGAAAATATTCCACGTAGCGCCGTTGAAGATATCGCCACCCTGATGAAGCTCTGCGCGACGAATCAGCTCCACGCGCCGTTCGCCTGCATGATAGACAATGCTTTCACCCCAGCCCTTGACCACCGGATCCTGAGGCGCGGGTTTTTGTTCAAGATAAGCACGACCCGTATCGCTCGTGGCGGTGACGAGAGAGACTTCGCCCTGGTCGTTGCGTTCGATCTCGACCCGGTCGGCAACAAGTTTCATGCTGCCTTGCTGCATGTCGACATCGCCGGTATAAACGGCCGTACCGGCCCGATCATCGATATCAAGCCGATCGGCGGCAATCTCGATAGGTGCGCCGGCGTCGCTGTCAAGGGCGTGGGCTGTGGCTACAATCGAGCCATAGAGCAGCAGGCAAGC
>NZ_JIBT01000045.1 GCF_001039575.1 Halomonas sp. PR-M31
TGTTTGTTCGCGCCATCTGCTCATCGCTTTTTTGAATCTTGTCACTCATGGAAGCTCCAATTTCCTGTTTGCTTGCATGCCATGAGACAACGAGAAGCGGATAACTTTCCACTCTCATTTTTCAAAGCCGCAGGTGCTTGACACCCAACACCGGGCTAATTAATATACGCGCCACCTCGACGAGGCAAGGCACTGCGTCCCATTCGTCTAGTGGTCCAGGACACCGCCCTTTCACGGCGGTAACAGGGGTTCGAACCCCCTATGGGACGCCACCTTTCTTTTCCCCGATTTCCTCTTCTTGCATCCGTTCAGCAAGCGCATGGCTTGTTGGCTTCTTCGTCGTCTTTCCGCGTGATGGTTTTCCTGGGCATTCCTGAAAGACCATGGCTGTCCCGGTTCGCTGCAATGCGCTATGGTGGGGTTTCGACACGGGGTGCGGTCGTTGCTGCTGAGACAATACCCGTTGAACCTGATCCAGTTAATGCTGGCGAAGGGATGTCAGCTGGTTCCATGGCGGCACCCTTTATTGCCGCGCAAGGAGCCTTTTTCATGTCTCGTTTCTCGCCTGCAATCGACACACAAGTCGTTCTGATCACCGGTGGCGCCCGGGGGCTTGGCGCGCATCTGTCGCGTGCATTTCTCGCTCAAGGTGCCCGGGTGGTGATCAACTATCTGAACAGCAGCGAAGCGGCAAACGCGCTGACAAGTGAAGCCCCGGAGCGGGCGTTAGCGATTCAGGCGGATGTCACCGATCCAGAAGCAGTCAAGGCGCTTTTTGACGAAGCTCGAGCGCACTTTGGCGACCCGATCACCACCGTAGTGAACAATGCGCTGCCGAGTTTCTCCTTCAACGGGGACGCCCGACCCCAAGCGGATAATCTTAGCTGGGCGCAAATGAGCCAGCAGTTCGAAGGGGTGAATCGCGGCGCGCTGAATACCGTTCAAACGGCACTGCCCGGCATGCGGGAGCAGGGCGGCGGGCGCATCATCAATATCGGCACCA
Organism: Halomonas sp. PR-M31; assembly: GCF_001039575.1. Lineage (GTDB taxonomy): Bacteria > Pseudomonadota > Gammaproteobacteria > Pseudomonadales > Halomonadaceae > Modicisalibacter. The sequence continues at coordinate 1,004 of NZ_JIBT01000045.1, forward strand.
ATCTGTTCCAGAACCCGGTGGTGCCTTATCACGACTATACCGCCGGCAAGGCGGCGCTTTTGTCCCTGACTCGTACCCTGTCCCAGGATCTGGGTCCGGACAATATCACCGTGAACATGATTTCCGGCGGACTTCTGCGTACCACAGATGCCTCCAGCGCCACGCCCGAGGCAGTGTTCGACTTGATCGCCCAGAACACACCTCTGCGCCGGGTGACCACGCCGGAAGAGTTCGCCGATGTGACGCTGTTCTTCGCCTCGCCCTGGGCCCGGGCGATCACCGGCCAGAATCTGATCGTGGACGGCGGATTGGTGAAGGGCTGATGAAAACGCGCAACGAGACTGAAAAACTGCACATCAATCTGTTCATCATGGGCTGCGGCCACCATCGGGCTGCCTGGCGACATCCGAACTCCTGCGCCGAGCGGCTGACGGATATCGCCTATTACGAATCCCTCGCCCAGATCGCCGAACGGGGCAAGCTGGATGCGGTGTTCTTCGCCGACGGCATGAGCGTGGGCAGCATGGAGGACGGCTTTCACTGGCATCTCGAGCCGCTGACGGCACTTTCCGCCATGAGCCGGGCGACCCGGCACATCGGCCTGATCAGCACCGTTTCCAGTACCTTCTATACGCCGTTTCATGCGGCGCGGCTGGTGGGGTCGCTGGATCATATTTCCGGCGGGCGCGTGGGCTGGAATGTGGTGACCTCGATGTTCGATGCGGAGGCGCGCAACCACAACTACGTTTCCATGCCTGCTCACGCCGAGCGCTACGCCCGGGCCGAGGAGTTTGTGCAGACGGTGCTGGCGCTCTGGGATAGCTGGAGTGACGATGCCATTGAACGCGACCGCAAAGGCCGCTATGCCGACCCGGCCAAGGTGAGAAAGATCCATCACCAGGGCGATCATTTTCTCGTCGATGGGCCGCTGAATCTGCCGCGTCCACCCCAGGGCCATCCTGTATTGATACAGGCTGGCGCCTCGGAGCAGGGCCGTGATCTTGCCGCCCGTTTTGCGGAAGCCATTTACGCGGTGGCCTACGATCTGCCCACCGCCCAGCGTTATTACCAGGACATCAAGGGCCGGGTAAAGGCGGCAGGGCGCAGCGCGCCGGTGCCCATCCTGCCCGGGCTCGTCACCTATGCGGGCTCTACTATGGAAGAGGCCAAGGCCAAGCAGCGCACCCTGGATGAGTGCCTGCCGGTGGAGGCGTCCTTGCGTCAGCTGGGGCTATTCATCGAACAAGACTGCAGCGACTGGGACCTGGACGCGCCGGTGCCGGAACTGCCGCCGCTTGCCGAGTTCACCGGCCCCCAGGGGCGCTATTCCACGATATTACGCATCATCAAAACCGAACAGCCGACGCTGCGAGAACTGTTGGGCCGACTGGCAGCTGGGGGCGGCCACTGCACCATGATCGGCACGCCGGAAACCATCGCCGATGAAATGGAACGCTGGTTTCGCGAGGGCGGCGCGGATGGCTTCAATCTGATGCCGCCGTCACTGCCTTCCGGCATCGAGGATTTCGTCGAGCATGTCATCCCGGAACTGCAACGCCGGGGCCTGTTCCGCGAGGAATACGACACCACCACGCTGCGCGGCCATTTGGGGCTCGAGCGTCCTTAACTCTCAAAGCGCCGCACGCCGGACTTCAAGGCTGCAAAATCAAAACGCTCTTTGGCCGGCAGGATCACAAGCATGGTAAGCGCCACGATCACCGGCACGAAGGTGGCGAGCAAAAAGGACTCCATTAGCGTGTTCAAGGCATCCCCGGGTGCGGGGAACATGAAGAGTCCCGCCACTAGCCCGGCCAGAGTTGCCAGCACCGCAGCGCGACCGTCGAAACGGCGATTGAACAGCCCAAAGAAGACCGGGAACGCCGCCGCGCAGCAAAACAGATCCGCCAGCAGGAACAGGTACAGCACGCTATACCCTTGAGCTGCCACGAAGGTGACCGGAACCGCGATGGCAAGCATCAGCCAGCGGGACAGGCGCATTAATTGGCCGTCGCTGGCACGGGGCATCATCCGTCCGCCGTCCACGGCGATCATGCTGGAAACCGCGCTGATGCTGGTGTCGGCGCTGCTCATCACTAGCGCCAATCCGAGAAAGATCAGGCCGATAGCGAACCAGGCGGGCGTGTTGTCAAGCAGCACGCTGAACAGGGCCACGGAGCCGTCTCCAGGTAGCCCTAAGCCAACGAAGGCCAGACCGAACAGCCCCATCATGAAGATCATCGGCGTGCTCAAGAGGCCGCCAAGGAAAAACCCCAGTCGCACGGCCCGATTGTCCCGGGCGGCGTACACCCGCTGCCAGTTGCCCTGATAGAAAAGACCGGTCAACAGCACTGCCAGGAAGAAGGTGATGCCGGCCTTGAGTCCGCCCAGGTCCGCAATGTTCAGAAGCTGCGGTGCATTGGTTGCAAGCCCTTCGAGGGTGGGTTCGATACCGCCAGCGGCCTGCCAACCAAAGACGATCAGAGTGATCAGCAGCGGCAGAATCACAACCATCTGCACCTTGTCCGTGAAGATCGAAGCGCGCAGTCCGCCATACAAGGTGTAAAGCAGGGTGGCGCTCATCACGATCACGCTGGTCGCCCATAGCGGCACCGGTGCGACCAACTTCACCATCATGGCAATGGCAGTGATCCCCGCAGCCAGGGAAATGAACAGATAAAACAGCATGATGATCAGGGTGAAAGCGTACATGGAACGGCCATAGCGGCTCATCACGAACTCCGTGAGGGAATGCCCTTCAGGGGAAAACTCCCGCAGACGCCGCCCCAGCGGAATCATCACCAAGCGTGGGGCAAGCGAGCCAAGCGCATAGCCTGTGATCGCTGCCAGACCGCCCCAAGTAGCGGCCTGGGCCGGGCCGAATAGAATCCAGGTGCCCAGGGTCGAGGCCATCAGGGTCAGTACCGTGGCGGTGGCGCTTTGGCTGTTGCGAGCGATGATGAAGTCTTCAAGGCTTTCATGGTGGCGCCGGGCGTAGAGCATGCCGGGCAGGGCGAACAGTGTGGCAAAGGTAATCAGCCACCAGAGCGCTTGAGTAGTCGTCAGCATTATCGTCTCCATTTACGTGAAAATGCCCGGCAGGGTGCCGAACGCCGTGATGGAGGCGTAATCGCGTTGGGTAGAAGCGTGACAGGTAAGCACTCCCTTCCCTTCGCCGGCATGATCCGGATCAGGTTCGAAGGGTTACCGCCACTCGTGATATCGTGATTCACCAGTAGCAGATTCTCAGTCCGTACGGACTCCCCCAGGAATGCAGGCAAGCGTAGAGCGACGCCTACCGAGGGTCAAGTGATCGATGATCGGCATTTGTTCCCTGCGTATTCGATTTGGCGCATCGACTTACACCCATCTGTCCGCTTGAATTTTCACATTCCGCCCCGATGTTATCAGGCTCATTATTCATTTCTTTGCCACAAGGATTTGCCCATGGCCGAACCGGCACTGTCCATACGTGGGCTGACCAAAATTTATGACAACGGTTTCAATGCTCTGAAGGGTATCGATCTGGATGTTCAACAGGGGGATTTCTTTGCCCTGCTAGGCCCCAACGGGGCGGGCAAATCCACCACCTTGGGGGTGGTGTGCTCCCTGGTGCAGAAAACCGCCGGCAAGGTGTCGATTTACGGCACCGATATCGACAAGGACTTTGCCAAGGCAAAGTACAACCTGGGCGTGGTGCCTCAGGAGTTCAACTTCTCCCAGTTCGAGAAAGTCGAGGACATCATTCACGCCCAGGCGGGCTACTACGGCATGCCCTTGCGCGAAGCCAAGCCCCGCTGCAATCAGCTGTTAAAGGATCTCGGGCTATGGGACAAGCGCAACGGGCCGGCGCGCATGCTCTCCGGCGGCATGAAGCGCCGCCTGATGATTGCTCGTGCCTTGATTCATCACCCGCGCCTCTTGATTCTCGATGAGCCCACCGCTGGGGTGGATATCGAACTGCGGCGCAGCATGTGGGAGTACATGAAGCGTATCAATCAGGAAGAAGGCACCACCATCATCCTGACGACCCACTATCTCGAGGAAGCCGAGAGCCTGTGCCGCAATATCGCCATCATCAACCATGGCGAGATCGTCAAGAACACCACGGTACGACAACTTCTGACCGAACTCGATACGGAAACCTTCATTCTCGACTTGGCGGAGCCAGTAGAAAAACCACCGCGAATCGATGGCTTTGAAGTGGAGCAAACAGAAGGTTCTCAGCTGACCCTGGCGGTCAAGAAAGGCCAGCGCCTCAACGACGCCTTCGAGCAATTTTCCGCTCAAGGCATCAATGTGATCTCGATGCGCAATCGGGCCAACCGGTTGGAGGAAATGTTCGTATCCATGGTGGAGGGTGACAACGCCAAGGCGCGGGAAATGGCAAAGGCGGAGGTGCAATCGTGAATTCGCGTCAGATCCTGGTCGCCCTATGGACTCTGGTATTCAAGGAGATACGCCGCTTCACGCGTATCTGGCCGCAAACACTGCTGCCGCCGTCCATCACCATGACCATGTACTTCATCATCTTCGGCAACCTGATTGGCTCGCGTATCGGCGAGATGGATGGCATCAGCTACATGGCCTATATCGTGCCGGGGCTGATCATGATGTCAGTGATCACCAACAGCTACTCCAACGTCGCCTCGTCGTTCTTCTCCAACAAGTTCCAGCGCAGCGTGGAGGAATTCATGGTCTCGCCCATGCCGGACTGGGTGATTCTGTCAGGCTTCGTGCTGGGCGGCATGGCCCGGGGGCTGGGAGTAGGGTTGATCGTCACTGGGGTATCGGCCTTCTTTACGGACGTGACGATTCATCATCCCTTGGTGACCCTGAGCGTGGTGCTGATGACCTCGGCGGTGTTTGCCATCGGCGGCTTCATCAACGCCTTGCTGGCGAACAAGTTCGATGATATCTCCATCGTGCCGATCTTCGTGCTGACACCGCTGACCTATCTCGGCGGGGTGTTCTACTCTATCGACATGCTGCCGGAGTTTTGGCAGCACGTCTCCATGGCCAACCCGATCCTGTACATGGTTAATGCGTTTCGCTACGGCATTCTTGGCGTCTCCGATATTCCCGTGGGCGGGGCGTTGATCGCCGTTGCCGCCTTCATTGTCGGGTTCTTTGTACTTGCTCTTTGGATGCTCAAGCGGGGCAAGGGGATCCGGTCATGAACCTGCAAGACGCACCGCTGGGCCACGCGACCGAATATCCGGAACGCTACGACCCGACGCTGTTGTTTGCCATTTCCCGGGCCGCCAATCGTGCGCCGCTGGGCATCGATGCGGCGAATCTGCCTTTTGATGGCGAAGACGAATGGCACGCCTTCGAACTTTCCTGGCTCGATCCTAAAGGCAAGCCAATCGTTGCCGTGGCGCGTTTTCGCCTGCCGGCAAGCTCGCCGAACCTGATCGAGTCGAAGTCCTGGAAGCTCTATCTCAACGGCTTCAACCAGTGCCATTTTGCCAGTCGCGACGAGGTGCGCCAGACTCTCGTTCATGACCTTTCTTCGGCCGCCGGCGCGGAGGTTCAAGTCGTGCTGCTGAATGTGGAGGACGAGGCGCTGTTGCCACGTCGTTTACCTGGGGAGTGCATCGATGCTCTCGAGGTGGAAATTCAGGACTATTCCCCCAATCCGACACTGTTGATCGCAAGCGATGAGATCGTCGAGGAAACATTGCATTCGCATCTGCTCAAATCCAACTGTCCGGTTACCGGCCAACCGGACTGGGGCAGCGTTCTGATTCGCTATTGCGGACCTAAAATTGACCGCGAAGGTCTACTCAAGTATCTGGTTTCCTATCGTCAACACCAGGATTTTCACGAGCACTGCGTCGAGCATATTTTCACCGATCTGATGGCGCGTGTACGCCCAGAAAGGCTATTGGTATTGGCCCGCTATGTGCGCCGGGGCGGAATGGATATCAGCCCCTGGCGGGCCACCCCTGGGGAACGCCCACCGGAGCCATTACGGCTGGCACGGCAGTGATTGCCTGAGGTAAAGTCGTTTCAAGAGTTGAGAAACGTTCTCGTCTAACTGTTTCGTTCATTAATAGGAGAGCCGAATGCAAGCAATGACGCTGCTGCACGAGCGCAATTCCATGGGCAAGCTGACGGGGCCGGTGCCGGATCGCGAGCAGCTTGACGTGCTTTACCGCGCAGCCTTGCGCGCCCCGGATCACAAGCAGCTTACCCCTTGGCGCTTTATCGAATTCTCCGGCGAAGGGCTCGAGCGCCTGGGCGATCTTTTTGCCGAGGCAGAGCGGCTAGAAGATCCGGATATCCCCGAGAAGAAGCTCGAAGGGGCGCGCAAGAAGCCCCTGCGCGCCCCCATGATTATCGCCGTGATCGCCAAGGTCGTACCGGACCTGCCCAAGGTGCCGCCCATCGAGCAGGTGCTTTCCGCCGGCTGTGCCGCCCACGGCATTCTGTTGGCCGCCCAGGCCCAAGGGCTTGGCGCCATGTGGCGCACCGGTCACTTCGCGTTCAACCCGACGGTGCGGGAAGGCCTTGGGCTCGATGAGCATGACGAGATCGTCGCCTTTCTCTATCTCGGTCAGCCTGGCGGCCGCGACAAGCGCATCCCCGAGCGCAACCCGGCTGATTTCGTCGAGCGCTGGACCTGAACATGACCCGTAAGATCGGTGTGCCGCATCCGCGCTTGCCACTGCCTGCAAAAGGATCAGCGAAAGGAGGGCAGGGTGACAACCTGGGCACCTTTCAGCGCTGGCTCGAGGAAGCCATTCCCATGGTGGGCCATCTTGGTATTACCAACATGGCCTGGCAGGGCGATGTGCTTGTCTGGCATCTCGAACTCGGTCCCAATCTCAATGACAAGGGCACCGGCTTCGGCGGCTCCCTAACGGCCCAGACCACCCTGATCGGCTGGTGCTGGACGACGCTATGGCTGCGCGCTCATGGACGTGTACAAGACGTGGTGGTGGCCAATGCCAGCCAGCGCTTTATTGCCCCGGTGACTGCCGATTACCGGCTTGAATGTGTACCAAAAAACGCTGACGGCCCCGAGCAGCTACGGGAACGCCTGAACGCCAAGGGAAAAGGACGCATCGCATTGATCCAGCGCCTCTATGCTGGTGATACATTATGCCTGAAAGCCGAAGGCGACTACGCCGTCCTCCCCGAGTCCTGACTGGCCTGAAACAAGCCCAATAAAGAAAAAGTGGCTTGCAATCGAGGGCTTAGCTCGCTACCATTTGCGCCGTTCTCGAGGGGCGGGAAACGCTTCGAAAGATCAAAAATGCGGAGGGGTGTCCGAGTGGTCGAAGGAGCACGCCTGGAAAGTGTGTAAGTCGAAAGGCTTCGAGGGTTCGAATCCCTCCCCCTCCGCCACGAATATCGAATCAACCGGCTCCATGGCCGGTTTTTTCATGCCTTGAAAAAGACACGACCTGGGGGAGGTAGACGAGAACCCTCCGGTTCGTACCGAGGCGCTCCGGAGTTTGAGCGCCGACAAATGGCGAGCCGGTCATCCGCAGTTGGAAGTCTAGACCGAGGTGCTCAAGAAATCTGTCGCCGACCTCAGCTCCGTTCAATAGCGTTGCGCTTGGAACTTGAGACCACCCTCCCTCAATGAGTTGCTGTACTCACAGCAATTACCGCTATAAAAATCTCGGTTTTTATCTGACTTCAGGCCCCTTAATATTGGTTAATGTGTCTGTGTAACGTCTCATTCTCTTGTGCCGTATGTAGGCTCATCCGCAGTCCACGTCGCAAGCCCAATTTGACCGGGGCTTTCCACTTTCAGAGCTCTGCGCAGCCGAGTTTGCCTGGGCCAACTTTATTCGTATTGCTAAAATAGTAACTTATAAGTTGCTATTAATGGCATGAAGATCGAGCTCCAAGAATTTCTACGCGAAGACGGCACCAGCCCCTACCGGGAGTGGTTCGACGGGCTCGATGCCTAGGCGGTGGCGAAGGTGGCCACCGCCGAGTACCGCATGTCGATGGGCAATACCTCGAGCATCAAGTGGTTCGAGGGGATCGGTGAGTACCGTATTGACTGGGGGCCGGGGTATCGCATCTACCTGGCCCGGGACGGGGAAGAACTGATCATCTTGTTCGGCGGTGGCACGAAGAAACGCCAGAAAGCCGATATCGATAATGCCAAGGCGCTACGCGACGAGTACAAGCGACGTAAGCGTCAGGCGAAGAAAGGAGATAAATGAGATGGCGCTGACACGTGATTTCAAGGCGACAATTGCAGCCCGCGTCGAGCGCGATCCGGCGTTCGCCAAAGCAATGCTGGATGAAGCCGTGACGCTGTTCCTCAACGGCGAGCCTGACACCGCTCGCCTGATGCTTCGCGACCTGGTCAACGCGACCGTGGGCTTCGAGGCGTTGGCTGAGGATACCGGCCGACCCAGTAAGAGCCTGCATCGGATGTTGTCACTGTCGGGTAATCCTGGCATGGACAATCTGTCTGCCATTATCGGGGCCGTTCGTAAGGCGCTGAAAGTCAATCTCGAGGTGCATACCGTCAGCTCAGCATGAGATGTCGGCCCAATAGGGCTGTACGTAAAAAGTAACGTACTCGGCAGGGTCAATCCCCGTCGATTTCATTCTGGGGAACTTTCATCAAAGTTACCTTATGAAACCCCCGCTTTTTCTAGTTTCACGATCACCTACATAAGTTAATGTGTCTTTATGACGTTCCTTTCTCTCGTGCCGCACGCAGGCTCGTCCGCAGTTCACGCCATACCGCCCCGGCCAAATAGTCGGGTCTTTTTGCTGCTGATCGCCTGGATCTGAACTGCCGTGACCGAGTGCTGGGCTCTAGCTCATGTAGCGCGGCTAATCTCAGGGATGCTGCTGGAGATAGCCGTCCAGAGCCTGTCGGGTCAGGTCGTTGAGGGAGATGCCTTGCTGTGATGCGGCAACGGCGGCGGCCAGGTGCAGTTCGTGACCGATGCGGACGTTGAAGGATCCCTTACAAGGGGTTTCCGGTGTTTCGTCAAGATCTTCGCAGGTGGCCAGATAGTCATCTACCGCCTCGCGAAAGGCAGCTTCCAGCTCCTGCCAGGTGAAGCCGGATCGTCCGTTCATCAGTTTGGCAATGAGCCTTCCGGTTTTGGAAATTTCAGCTCTTTCTGTGCAACTAAATATAGTTGCAGTAATGCGGTATCGCAAACCGCTTCCAAGGCACCCGTTTCGCTGGCATAGGTAGGGTCTGCATGACTTTGTCGGAAGTTGAATCGTTGCTGGAATGCTGGTTTACAGCATCCTCCCTTGGCAAAGTTGAAATTCACAACCTATGTTAACTGAGGGGCAAGCCGCACCTTACTGAGGAATCAACAATGCAGGTCAAGGCTATCCATCTGGGCTTTATCATCGCCATGGCGGTTGCAGCGTCCGGTCATGCAGAAACGCCACTACCGGACGACGGCTTTGTTGATGTTCCAGGCGGTCGCATCGCCTTTCGTACCTTCGGTGAGGGAGACGGTACCCCGTTACTCGTTATCCATGGCGGCCCAGGGGGCACCAGCTGCATGTATCCCTCGACCTTACAAGGCATTGCCGAAGATCGTCCCGTGATCACCTACGATCAGCTTGGCTCCGGTAATTCTGATCGCATGACCAACATGGAAGATCAGGCCGTTGTGCCGCGCTTCGTTGATGAGGTCGAAGCGATTCGTAATGAACTGGGTCTTGATGAGATACATCTTGCCGGCCACTCTTGGGGTGGCGCCGTGGCTATCGAATACCTGCTTAGCGCAGAGCCAGAAGGTGTTCAGTCCGTAACCTTCATTGGTCCGCTTATCGGGACTGATCGCTGGCTCAAGGATGCCAATACATTGGTGTCAGAGTTGAGCACGTCTGATCAAGCTGCTATCGAAACTGCCATCAAATCCGGAGACTACTCTACGCCTGCCTTCCAGACCGCCAATGACCACTTTATGGCTGAATTTCTATCGCGAGGTCCTCAAGCACGCAACGAGCTTCCGGAGTGCGCCAATAGTCCGGGTGGAAACAGCGCACTTTATGAATATATGTGGGGCCCCTCGGAGTTCGTCTCCACCGGCACATTGCAGGTTTTTGATCGCACCGACGATCTATCTCAAATCTCTGTGCCTACGCTGTTCATTGCAGGGGAGTATGACGAAGCGCGACCTGCCACGATGAAAGAGTTCCAGAAGCAGGTGGATGGCTCCGTCGTTAAGATCATTCCCGACGCTGGTCATCTGGTGAACGTCGATCAAACAAAAGCGTTCAATAAGGCGGTATCTGAGTTTCTGTCATCTGTCGACAAACAATAAAGTCATAGATGTCATATTCCGGGTAATTAATTACGCGCTGTAAAAATATTTTTGCGATTTTGCGCCTTTAGCAGTGCAACTTCATTATCGAGGTTACTCTGTGACAAATCGTTTAGCTAAAATTTCACAATTGAGTATCTCAAACTGCGTGACTATGCTGATCCTACCGGTGTCATGAAGAACCACTTTGGTTAGCGACCCCTTGGCCTATACGACATCGTCTGCTTGCATTCAAAGCTTATATCCAAACTTGGGATACCTGCCGCTTGCGGCGTGTAAGGGAGAAGGTCATGTCGAGATGCGCTTCTTTCAGGCTATCAACTGTACTCGCAGCGGCGTTTTTTATCTGGCGCTTCCTCGTTGGCGTTGGCAGAGGTGTCAAGCGCCGTTCATCGTGAGGACGTTGCTGTCAAAGGGCTCGAGAAACCGGCCGAAATCATCGTGGACTTTTGGGGTGTTGCGCACCTTTACGCCAAATCCGACAGGGATGCGCTATTTCTACAAGGTTACAACGCTGCGCGTGATCGCCTCTGGCAGATTGATCTATGGCGTAAGCGGGGCCTTGGCTTGTTGGCCGAAAACTTCGGCGAAAACTATGTGGATCAAGATCGCGCCACGAGAATGTTTCTCTATCGTGGCGATATGCAAAAAGAGTGGGAGGCCTATGGGCCGAATGGCAAGAAGTACGCGGCCGCCTTTGTAGAGGGCGTTAATTCCTACGTGCAAAAGGTGTTGGATGGCGATGCGCCGCTGCCCGTCGAGTTTGAGATTTCCGATACGACACCGGATCTTTGGAAAATCGATGACGTGGTTCGAATACGTAGTCACGGCCTGACGCGCAATGTTGCCTCGGAAGTCGCTCGCGCCCGAGTTGCCTGCAAGGCGGATCTCGAGACGGATGTGCTCCGGCGCAAGCTGGAGCCGCAGTGGGAAACAAAAATTCCTGACGGTCTTGATCCTTGCCTGATCCCTAAGGATGTTCTCAAGGATTATGAACTCGCGATCAAAGGCGTGGAATTTTCATCTCTCAAAGAGAATAAGGCTAACGAGACGTCGGACAAGCAGCAGACCGCTTCTGATCACAACTATGATTTTCTTCAGGCGTCTGCCGATAACGTTGACAGCATTGGCTCCAACAACTGGACGATATCGCCGGATCGCACCAAAACGGGCCGCGCAATGCTGGCCAATGATCCGCATCGATCTCATAGCGTACCGTCTTTGCGCTACGTGGTTCATTTGAACTCGCCCAACATGTCCGTGATTGGGGCCGGTGAGCCGGCGCTACCCGGTATTTCAATTGGCCACAATGAAGATATTGCCTTCGGGTTGACGATCTTTTCCGTGGATCAGGAAGATCTCTACGTCTACGAGCTGAACCCGGACAATCCGGACCAGTACCGCTATAACGGCGAATGGCAAGATATGGAGGTGGAGCAGGAGACGATTGATGTGCGCGGCGGGGATGCCCAGGATGTCACGATGCGTTATACCCGTCATGGCGCCGTGCTGAAGGTCGATGAGGATAACAACCGGGCCTTCGCGTTGCGCACCGTGTGGTTCGAGCCCGGCACGTCGGCGTACTTCGGCTCCGCCGATTACATGGGGGCCAGGAATTGGCAAGAGTTCTCCGATGCCATGCAGCGCTTCTCCACACCTTCGGAAAACCAGGTCTATGCGGATACCCAGGGCAATATTGGCTGGGTCGTAGGGGCCATGACACCGACTCGCGAGAACTGGGACGGCTTGCTTCCCGTACCGGGCAACGGGCGTTACGAATGGGACTTTCTCGATAGAAACAAGCTTCCTTCTTCTTATAATCCCGAGAAGGGTTGGATTGCCACCGCCAACCAGATGAATCTACCGGACGATTTCCCCTACGAAACGCTTCACATTGGTTTCGAATGGGCCGACCCATCGCGCTATGAGCGAATATCCAAGGTTTTGTCCGAAAACGACAGCATGACCCTGGCGGATTCGATGGCGTTACAGAACGATGTCACCAGCATGCTCGCGCTGCGACTGGTGGATCTGGTCAACCAAGCCGAATTGCAATTGCCGGAAGGAGCCGATGCTTCCGTCTCCCAAGCATTAGAGTTGTTGAAAAACTGGGATGGTGTTGTTTCAGTGGATAGTTCGGCGGCGGTCCTTGGTGAGCTGATGATCGACAAGCATCTGGGCACGGAAACCGTTGAGCGTGTTGCACCTGACGAAGTTGCGTCGCTGATCGCGCAAGGCAGCATCACCAGCGTCATCGATTTGCTCGAGGCGCCAAATGACCAGTTGGGCGACGACCCACAAAAGGCCCGCAACGACATCATTGTCAGTGCGCTCATCCAGTCCGTGGAGCAGGCAAGGGCACTGTTGGGTGATGATCTTGATTCCTGGCGATGGGGCTCGCTACACAAGGCATACTTTGAAAATAGCGTCACGCCAATTGCGCCAGAGTATTTGAAGGAGCAGCTGACGGTTGGTCCGCTGGAAACAGGTGGCGATCGATTCACACCACTGGCCGCGCGCTATGACTCGGATTTCGAAGTGACGATGGGCGCGTCGTTTCGCATGGTGCTAGATGTAGGCAACTGGGATGCCAGCAGGTTCATCAATACACCTGGGCAATCAGGCGATCCCTTCAGTCCGCATTACCGAGACCTTACGCCACTTTGGGCTACTGGCGACTATGTTCCTCTGGTGTATTCCCGTGAGGCGGTTGAAACCAATGCATCGAAGATCATGAACTTGACGCCACAGCAGCAGTAGCGCACAGCGATGGCACTTCATCCAAGCTCGGATGAGGTGCTATTGATGATCCGGCGCCCAAAACTCCCGTTTTCCCGCTGTCCGGTGACCTCGGCCACGGCAGCGGCCATTGAGCGCCTTCAGCACAAGGAACATGGCTTCGTTGCCGACCACCTGGGCACCTTCCGCAATGGCGGCGTCGAGAATGTTCGCGGTACCGGGGCAGGCCCTGAGGATCGGTAAGCGGTTTCGTGAGCAGGGCATTGCCATGGCAAACGTCCATTCCAGCCAGTGGTGCCGCTGTCTGGAAACCGCGCGTCTACTCGATCTGGGCGATGTGATTCCCACCCCCGCATTGAACTCCTTCTTCACTAACCGTGAGCACGAGCCCCGGCAGAGTGAGGCGGTTCGACAGCTACTTGCCGAGCAGGCAAAAGACAAGACAACGGTACTGGTTACCCATCAAGTCAACGTCACCGCCTTGACCGGCATCTTTCCTCGTTCCGGCGAAATCATCGTGGTACGTCCCGTCAAGAATTCCCTATCCGTGTTGGGCCGCATAGCGCCTTGAAATTTTATTCGTGAAAGACGCTAACAAATTAGCGTCTTTTATGTCATGTTATTTGTAGCACCTATATTGCCTTGGCGAAAGCCGGGCCATCGCGGGCGAAAGCTCGTCACATTCACTTGAAAGGGAGATAGGTTCTTACTTATACCGTTATCCTGTGAGGTTTTCTTGCAGGTAAAAACGAACAGGGATTGTCATCGAAGACCGTCAACAAAGGTACGCCAAATTTTAGCGATTGGATTTCTATCTTACGCAAGATAAGGACGATAGCCGATGAGTTCGTTACAGGAAAAGCACTGGCATCATCTCCCTCACGATGACGTCGTGAGTCAACTCGACACAGACCCCCACACAGGACTCGACAGCGACAGCGTAGACAACCGACAGCAGCAATATGGCCCCAATGCACTCACGCAACGCAAAGGGCAGGGGCCGCTGATACGATTCCTCCTGCAATTCCATCAAGCGTTAGTCTATATCCTTCTCGCCGCCGTCATCATCAAGCTCCTTTTGGGCGCCTGGATCGATGCCAGCGTTATTTTTGGGGTGATTTTTTTAAATTCTATTATCGGGTTCTTGCAGGAGAGCAAGGCACTGAATGCGCTGGATGCGTTGTCTCGGGCCATGGTGACGGAAACCACGGTGCTGCGAAATGGCGAAAAGCAGCGTATTGACGCCAGATCCCTGGTGCCGGGTGACGTGGTGCTGTTGGCCTCCGGGGACAAGGTGCCGGCGGATCTGCGGTTGCTCCAAAGCCGCAGCCTGCAGATCGATGAGTCGGCCCTGACTGGGGAGTCGGTGCCCGTCGAAAAACACATTGGCGAGCTTGGTACGGACACTTCTCTGGCGGATCGGGTCAATATGGCCTATTCCTCATCCCTGGTGACCTATGGCACCGGAATGGGTGTGGTGACGAGCATTGGCGATCACACCGAGATCGGGCGTATCTCCGAGCTCATCGCCAGCGCCGAGGTGTTGGCCACACCGTTGACCCGCAAGATCGCGCATTTCAGCCAATTGCTTCTCTATGCCATTCTGGGCCTGGCGGCCATCACCTTCCTGATTGGTCTTTGGCATGGCGACCCTTGGATCGATCTGTTCATGGCGGCGGTGGCTCTGTCCGTGGCGATGATTCCGGAAGGCTTGCCTGCGGTGCTGACTATCACCCTGGCACTCGGCGTTGCCCGCATGGCCAAGCGTCGCGCCATCATTCGGCGCCTTCCCGCGGTGGAAACCCTGGGCAGCACCACGGTCATCTGCTCGGACAAGACCGGCACCCTGACCCGCAACGAAATGACGGTACAGAGGCTCTGGGCGGGCGGTGAGGACTACGATGTCAGTGGTATCGGCTATGCCCCAGAGGGTGATATTCGCCAGTCCGGACAGCCGGTGATGCTCAAGGATAATATTGCCCTGAATGAATTGCTCAAGGCGGGCTGGCTATGCAACGACTCATCGTTGAAGCATGACGAAGAGGGTTGGAAGATTCAGGGGGATCCCACGGAAGGGGCGCTGCTGGTTTCGGCCCGCAAGGCAGAGATCGACGATGCCAAGTCCCTTGATGCTCAACCTCGTCTGGATACCATTCCCTTCGAGTCTCAGCATCAATACATGGCAACCCTGCATGGCGGCGAGAAGCCATCGATCTACATGAAGGGGTCCGCTGAAAGCATCTTGGCCCGATGCGATCAGGTCATGAATGCGGACGGTACGCGCAAGCCACTCGATGTGGATGCCGTCGAAGCCCAGGTCAAGGCCATCGCCAGCCAAGGTCAGCGGGTGCTGGCCTTTGCCTGTATGGAGGCGGCCGCCGACAAGCAGGGTATCGAGCATGAAGACCTGACTCAGGGGCTCACCTTTCTTGGCTTGCAGGGCATGATCGATCCGCCTAGAGAGGAAGCGGTACAGGCGGTGCGCTCCTGTCATGTGGCGGGCATTCGGGTCAAGATGATCACCGGCGATCACGCCCTGACTGCGGCGACCATTGCCGGCGAGATCGGGCTGGATCAGACGATTGCCAAGGGTGCGACGCCAAAGGTGCTGACCGGTCGCGAGCTCAAGTCGCTGTCCGATGAGCAATTGAGCCACGAGGTTGCGGATACGGCGGTCTTTGCCCGGGTAACCCCAGAGCAGAAACTGCGCTTGGTAGAAGCGCTGCAGGCCCGAGGCGAAGTGGCGGCCATGACCGGGGATGGGGTCAACGACGCCCCGGCCCTGCGTCGGGCCAATATCGGCGTGGCCATGGGCATTACCGGAACCGAGGTATCCAAAGAAGCCGCGGACATGGTGCTCACGGATGACAACTTCGCCACCATCGAAGCCGCAGTGGAAGAGGGCCGAGGGGTCTTCGACAATCTGATCAAGTTCATTACCTGGATATTGCCCACCAACGCGGGCCAAGGATTGGTCATCATTGCCGCGATCATTTTCGCTCAGCCTCTGCCGGTGTTGCCGCTACAGGCGCTGTGGATCAACATGACCACGGCGGTGCTGTTGGGGTTGACCCTGGCCTTCGAGCCTCGGGAGCCAGGTATCATGACGCGGCCACCGCGTACGCCGGGAGCGCCCATTCTCAGCAGCGAAATGATCTTCCGCGTCATCTTCGTGGGCCTGCTGTTGCTGATCGGCAGTTTCGGGCTCTTCGAGCTGGCCTTGTATCAAGGGGCGAGCGAGGCGGAAGCGCGTACCATTGCGGTGAACGTCTTTGCCGTGGGGCAGTCCTTCTATCTGCTCAACTGCCGTTCGTTGCGGCTTTCCATGTTCAATCTGGGGCTTATGAGCAATCCGTGGATATGGGTGGGCATCGCGGCGATGATGATCGCTCAGCTGCTATTCACCTATGTGCCCTTGATGAACACCCTGTTTCACACCGCGCCGATCGGGCTACTCGACTGGTTCTATATCATTCTCGTGGGTCTTGCGATCTACCTGATCATTGGCGTCGAGAAGACGATTCGCACCCGCCGGGAATCAGCCCGAAGCAACAGGGTTCAAGGAACCACTGAAGCCGCGAACTGAGAAAAGGAGAATGTGAGAAAAAAGCCGTAGGAGAACGAGAAACCCTGGCGCAATCTAACCGGATTGGGCCGGGGCCTCTTTTTCTGGGGTGGTGTCTGTACCGAGCAGCTCACAGGCCCACTGCATCGCGGTTTCCTTCTCTTCTTTCTTGAATGGCCTTACCTCGATGGATGAGAACAGCTGATTCTGCACGCTGGCGACGCTGCGCATCCATTGCTGATCCGAGACGACCGCGATGCGATGAAAATGATCCATGCGGCCAAACTGGGTCAGACCATAGCCGATGTCTCGCACAAGAGCGGTGCCGGTCATCCAGCGTAGGTTGTCGACCTCGATGTAGAAACTGATCTTGTCATGGCTTTTCTTGGCCTGTTCGATGGCATCGATGCCGTGCTGAAGCTCGTTGGCATCAATACAGCCGGATACCCGCATGGCAACCACATGTGGCGCCGGGGCAGCAATAAGTTCGAGCATGAGAGTCACTCCTGAAGTGATGATTCTTCAATAGGGTCGAACGCATTTCGCCATCGCGATCGCCTGCTAGAATGGCTGGCTTTGTCCATTAAGTAATATCTGGAGCCTGTCTGTATGTTTTCCAACCCGGATGTCGTGATAATCGGCGCTGGCGCCGCCGGACTGATGTGCGCGCTGACCGCCGGTTACGCTGGTCGCCGGGTGCTGGTCATCGATCATGCCAACAAGCCGGGCAAGAAGATTCTCATGTCCGGCGGCGGGCGCTGCAATTTCACCAATCTCGATACGCAGCCGATCAATTTCTTCTCCAATAATCCTCATTTCTGCATTTCGGCCCTCAATCGCTATCGCCCGGAGCATTTTGTCGAGCTCGTCGAGCGTCATGGCATCGAGCCGGTAGAAAAAGCGCCGGGGCAGCTGTTCTGTACCGATTCCGCAAGGCCGATTCTCGACATGCTACTCACGGAGTGCGACTGGGCGGGAGCGGAGATTCGTCTCAAAACCACCGTCGAGCGCATTGAGCGAAAGGGTGAGGGGATGTGCCTGACAACCTCGGCAGGGCGCATTGATACCGGCGCAGTGGTGGTGGCCAGTGGCGGGCTGTCGATTCCGACCATGGGGGCTTCGGGTTTTGGCTACGATATTGCCCGCCAGTTCGGGCTGCCGGTGACAGAGACCCGCGCCGCTCTGGTGCCGTTTACTCTGACCTCCCAATGGAAAGAACGTGCGGCGGCGCTTTCCGGCGTGTCTTGTGAGGTGGATGTAAAATGCCGCAGCGGGCGTTATCGGGAGCCGATGCTGTTTACTCATCGCGGACTCTCGGGACCTGCGATGCTGCAGATTTCCAGCCATTGGCGCCCGGGTGACGAGCTGTCCATTGACCTTCTTCCGGATATCGATGCTTTAGATGCGCTGACCAATGCCCGCAAGACGACTCCCAAGCGCCGGCTCTCGACCTGGCTGGGCGAGCACTTGCCCAAGAGATTGTCTCAGGCACTGATCGAGTGGTATGGCAACGATGGGCTATTGGCGGAGCAGTCCAATGCTCGATTGCAGGATTGGAGCGAACGGCTCAATCGTTGGCGGCTAAAACCCGCTGGAATCGAAGGGTGGCGTACCGCTGAAGTGACCATAGGCGGAGTGGATACGGCGGCCATTTCATCCAAGACCTTCGCGGCGAAGGATCTGCCACAGCTGCGTTTCATCGGTGAAGTACTCGATGTTACCGGTGAGTTGGGGGGCTACAACTTTCAATGGGCCTGGGCGTCTGGCGTGGCGTGTGGCCTGGCGTTGTAAAAAAGGAAGTTACCCGATTCGGCTTGGACTCGGGCACTGACCTGCTACGCTGAATTGTCATATCAAGGATGTCATTTTTCACGACAGGAGGTTGCCGCATGCCATCACTCGTTGATAGAACCCGCGATGCGTCTTTTGAGGAAACCCAGCACACAAAGGAGTGGTTGCGCAGCTATCAGCGTGTTCGCGCCGCGACAGAGGCCCTTTGCGCGCCGCTATGCAAGGAAGACTATGTGGTCCAGAGCATGGCGGATGTCAGCCCGCCCAAATGGCACATCGCTCACGTTAGCTGGTTTTTTGAAGCATTCCTGCTGACGCCGTTTCACAAATCCTACCGCCCCCTCGACAGCGCCTACGATTTTCTTTTTAACTCCTATTACGAAACTCACGGGACACCGTTTCCGCGCCCTGATCGGGGGTTGATATCCCGCCCGACGGTAGATGACGTATACCGTTATCGTGCTCATGTGGATAATGCCATGACACAATTGCTCAGCGATCCGCCTGATGAGCATGTGGATGCCATCATTCACCGAGTCGAGTTGGGGCTCAATCACGAGCAGCAGCATCAGGAATTATTGGTCATGGATATCAAGCATATCCTGGCCCAGAATCCGCTTTATCCGATCTATCGAGACGATCTTGCGCCAATTCCCAACCATCAGTCCGAAGCGCTTCGGTGGCAGGATTTCGAAGCAGGCGTTTATCATATTGGTCGTGAAGTTGATGCAAAAGGCTTCGTTTTCGATAACGAAACGCCGCGCCATCGCCAGTTCGTCGAAGCGTTTCAGCTTGCCGATCGTCCCGTGACGAATGCCGAATTTCTGGAATTCATGCAGGCCGGTGGCTATGAGCATCCCGACTATTGGCTGTCCGAGGGTTGGCAGACGGTCAAGCAGACAGGATGGAAGGCACCGCTTTACTGGGTAAAGCAAGAGGATGACTGGTATCACATGACCTTGGGCGGACTGACACCCGTGGATTGGCAGGCGCCGGTATGCCACGTCAGTTTTTACGAAGCCGACGCCTTTGCCTGTTGGGCCGGCGCGCGTTTGCCTACGGAGGCGGAATGGGAAATCGCGGCTCGCGAAGCGAATCCAAACGGCAATTTTGCCGAGCAGGATCATCTACAGCCGGTGGCCGGCGAAATTCCAAAAAACGGGCCTGGGAAGATGTTCGGGGATGTCTGGGAATGGACCGGCAGCGCCTATCGGCCTTATCCGGGCTTCAAGCCATTGCCGGGTAGCCTTGGTGAATACAATGGCAAGTTCATGTCGGGGCAAATGGTGCTGCGTGGAGGGTGCTGTGCGACGCCCCAGGCGCATATTCGTGCGACCTATCGTAACTTCTTTCCTCCTCATGCCCGCTGGGCGTTCTCAGGGTTCCGCCTTGCCAGGGAGGCATGATCATGGAGAACTGCGTAACCGTTCACGACCAGCAAACGACTTCGCAATCGGCTTCGCTACAGGAAGAGCTGCTTGCCGGACTAAGAGCGACACCCAAGACCATTCCACCCAAGTTCTTCTATGACTGGAAAGGGTCCGAGCTTTTCAATCTCATTTGCGAGCAACCGGAGTACTATCCAACCCGTACCGAAGAGGCCATATTGCACGGCTTTTCCAAGGACATTGCCCGGCTCATCGGCGATGATGGCATCTTGATCGAGCTGGGGAGTGGCGCCAGCCGCAAGATCCGCTTGCTTCTTGAAGCCATGCGTCCGGTGAGCTATCTGGGCATTGATATCTCTCGTGATTTTCTAATCGAGAGCACGCAGCGTCTCGCTGCCGATTACCCCTGGCTCGAGGTGCATGCGGCCTGCGCCGACTTTTCCCAACCGTTACAGATCCCCGGGGCCGTACGCGGAAAGCGCCCGGTCGCCTTTTTTCCAGGCTCGAGCATCGGCAATTTTTCGCCCTTGGATGCTGAAGGTTTCTTGAATGAGCTGGGGTCCTTGCTACCGCCGGGAAGCGGTTTATTGATAGGCGTGGACCTGATCAAGGATGAGGCGATCCTCAACGCCGCCTACAATGACGCTAAGGGCGTAACGGCTGCCTTCAACCTCAACCTGCTCAATCGTTTATGCAAAGAGTTCGATGCCGTCGTTGATCCCGACAGTTTCTCTCATCGGGCTTTTTACAATGTAGAGCAATCGCGCATCGAGATGCATCTGGTCAGCAAAGTGAGCCAGAGTATTACTGTTTCAGGTGAGAGTTTCGATTTTGAAGAAGGGGAAACGCTTCATACGGAAAATTCTTATAAATACAGCGTCGATGGTTTTCAAGCCCTGGCCCTGCGGGGCGGGTTTCATCCGCGCGCGCTATGGACCGATCCAGAGAACCTATTCAGCATTCACTACCTGGAACGGGTCTGATTCACCAGTGAGTGTTTTAAAACGACGCCATATCGATTGAAAATAGGCAAAAGAAAACGCGGGCTTTGCCCGCGTTTTCTTGTCTGCAGATATGAAATCAGGCACGTCTATTGCGCAGCATACGATAAGCAACCCGGCCTCGGTTGAAGAGCATCGCCCCGGTAAGCAGCTTGCCCATCAACTTACCGGTAGAGCGCGGCTTGCGTAGAGCGCGTATTGTGGCAAAACCACCTAATGCAACGAAGGCCGTGCGCCACTGGGTCAGCCGGTCCCAACCGCGATCGATAGGAGCAGTGACTTCTCGCCAGTCACGCAAGGCCATGGCCATGTCGATGCGTTGCTGAAGTATCTCGGTCTCGAGCTCTTCTCGACGTTTCAGACGATCACGATGACTCACGCGAAGACTCCAGATAGTGCCGGTCCTGGGACAGATTGCTTAGCGTTGACTCCATCAGCTTGCGCTGCTTGGCAATGCGCTTGGCGCTGAACGCCAATGTGGCGGACACGATCAACAGCGTGCCGCCGCTGGCGCCAATGGCCAAAACACGATGCTGCTCCCAATAGGCGACAATCAGCATCAGAAGTAGCATGCCGACGCCAAAGGCAAACAATATCAAGCTGGCGCCTGCAAGCATCAGTATCGTCAGGATACGATCGCGTTCGAGTTCCAGCTCGACCACGGCGAGACGCAGCCTTGTCTCACCGGTGGTAACCAAGCTGGTCAGCATGCGCCGTCCAGCTTGAATCACGCGCTCTGCTGGGCCGTTACCGCTGGACATCAGCGCCGTCCGACGATCATGCCGATCACGACACCCAGGGCTGTACCGATACCGATGCCGGTCCAGGGATTCTGATGCACATAGCGGTCGACCATGTCGGCGCTATCGAGTACGCCGTCACGGGCATCGTGATAGGCTTTTTCGCCCCGGGCTTCGATGCGCGTGCGGGTTTCACGCAAGCTCTTCTCTGCACGGCTGCGCAACTCTTTGATATTGCTACGGGAGTCATCGGCAGTCGCGCTTACCAACTCTTCCACGGTCTGAGAAAGATGACGCAGATCTTCTTTCAGTTGCTCGGTGCTGGCTTCGCGGGTGTTGGCCTCGCGGCTATGGTGTCCTACAGGGAACATACTCATTGCTACAGTCTTCCATGAGTGGTGAGTGAAGCTATCATCATAGCAATATGCCTTTGGTTATCAATCATTGCCTGGGATACCGGCCAGATAAGTGTTGAGACTGAAGCCTAGTCCGAAACGCTGTACGTCCTCATCGTAATCAACGAGACTCTCTCCATACCCGTCAAAGTATTGCACATGGCCACGGACCTTGCCGATCAACGGGAAGGTGTAATCGAGTAGCGCACCGTAATGATGCTTCCCAGGATTACCGCGCACCATCAACGAGATTTCTTGATCGCCGAAGGTGCGCACCAGAGTAAAGTCGCCATACCCGATATAGTTTTCGAGATCGGGGTTGTCGTCATCGTCGCTCGACTCGGGAATGCGCCAATGAGGTGCCACGCTGATTGCCCAGTCACCCCGTTGAAAAAGCAGGTCTGCATACAGACGATTCCAGCTGCGAGACAAGGGTTGCGATTGTCCATTGGATTGGTGCGCGAAACCTACGCGATTTTGCGTATTGGTCCAGCCAAACCAGGAATAGGCGTTATCGAAGCTGACGAACGCTTCAGGCTCATGATTGGTTTCACGGAAAGGAGAAGACGCCTTGGCATTGTAGGCCTGCCACCAGCTGCGCTGGGTATAGGCAAAATAGAGATCGCCATTATCACCGAACATGTTGTGCAGGACGCTCACCTTGAGACTGATCTGAAACTTGGCTTCTGTCTTGTCTGCATTGCCATTGGAGCTGATCGAGTCGAAATCTTCTTGATTGGGATTGGTGTTGTAAGTCCAGGGCAACAAATAGTTGCGTCGATAAACGCTCAGGGTCAAGGGATTAAGAGATGATTCCCTCTCCAATTCACGGCGGACATCCGCCTTTTTCAAACTGCTGGCGATTGCCTCTTCGCTACCAGACGTACTATTTTCTCGCGTGCTCGACTGGGCGTTGGCTTGAATCGAAACGCTCAACAATGAACAAAAAAGTAACCGCGCAATCACACGCAGCGGTGAGGGCAAAACCATTATCAGCGTCCTGTATGCGGCACCAAGCGTCTGTTTCTACCACGCTGTTCTGCCAAGTCAATCGCTTTGCGTAAGTAATTGCCAATCTGACACGGCAATCACACGATTCTTTAGTAATTAGAGTGCGATACGCTCGCACTGAAAATGAGGATTAATAATGACGGCGGGGCAAAAGAAGAGGCGTTTCAAAACAGTCACGACTGTGCTGGCGTTGTTGCTGATGTGGACCGCGGCATGGGGTCAGGAAGCCCCGCCTGAGCGTGACGCAGTCTCTCAGAGTCTTGAAACACTAACGGCAATAGAGCAGCCGAATAGCGATCAACAAGACGAGATCGAAACCCTGCAACGCGTGCTCGATACGCTAAAGGACATAGAAAACATTCGTCAGGAGCGCAATGAGCTCGAGCAGCAAATCAATCGTGCCCCGGACGAAATGCAGCGCTTGGCGCGTGCCCTGCGTGACACGATGTCGAGTGAAACAATAAACGCCGAGACCCTGAAGTCTCTCGACATTCCTGAACTGGAAACACGAGTCGCCGATACTCTGAATCGATTGCAGTCGCTGCAGGATGATCTCGCCAAGACCAATTCACGCTTGATCGCCGCCCAGACGTTGCCCGAACGCGCTCAGGCAACGATCTCCCAGGCGCTTGAGGAAATAGAAGAAAAGCGTCTTGCACTTGGTGACTATAGCGGTGTCGGAAATTCGCCCGGGGTCTGGTTGTTGCAAGGCGAGTTGGCACTGGCGGAGAGCGAATTGGCGCTCAAGCGTCGCCAGTTGGCCGTCAATACGCGCCTGCTCGAACTGGCCAGTCGCCGGCGTGAAGTGCTGATCCGCAGGATCGATCAAATAGAAGATAATCTCACCCTAATGCAGGCCATCCTCGACCAGAAGCGCCGTGATCAACTTGCGGATACGCTGGGGGCGACGTCCGGTAACGAGCCCTCTCTTGCAGATGACAATTCGGTGGTGATCGATGCGCGATCCCGCAATCGTCAGATGAGCCTCGAGCTATTGCAGGTGATCGATCGCTATAACGATCTCAAACGTGAAGCCGTCAAGGTGCGCACTCAGCTCGATCGTGTACGCCAGGTACAGCGCACCCTTAAAGAGCAAATCGAGGCGGTGCGAGGCAGTCAACTGCTGTCGCGCATTCTGCGGGAGCAGCGCAGCTCTCTGCCTCAGGTCGATGCGGTCAAGGGTATTCAAGAACAGATCGCCGATATTCGACTCAAGCAGTTCGAGTTGAATCGGCTGCGAGATGGGTTGCGTGACGCGGAGCGACTTGCCCGTCAGCAGCTTGATGAAACCGGGGTTGAGTCGCCGCCTCAGGTGATCGATACCTTGACGAAATTGTATCAAGGGCGCAGCGAGCTGGTGGATCAGCTCGAGCGGGAATACGGTGAGCTGCTGACCACGGCCATCGACCTTCAGCTCAATCAGCAGCAGCTGCTCGAGATCAGTGCATCGCTGCGCATGACCATCGAAGAACAGCTGTTCTGGGTGGCAAGTCGACATCCACTTGATCTGACCTGGCTGCGCCAACTGCCGCAATCCTTGATGGCCCAGGTCAGCGGAGAAGGGTGGCGGCAGAAGCTGCATCACTTCTGGCAGAAGCCCGATTTGGCAGGACTGTGGGGGCTGCCATTGTTGCTACTTTCCATTGGTCTGCTGTTGCGACGTCGGCCTATCAAGGCACGCTTGCTGACGCTTCACGAACAGGTAGGACGGCTCAAGCGGGATACCCAGATGCATACCCCCAAGGCCATCATGCTCAATACCCTGATCGCCGCGCCTGGGCCTCTGGCGCTGGCCGCGATTGGTGTCTTCCTGAGCCATGGCGGGACAGGTATTGCAATCGCCTGGGGCGAGGCGCTGCTGCAGCTATCCCTGGCCTGGGCGGCAATCGCCCTGGTGCGTCGTCTGCTCGTGCGAGACGGCGTCACGGTGCGGCATTTTCATTGGCCCGCCGACTATGCCACGCGCTTGCGAAGCCTGCTGTGGTGGCTGGGTATCGCCCTGATTCCGGTGCTGTTGATCAGCTCCCTGGCGCAAGGCGACGGTCCAACCCTCGCCGAACGGCCGCTTTTTCTGTTGTTGATATTGGCGGGGTTGATTGCCATGAGCGTGCTGTTGGCGCGGCTCATTCTGGCCCATACACCCTATTTTGGCGTCAAGCTGTTTCGACTGCTGCTTGGGTTGGCGCTGTCCGGCACCACCCTGGTGCTGGCGGCTCTGATCGTGCTGGGTTATGAATACACCGCCTTGCAGCTGGTCAATCGCTTCGTCGCCAGCTTGTATATCTTCGGCCTGTGGATTCTGGTCGAGGCATCCGTGGTTCGTGGATTGGCAGTGGCGGCGCGGCGTCTGGCGTATCGGCGGGCAGTGGCGCGACGGCGTGCCCAAGTTCAGGAAGGCGCTGAAGGCGGACTCGAGGTCGTCGAAGAACCGCCCTTGGATCTAGAGCAGGTCAATCAGCAGTCTCTGCGCCTGTCCAAGCTGATCCTGTTTCTTGGGTTTTCCCTGGTGCTTTACGTTCTATGGTCGGATCTCCTGGCGGTGCTGGCTTATCTCGATAACGTAGGCATCTGGTCGATCACCCGGGGCGTCGGTGAAAGCTTGAGCGAAACCCCTATTACCGTTGCGGATCTGCTCACCGCACTGATTACCGTGGTATTGACCTCCGTCATGGCGCGTAACCTGCCAGGCCTGCTTGAAGTCATGGTGCTGTCGCGATTGTCTCTCAAGCCGGGCAGCGCCTATGCGATCACATCGCTGCTTTCCTACACCATCGTCGGGGTCGGTATCGTCACAGCCCTGGGTACGCTCGGGGTGTCCTGGAGCAAGCTGCAGTGGCTGGTAGCTGCCTTGGGTGTCGGTCTGGGTTTCGGTCTTCAGGAAATATTCGCCAACTTCATCTCGGGTCTCATCATTCTCTTCGAGCGACCGATACGCATCGGCGATACCATCACTCTGGGCAATCTACACGGGACGATCAGCCGCATCCGTATTCGCGCCACTACGATGACGGATTTCGACCGCAAGGAAATCATCATTCCCAACAAGACCTTCGTCACGGATCAGCTGATCAACTGGACGCTGTCGGACAACGTCACTCGGGTAGTGCTCAACTATGGCGTGGCTCATGGCTCAGACCTGGATACCGTGCACCGTCTACTGGCAGAGGCGGCAGCGGGGAACTCCCGAGTGCTCAAGGATCCGGAGCCACAGGTGCTATGCACAAGTTATGGCTCCACCGCCTTTAACTTTGAATTGCGCATCTTCGTCAACGATTTGACGGATCGGCTGTTCGCCGCGGACGAGATCAATCGGCGACTCGATACACTGTTTCGTGACAACGACATTCGGGTGGCTTTCAATCAGATGGATGTCTGGCTGCACGATGCACAAGGACGCACGAAGAACGTCATTTCCCAGGCGAAGGACAAGACGCTGGGCGAATCAGTGAGTAAATAAGGCAATCAACGGCGCCGGGCATGCAGCAGAAATTCACGATTGCCGTCGCCGCCGAGAATGGGGCTGTTGCGCCAGCCGAGCACCTCGAAGCCGTGTTCGTGGCAACAGGCGCGGATACGCTTCTCGACCTGGGTATAGCAGGCACTATCCCTGACGATACCGCGACTATTGACCCGGCCCGGGCCCACCTCGAACTGCGGCTTGACCAAAGAGAGCAGTTCGGCACCCTGATGTAGCATTCGACCCAGCTCGGGCAAGATCAGCGTCTGGGAAATGAAAGAGACGTCCATGACCGCCACGTCAATGCCAAGCGGAGCATGACGGTCGATGGCAGCAAGCAGTTGCGAATCGTCTGCCATGGCCCGGGCGTTGAGTCCTTCGAGGCAGGTCACACGAAGATCCTCGCGCAATCCAGGATCGAGCTGATCGTGGCCGACTTCGATGCCGATGACATGAGCCGCGCCGTGACTCAAGGCGCAGTCGGTAAACCCCCCGGTGGATTGGCCCACATCCAGCACCCTTTTACCTTCCAGTCGCAATGCCAGGGCGGCAAGCAATGCTTCCAGTTTCAGACCGGCTCGAGAGACATAGCGCTCTTCTTCATCGTCGGCGAGCGACAGGCGCGTATCTTCCGCAAGCTTTTCACCAGGCTTCGTCAACACTTTGTTTGGATCGCTTTCCAACGTCACCCGGCCATTGCGAATCAGACGTTGGGCTCGGGTTCGACTACGAGCGAGGCCACATGACACAAGCAGCTGGTCCAGGCGAAGCATGAGACGTCTCGGTGATAGATAAAGGGAGCGCCATTATAGCGGCCTCGAATGGCGTAGTGTATCGATCGCAGCTGACCAGTAGCAGACAAAATGAGATACTGATAAATAATTAGTTAGATAATTGGTAGGCTGCTGAATCTGCTGCTTCAATGGAATCGGTGGAAGCAGTCGAGAAAGTAGGGAAGAACAACATGCTTGATCATGCGCTGGTACAACTGCTGTTGTTACTGGGCGTTACCGTTTCGGTACTGCTGCTCTTTCAGCGGCTACGTATACCGACCAGTCTGGCCTATCTGCTGGTAGGAGTACTGCTGGGGTCCCATACCGCTGGGCCGGTGGTGGCCGATGAGCATATTCCCGTAATCGCCGAGTTCGGCATCGTATTTCTGCTTTTTACCATTGGCTTGAGCTTCTCACTGCCGCAGATCTATGCGCTACGTCACACTATTCTTGGACTTGGGACCGCCCAGGTTGCCTTGACCACCGCGGTGGTTGGCGCTCTGGCCTGGCTATTGGGACTGCCTGGGCCCGCGGCCTTCGTGGTGGGTGCCGTCTTTGCCCAGTCTTCCACTACTATCATCACTCGGCAATTGATGGAGCAGGGCGAAAGTCAGACTCGGCACGGCCGGCTGGGTACCACCATGTCGGTGTTTCAAGACATTACGGCGGTGCCCTTCGTCGTGGTCATACCCGTGCTTGGCGTGGCAGCGACCCATGAGATAGCGGGTGCCTTGGGCCTGGCACTGATCAAGGCGCTACTAGCTTTCGTGATCGTTCTGCTGGCAGGCCGATTCCTGTTCAGACCGCTGTTTAATCTGGTGGCGCAGCGGCGCTCCGCGGAGCTTTTCACGCTGACGGTGCTGTTCGTTTCGCTGATGGCAGCCTGGACGACCAAGACCTTGGGGCTTTCCATGGCCTTTGGTGCGTTTCTGGCCGGCATGGTGCTAGGTGACACCAAGTTTCGCTACCAGGTGGAGTCGACGATTCGACCCTTTCGCGACGTGCTGCTGGGGCTGTTCTTTGTCAGCATCGGCATGCTGGTGGAACCGGCGTTGATTCCAGACATCTGGAAAGAGGCGCTGCTCGGGGCATTGACGCTATTGAGTATCAAGCTGTTACTGGTGACCTTGATCGTGCGCGTTGCGGGGGTTGGTCTGCAGACCGCCTTTCGCACCGGGCTGTTGTTGGCAGTAGGAGGGGAGTTCGGCTTTGCGCTACTGGCCATCGGTCTCGAGAGAGCGGTAATCGATGAATTTCTTGCCCAGATCATGCTGACTTCGGTGCTGCTGTCGATGATTCTGGCGCCTTTCCTGATCCGCTACAATCAGCCGTTAGCGCTTCGGCTCTTTGGTGGTGCATCGATGAAACCGGCCGAGACCCAAGATATCGCGCTAACCGCGCGCCAAGGCAAAAGAACGGGACACGTGGTGATCTGTGGTTTTGGCCGTGCCGGTCAGACCGTCAGTCGTTTTCTGGAAAGTGAAAAGGTCCCCTATGTCGCGCTCGATCTGGATCCGTCGATCGTACGGCAAGCCCGACTGGCAGGACATACGGTTTTCTATGGCGATTCCTCCGATCCTGCCGTTCTGGAAAATGTCGGTTTGAAACAGGCGTCGCTACTGATCATAAGTCACGAGGATCGATCGGCTGCTCTGGCAACTCTGAGGCACGCTACGCAACTAAGGCCGAAACTGCCGGCGATAGTGCGTACGCGAGATCAGCAGCACGTGGAGGAGCTATCCAAGGCGGGGGCCAGCGAAGTGATCCCTGAGACGCTGGAGGCTAGCATGCTGCTGACCTCTCATGCGCTATTGGCCCTTGGAGTGCCGCTTTATCGAGTCACCCAGCACCTGCAGGAGCAGCGTGGCAGTCGCTACCGCATCCTGCGCGAGCTGTTCCGGGGAACCCTTGATGACATCAAGGAGGCGGCCGATGCGAACGCAGAGCAGCAGCGCCTACACTCTGTAGTGTTGCACCAAGACAGCCCTGTGCTAGGTAAGCGCCTGGAAGAACTGGGGATCGAGCAAGACAAGGTGTCCATCACGGCACTGGTGCGCAATGCACAGCGCGAGCTCAACCCGTCGGAGAATACTCGGGTACAGGCAGGCGACGTACTGGTTTTTCTAGGGGCTCGCGACGCACTTGCACAAGTAGAAACACGGCTGACTGGGGCCGGTATGCCGGATGCAGAATAGATCTCATTCGAACAAGGTAGCTCTTCGACCACGCGTAGAACGCGCAAGCGTGAATCAAAAATTGCAAGTCCCGACGATTCGCTGTTCACTTTAAATCTGTTGGTAGTTCGATGTTCAACATATCAAGGGAACAATAATGATGAAAACACCGATCAAGCTACTTGCCGCAGTGACGTTGACGCTGAGCAGCAGTATGGTCATGGCCTTCGAGCCTTCCGGCAAAGTGGAATGTCTGGCGCCTGCCGATCCGGGGGGTGGCTGGGACTTCACCTGTCGCAGCGTGGGCAAGGTGCTGGAGGATCTCGATCTGGTGCCGCGCAGCGTGCAGACCATCAACATGGCCGGTGCCGGTGGCGGTGTCGCCTATGCTCATACGGTCAGCAAGCGTGCCGGTGACGAGCAGCTGCTGGTGGCGGCTTCAACGGCTACGACTACCCGGCTGGCTCAAGGGCAGTTCCAGGGGCTGGATGCGGAGATGGTCAACTGGATCGGTGCGCTTGGAGCCGACTATGGGGTCATTGCGGTTTCCAAGGACTCCCAATACCAGGATTTACCCGCTCTGATGAATGCCTTGAAGGAAGACCCCCGGGCGGTGAAGTTTGCCGGTGGTAGCGCCAAGGGCGGCTGGGATCATCTCAAGGTGTTGATCGCGGCGCAGAAAGCCGGCGTCGAGAACCTGCCGCGCATTCCTTATTTGTCCTACAACAATGGCGGTGAGGCCATGACCCAGGTGGTGGGCGGCCATGTAGATGCGTTTACCGGCGACATCACCGAAGCTCAAGGCTTCATGGAATCCGGTGATCTAAAAGTATTGGCAGTACTTTCCGAAGAGCGCCTGCCCGGCGAGTTCTCCGATATTCCCACCGCCAAGGAGCAGGGTATCGATGCCATCGGGCCCAACTGGCGTGGTTTTTACATGCCGGCGGATATCTCCGACGACGCCAAGCAGTATTGGGTGGACGCCATGGATACCATCTATGAGAGCGGTGAGTGGAAGCAGGTCATGAAACAGAACGGCCTGATGCCTTTCCACATGAGTGCCGGCGAATTCGAGAGCTACGTTAAAAAACAGATCGATGATATCGAGGCGCTTTCCAAGGACATCGGGTTGATCCAGTAATGGCACTCAACGATCGCGTTTTCGGTGTGCTGATGCTCGTCCTGGCCGTAGCTTACGGCTGGGGCGCCACTCAGTTTCCAGAACCCTTTGGCGGGGCCGAGTCTGTCGGCCCGGAGACCTTTCCCACGGTGTTGGCCGTCGTGCTGGCATTGACCAGTCTGTATTTGATCGTCAAACCGGACCCGGATAATGCCTGGCCTTCGGGAAGCATCTGGCTAGAGCTGATCATTGCCGTCGTCGTGCTGATCGCCTATACGCTGCTGCTGCAGCCTTTGGGATTTGTCATCGCCACGACCCTGGCGGTAGGCACCCTGTGCTGGCGCATGGGCGCGAGTGTAGTGCGGGCTTATCTTACCGGGCTCATTGCGGGGGTGGTGGTATTCCTGCTGTTCACCTATGCCCTGGACCTGCCCTTGCCCTGGGGTCTGCTTGGCGTGCTGGAGACAAGCTGATGGAAACCCTCAATTACCTGATGGACGGATTCGGCGTCGCGCTACAGCCGCACAATTTGATGTTCGCGCTGCTGGGGGCGTTTCTTGGCACCCTGATCGGTGCCTTGCCCGGCCTGGGCCCGGCCAATGGGGTGGCGATTTTGATCCCCTTGGCGTTTACCCTGGGGTTGCAGCCGGAAACCGCCCTCATCATGCTGACGGCGGTCTATGCAGGGGCCATGTACGGCGGGCGTATCTCGTCGATTCTGCTCAACATTCCCGGCGATGAGCCGGCCATGATGACCTGCCTCGACGGCTACCCGATGGCGCAAAAGGGCAAGGCGGCGGAGGCTCTGGCCATTTCCGCCGTGGCCTCGTTCATGGGGAGCTTGATCGCCACCGTCGGTCTGATCCTTCTGGCACCGCTGTTGGCCAGGTTCGCGCTGACCTTCGGCGCGGCGGAGTACTTCGCCTTGTTCGTGCTGGCCTTTGCCACTTTGGGCGGTATTACCGGCAAGAACCCGGTCAAGACGATCATGGCGGCAGCCATTGGCCTGATGATTGCTACCGTGGGGATCGACAATACCGGCACCCAGCGCTACACCTTTGGCATTCTCGAGCTTTATGAAGGCATTGATTTCATCATTGCCATCGTCGGCCTGTTCGCCATTTCCGAGCTTTTGTTCTTCATCGAGGAGCGCGCCGGCGGCGGCAAGCCGGCCATGGTGGTCAACAAGCTCAAACTCTCCTGGCGAGACATCGTTGCCATACTGCCAACCTCTTTTCGGGGAGGCGTGCTCGGGTTCATCGCTGGGGTATTGCCCGGGGCGGGGGCATCCCTTGGCAGCTTCATCAGCTACACCCTGGAAAAGAAGATCCTGGGTAAGAAAGGCTATTTTGGCGAGGGCGACCCCCGCGGGGTGGCAGCGCCGGAAGCCGGCAACAACGGCGCTTCTTCCGGGGCCCTGGTGCCCATGCTGACCCTTGGCGTGCCGGGCAGCGGCACCACGGCGGTGCTGCTGGCGCTGTTGATCTCGTTGAACATCACCCCGGGCCCACTGATGTTCACACAGAATGCGGATATCGTCTGGGGCGTGATCGCCGCGCTGCTGATCGGTAACTTCTTGTTATTGCTTTTGAACATTCCCATGGTGGGCATTTTCGTCAAGCTGCTGTCGGTGCCGCCCATGTATCTGCTGCCTATCGTCACCATGGTGGCGTTCGTGGGTATCTACTCCATCAGCAACTCAGCGTTTGACCTTTATTTCATGGTCGCCTTTGGTGTGGGCGGTTATTTTTTGCGCAAGCTGGAGATACCTTTGGTGCCGATCATTCTGGGGCTGCTGCTGGGGCCTGAAATGGAGAAGAACCTGCGCCATGCCTTGGATATTGCCGACGGCGACTGGACGGTGCTGTGGAGCAGCGGTCTGGCGATTGGCCTATGGAGCGTGGCGATCGTTGGTTTGATCCTGCCCTATCTGGTGGGGCCGATACTTCGCCAGCGCATGAAGGGAAAAAGCGGCGTGGGGGATTGAGTTTCGGACGTGATATGCCCCTACTGGGATATCAGTAGGGGCATTCGAGTTAAGCAAGAAACACGGGATTCAAACCGAACCGCTTATAGCCTGCAAAGGATCAGTGGGTATCCGATTCTTGGCCCAGGTGCGATATATCATTTGAACCACTTCACGAACGTTGTGTTCATCGACGCCGCTTGGATCTCCAGGTTCGAGTGGATCGTAATGAAAGATATAAAGCCGAGAGAGAAACGCTTCGAAGGGCAGGGAAGACTCTCCGTAGCGCTCGCCGTTACCTGCGGTACTGACCACCACGCCGTCGCCCCAATCCTGACCGCTATCGTTGTTGGGATTGAAGAAGTACATGCGCATGACCTGTTGCGGGTCCAGGCTTACCCGCAAAAG
Organism: Halomonas sp. PR-M31; assembly: GCF_001039575.1. GTDB lineage: Bacteria > Pseudomonadota > Gammaproteobacteria > Pseudomonadales > Halomonadaceae > Modicisalibacter. The sequence goes on from NZ_JIBT01000045.1 coordinate 33,809, forward strand.
TGAAATGGCATGCCAGCCGATGAAGCGCGCGGCGCTGTCGGTGACGGCAACACCGGCGGGTTGCGGATGAATCAGCGGTTGATTGCCATTGTAGTAAGGGTGATAGCAGGCATAGAAGTGGCGCAGAAAATCTTCCAGCTGAAACAGTTTGCCCGTCGCGACGTCCACGGCAATACGAAAACCGCGTCCCGCCCACCAGCCGTGAAACTCAGGATTGACCCAGCGATGAGGGTCCTCGTTTCGGGCCACACAGCGCCGTCCCATCTCGTTGTAGATACGATCCAGGTGCGGCACCACCAGAAGAGAGACCGGATCGAGGTCCATGGGCAGGGTCTTGGCGACACCTTCGAGGTTCTCACGAGAAGAGACCGGCTGGCCTTCGAAATGCATGATGATTTCATCGTCGCGAGTGGCCCAGACGATCATCTGTAGTAGATAGTCCGGATCGTTGTAGGCCCACATTGACAAGGCCCGCGCCGATTGGCAAGTGGGGTTGTTACCCTGACCGACCCCAAGCGGCTGGCCGAGCATGCACAGCACGCCTTCCATCAGTCGCGCACTGGGGGAGGGCGTGGCGCCGAAGGCAATGGTCAGGCGTTGCTGGGAATAGGGTGACAGCTCGAGCGCCACCTGACGCCACAGCGCCGGCGCTACCGGCGGCTGATAAAGGATGCCTCGCTCGAGCATCAATGCCAGCCCGTAGATGGCCTGGCTGGTTTCCGGGTGTACCGCCAGGTCGATCATGGCGTGTGCCAATGCTCGATAACACAGCAGGCAGTCACGCCCCGTACTGGAAAGCCCGAGGCTTCGGCCAGCGTATGATCGCTTATGGTCAGCAAATGGCGCAGAAGCACCGCGTGATAGGGCGAGACCAGGCCGGTATCGTGCATTGCCCGAGCAAACCCGGTGGCTTCATATTGCAGGGCCGCCGCATCCATGCCCTCCAGACGCTGTTGATAAACATCCAGTCCAGGATCTTCGCGACAGCCGTTGGTGGTGCCGAACAGGCTACTGATCAAACGATCCGCCCCTTGACCGCTGATACCCAATTCAATGTCCGGATTAACACGACAAGAGGCAATCTGAAGAATCATCTGCTTGACGGAATCGACCTGAATCGGGCGCTGTTGCAACATGCGCCAGATTTCATCCACCAGCCGATCGACGATGTATTCATAGCCAATGCCTTCGACCAGGTAATTGAGCAGTCGTCGCGTCAACAGCGCCAAACTACCCTGTTGCGTACGCTCCGCTTCACTGGGCGCGGTGAACAGCAATTCAAGATTGAGCGCCAGCACTTGAGTCAGATAGTGATGGGCCTGCTCGGTGGAAATGGACGGGTGCTGGTAAGTCCCTCTTGCCACTGCCAGCAGACGTATTTCACTCAATGTTTCCATCAGCACTACGTCGCTTGATGCCGAACGCAGTGAATACTTGGTAAGACTCGGCTGCAGGATTTGCGGCTGGGACCAGTCGGAGCCGTTGAAGATACCCGCTGCCTCGATCAGAGAGCTGCGCTGCTCGATGGCCTCCGGGCCTCCCTCGAGCATCATTATTTTACGCAGCGCTATCAGCACCCGATTGGTTTTGGTGGCTTTGGCATAATCCGGCGTTCGGGCAAGGATTTCGATTGCCTCATCCAGATTCGCCAGCAACCTTTGCAGGTTGCCGGCGTTTTCTCCTTGATTAGTCAAGCAAGCTCCTTGGCATGCTGATTCTGTCTGCTCATACGTAGAAATCGAGCTCTTCCTGATGCTTCAACAAGTCGCGCATCGTATGGGGGTCGTCGCCGAAGAAATAGACCAGGCCCCAGTGTGTGCCAAAGGCGGTGCGCTTGGTCACGGTCTCTTCCAGCGGGGCCGTCAATTCATGAGATTCAAAATACTCATGCTGTTCGGTTTCCTCGGGAATTTCGAGTTTGCTGACTACACGGCGACGCGGATAGACCCCGAAGCAGCCTGCATGGCCCTTGGCATTCACCACTTCCTTGGGAAAGAAATTCGTGATTTCTTCCTCCGTGGTCTTAGGATCGAAGGACAGTACTAGCCCCTGATAGGCGTTGAAGCCATAGGCCCGTTCGAGCAGCTCGAAAACCTTGAAGCCCGGTGGGCGATAGGCGACTTCGCCGAAATACATCTCGCCGTCGCTGGTGACGAAGTACTCGGGGTGAATGAAGCCGAATTCGATATCGAAGGTCTTGATCAGTTTTTCGATCTGACGAGTGATCGCTTCTCGGTACTTTTCAAGTTCCGGGGTAGCGGGAACGAAGACGGAATAGCCCAGCGTCACATATTCCGAGATGTTCAAGAAGCGAATCTTGCCGTCATGTATCCAAGCCTCGACGGCGAATTCCCAGCCATCCAGGTGGCTCTCCATCAATACCGGAAACTCCTCCTCGGGGATTGTGTCGATCTCATCCGGGGTGCGGATGACCCGATGGCCCAGGCAGCCCGCTTTATCGAAAGCCTTCAAGTGGATGGGATCGTTGGGGTCACCATCGAGTTTGAGCAGGGTCTGGTTGACGCGCTTGAGAAAACGGATGACATCGGACTTGTCATGGGCCTCCTCGAAGATGCCTACTCGGATGCCGCCAAGCTGAGCGCGTCGCTTCATCAGCGCCTTATCCCGTAGCAGCAACGCCTGACCATACAGCCTGGGATTGTCCATCAGCACCGAGTTGATGGCGCCGGCCCATTCCACGGTTCTTCGAAAAGCGGAATGGCGACATCGACCCCCATGTCATTGAGGGTTTCAGCAATTTCCATGGAGCGATCATTAAGACGTTCGAAATTCCAGGCAAGATAAGGAATGTCATGTTCCTTGCAGTAATCTTCCGCCCAGTCCGGTGCCACGATGACGTAGCGCCGATCAAAGCGATCCAGAGCCTCGATGGCATTCAGGCTCCAGCCAAGCATCGCAACGTAACCCTTGTCAGGATTCTTTTCCATGAACAGTCCCCTTGTTCGTTGTTGTGCATGCAGCAGCCAAGCCGTTGCATGTCATGAAACCTAGTACTTCTCGTCTCATCCTTGGTAAGCATAGCAGCCAATGGAGCCAATAAAACCGTGGACTTTTGTCGTGCTGGGGTAATCATGGGTTATCTCGGCGCAATGATCGCCATGGACAAGCATTCAACCTTGATGACGGGCCAGGCCGCTGGTATATTGCGGGCTCGCTGAACAAGCCCCTTGAAGTTCAGGAGCTTGCCTTCGAGTCGTTGAGCGCTGTGCTGCGCCCAACGATTCTGCGGTGGCCCTCGTCGGTCCTCCCGCAACGCTAAACTGCGAACCCCGCCAGGCCCGGAAGGGAGCAACGGTAGTGGTGGCTGCGTGTGCCGGGATGTGGCTGATGGGGGCCGCCTCCATCTTAAAAGCTGTCTTGCCTCATTCTTCCTTTCACAGCTGCCGTCTTTCCTTGACCCGACAGTTCATCCTTTTGACAATTCCTGGATCGACCAATGACCTGGATGTCTGCCCATGAATACCGAATTGCTGGAAATCCGCGACCATCTCGGGCGATTCGCGCCTTTTGATCGCCTGTCAGATGAGTTACTCGATGCGGTAGCGAGCGAGGTTCAGGTCAGCTATTACCGGGCCGATACCGACATACTGGTCCGGGATCAGGAAACCCACGAGCTGTGCTACATCCGCAGTGGGGCCGTGGAGATGTATCGTCGTAGCGGCAGTCTTTACAACCGCCTGAGCGAAGGTGACATCTTCGGCTACTCCGATCTGTTGCGTCATCGAGGCGTTCAATTTCCGGTCCGGGCAATCGAAGACACGCTGATCTACTTCATCCCCGAAGCCTTGTTCGAGCGTCTTTGCGAGGAAAACGACGATTTCGCCGACTTCGTCGAGGAGGGCGGATCGGCACTGAAAACCACCGTGGAGCAGCAGCGTCGCAACAGCGACATGATGACGTCCCGGGTACGCAAGCTGATTCGGCGCTATCCCACCATGGTCGAGCCTCATCGACGCTTCAGGAAACGGCTCGACGCATGCGCGATGAGTCGGCAACCGCGGTGCTGGTGCTGAGCTTTCCCGATGAAGATCATTCACGGCAATTCACGCTGGCGGACGGTCAACACTGGAAGCTGGCGGGCATCCTGACGGATCGCGACTTCTGTACCCGGGTGCTGGCCGCCGGTGTGACCCCGGACACCCCGGTAACCGAGGTGATGTCCAAGAATCCCATCACCATTCAGTCCGAGGAATCCCTGTACGAAGCCATGCTGTGCATGTTGCGCAACAACGTGCACCATCTGCCGGTGCTACATCGTCGCCGGCCGATCGGTGTATTGCACTTGTCCGATATCGTGCGCTACGAGACCCATAGCAGCCTCTATCTGGTCAACAACATCTTTCATCAGTCCGACGTCGCTGGACTCAAGCGTCTGAGCGTCGAGGTGCGTTCCGCCTTCGTGCAGCTGGTATCGGAAGGAGCGGATTCCCAGATGATCGGCCGTGCCTTGTCCAGCATAGGTCGCAGCTTCACCCGGCGCTTGATCGAACTCGCCCAGGAAGAGCTGGGGCCCGCGCCGATCCCTTTTTGTTTCATGGCCCTGGGCTCCATGGCCCGGGATGAACAGGCCATCGTCACGGATCAGGACAATGCGCTGGTGCTGAGTGACGATTTCGTGTCCGCGGAGCACGACGGCTATTTTCTGAAGCTTGCCACCTTCGTCAGCGATGGCCTGGCAGCCTGCGGATACAGCTATTGCAAGGGCGACATCATGGCCACCAATTCTCGTTGGCGGCAGCCCTTGTCTGTCTGGAAAGAGTATTTTTCGACCTGGATCGAGCAGCCCAATCCCGAACGTCTGCTCGACAGCTCGATCTTCTTCGATCTGGACGGGGTGTATGGCGAGGAAGTATTCGTCGAACAGCTACAGGATCTGGTTGCAAGCAAGGCATCTCAAAGCCCGTTGTTTCTTGCCGCCATGGCCCGTAATGCCTGCAATCGCACGCCGCCGTTGGGCTTTTTTCGTACTTTCGTGATGGAAAAGGATGGCAAGCAGGACAACACCATCAATCTCAAGCGGCGGGGCACTGCGCCCTTCGTGGATCTGGTGCGGGTACATGCCCTGGCCTGCGGCTCGAACGCCCAGAACACCTTCAACCGGCTTGAGGCGATCAATGCAGCCCGAATACTGCCGGAAGGCGGCAGCGCAAGACTCGGTCATGCGCTCGAGTTCATTTCCATGGTGCGTCTGCGTCATCAGGTAAAGGATATAGAGGCAGGTCAGGAGCCGGACAACAGCATTGAGCCGGAGAGCATATCCAGTCGTGATCGGCACTATCTCAAGGCGGCTTTTGAAACCCTGAGTCATGCTCAAAAATTCATCAAGTTTCGCTACCCGATACCCACGAAGGGCCGTTGAACCAAAATATGACGTCGTTTCTTACAAAAAGGCATGATCAGACAAGTTGGACGGACTACATGGCAAGCCGCGCCCAGATAGCGCGCAATCCTTGTCTTCAGCGTTTTTACACCGCCGGTGTTCCAGATCCTCGAACGCCCATCCGAGATGTGCCATTAGTGGCGCTGGATCTGGAAACCACCGGGCTCGATGCGGTGCGCCACGGCATCGTCAGCGTCGGCGCACTGCCCTTTACACTGCAGCGCATTTCTCTTGCCCAACGTCACTATTGGGTGGTGCAACCCCGCCAGCCGCTGAGCGAAGAATCCATTACCTATCACCATATTACCCACTCCGAGATCGAGACGGCGCCGGATCTCGGCGACATACTGGCGGAGCTGCTGGAGGTGCTCGCAGGCAGTCTGGTGGTGGTGCATTATCGCAACATTGAGCGCCCCTTTCTTGATCGTGCGACCCGTACCCGGATGGGCGAAAATCTGCTGTTTCCCATGATCGATACCATGCAGCTGGAGGCACGGGTGCATCGCAAACGGCGCTGGGCCTGGCTGAAGCGGCTCAGCGGGCGTCCCTCTGCCTCGTTGCGCCTGGCGGAAAGCAGAGAGCGCTATAACCTGCCGTTCTATACCGGACACCATGCGTTGCTGGATGCGCTGGCCACGGCGGAGCTGTTTCAGGCCCAGATCGCACGACACTATTCGCCGCACACCCCGATCAGTGATCTGTGGTGCTAGAGCTACCCTGCTAAGGCGCTCAGTGGCCTCGCGGCTCCCCACGCAAGCCCTTCACGATGCCAAAGCAAGCCGCCAGCAATACCAGGGCGAAGGGCAGGCCAGTCGCCACCACCATGGCCTGCAGCGCGTTGATCCCCCCGCCCAGCAGCAAAGCGATGGCAATCAGCCCCTCAATAATGGCCCAGAAGACGCGCTGGATGGTAGGAGCATTGATCTTGCCGCCGGCGGTGATGGCGTCTATTACCAGCGAGCCTGAATCCGAAGAGGTCACGAAGAAGATCAGCACCAGCAAAATGCCGATGGTCGACGTTATCGTGCTCAAGGGCAGTTGCTCGAGCATCACGAACAGCTTGAGTTCCAGCGCTGCGTCCTGCACGGCGGTATAGCCACCGATGACCTGGTCGATGGCAGTACCCCCGAAGGCACTGAACCAGACGATGCAGGCAAGCGATGGCACCACCAGCACGGCGATCAAAAATTCGCGCACGGTGCGCCCGCGGCTGACCCGGGCAATGAACATGCCCACGAACGGCGACCAGCTGATCCAGAAAGCCCAGTAAAAGGCATTCCAGCCCTGGCTATAGTTGAGATCGTCTCGGCCAAAGGGATTGGACAGCGCCGGCAGATAGGTGAAATAGGCTTTCAAGTTGTCGAACAGGCCGGTGGCGATGGCCAGGGTCGGCCCGGTAATGACGACGAAGACCAGCAGCAAAAGGGCCAGGATCATGTTGACCTCGGAAAGCCGCCGTACGCCTTTATCGAGCCCCGCCAACACCGAGATCAGCGCGATGGCGGTGATGACGAGAATCAACGTGATTTTGGTGACATTGCCCCCGGGCGCGCCAAACAGATAGTTGAGCCCCGCCGTGGCCTGCTCGGCGCCAAGGCCCAAGGCAGTCGCAAGCCCGAATAGGGTCGCGAATACCGCTAGTATGTCCACGATGTGGCCCGGCCAGCCCCATATCCGCTCGCCCAGCAGCGGGTAGAAGAGCGAGCGCATGGTCAGGGGCAAGCCCTTGTTAAAGGTGAACAGCGCCAAGGCCAAAGCCACGACGGCGTAGATGGCCCAAGCGTCCAGGGACCAGTGCAGGAGTGCTGCGGCCATGCCCAGTTTCGCCGCCACCTCGGGCTGGCCCTCGGCGCCGCCCAACGGCGCCCAGTCGGTACGAATGCCCTTATCGCCGACGCTTGTGCCATCAAGTGCTGCGGAGAAATGCGTCACGGGCTCCGATACGCCGTAGAACAAGAGGCCGATGCCCATGCCCGCGGCAAACAGCATGGCGAACCAGCCCAGATAGGAATGATCCGGTCGCGCATCCGTGCCGCCCAGGCGCACCTTGCCATAGGGCGAAAAGATCAGCCCGAGGCACAGCACCAGGAAAATATCCACGGACAGGATGAAAAACCAGGTCAGGTTTCCAGTCAGCCAGCTTCTCAAACCCTCGAAGATCGGGCCTACCTGATCTTGAAAGGCTAAGGTCAACACCAGGAAGATGACGATGATCAACGCAGAAAAGCCGAACACTTTGCTGTGAATATCAAGGCTGATGCCGGCCCGGGCGCCTTGAAAATTGTCCTGACCGATGACGTAGTCCGTATCGATCAGCTCAGCTTCGCCTGAGGGGGCGGGAATACCTTCCTGTTGCGTCTTGGCACCTGCATCGTCCGTGCTGCTGGCAGTGGTGGTCATCGAAAACTCCATGAATAAAGCGAGATGATTAGACGGTTGTCAGGGTACTTGGCCCGGGCAATAAACGAAACGCTCCGCGGCCAGACATGAAAACGACGGCCCTGAGACCGTCGTTCAAGTAACGCAAGTCGTTGCTTAATCACGCGGCTCGCTCATCAGCCCCCTGACGATGGCGTAGCAGCAGGCGAGCAGTACCAGAGTGAAAGGCAGTCCTGTGGAGATGACGCCTGCCTGAAGCGCCGTCAAGCCTCCGCCCAGCAACAGGGCAATGGCAATGACGCCTTCGATGATGGCCCAGAAAACGCGCTGTATTCTGGGGGCGTTTACTTTGCCGCCGGCGGCAAGGGAGTCGATCACCAACGAGCCGGAATCCGAGGTGGTGGTGAAGAAGACGATGACCAGCACGATGCCCAAGAACGATGTGATCGACGACAAGGGCAGTTGTCCCAGCATGACGAAGAGCTGCAGTTCCAGCGCCGCGTTCTCAACGCCCTCGAACCCTTCAGTAACGACCTGATGAATGGCGGTATTGCCGAAAGCGGTCATCCAGATGATCGACACGATCGACGGAATCAACAGTACGGCAATCAGGAATTCCCGCACGCTGCGGCCCCGGCTGATGCGAGCGACGAACATGCCGACAAGCGGCGTGATGCTGATCCACCAGGCCCAGTAGAAGGCGGTCCAGTCTTGAACGAAGCCGCTGTCGTCGCGGCCGAAGGGATTGGACAGGGCCGGTAGATAGGTCACATAGGACGCCAGGTTCTTGAAGAAACCGCTGATGAGATACAAGGTCGGCCCCACGGCGATCACGAATACCAGCAGCAGAAACGCTAGCACCATATTGACCTGGGAAAGACGCTGTACGCCCTTGTCCATGCCCGCCAGAATGGAGAGCAGGGCGATGGCGGTGATACCCATGATCAATAGCACCATGGTGATGTTGTTGTTTGGAATACCGAACAGATATTCCATGCCCGCGGTGGCCTGAGACGCGCCGAAGCCAAGAGATGTTGCCAGACCAAACAGAGTCGCGAATACCGCCAGGATATCGACGATGTGTCCCGGCCAACCCCAAATGCGCTCTCCCAGGATGGGGTAGAAGATAGAGCGCATGGTCAGCGGCAGCCCTTTATTGAAGGAAAAAAGCGCCAGCGCCAGAGCGACTACCGCATAAATGGCCCAGGGGTGCAGACCCCAATGAAAGATAGTGGCGGCCATGGCCAACTGGGTGGCTTTGGCGGAGTCACTAGATGCTGCGCCCAGCGGTGCCGAATCCGTGCGCAGGCCATTTTCCGTGACAATACCGCCAGAGGCGTCGCTGAAATGAGTGATCGGCTCGGCGACGCCATAAAATATCAAACCGATGGCCATGCCTGCGGCAAATAGCATGGCGACCCAGCCGGTGTAGCTGAAATCCGGTTTCGCGTACTTGCCGCCAAGCCTGATCTTGCCATAGGGCGAAAAGATCAGGCCGACGCACAGCACTACGAAAATATTCGCGGACAGCATGAAGAACCAAGCTAGATTGCCGGTCAGCCAAGCACGCATGCTGCTGAAAACCGGCTCGACCTCGTTTTGAAACGCCAAGGTGACAGCGACGAAAAACACCACCATTAAAGACGATACGAGAAAAACCTTACCGTGCAGATCGACGTTCACGCCAAATTTTCGGGCCGTGACGTTGTCCTGCCCGATCACGTAATCAGTATCGATGAGATTGGTGGGGCCTTCCGGGGTAGGAACGCCTTCAGTGCTTTCATCGTTCGTCGAGGAAGAGGATGATTTATTGCTCAAGGGCGTCGTCTCCTTGTCGTTTGTACAAAAAATTGCTTGCGTGGGATATGCAATGAAAAAGTATAACCAAAAAGGGCAGGGCTTTTTCTTACAAAGCCCTGCCCCTGCATGCTACGAACCTGTTAGCTACGTGGTTCGCTCATGAGCCCCTTGACGATCGCGTAGCACCCTACCAGCAGAATCAGGGCAAAGGGCAGTCCGGTGGTCAGCACCGCTGCCTGCAATGCCTCCAGGCCACCTCCCAGCAGCAGCGCGATGGCGATCGCCCCTTCAATGAGCGCCCAGAAGATACGCTGAGACTTGGGTGCGTCCACCTTGCCGCCGGAGGTGATGGAGTCGATGACCAGGGAGCCGGAGTCCGAGGAGGTGATGAAGAACACCATGACCAGCACGATGCCGACGAAGGACGTGATGGCCGACAGTGGCAACTGGCCCAGCATCTCGAACAGCTGTAGTTCGACCGCGGCATCCGCGACGCCCTCGAAGCCCGAGGTGTACTGCTCGATGGCGGTACCGCCGAAAGCGGTCATCCACAGTACCGACACCAGCATCGGTACCAGCAGTACGGCGATCAAAAATTCACGCACCGTGCGGCCGCGACTGACCCGGGCAATGAACATGCCGACGAAGGGCGACCAAGAGATCCACCAGGCCCAGTAGAACGCAGTCCAGCCCCCTACGAAATCGCTATCCTCGCGGCCGAAGGGATTGGATAGCGCCGGCAGATCCTTGAGATAGGAGAGCAGGTTTTCAAAGAAGCCGGTAGCGATCATCAGGGTAGGGCCGACGACGATCACGAACAGCAGCAGCAAGAACGCAAGCCCCATGTTGACTTGGGAAAGACGCTGAACGCCCTTGTCCACACCCGCGACCACGGACCCCAGCGCCACGAGGGTAATGCCTATGATCAGCACCACCATGGTGAGGTTGTTGTTGGGCGTGTCGAACAGATAATGCAGCCCCGCGGACGCCTGGGCGGCTCCCAATCCTAGCGAGGTGGCCAGACCGAACAGGGTGGCGAATACTGCCAGGATATCGATGACATGCCCCGGCCATCCCCATATGCGCTCTCCCAGAATGGGATAGAAGATAGAGCGCATGGTCAGCGGTAGCCCCTTGTTGTAGGAAAAAAGCGCCAGGGCCAGCGCGACGACTGCATAGGTCGCCCAGGGGTGTAAGCCCCAGTGGAAGATGGTAGCCGCCATGCCAAGCGAAATGGCACCCTGTTGATCGCCCTGAGCGCCGCTGAGTGGTGCACCGGCACTACCTTCAAGCGCGGTATTGAAGTGGGTCAGCGGTTCTGCCACGCCGTAGAACATGAGTCCGATACCCATGCCTGCAGCGAACAGCATGGCAAACCAGCCGGCGTAGCTGAAGTCCGGCTTTGAATCGGGCCCACCCAGTCGAACCTTGCCTAAAGGAGTGAAGATCAAAACCACCGTCAACAGTACAAAGACATTGGCGGCAAACAGGAATACCCAGCTGAGATTCCCGGTCAACCAGGTTCTCGCACCGTTAAACGCCGTTCCCATCTGGTCCGGCAGAACCAACGTGATGACGACGAAAAACAGCACCAGCAGCGAAGACACCATGAAAACCTTGCCGTGAAGGTCCAGATCGATGCCGAGCTTTCTGGTTTGAATGTTGTCCTGACCGATCACGTAATCGGTGTCGATCAGATTTGTTGGGCCCTCTGGCGAAGGGATGCCTTCCATTCCATCGCCGGAGTCTGGTGTATTGCCTGGATCAGAATTGTTCCCCATTAGCATTCTCCATTGTTATGGATTTGATTCTTAGCTGTGAATTCGACTCTCAAGGCCATACGAAGATACGGAAGCAGCAGCGACTGACGACAGGTGGCTGCTGAGCAGACATGATGACATGAAATCATCACAATAAGTGCACGCTTACGGTTAAGCGCCTGTTGAACAAATGCGAGAAGCGGACAATTATGCGGATTTTTCAGCCCTTATTCAAAAGTATCCGGATCAGCAACCGGCAGGTTCGAACGCAGCTGGCGCACCATGTGCGCTGTTTCGCGACCTGGCGTTGCGCTTTGCGCGACTCTTCCCAAGGGCTAGAATGTAAACCGGAAGTCGTTCCTTTTTCGGCAAATCCATCATTCTTCCCGCAAGGAATCCGCGCTCAATGAGCTATCAGGTACTGGCCCGCAAATGGCGCCCGCGCACCTTCCATGAGCTGGTAGGCCAAGAGCATGTGCAGCGTGCCCTGGTCAATGCCCTGGATCAGGGTCGGCTGCACCATGCCTACTTGTTTACCGGTACCCGCGGCGTGGGCAAGACGACCTTGGCCCGTATTCTGGCCAAGTGCCTGAACTGCACCGCAGGCGGACGCGGCGATGAAGGCGTGACCTCACGACCTTGCGGTCAATGTGATAGCTGTCGTGCCATCGACGAAGGCCGCTTCGTCGATCTGATCGAGGTGGACGCCGCCTCACGCACCAAGGTCGAGGATACGCGAGAGTTATTGGACAACGTCCAGTACGCCCCGGCCCAGGGGCGCTACAAGGTGTATCTCATCGACGAGGTGCACATGCTCTCCACCCACAGTTTCAATGCGCTGTTGAAGACCTTGGAAGAGCCGCCGCCCCATGTGAAGTTCCTGCTGGCTACCACGGACCCGCAGAAACTGCCCGTTACGGTGCTGTCTCGCTGCCTGCAATTCACCCTAAAGAACATGTCGCCGGAGCGCATCGTCGAACATCTGGACCGGGTATTGACCGCCGAAGACGTGACCTTCGAGCAGGATGCCCTGTGGCTGCTGGGCAAGTCAGCAGACGGCTCCATGCGCGATGCCATGAGCCTCACGGACCAGGCTATCGCCTTCGGTCAGGGAACGGTCACGCGCCCGGACGTGGCCGCCATGCTGGGCACGCTGGATCAGCGCATGCTGCTGGCGCTGGTCGAGGCGTTGGCTGACGTGGACGCAGCGCGGGTGTTGAACGAGATTGCGGCCTTGGCGGAGCAGGGGCCGGATTTCGCCGGTGTGCTGGACGATTTGACCGGCGTTTTTCATCGTCTGGCCATTGCACAGATGGTGCCGAATGCGCTGGACAACGGCCATGGTGACCGGGATGCTCTGCTTGCCCTGGCGGCCCGTTTCACCGCCGAGGACATACAGCTTTATTACCAGATTGGTCTGCAGGGCCGAACCGACATGGAGAGCGCACCGGATGCGCGCACTGCGCTTGAAATGACACTGCTGCGCATGCTGGCGTTTCGCCCTCAAGGCGTTCCCAAACCGGCCCAGACGCCGCTGCCGCTTCGCGGTGAATCGAGCCAAGCTCAGCCGGCTCCCGCTTCCTCATCGCCATCGCTTCAGGAAACACCTTCTTCCATGCCCTCTGCGGCGGAAAGCGCCGTGGGCGGCGAGCATGAAAGCGTTCAGCATGACGAGAACGGCCAGGACGCCGACAATGCTCACCAAGCGGATGAATCGCAGGATTTGCCCCCCTGGGAAGCCTTGCCGACAGCCCCACCAGAGTATGCTGACGAACCCTTGCAGGCAGTCGAAAAAGAACCGGTCGAAGAGCCAGTGAAAGAACCGGTACCGGTAGAAGAGCCTGGAGAAGAACCTGCCAAGGAAGAACCGGTAAACGAAAAGCCGGTAGAAGAGGAGTCAGCAGAAAAGGCAACTCAATCGCAGCAAGAACCTATATCGCCTCAGGTACCGGATGCATTGGATCATGATGCCTGGCTGGCCCTGTTTCCGCGCTTGACGCTATCCGGCTTGACTCGCAATCTGGCGGCCCACTGCATTCTGGATGAGGACGATGGCACCCAGGTGCAGCTGCGACTCGATCCGAGTCAGGCGGCAATGAATGCGGATATTCATGTCGAGCGCATTCAGCGGGCCCTTTCCGAGATCGGGATCGAACGACGCCTGAGCGTGGAGCCCGAGGCCATCCCCGATAACATAGAGACGCCTAAGTTGCGCAACGATCGCGAAACCGCGGAGCGACACACGATAGCGGTTGAAGCGTTGCGTGGCGATCCCCACATCCAGCAGTTGGAGCAGGCATTTGGCGCTCGTCTGCTGGAGCAGACTGTTGCGCCTGCGGCGCAGCCCGATTGATTTTATAAACAACCCCTAGAGGTGACAGCATGTTCAAGGGCGGAATGGGTAACCTGATGAAGCAGGCCCAGGAAATGCAGGAAAAGATGCAGCAGGTGCAGGAGGAGATTGCCCAGGCTGAAGTGCTTGGTGAAGCAGGTGCGGGCATGATCAAGGTCACCATGAACGGTCGCCATGACGTGAGCAGGGTCGAGATCGATCCCTCTCTCATGGAAGAAGACAAGGAAATGCTCGAAGATCTACTGGCCGCTGCGGTCAACGATGCGGTGCGCAAGGTCGAAAGCGCCTCCAAGGCCAAGATGGAAGAGGCCACTTCCGGCTTGAACTTGCCCCCCGGCTTCAAGATGCCGTTCTAATGGGGTTTTCGCCGCTGGTCGATCGGCTGCTTGAAAGCCTTAGAGTACTTCCCGGTGTGGGACCGAAGACCGCTCAGCGCATGGCGCTGCATCTGTTGGAGCGTGATCGCGAAGGCGGGCAGCGGTTGACGGAGGTGTTGGCTCGTGCATTGACGGAGGTTGGCTATTGTCAGCGCTGCCGGACCCTCACGGAAGAAGATATCTGTGCACTGTGCAGCAGTTCTCGCCGGGACGAGGCGTTGCTATGTATCGTCGAGTCACCGGCGGACATGCTCGCCATCGAAGAAGCGGGGGGGTATCGTGGCCAGTATTATGTGCTGCATGGTCATCTTTCCCCGCTCGATGGCATCGGCCCCGAAGACATTGGGCTCGACCGGCTCGATGGGCGTCTTGATGAGGGTGGGATCGAAGAGGTCATTCTCGCGACCAACCCTACCATCGAAGGTGAGGCGACAGCGCATTATATCGCTGAACAGCTACGCGAGCGGGGCATTCGCATGTCACGGTTGGCCTATGGAGTACCCATGGGCGGCGAGCTGGAATATGTCGACGGTGGCACCCTGAGTCGTGCCTTTAATGGCCGTCTGCCCTTTGGCGGCGAATGATTCGCCCCATTCACAACAAGTATTCATATAGATAACTGAAGTCCACATGTCGCCAATCCCTGCGTTAACTCCTGCACTACACTGGATCGATACCCCGGACGCTCTTGAGCAAGCCTGTCAGGCACTTTCTGGCGCGCAGTATCTAGCCTTAGATACCGAGTTCATTCGCGAATCCAGTTTTCATCCGGTGCCCGCCCTTGTTCAATTGAGTGCTGGAGACGAGGTTTATCTGATCGATCCCCAGGCGCTGGCACCTAATGCGGCCCTCATGCAATTGCTGGGACCGAACGGTCCGCTCAAGCTGCTGCACGCCTGCGGTGAGGATCTGGAAGTGTTGTCCCATTGGGCTGGCGCGCCGGTGGCGCCTTTGATCGATACCCAGCTGGCGCAGGCGTTGTTGAGCGAAGATGCGGCCATGAGCTATCAACGTCTGGTGGAGCGCTGGACTGGCGATGTGTTGGCCAAGGACGAAACCCGTTCCGATTGGCTGGAACGACCCCTCAGCGACGCCCAGTGTCGCTACGCGGCCCTGGACGTGGCCTATCTGCCCATCATTTGGCCCCGGCAGCGGGAAGCCCTGATGGAGCTGGGTCGCCTGGAGTGGCTCGAAACGGACTGCGCCGCACTGATAGCCCAGGCAGGCCGCGACCCGGTCGAAGACAGCGAGTGGTATCGCCGCAATCGGCAGCTATGGCGTCTCAACCCACGCGCCTCGGCCACTTATCAGCAGCTGACCGTCTGGCGGGAAGCGGAGGTTCGAGAGCGTAACATGCCGCGTAACTGGCTGGTCAGCGACAAGATTCTGTTCGCCATTGCGGAAGCTCAACCGCGCAATCGCTACGAATTGGCTTCCGTGGAGGGGGTCAAGCCAGCCATGGTCAAGCGCGAGGGGGATGTGCTGTTGGCGATAGTACGCAGTACGGCGGATCTGACATCGCAGCAGCTTCCCAACCCTTTGCCTTCGCCCCTGACGGGTCCTTTCAAGCGCCGACTCAAAGCGCTCAAGCAGGTCGTTAGCGATAAGGCTCAACGGCTTGGGATCGCCGCCGAGATATTGGCGCGTCGCCGCCAGCTCGAAGAACTGGTGATTGCGGATATGAAACGCCTGCCATTGCCCCTTCCATCCGGATGGCGTGGGGAATTGCTCAATGACGCTTTCAAGCATGCGCTAGGCGATAGTAAGGCTGATCGTCACGCTGTGGGGGGTGGCTGATGCGCAGATTGGTGTGTGAGATTTTCAAGAGTTCGCGCAAGGAGGAGATGTATCTATACGTCGATAAGCTTAGAGGTCTCATCGACGTGCCAGAAGCGCTGCTAGAAGGCTTCGGCAAACCTATATCCGTCATGACGCTGCTGCTTGACGAAGACAAGAAACTGGCTCGCGTTGACGCTGTCCGGATAATGAAAGCCATTCATGAAAAGGGCTTCTATTTTCAATTGCCTCCTGCCAAGGAGGAGTATCTACTCGATTTGTACCGCACGCCCACCGAAGCGCGATACTAAGCGCTTGGGTAGCTGCGATCAGGAGGCGACATGCGTGAACGTTTCTGGGAGCGCTTTTCTTTGGAGGAGCTGGACCATGAGGAATGGGAAGCGCTATGCGATGGATGCGGACGTTGCTGTCTGATCAAGCTCGAGGATGAAGACAGTGGCGACGTCCTTACCCTGGACGTTGCCTGCAAACTGCTCGATACCCAGCAATGCCGCTGCCAGGATTACCCCCATCGTTTCGCTCGCGTACCTGCCTGCACTCAAATGAGCCTGCAGACCCTGCGTGATTTTCATTGGCTGCCGGACACCTGTGCCTATCGCCGGCTTCATGAAGGACGAGGCCTGGCAGATTGGCATCCGTTGATTTCAAAAACTTCAAAAAGTGTGCATCGCGCTCGGGTCAGCGTCGCCCATTTCGCTGTTTCCGAGCGCGATGTTTCCGAGGACAAATGGGAAGATCATGTCATCGCCGTGCTGCCTTGCGAGGATTGAAAACAGCGTCCTTTTGGTTCAGGCAGCCACTTCTGACAATCCCAGTGCCCAGAGAATGAATCCGTCCTGACGCGCATTGTCCCGCCACGCCTTGAAGCGACCGGACGCACCGCCATGACCCGCTTCCATGTCCGTGTGCAGCAGTACCGGCCCTCGTGCCGTATCCAGTTCCACCAAGCGGGCATAGAGCTTGGCCGGTTCCCAGTACGGGACCCGCGAATCATGCCAGCTGCCTTGCAGGAACACCGCCGGGTAAGGCTGGGTCGTCAGATTGTCCAGGGGGGAGTATGCTCGTATACGTCGCCGGGCCTCCGGCTCCTCGGGGTTGCCCCATTCGGTATATTCCGCGGTAGTCAAGGGGAGATCCGGGTTTTCCATGGTGCGCAGCACATCGACGAAGGGCACATCGAGCACCGCGGCACAAAATGCCTGGGGGTCAAGATTGAGACTGGCCCCCACCAGCAGGCCGCCTGCGCTGGCGCCATAGGCGGCAATACGCTCGCCGTCCGCCAGGTTTGCCTCCACCAGCGCGTGACGTACCGCCAGGAAGTCGTGAAAACTGTTTTCCTTATGCTCGAGCTTACCCGCCAGATACCAGGGCTCACCGCGATCACCGCCGCCTCGCACATGGGCCACTGCAAACGCCATGCCCCGGGACAAGAGCTCCAGGCGCGAGACCGAAAACCAGGGATCGAGCACTTCGCCATAGGCGCCATAGCCGTACAGCAGTGTCGGGAGCGGTTTCTTTCCGAGTAAATCCCGGCGGGCTACCACGGATACGGGAATACGCTCTCCGTCCGGTGCCGTGGCCCAGTGTCGCTGGCAAACAAGCTGCTCCGGGAGCAGATCGCCATGAATCGGCATGGCCTTGAGCAGGCGTCGTTCGCCACTGTCCAGATCCTGCTCGATCCAGCGGGGTGGCAGGGTAAAGGATTCTTCTCTCAGCCTTAACTTTCTGGCGTCGAAATCCGGCGTGTCTCCCAACATCAGGCTGCAGGGCGACTCCGGCAGCGGCAAGCGATAATCCTTGTCGAGGGTATGACAAGAATCGAATTCCATGACCCGAAGATGCATCTGCGCTTCATGATGGTCGCGCTCGGCGATCACCAGACCCCAGTCGAAGGCATCGATGTCTTCCAGGGTATGGGTTTGCCGATGGGACAGCAGAGGTTGCCACTGATCGGGATGATCCTCCGGGGCCACATCGAGCCGAAAATGGGGCGCTTCGCGATTATGCAGGACATAAAAGTGGCCAGGGCGATGGTCGATGCCATACTCCACGCCGCTTTCCCGGGGTTTTACGCAGCGGGGTGGCGTCTGGGGCGAGTTGGCGGGTATCAGGTGACACTCCGAGGTGTCCTTTGACGCGGTTTCCAGTATCAGCCATTGACGCGAGCGGGTCTTGCCCATGCCGACCCAGAATTCCGGATCGCTTTCTTCGAAGACCAGCCGGGAATTTTGGGTATCCAGCATGAAACACCAGACGCTGGCGGGGCGCTGAGTTGCATCGTAGCGGGTATACAAGAGCGTGCGATCATCCTCCGCCCAAGTCAGCTCCGGGCCAATATCACGTAAAAGCTTGCGCGGCGTCCCGCCCGGCAACTGACGCAGGTAGAGATCGAAATACTCGTTCCCTTGACTGTCCTCGGTCCAGGCAAGCCACTGCTCGTCCGGTGAAATGGCCATATCGCCCAGTTCGAAATAGGATTGCTCCGCCGCTCTTGCCTCGAGATCGAGCACCGACTGTCTGGCGGTATCATCATCATTGGGGTGGCGCCACCAGTGTGAATAGTCCGCGTCCGGGGCGGTCTCACTCCAATAGGTATAACGTTCTAGCGGGGTTTTCAGACCGGTAACCGCAAGCTCGCGTCGTGCCAGATGCCCTTGATAAAGGTCCTCGATCAAAGGCTCGAGCGGGGCCAGCCACTTGGCACACTGGGTGTTGGCATTCTCGAGAAAATCGATCACTCGCGAATCGTCCCGATCTTCGAGCCAATGCCAATGAGGATCTTCGGCGCGTTTGTAGCGCGTGACAGATGAGCAGTGTGACGGGCGAATCGGCGGCTGTGCTTTCATTGGACGCGGTGTACCATGATCAACGAGTTCAGGACAAGGAAATAAAGTGATGTTGATATCCGACTCCATGCCATTGCTATGGCTGAGTTATCTTGCATTGTCGCTGTTTGTACTAGTGACTGGCTACCTCGGGATTCGCTGGTTGCCTCGATTACCACGTTTTGCAATCACTGGGTTGGTGGCAGGCCTGTTATGGATGCCTGCCGGATTCACGCTGTCTCGAATCGAGGGTCAAGACCCCTACGAAGGCTTGGCACCGGCAGTGGTGGTGAGCGGTATTGCGTTTTTGCAGAATGCGTCAAAGACCTTCGGTAGTGCCTTGGTGCTGTTGTTGCTAGGAGCCGGGCTTGGAATCGCGCTGGGTGCCTTACTGTGGGGATTTCTGCGTCAGCGGCGTTCTGGCACACAACAAGAACACGCTCGGCAGGATCGTCCACAGGCCACTTCCTCGCAACGACGAGATCCGATGGTGAGTTGAGAGGACAATGACGATGCGCTTACTGGTTGCCGGAATGTTGATGTTCTTCCTGCTCGTAGCTTCGGGTAGCTGGGCTCAGGAACAGGACAAGAAAGCTATCGAAAAGGACGACGATGCCGACGTGCGCCTGGTCGTCGATGTGTCCGGCAGCATGAAACAAAACGACCCCAATCGCCTGGGAAATAGCGCTCTCGAGTTATTGGTCTCTTTGCTACCTTCAGGAGTTACCGGCGGGCTATGGACGTTTGGCAGCGAGGTGAACAACCCGCTGCCTGCCTCGACGGTCGATTCAGCGTGGCGCAAGCGTGCATTGGCGTTAAAACCTGCCTTGTCCAACTATCAGCAGTTCACCGATATCGAGCGTGCGGTACGAGAGGCGGTCAAGGCAGGCGCGAACGGAACAAGACGAAATCTGATTCTGTTCACCGATGGCGTCGTCGATATTCCTGCTAATGGCAATGATAAGCGCCAGCAGGACGCCGCTTCTCGCAAGCGACTGTTGAATGAGTTGATTCCTGAACTCGCCCAGGAAGGCGTCGTCATTCATACCATCGCCTTCTCACCGGATGTGGATCAGTCCCTGGCGCAGCAAATGGCGGGGGAAACGGGCGGGCTTGCAGTAGTCGCCGAATCTCCCGAAGCATTGTTGCGTGCCTTCCTGGACGTGGTCGATCGTATCTTTCCTGTCGATCAAGTGCCCTTGGAAGACGGTCGCTTTGCCATCGATGAGCAAATCGACGGCTTCTCGGCTCTCTTGTTTCATGGACCCAATGCATCGGCGCTGACGCTGATAGGCCCTGACGGCGAGCGTTATACTGCGGGCGATCATCCTGATAACGTTCAATGGCAGGCGCAGAATCGCTTCGATATCATCACCGTACCGCAACCGGAGACAGGACAGTGGCGCATTGAAGGTCCTGTCGGAGAGGGTAGCCGTATCAATATCGATTCATCTCTGTCCCTGCGCAGCGCCGAATTGCCCACGGTGCTTTACATGGATTTCGTCACTCGACTCGAAGCCTGGGTGGAAGGACAGGGCACTCTTAAAAAGCCAAATGGTAAACCCGCCGATCTGACACTTCGTGCCGAGCTTGCAAACGCGCAAGGGCAAACCGTTCGCACGGTGCAACTGACCTCAGACAACGGGCATTTTTCAGGAAGCCTGCCAGCACCGGATTTCGTCGGCAACGCGCGGTTGTCGTTGATGGCAAGCAGCGAGGGTTTCCAGCGTTTGCGTCAGCAAGCAGTCAATGTACTGCCGGCGGTCAGCGCTCAGGTCGATCAACCGGCCACTCAGGTCAAGCTGCAAGCGGAATATCCGCTTCTAAGCGATGACAACACCCGTATAAAAGCACGGCTGCAAGGTGAAGAGCTGCCCGTGGTTACCGTCGATTCGACGGAGTGGCGCATCGACTTGCCGGAGCTTGATCCGTCTATCTCATTGCCGCTTCGTTTGACGGCTACCGCAACCCTTGGAAGTGAAACCCGCGTTCTCGAATTACCGGCATTGACCCTCAATGATGATGCGCGCAGGGGCTTGGGGGATGCTAGCCTGGATCGCCAAGGGCTCAGCGGCGAACGTATGGAAGAAACACCCACTGACGCCAAACCGGATGCCACCTTGGCGGAAAAGCTCAACGCGAAGCTTAGCCGTATCGCCAACACGGTGCCGCGCCTGTTGCGAGACCATTATGACGATCCTGCAGGATGGCTGGCGATTGTCGCTGGCATCATTTTGCTGTGTATCATTGCATTATGGCGCCGCCACGCCATTCATCGGCGGCGTCAGCAAAGAGAGGAGCCGCATGTGTGAATTGCTTGGCATGAGTGCCAACGTACCCACTGACATTTGTTTCAGTTTCAGCGGTTTCTTGCGTCGTGGCGGGGACACTGGACCCCATGGCGACGGCTGGGGAATTGCCTTTTATGAGCAGGGAGGCTATCGCGAGTTCAGGGACCCCCATCCTTCCTCCGCATCGCCCATTGCTCGCTTGATCTGCGATTACCCGATCAAGTCGAACATCGTGATCAGTCATATCCGCCAAGCCAACGTCGGCGCTGTCGGGCTGGCCAACACCCACCCCTATACCCGGGAAATGTGGGGACGCCAGTGGTGCTATGCCCACAACGGTCAGCTCGAAGGATGGCAGGCGCTTGAATTATCGTTCTACCGCCCGGTAGGCAGTACTGACAGCGAACATGCGTTTTGCTGGCTGTTGGGCGAGCTGCGCCAGCAGTTCCCGGAGCCACCGGAAGATCCGCAACCCCTGTGGGCAGCGCTTCATCGGCTGTGTGAACGATTGAGAGCTCTAGGCGTATTTAATCTGCTCCTTTCCGACGGTCGGCATCTTTACTGTTTCTGTTCCACGAAGCTCGTCCATATCACCCGGCGAGCGCCTTTCGGTAAGGCCCAGCTGCGTGACGCGGATCTTGTCGTCGATTTCGTCGAACACACGACCTGCAATGACATCGTATCGGTGATTGCAACGGAAGCGTTGACCGACAACGAGGCGTGGATGCGAATGGCGCCCGGGGAGTTGCTGGTATGGCATCAGGGAGAGGTATTGGCCCGTTATTCTACTGCGGATCTATAGAGCAGATAAGTTGTAAACCATAGTTTCAAGCGGGTGTTTTAACGTAGTCGACGCTGGTAGGCTTATGTCAAACGCTAACGCTTCTGCCAAATGCGCTTTTCAAACGCCGGCTGGCCGGGGCAACAACAAGAAATCGCTGACGAGCGACAGAACCGCGGAGAGTTGACCATGAGCCAGCCCACCACTGAAACCATCCTGTCGGGTCCATCTCTGAAGGGAATGGACGCTTACACATCGGTGATGGATATCTTTCATGCCTCGATCAAGCGTTTTTCCGACAAGCCCGCTTTCAGCTGCATGGGAAAGTTGTTGACCTATCGGGAGCTGGAGCTTCTTTCGGCGGACTTCGCCGCCTGGCTACAGCATGAAACCGATCTCGAACCTGGCGACCGGATTGCCATTCAGTTGCCCAATGTCCTGCAGTTTCCAGTAGCGGTCTTCGGCGCGCTGCGTGCCGGTCTGGTGGTGGTCAATACCAACCCGCTCTACACGGAGCGGGAAATGCAGCACCAGTTCAGCGACTCCGGGGCCAAAGCAATCGTCATTCTTGCCAACGTCGCGGACAAGCTGGAGCGCATTATCGAACGTACCGAGATCAAGCACATAGTCGTCACCGAGATTGGTGACCTGCATGGCTTCCCCAAGCGTCAGCTGATCAACGCCGTAGTCAAGCATGTCAAGAAGATGGTGCCGCGTTACTCGCTGCCCGGACACATCGGCTTTCGCCAGGCCTTAGAGAAAGGCCATGGGCTCGAACATAGCGATATTTCGCGTAACCTTGAGGATACCGCAGCGCTGCAATACACCGGCGGCACTACCGGTCTTGCCAAGGGGGCGATGCTCACCCATACCAACCTGATCGCCAATATGCTGCAGGCGAGGGTGTTGATGTCGGGCATATTCGAGGAAGGCAGCGAAACCATCGTGGCGCCGTTGCCGGTCTATCACATCTATACCTTTACCGTGAATTGTCTGCTGATGATGGACACGGGTAACCACACCGTACTGATCACCAATCCACGGGATATCAATGGCTTCATCAAGACGTTGAAATCCACCAGGTACACCGGCTTCGTCGGCCTCAATACCCTGTTCAACGCTCTGTGCAACCGGGATGAGTTTCGCGCCCTGGACTTCTCTTCCTTGAAACTGACCATCTCCGGTGGCATGGCGCTGACCAAGGCTGCGGCCAAGCGCTGGGAAGAGGTGACTGGCTGTGCGGTGACCGAAGGGTATGGACTGACGGAAACCTCGCCCATCGTTTCCTTCAACCCGCCGGAAGCGATTCAACTCGGCACCATCGGCAAGCCGGTATCCGGAACCTCGGTCAAGGTCATTGATGGGGATGATAAGAGCCTGCCCTTTGGCGAGATGGGGGAGCTGTGCGTGAAAGGCCCTCAGGTGATGAAAGGCTACTGGCAGCGCCCGGCAGAGACTGCAAGGTGCTCGACGATGAAGGATGGTTGCGGACCGGCGATATCGCGGTACTCCAGGATGATGGCTATATTCGCATCGTCGATCGCAAGAAGGACATGATCATCGTCTCCGGTTTCAACGTCTATCCCAATGAGGTCGAGGACGTGGTGGTGGCCCATCCCGAGGTGATCGAAGCCGCCGCGGTCGGCGTGCCGGATGAGACCAATGGCGAAACCATCAAGCTCTTTGTGGTGGCACGCAGCCAGAATCTGGACGCGGAGACGCTACGTGCCTGGTGCCGCAAGGAGCTTGCCGCCTACAAGGTGCCCAAGCTGATCGAGTTTCGCGATGAGCTACCTAAGACCAATGTAGGCAAGGTACTGCGGCGAGAACTGCGTGACGACAAGGGAGAAACAACCCTATCGCCACGATGAACAGGATCGATTAGGCTACCCCGCCATCCAAGCGATATAATGTGTCTTTTGCCCCGGCATCGCCGGGGCAAACTGTCTCATATCATCTTCAATGAGGTTGTCCTTGAGCAGCACGCTCTCATCGTCTTCCACTGCTACCCAACACGCCGAACTGATTGCCTTAAAAGCGCAACTCGACGACTGCCTGTTACAGGATGCCTTGAAATTCAAAGGCCGCTTGGACGGGCTCGAGCGCCGTACTCGGCAAGGCAAGCCCGTGGATCGAGGGCTCGCGGAGATCAGTAAACGACTGCAGGCCTCCCAGGAAAAACTCTCCCTGCGGCGCAGCCAGACCGTCAGCTTGAACTATCCGCCGGCGCTGCCTGTCGTCGAGCATCGAGATGAATTGCTTAAGGCACTCGAGTCTCATCAGGTCGTCGTGGTGGCCGGGGAAACCGGTTCCGGCAAGACCACCCAGCTACCTAAGATGTGTCTGGAGCTTGGCCTGGGTCGGCGTGGTTTGATCGGGCATACCCAGCCACGGCGTCTGGCGGCACGCTCCGTGTCCACCCGGTTGGCGGAAGAGCTGGAAGTTTCCCTTGGGGAGCAGGTGGGTTATCAGATCCGCTTCACGGATCAGACCAACGAGCGCACTCTGATCAAGCTGATGACCGATGGCATCCTGCTGGCGGAAACTCAGCAGGACCCGGATCTCAGCCGCTATGAGGCGATCATCATCGATGAGGCCCATGAGCGCAGTCTCAATATCGATTTTCTGCTGGGCTATCTCAAGCGTCTGATGACCAGACGCCCGGATCTCAAGATCATCATCACCTCGGCCACCATCGATGTGGAGCGCTTCGCTGCGCATTTTGCCACTCCTCAGCCTGGGGGCGATCCAGCACCAGCACCGGTCGTTCAGGTATCCGGCCGCACCTATCCGGTAGACGTCCACTATCGGCCCCTGGTGCGTGACGCGGACGATGAAGAGGACCGCACTCTGCAGGAGGGAATTCTGCATGCCATGGAGGAGATCGAGGCCGTCGAGCGAGAAAAGCGCTGGCTTAATGGCCCGCGGGATGTGCTGGTCTTCCTGCCCGGTGAGCGGGAGATTCGGGAGACCGCAGACACGCTGCGTCGCGCGGATCTCAGGCATACGGAAGTGTTGCCGCTTTACGCGCGATTGTCGAACGCGGAGCAGAACCGGGTGTTTCAATCCCATACCGGGCGACGCATCGTGCTGTCGACCAACGTGGCGGAAACCTCCCTCACGGTGCCAGGAATTCGCTATGTGATCGATCCCGGACTGGTGCGCATCAGCCGCTACAGCTACCGGGCCAAGGTGCAGCGCTTGCCTATCGAGCCGGTGAGCCAGGCCAGTGCGGATCAGCGCAAGGGCCGCTGCGGGCGTATTGCCGAAGGACTGTGCATTCGTCTATATAGCGAGGAAGATTTCCTCGCCCGGCCCGAATTCACCGAACCGGAGATTCAGCGCACCAATCTGGCCTCGGTCATTTTGTCGATGCTTTCCCTGAAGCTGGGAGACATTGCCGCGTTCCCCTTTGTCGATGCGCCGGATTCCCGCTTTATCAAGGACGGTTTTCGCCTGCTGTTCGAGCTGGGGGCGGTAGATGAGGGCAACCGTTTGACGAAGACCGGGCGTCAATTGGCACGTCTACCCATCGATCCGCGTCTGGCACGGATGGTATTGGCCGGTGCCGCAGGGGAGTGTCTGCGGGAGGTGCTGGTGGTGGTCAGCGCGCTATCGGTACAGGACCCTCGGGAGCGCCCGGCGGAGAAGCGTCAGGCCGCGGATCAGGCCCATAAGCGCTGGGAAGATCCGGACTCGGATTTCGTCGCCTGGCTCAATCTATGGGCAGGGTTCGAGCGCGCACGTGAGGATCTTTCTGGCAACCAGCTGCGGCGCTGGTGTCGTGAGCACTACATCAATTACATGCGGGTGCGGGAATGGCACGATACCTATCGCCAGCTGCGCCAGCTGCTGCGGGACATGGACATTCATCTACCTGCGGCGCCTCGGCCCGTGGCTGTCGATCCCGACAAGGCGGATGAAGCGGATCGCACCGCGCTCAAGCAGCAGCATATCCGACTGCATCAAGCGTTACTGACCGGACTCTTGTCGAACATCGGCCAGTTCATCGAAAACCGGGAATATCTGGGGGCGCGCAATCGCCGCTTCATGATTCATCCGGGATCGGGACTGGCCAAGAAGACGCCGAAATGGATCATGGCCGGGGAGCTCGTCGAAACCTCGCGTCTCTTTGCACGCCAAGCGGCGCGCATCCAACCGGAGTGGATCGAGCCGCTGGCAGATCAGTTGACCAAGCGCAGCTACAGCGAACCCCACTGGGAAATGAAACGCGCCCAGGTGGTGGCCTTCGAGCAGGTGACCCTGTTCGGGCTGCCGATCGTTTCCCGGCGCAAGGTGCACTACGGCCCGATTGCGCCGCAAGAGGCGCGGGAGATCTTCATTCGTCGCGCGCTGGTCGAAGGCGAGTATAGGACCAAGGCCGAGTTCTTTTCTTTCAACCGGGCACTGATCGATGAGGTGGAAAACCTTGAAGATCGGGCGCGAAAGCGCGATATTCTGGTTGATGAAGAAACACTGTTCGATTTCTACGACCAACTTCTGCCCGAGGGTATTGTCAACGGCAAGGGATTCGAGCACTGGCGGCGTAAGGCCGAGGCCGACGATCCGAGTCTGTTGAAGCTCGACAAGGCGACGCTGCTTGCACGCAGTGTCGACGACATCAGCGCCGTTCAGTACCCGGATACGCTGGTATTGAACGGTGTGAGCTATCCGTTGAGCTACCATTTTGCGCCGGATGCCGAGGATGATGGGGTGACCATGACCGTACCGGCTACGATGCTATCGCAACTGCCGCGCCATCGGCTCGATTGGCTGGTGCCGGGGCTGCTGCGGGAAAAATGCATTGCGCTGCTCAAGTCGTTGCCAAAATCGGTGCGCCGTCAGGTCGTGCCCATTCCCGATTGGGTCGATGCGGCACTGGCGACTGTGGCTCCGGCTAACGTGCCGTTGACCGAGGCGTTGGGCGAGTTCCTGCGGGTCAAGACCGGGCTGAGGCTGGCACCGGAGGATTGGCGCAGGGAGCAGCTGCCCCCTCATCTGAGCATGAATCTCAAGGTGGTGGATCACGAAGGTAACGTCCTTGGACAGGGCCGCGATCTATCGGCTCTCGAACGTCGCTTCTCCGAGGCAGCCAAAGCCGGCGCTCAAGCATTGAGTGAAACCGCCGATGCGACTGAAGAGGTCGATGGATTGCCGGCAACGCCCCTGGCGGAGTCCTACTCAACGGTTCAGGCGGGCATCCAGGTGGCGGCGTACCCCGCGCTGGTGGAAACCAAGTCGCGAGCTGGCCTTGACAAAAGCAGTGACAAGAGCAGTAACAAAAGCTCTGACAAGAACGGCGACAAAGCCCTGGTCATCGCGCTGTTCGACCATCCAAATCGCGCCCGGCAAGCGCATAGACAGGGCATTAAACGCTTGGCCATGCAGCGCCTGCCGGACCAGGTCAAGGCGCTTACCCGGCTCAGAGGATTGGATCGGTGCGCGTTATTGTTTGCCAAGGTAGGTAGCAAGGCGCAGTTGATCGAGGACCTGGTGGAGGCGGTGTTTCTGCACGAGATCGCCTTCGATCCGCTGCCGCGCTCCCAGGAAGCCTTGGACGCTCGCATAGAGGAGTGCCGCAATAAGCTAGTGCCTACGGGGAGTCGCTGATCGCTACGCTGCAAAAAGCATTGGAAGGGCATCTGGCAGTGACCCAGGCGCTGAAAGGCAATCTCAGCATGGCGCTGGCATTGGTGTATGGGGATATCAAAGCGCAGATGCAGCGGTTGGTGTATCCCGGCTTCATCAGTGACGCCGGCGATTGGCTCAATGAGTATCCGCGTTATATGCAGGCGGCTCAGATTCGTCTCGAGAAAGCGCCCCGAGAGCGTATGCGCGATCAAATGATGATGCAGCAGGTGCAGGATTTCGAGTCACGTCTGGCCAATCGTCGCAAGGCGCAGCAGCAAGATGGTGATCAGATGTTTGCGCTCGATGAGTTTGGCTGGTGGCTCGAAGAGCTTCGGGTATCGCTATTCGCCCAGCAGTTGGGTACTCGTGAACCGGTTTCGGCCAAGCGTCTCGAACGTCGCTGGGCCGAGATTGCCGGTCGGGGATGATAAAGAAATCTTGAGGATAGACGCGACGGCTACAGGCTAGACGCCGCCAGGAGAGAGCCAATGACACAAGCGGTGATTACCGGTACGGGCCTTTACACCCCGGAGCATGCCATCGATAACGATGCGCTGGTTGCCTCCTTCAATGCCTGGGTCGATAAAGAGAATGCGCGCCACGCGGATGCCATCGAGCGGGGCGAGCGAGAGCCGCTTGTTCATTCCAGTACGGAGTTCATCGTCAAGGCCTCAGGGATTCACAGCCGTTACGTGCTGGACGCCAAAGGCATCCTCGATCCTGAGCGCATGCGACCTCGTTTGTCTCAGCGGCGCAACGACGACTACTCGATTCAGTGTGAAATGGGGCTTTTGGCGGCTCGGGAGGCCCTTGACCGGGCCCAGGTAGAAGCCGGTGACATCGATCTGGTGATCGTTGCCTGCTCCAATTTGGAGCGCTCCTATCCCGCGGTAGCAGTAGAGCTGCAAGCAGCCCTGGGCGCCGGGGGCTATGCCTTCGACATGAACGTTGCCTGCAGTTCCGCCACCTTCGCCATCGAAACTGCCGCCAATGCCATCGGCAATGGCAGCGTACGGCGAGCGCTGGTGGTCAACCCGGAAATCTGCTCCGCGCATCTTAATTTTCGCGACCGGGATAGCCATTTCATCTTCGGCGATGCCTGTACCGCCATCGTCATCGAAGCCGACGACGTGGCAATCGCGACGTCGCGTTTCGAAATTCTTGGAACCCGTTTGGTCACCCGGTATTCGAATGCCATTCGCAACAATGCCGGCTTTCTCAATCGAGTGACGGACAGCGATCCTCTTGCTGAAGACAAGCTGTTCGTGCAGGAAGGGCGTCGGGTGTTCAAGGAGGTGTGCCCCATGGTGGCAAAACTCATCACAGAGCAGCTGGCCTCTTTGCAGATAAGCGGTGATCAGCTGGCGCGGCTATGGCTACACCAGGCCAATCGTCATATGAACGACTTGATTGCACGGCGAGTATTGGGCACAGATCCAACGCCGGGGCAAGCGCCTATCATTCTCGATCGCTATGCCAACACCAGCTCGGCAGGATCGATCATTGCGCTGCATTTACATCACGATGATCTGGCGGATGGCGCCTTGGGTATCGTGTGCTCCTTCGGTGCCGGCTACAGTGCCGGCAGTGTCCTCCTACGTAAGGCAAAGAAATGAAAAACCATAGTAAATTATTGACGGGTCTAGTGATGGGGGCATTGCTTACCGGTTGCGCCAGCCAAGGCGCGCAACAGGAAAAACCCGTCGACCCTTGGGAAGGGTTCAACAGAAAGGTGTTCGTCTTCAACGACACCATCGACCGCTATGCGTTGAAGCCCGTTGCTCAGGGCTACGACAAGATCACTCCCCAACCTATTCAAACCGGCGTCGGCAACTTCTTCTCCAACCTGGGGGAGCTTCGTACCGTGCTCAACAGTGTGCTGCAGTGGAAATGGGGCAATGCCGGTGTCGCCTCGGGGCGTTTTCTGGTTAACACGACCCTGGGTCTGGGCGGGGTGCTGGACCCGGCCAGTCGCATGGAGTGGATGGCACGCACGGAGGATTTCGGCCAGACCCTTGGGACATGGGGCGTAGCGGAAGGCCCCTATGTGGTGCTGCCCATACTCGGTTCGAGCACCGTCCGAGATACGACAGCCCTGCCGGTAGACTGGTACAGCTACCCGGTTACTTATATCGACAACGATCCGACCCGCTATGGACTGCGCTTTCTCCAGGCGGTGGACCTGCGCGCCAGCCTGCTGGAGCAGGAGAAGCTGATTCGCGGTGACCGCTATATATTCCTGCGGGACGCCTATCTGCAGCGGCGTCGCTTCGAGGTGAACGATGGCAAGTCGGGAGCCGACCCGTTTGCAAGCGACGACTTTGACTTCGATGACAGCGACTTCGACGACAGCGATTTCGCCGACTAGGATAGAGGCCATCATGGCTCGCTCGAGCGTTTCCATCGCCATTCTGGATCTGCCTGGCATCGAACGTGATGCCCTGGCACGTATGATCGACGCCCAGGGTTTCGATGTCATCGTGCCGGAGAGTGACCAGGAACTGCCTGCCGAAACGGCGCTGGTCGTCGCTCACGTGCGAGCGGTAGAGAGCGGGCAATGGCCGACACTGATCGAATGGTGGTCTGTCATTGCGATCGCGGATGCTCAGGCGGGTACCGAGCTTGATGAGGCGTTTGCTGCAGGAGTGCGGGAGTATCTGCTTGATCCGCTACATCATGCTGTGTTGCTGGAGCGTCTGATCGTCAACGCATTGGCTCGTCATGCAGCGGACACCAGGCAAGTGCAGGATCACGCGGAGCTGGTCGAGCAAAACGAGGTTCTTCAGACGCATCTGGCCATGCTAAGGCTTGATCAGCAGTCCGGAGGACAGATACAGCGCAAGCTGCTGCCAGCGATGCCGCAAACGATCAATGGCGTGCAATGTACATACTCTTTGACGCCGTCGCTTTACCTTTCCGGCGATTTTCTGGATTTTCAGCGCATCGACGAGCGCTACAGCGTATTCTATTTTGCCGATGTGTCAGGACATGGCGCCTCGTCAGCTTTCGTGACGGTACTGCTCAAGTATCTTTGCAACCGATGGTTGCAGGAGCGGGGCAGCCAGGCGCCGTCATCCTTGCCCTCGCTATGGCTCAAAAAGCTCAACGATGAGTTGCTGGACACCGGCATCGGTAAACATGCGACCGTCTTTGTCGGCGTCATCGATCGTGAACTGCGCTATCTTCACTATTCTTTGGGTGCACAACTGCCCATGCCCATGTTGATCAGCAAGAAGGCGCTGGTGACGCTGGAAGGCGAGGGTATGCCGGTGGGCCTGTTTCCAGGTACCGTTTATCCTTCCTATGGGTGTGAGCTACCTGAAAATTTTTGCCTGTGGCTATGCTCGGATGGGGTATTGGAATGCTTATCTGGCAATAGCATCGAGCAGCGTCTCGAGGAATTGCACTCGCGAATAATTCATTGTTCTGACGTCACGGCACTGCGAGTAACGCTGGGCGTAAAGGCCGCCGAGACCGATAGCGGCACTTCGGAACATCAGTCTCTTCCGGATGATCTAACCATTATGAGGCTAAGCGGATTCGATCATGATAACCCATGAAGGGCGGCTGAAAGCGGCTTTCGATGATGGTGTGTTTGTTCTAAAGCTATGCGGCGACGTTCGTTTGACCCTTTGCGCCACCCTGGACAACCAGGCTCAGCGCCTGGCGGCCACTCCAGGGCTCAAGAGCGTGATCATCGATCTGCGCGAGGCATCCAACGTGGACTCCACGGCGCTGGGCTTTCTTGCAAAAGTCGCTATAGCGGTTCAAGGACGCATCGAGTACCCCCCGACGATCGTCGCGGATCATCCCGACATACGTCGCCTGCTCGATGTTATGGGATTTGCACGCTATTTCATTTTGACATCTTCGCCCATTGGCGAACCCGAAAAGCTGAAGGATCTACCCCGAGTCGAGGCAGACAAGGAGGAGCTGCAGCAGCGAGTTCTCGAATCCCATCGCATTCTCATGCGCATGAGCGAGCACAATCGAAAGGAGTTTCAACCCCTAGTGGAGCTACTCGAGGCCGAAGAGATCAAGTCGACTCATGGCGCGCCACACTGACGAGACCTCGCCTGCAAGACCCAACGACACAGCAGCCCCGTGCAATATAACATTCACGGATTTCAGACAGCGGAAGCGATAGGCCATCGCTTCCGCTGTTCTGTTATTATCGGCGGTCCTTTCATTTATCCTTTGCCATGCTGCTGTCTGCAGCACAGGAGACCCATGACGAAAGTGAATCCTCGGCGTATTGCGCTGCTAGTGGCAGCCAATACCGCCTTGGCCCCTTTTGCCATCGATGCCTATCTGCCGGCGATTCCGGCCCTGGCCGAAGCAGTGAATGCAAGCGTTCATCACACCCAGCTCTCGATCAGCGTTTTTCTAGTGGGGTTCGCACTCGGTCAGCTAGTGTTCGGTCCTCTGTCCGATCGTTTGGGGCGAAGGCCGATACTGTTTGTCGGCATCAGTGTCTTCCTGCTATCCAGTCTGGCGCTCACCCAGGTCGAATCGCTTGAAATGCTGTGGCTTCTGCGGTTCCTACAAGCACTGGGCGGCGGCGCATCCGTGGTCAATTCCGCGGCTATCGTGCGGGACTGTTTCAGCGGACGCGAGGCGGCAAAGGTATTGTCCACCATGGTCATGATCATGCTGTTGGCGCCTTTGATTGCGCCGGCGCTGGGTAGCCTGCTGCTCTATCTGGCGGACTGGTGGCTGATATTCGTCTTTCTTGCGGTCTATGCGGCTTTCGTTCTGTGGCTGTTGGGGCGCTATCTGCCGGAAACGAGAGGCCGCGATCCTAATGCACCGGGATTTCGCCAAGTGCTGAGCAACTATCTTGCGGTGTTGCGTCATCGAGAAGCGATGGGCTACATCAGCGCCGTGGCCATGTCCTTCGCCGGCATGTTCGCCTTCATCACCGGCTCGCCTTTCCTGTACATGGAGTATTTCGGGCTTTCCCCGGCTATTTATCCCTTCGTCTTCGGTGCCAACGTCATCATCATGGCGGGCTCGAACCGGCTCAACATTCGCTTGCTCAGGTATCGCAGTCCTCAACGTAATCTGCTGCTCGGGCTTGGCATACAGCTTGCCAGTGGACTGCTGCTGGTAGCGGTTCTGCTGCTGGGGCTAGGAAGCCTCTATGTGGTGGCCCCGCTGATGATCCTCTTCGTCGGCATGCAGGGGTTGATCAGCCCCAACGCCATGTCCTCGATGCTCGATCATTTTCCCAACATGAGCGCCACCGCCACGGCGCTGCTCGGCAGCATCCAGTTTTCCTGCGGTGCGCTTGCAGGCGTGCTGGTGGGAATCTTCGAGGTCTACAGCGCCTGGCCGGTGGTGCTGGTGATGCTTGGGGCGACGGTGCTGGGCAATCTGGGGGTAAGGGTGCTGTGCGGTAGAGCTCTGCATGCCTAAGTCGTCTTTTGAGCGGGACCTATAGCGTTTTCTGCTTCTGTCATGAGTCTGTCATTTTCGCAAGGCATCCTGTGTCTCGCCAAGGTTGATCACGCTCATCGACAGGAGTCAGCGCATGAATCGCATCCTCAGGACAACCGCTATCGCTACCGCCGTGTTCAGCGTCGCAGGCATTGCCCAAGCGCGGGATCAGGTGCGTATCGTCGGCTCCAGCACCGTCTATCCCTTTGCCAGCTATGTTGCCGAAGAGTTTGGTGCCACCACCGATTACCCGACTCCGGTGATCGAGTCCACAGGCTCTGGCGGGGGCCTAAGGCTGTTCTGCAACGGTGTCGGTGAGGGGGCACCGGATATCGCCAATGCCTCCCGGCGCATGAAAACCTCAGAGTTCGAACGCTGCCAGGAGAACGGCGTGACCGACATCACCGAGGCCAAGATTGGTTATGACGGCATCGCCTTCGCCCAGTCGAGCAGCAACGATGCACTGGACATTACCCTTGAGCAGCTGTTCATGGCCCTGGCCGCCAAGGTGCCCGAAGAGGACGACAAGAGCGGCGGACTGATCGACAATCCCTACAAGAAATGGAGCGATATCGACGCTTCCTTGCCGGATCGTGAGATCGCTGTCTACGGCCCGCCCACTACCTCCGGTACCCGAGACGCCTTCGAGGAGCTGGTTATGGAAGCCGCCTCGGAAAACATGCCAGCCTATGGCGGCGAAGCCTATACCGACATCCGATCCGACGGCGCCTATATCGACGCCGGTGAAAACGATAACTTGATCGTGCGGCGTCTTTCAGAAAATACCGATGCCTTCGGCATCTTTGGCTATTCCTTCCTCGAAGAGAATACCGATAGCCTGAATGGAGCCTCCATCGGTGGCGTAGCCCCTGAACCGGAAGCGATCAGCTCCGGTGAGTATCCAGTATCCCGCTCCATGTTCTTCTACGTAAAGAATCAGCACGCCGATGAAGTGCCGGCGATGTACGAATACGCCAATCTGTTCATGAGCGATCAGATGATTGCTCCCATGGGGTACCTGCAAGGGCTCGGATTGATTCCGCTACCGGACGATGAACGCCAGGCCGAACGCGAGGCGGTAGAAGCCAAGGAAAGACTCGAGCTTTCAGCATTGAAGTAAGCGTCGTTCGAGAGAGCCATGATGCCGATCAATCAAGTTTACCTGTTGTTCTGCGCCGCACTCATTGCTTTAGGAGTGGCCGCCTTTTTCCTGGCCCGGGCTCGGGCCTCCCAGCTGCGTACCCATGGCGCGGCCATGGTTGCACAGCCGGACCAGTATGCCTGGTTTTCGGTCGTGACTACCGCCGGCCCTGCGCTGTTGGTGGCGGCGTTGAGCGCCTTCGTCCTGCTGTTGCTTGGGGCGGACATTCCCACGCTCTATCTGCTGGGGGCCAGTCTGGCAGTAGCCGTCGTCGGCTTGCTGATCGGCCTTTCCCAGGTGCGTCCGGATTTTCATGCGCGTCAGGCCATCGAGAGGGTGATCCGCGGCATTCTGGCAGCGGCGGCAATGGTCTCTATCGTGACAACCCTGGGCATTCTGATCTCGATCGTGTTCGAGGCACTGCGCTTCTTTCAGATGCAGAGTTTCTGGGAGTTCATCACCGGCACCACCTGGGCCCCAGGCAATAGCTTCCTGGCCGCCGCCGGACGTGCCGATGAGGGCGCCAGTGCGGCCCAGTTCGGCTCGGTGCCGCTGTTTGCCGGTACCTTCATCATTACCTTGATTGCCATGCTGGTGGCAATTCCCATCGGCCTCATGGCCGCTATCTACATGGCGGAATTCGCGCCGGCCCAAGTGCGTACCCTGGCCAAGCCGGTGCTGGAAGTGCTCGCGGGAATTCCCACGGTGGTCTACGGCTTTTTTGCCGCTATTACCGTGGCGCCGATCATCGTCGACGCCGCAGGCTTCTTCGGACTGGATGCCTCCTTCAACAATGCCCTGGCTCCGGGCATCGTCATGGGCATCATGATCATTCCGTTCATCTCGTCGCTTTCTGATGACGTCATCAACGCGGTACCGGATAGCATGCGGGAGGGTTCCCTGGCACTCGGCATGACCAAGGCGGAGACCATCATCAGCGTGGTCTTGCCGGTGGCCATTCCTGGCATTATCTCCGCGTCCCTGCTGGCGGTTTCCCGGGCCCTGGGAGAAACCATGATCGTGGTCATGGCCGCGGGTATGCGACCCAACCTGACTGCCAATCCACTTGAGGACATGACCACGGTGACGGTGCGTATCGTGGCCGCCCTGACCGGAGATCAGGAGTTCGAGAGTGCCGAGACCCTCTCTGCGTTTGCCTTGGGACTGGTGCTCTTCGTTGTGACTCTAGCGCTGAACATGGTCTCGGTGATCATGATTCGTCGCTTCCGCGAAAAATATCGCTCTAACGACCTATGATGACGACGAGGATGATCCCATGAGCCAATCCTTCGATGAGATCACCGCTCAGCTCAAGCATCGCCATCGCAGGACGGCTCGACTGAAATGGCTTTCCATGGGGGCGCTGGCGTTGGCGGCGACCTTTCTGGTGGTGTTCATCAGCGACATGCTGGTGAAAGGCTTGCCGGCCTTTCAACAAGCACAGATCCAAGTCGAGGTCACCTACAGCGAGCAGAGCCAGCAGATGCCACCGGCGGCGGTGAACGAGGATGTACGCCGTCTGGTGAGCCGCGGTTTCCTGCGCACCTTACCCATGAGTATGCGGGACAACCCGGATTTGATGGGCACTACCCGCCTGGAGTGGGTGTTGGCGGATAGCGCGGTGGATCAGTATCTCAAGGGCCACCATACGCGACTCAAGGACGATCAGAGGGCCGTCGTCGACGATTTGCTGGCGAAAGGGCAGGTGGCACTCAAGTTCAATACCCGCTTTTTCACTGCCGGTGACTCCAAGATGCCGGAGCTTGCGGGCATTGCCTCCGCAGCTATCGGGACCATCATGACGATGATCGTGACCATGCTGGTATGTTTTCCCATTGGCGTGATGACGGCACTCTATCTCGAGGAGTTCGCCCCGGACAACTGGTTGACCCAGGTCATCGAGATCAACATCAACAACCTAGCGGCAGTGCCGTCGATTTTGTTCGGCCTGCTGGGACTGGCCATCTACATCAACTTCTTTGGCGTGCCACGCTCGACGCCGTTGGTGGGCGGACTAACCCTGGCCTTGATGACGCTCCCGGTGATCATCATTGCCACGCGAACTGCGCTGCGTAGTGTGCCGGACACCATTCGTCAGGCGGCCTTCGGCGTGGGCTGCTCCCGCTGGCAGGTGGTGCGGGATCATGTCCTGCCATTGTCCTTTCCAGGCATTCTCACCGGCTCGATCATCGGTCTGGCCCAGGCCATGGGCGAAACCGCACCGCTGATCATCATCGGCATGGTGGCCTTCATTCCCGATGTTTCGGCTTCTTTTTCTGATGCTGCCACGGTGATGCCGGCGCAGATATTTACCTGGGCCGGAGAGCCGGATCGCGCTTTCACCGAGAAGACCGCCGGGGGCATTCTGGTGCTGCTGGCGGTGCTTATCTCGCTCAATGCCACGGCGGTGTGGATGCGCAAAAAATTTGAACGACGCTGGTAAACACCCTCAATACTCGTGACTTGAACAGGAAATTGTCATGCTCAACGAACAGATTGCCACTCGCGGAACCGAATCCTGGCGACCCTTCATAGAGCCGGCGCTCAAGCCGGCACCGCCAGCGGCCCAGGGAAAACCCGTTGATACCAACGAGGAGGCGGGTCACGAGCTAAGTATTCGCGTGCGCGATCTTAATCTCTGGTATGGCGCCAATCAGGCGCTTAAGAATGTCAACATCGACGTCTATCAGCACAACGTCACCGCGCTGATCGGCCCCTCCGGGTGCGGTAAATCGACCTTTCTGCGCTGTCTCAATCGCATGAACGATCTGATTCGCAGCGTTCGCATCAAAGGGCTCGTCGAGATGGACGGTCGGGATGTCAACGATCCTAGGATGGATGAAATCGCCCTGCGTCGTCGGGTGGGCATGGTGTTCCAGAAGCCCAATCCGTTTCCCAAGTCGATTTACGAGAACATCGCCTATGCGCCGCGTATGCACGATCTGGTGAGTCGCAAGGCGGAACAGGATGAGCTAGTGGAGCAGGCGCTTCGCGACGCTGGGCTGTGGAACGAGGTCAAAGACAAGTTGGCCGAGCCTGGTACCTCGCTCTCCGGTGGACAGCAACAGCGCCTGTGTATCGCCCGGGCCATCGCGGTGAAACCGGATGTGATCCTGATGGACGAGCCGACCTCGGCCCTGGACCCGATTTCAACCGCCACCATCGAAGACCTGATGGACAAGCTCAAACAGCAGTTCACCATCGTCACGGTGACCCACAACATGCAGCAGGCAGCCCGGGTCGCGGACTACACAGCGTTTTTCCACCTGGGTGAGCTGATCGAATACAACGACACCCGCATGATGTTCTCCAACCCTCATACCAAGAAAGCGGAAGACTACATCACCGGGCGCTATGGTTAAGGTTCATCGATGGGAAAAGACGATAGCGAAGGGCGATAGAGGAGTGTGGTTAAGAAGTACGTTAGAAAGTATCGGTATAGAAGAAATAGACAGGGCTTCCGCGCTACATTAGCGAATACGTTGGCCTGGAAGCCCTCATGCAAAACCGCACCATCCCGCCAAGTTTTTTCAAGCGTCGCTGGCTGCGCTGGCTGGTCGGTGTTATTGGCGTGATATCGCTTCTGATCATTGGCTATCTAGCTGGCCTGCAGTGGCTATTCAACAGCGGCTGGCTGCAGCAGCGCTTGTCCCAGCTGCCCGGTGTAACGGTCAGCTGGAGCAGTGCGAACACGCCCTCCTTCGATCGTCTCAACGTGCAGGATCTGATAATTCAGCGTGCCGACGAGAACCTGGTTATCGCCCTCGAGGTGGATCAGGCGCGGCTGCATATTTCCTGGTGGTCGTTGCTTTTTCGTCGCCTGGATATTCATTCCCTCGAAGCCGAGGGGCTGCGCGCGTTGAAAGTGAATGAGTACCGCCTGGCGGCAAGCGCAACCAGCAGGGTACGTCTTGATGAGTTGGTCCTGGACGAGCAATCCCTGGGCGTCACTTCCCTCACGCTGGCGTTGGAAGAAGCGCTCGTCCAGCGTCAGGAAAACCCGGACACGTATCAAACTCTGGCCCGGGATATCCGACTGCAGGGCGAGTTTTTCCTGGAAACATTTCATCCCGCTCAAGCGCCGGGTTTGGAAGCCTTAGCATTTCTCTCTGGTGATACGAGTCTCGCTGCCCAGGCAGATGCCTGGGACGTGTTCAATCCCTATCTGCGCGCGCTCGAGGGGTTGCGTCTGGAGGGGAAAGGGGGATTGCAAGGGCGGCTTGCCATCGAAAAAGGCGTGCTGCAGCCTGGCAGCGAACTGACTCTGATATCGCCTCAACTGGCGGTCGTGCTTGATGAAGCGGCGCTATTGGCGGCAAGCGATAGCTCCGAAAACGTCAGCCCCGAAAACGCCAGGGGGCGACGTTACCGACTGGAAGGAAAGGGCCGAATAAGCGCCCGGGTGGACGTCCAAGACGAGGCGCAAGAAGGCGTCGTCGCCACTAGAATGGCACTCGTGCTGGACGACATGCAGATGCGCGAACCTCTGGAAGAACCTGCCGGGAACGAACCGCCTTTGTTGACCAGTGAACGGTTTCGTTTGAATGTCGATTTGCCCCGGCTCGACCTGACCTCACCGCCTCGGAAGCCGGATAGCGCGGCGCTGATCTGGCAAGGCGCCAGGCTGCCGGACGTGGCGGTGCTGGCACGTTTTCTACCACAAGATCTGCCTTTTAACCTGCACGGAGGCAAGGCCGGACTCGATGGTCGCCTCGGTTATCGCGAAGGACGGCTCGAGGGCCATTTCGATTTGCGCGGCAATCGCGTGGATCTGACCCTGCTGGATAACCGTGTAACCAGCGAGCTTGGGCTTGACCTGAAACTGAAGGAATTTGATCTGGATCAGCGCCGGCTGGATCTTTCCGGCACACGGCTGCGGGCCAGTGCGCGAAATCCGGGGGATAGCACGCCGCTTGAAACCGAGCTGCTGCTTCGAGAGGCGCGTTTGGCCCTTGATAAATCCTCGAACGCTGATGTATCGAGCACTGCATCGTCGTTATCTTCCGGCAGGATGCTCGTTCAGGGGCGGGCGGCGGAGCTAAGCTTTCTCAATCGATTCCTGCCGGAGACCCATAGCCTGGCAATGCACGGAAACGGCCTGCTGGAAGCGGAGCTGGTCTGGCAAGGGGGGACCTTGTTGCCGGGTAGCCGTCTTTGGGTAAGCGCTGCCCCGATGGAGCTGCGCTTTCTGGATTACGAAGCCTCCGGCAATGGTCGTCTGGACGCCAGCATCGACAAAGCCTCTCGCAACGTCGATATCCGCGTCTCCTTGCCGGCCTTCGAGCTGAGACGACAGCAGGAAAGCGCCAGCCATGTAAGCGGTCGCTATCTGCTGGTAGAGGCAACACTGCCGGCGGCGGTGCTGAACGGCACCACGCCGGCGCTGGTGGATCAAACAACACGGATCAGCCTGCCCCAGATCGATATTCCGGCGCTGAGCCTTTACAACGCTTATTTACCAAAAGATGCCGGGATCGAACTGCTGTCCGGTCAGGCGAGCTTGGAATCCTATTTGAATCTGCAAGGCTATCAGGCCCAGGGAAGCCTGATCCTGAAGGCCCGGGAGACAGCGCTTATGATGGGTGATCAGCGCCTGCACGGGAACTTGTCTCTTGATGTTCAGCTGGCGGACGGGGATCTACGGCAAAGACGCTTCGATGTCTCCGGCTCGACGCTCAGGCTCGACAATCTGTCGCGACAAGGAGAGGGGCTTGCCTCCAAGCGAGGAGGAAATGGCTGGTGGATGGAGCTTGGAATCGACGAAGGGCAGCTTGTCTGGGCGCAACCCTTGAATCTGGACGCTCGGCTGGCACTGCGCATGCGCGACAGCGGCTTTCCCCTGCGCACCTTGTTGAAAGACGTACGCCAGCGGCAGTGGTTGAGCCGACTGCTGAACGTTCAGAACATTCGCGGACGCGCGCGTCTCAAGCTACTTGATGCAGGGCTGGCGCTGCGGGATGCGCGCCTTGCCGGTCAGGAGCTGGAGATACTTGCGGATCTGGTGCGCCGGGACAAGACCTTGGATGGTGCACTGTATGCCCGCTATGCGGCGCTGGGTCTTGGCATCGAAATAGACGCTGGCCAGACCCGGTTGCATCTGCTCAGGCCGCGACGCTGGTACGAGCAGGCGCGCCACTTGCCGGCGATCGAAGAATCGCCGCTGCAAGAACCAATACAGATAGAGCCGGTGCGCGACGAGCCAGCAAAAGAGAAACCGGAAAAAAACGATTGGTATCGAGCGGTTCCTCTTTCGCCAGCAACAAGCCGTCCCTGACGATCATATGGCCGTTATGGTGCTGAAGATCAGTCGATCAGCTCAACCGCTACTGCGGTCGCTTCGCCGCCACCGATGCACAGACTCGCGATACCGCGCTTGCCGCCACGCTGGCGCAGGGCGTTGATCAGGGTGACGATGATCCGGGAGCCGGTGGAGCCGATCGGATGACCCTGGGCACAGGCGCCGCCGAACACATTGACCTTGTCATGAGGGATGTTGTGATCGTCCATGGCCATCAGCGTGACCACGGCGAAGGCTTCGTTGATCTCGAACAGATCGACATCGCTTGCCTGCCAGTCAAGCTTTTTCAGCAGCTTGTCGATGGCGCCCACCGGGGCAATGGTGAATTCGCTCGGGTGCTGGGAGTGGGTGCTATGGCCGAGGATACGGGCGATGGGTTTGGCGCTGTGGCGCTCGGCGGCCTCACTGCTTGCCAGGATCAGGGCCGAGGCGCCATCGGAAATGGAGCTTGCGTTGGCGGCGGTGATGGTGCCGTCCTTGGCGAAGGCCGGGCGCAGACCACGAATCTTGTCGAGTTTGGCCTGGAAGGGCTGTTCGTCATGTTCGACAACGCTCTCGCCTTTACGGCTGGTGACCGTTACCGGCACCATTTCGCCACTCAGCTCGCCTTTTTCGTGAGCCGCCATGGCTCGCTCTAGGGATGCGATGGCGAAGTCGTCCATGCGTTCCCGGGAATAGCCGCGCTCGTCCGCGACCTGCTGGGCAAAGGCGCCCATCAGCTTGCCGGTTTCCGCATCCTCCAGACCATCGAGAAACATGTGATCCTTGAGTTCGCCGTGACCGAGACGATAGCCGCTGCGAGCCTTGGTCAGCACATGGGGCGCGTTGGACATCGACTCCATGCCCCCGGCCAGCAGGATGCTGCCGCTGCCGGCGCGAATCAGATCGTGGGCCATCATGGCCGCTTTCATGCCGGAGCCGCACAGCTTGTTGATGGTGGTGGCGCCGATGCTATCTGGAATACCGGCCTTGCGCATGGCCTGGCGTCCGGGTCCTTGTTTGACCCCGCCGGGCAGCACGCAGCCGATGATACCTTCGTCGATGCTGCCCGCATCAATGCCGGCACGCTCGATGGCGGCGCGAATGGCGGCGGCTCCAAGTTCCGGGGCGGTAAGACTGGACAGGCTGCCGAGCATGCCCCCCATGGGCGTGCGAGCGCCTGAAAGAATCACGACATCGGAAGAGGCGGTCATGGTGTTCTCCTTGAAAATATGAGCGGAAGAGCAATCTTGGATTGACTAGAGGCTAGCACTGTCTTTAGTGAACCCTCCCTGAGAGTCTTTCGCAATGGCTTACGGTGTCGTTTATCCCTTGGTCTAAAGACGCGATGGCGGTGTTCGCTTGTGCCTTTGCAACACTCTGACTAGGGTTTATCGAAACACCCGGTATAGGCAAGTCACAGTCAACATGAGTTGACGTTTACGTTAACGAAAAAATGGGAAGGCAGACAATGACAACGGCACTTGAGGATTACGCATCCTATATCGATCATTTTTCCATCGAAGAGACAGTGGCCCGGTTGGATGATCACCGCGACGGCCAACTTAACGCCTTCGAGGCCTGCTGCGCTCGCCATTTGCGCGAAGGCAATGGCGAACGTATCGCTCTGGTACATGAAGACACCCAGGGTGAGGTAACCCGCTTGAGCTATGCGGAGCTTGAGCAGGCCAGCGCCCGCCTGGCAGGGTGGCTGCAGTCGGCGGGGCTTGGGGCTGGGGATCGTATTGCCTGCATGCTGCCGCGAACGCCTGAGCTGATGATCGCGGTGCTAGCAACCTGGCGCATCGGCGCCGTCTATCAGCCCTTGTTCACCGCTTTCGGCCCTGATGCGGTGGATTTTCGCTTGGCTCGCGCGGATGCGCGGCTCGTGATTACGGACCAAACCAACCGACATAAATTCGATGATCTCAGCCAGTGCCCGCCGGTGCTGTGTATTGATGGCGCAGATAAAGAGCACAATGAGGATCTCGATTGGAAGGCTGCCATCGCGCACCCGGCTATCGAAACGGAGTCGCCACGGCTCGACCCCCGCGCGCCTTTCTTGCAGATGTTCACTTCCGGTACCGTGGGCAAGCCCAAGGGGGTGGCGGTGCCCTTGTCGGCGCTATCTGCCTTTGCTCTTTATATGGAATTGGCCATCGACCTGCGGGTGGAGGATCGCTTCTGGAACATGGCCGACCCTGGCTGGGCCTATGGGCTTTATTACGCAATTACCGGCCCACTGTTGCTGGGTGCCACCACCCATTTCTGCGAGGCGGCCTTCGATGCCCAGGGGGCGCTTGATTTCATGATCAAGCATGAGATCACCAACTTCGCTGCCGCGCCGACCGCCTATCGGTTGATGAAGTCTTCGGGTCTGTTCGACGAGGTGAAAGACAAACTTTCATTGCGAGTCGCGAGCTCCGCCGGCGAACCCTTGAACACCGAGGTGGTGAGCTGGGTCGAGCGTGCGCTGGGCTGCAAGGTGATGGATCATTACGGTCAGACCGAAACCGGCATGGCCTGCTGCAATCATCATGCTCTGGATCACCCCAAGCCGGTAGGCGGCATGGGCATGCCCTTGCCCGGTTATCGTCTGGCAGTATTGGACGCGGAATACAACGAGCTCCCCGTCGGTGAGCCCGGCGTGCTGGGGGTGGATATCGCCGCCTCACCGGCGCACTTCTTTCCCGGCTATACCTGGCAGGAGAAGGAGCCTTTTGCCGAAGGGTATTATCTGACCGGCGACGTGGTGGTACGCGAGGCCGACGGTACCTTCTGCTTTGCCGGCCGCAATGACGACATCATCACCACCTCTGGCTATCGGGTCGGGCCGACGGACGTGGAAAACACCGTCATGACCCATCCCGCCGTGGCAGAGTCCGCGGCAGTGGGCAAGCCGGA
This sequence comes from Halomonas sp. PR-M31, assembly GCF_001039575.1. Taxonomy (GTDB): domain Bacteria; phylum Pseudomonadota; class Gammaproteobacteria; order Pseudomonadales; family Halomonadaceae; genus Modicisalibacter. The sequence continues at coordinate 76,965 of NZ_JIBT01000045.1, forward strand.
TTCGATTCGTGGTGAAGTGATCAAGTCCTATGTGGTGCTCCGCGATGGCTTCGAGCCAAGTGACGCCCTGGCAGACGAGATTCGCCAGCGAGTGAAGGATCGCCTGTCGTCTCATGCCTATCCACGGGAGATCGAGTTCGTCGAGACCCTGCCCAAAACCCCCAGCGGCAAGATCCAGCGCTTCAAGCTGCGCGCTGAAGCCGCTGACAATCAGGAGACACCGTAATGCAATTGCAAGATCACAACTTTTTGATCACAGGGGCCGCCTCCGGGCTGGGTGCCGCCACTGCGGAGCGTTTGATAGCAGGAGGCGCCAAGGTGGTGCTGTGTGATTTGAGCGACGCCGTCGAGGCTGTCGCGTCACGCTTAGGAGACTCGGCAATAGCCTGCCAAGGCGATATCACAAGTTCTGATGATATGCAGGCCGCCGTGGATCATGCTTTGGATCTAGGCGGACTGCACGGCGTGGTGCACTGTGCGGGTGTGGTCAGCGTGGCCAAGCTGCTCGATCGTGAAGGCAACCCTGCCGATCTCGACGCCTTTGCGAAAACGGTTCATATCAATTTGATTGGCACCTTCAACGTGCTGCGTCTGGCCGCCGCCGCAATGGCCAGGAACTCCTCGGAAGGCGATGACGGGGAGCGTGGCGTGATCATCGATACCGCCTCGATTGCCGCCTTCGACGGCCAGGTAGGGCAAGCGGCCTACAGCGCCTCCAAGGCCGGCGTTGCCGGTATGACCCTGCCGCTGGCTCGCGAGCTTTCGCGCCAGGGTATACGAGTAATGACCATCGCCCCGGGAGTATTCGAAACGCCGATGATGAGCGGTATTCCCGAGGATGCAGTGGCAGCGCTTTCTTCGGCGGTACCCTTTCCCAAGCGACTGGGGAAGGCGACGGAATACGCGGCGCTAGCAGAGCAGATCCTGACCAACAGCATGCTCAACGGCGAGGTGATTCGTCTGGATGGCGGTATTCGCATGCAGTAATACCCACTTTTGTACAAATGCGCATTTTGTTCAATACGACCCCGGGTGGATCGCGCTATTTATCTTGTTTATCTAGCGTTCGATCTACCCGAGGTGCGATATGACAGCGAGTCTTTTTCTTTCCATGGCCGCTTTTGCCCTAGCGGCCTCGATTTCTCCCGGACCGGTGAATATCGTCGCCTTGAGCTGCGGCGCCAGTATGGTTTTCGCCCCAGCTTGCGACACGTTACCGGGGCGACCCTGGGGTTTACCTTGCTACTCTTGTTGATCGGGCTGGGGATGCACGAACTGCTTCATCGATGGCCCTATTTCACGACGCTCATCCAAGGAGCCGGGGTGGCGTTTCTACTCTTCATGGCCTATAAGCTCGCCATGGACGATGGACGATTAGGTGCCGATCGTAGCACTGCACTTGGCCCTTCGATGGTCAAGGGTGCGATGATGCAGTGGCTGAATCCAAAGGCGTGGCTGGCATCGATTGCGGGCATGGGCGCCTATGCTGCAGATGGCGCCGGCAGTCTGCTATGGCAGTTCACCGCTCTTTATTTCGTGATTTGCTATCTTTCGATCGGCTGCTGGGCCTTTACCGGAACCTTCCTGGGACGCTTTTTGCAGAACTCCCGTCAGATGCGGCGTTTCAATCGTCTGATGGCGGTCTTGTTGGCTTCCAGTGCGCTCTACCTTCTTTGGCTATAGGCGATGACGGTCAATCATTATGGGCAATCAAAGCGCAGCCATGTATTGTCGAGGGGTGGCCGCGACAAGACGTTTGAAGGTGCGCTGAAAATGTGCCTGATCTGCAAAGCCCGCGTCCAGCGCCACCTCTGCGATACCGTGTCCGCGCTTGAGTCGTGCCTGGCTGTATTGCACACGCCGATTGATCAGATAAGCGTGGGGTGGCATGCCATAGCGACGTTTGAAGGCGCGAATCAGCTGTGACGAGGACATCTCGGAGGCATCGGCAATCATCTCGAGAGTCAGGGCCCTAAGGCAGTGTTCGGAAATGAATTCGGCGGCGCGGCTGATTTTGTGGTTCTCGGGCCAGGCAATGATCGATGCGGAATCTGATCGCTGCTGAAGCATCGAGAAAAACTCGATCGCGGTGCTGTGCTTGTGCAACGTATCACTGTCTGGATCGATAAGCGTTGCATAAAGATGATTCAAGCCGCGATAGAGTAGCGGATCTCGGGTCACCACTGCCGAGAAAGGCTGAAAATCTCTGCTGGAGCTGAACCCCAGGGCATGTTGAAGATCACCGAGCCAGGAGGCGTCCACATAGAACATGCGATATGACCAAGGGTGGTCTTCGATGGGATTGCAGGCATGAACCTCTTCGGGATTCATCAGTACAACCGAGCCTTCGGCAACCGCTTGTCGTGTGCTCCCATTCAGATAGGTGCTGTGTCCAGCAGTGATGACACCGATAGAAAACGTTGCGTGGGTATGTTTGTCGTAGCACACCCGGCGCCCATCCTGCACGCCCCGGGCCTCAAGAAAGGGTAGGTCGTCGTCCCGCCAGAAACGGATGTCCGCAGCGTTTGCGTTCTTCACTCTATTTTCCCCTCTAACCAATATCAGTCAGCATAGCGTTGGCGTAGCAAACTACCTAATTTGAACGACCGCTAACCGCTATGCCTATCACCGAGGAGTGCCCGACAAGAAAGTTTGTCGAGCCTTTTGCCAGACTCAACGCCGAGTAGGGGAAGCTGATCATGACAATAGGTATGAAGGTCATGAACGATCGTGATGAAGTCGGAGCCGTCAGCGTTGATAGCGTTACCTGTAGAGAGTTTCAGGCTCGGTTTCCAGATATAGTATTCTTGGGCAAGACGCTGCAAAGGTGGGTAAAAACCCACCTTTTTTGTCCGTATTCGATAAATTGTAACGGCAACGTCTTGTCATCATGATAATGAAAACACAATGCCAGGAAGGCCCTCATGGAAAACGATGAAGAAGAAGCCAGCAAACGAGATATTCCGCTCAATCTGTTATTGGGATTGGCATCACTGGTTGTGATCATTGCCGGCATAAAATTGGGTTCCGACATCTTGGTGCCGCTGATTCTATCCCTGTTTATTGCCGTTATTTGCAATGCGCCTGTCGAATGGCTGAATAAAAAGGGGGTGAGCAAGCAGCTCTCGGTGCTGATTACCCTAGTGATATTAGGTCTGTTCGTGCTGCTGTTGAGCGTACTGTTGGCAGGCAGCATGGCCGGCTTCATGCAAGCAATCCCAGAGTTCAAAAAGGAACTGGTAGCGCAATACTATCTCTTTATTGGCTGGGCCCCGGCGCTAGGGGGGTATCTTCAGCCGGAGAGTATTTCCAACTGGCTCGATTTTTCAACGCTTTCCCAGTTCGTGCCCTCCTTGCTGGAGAGCATCGGTACGTTACTGTCTCAGAGCATACTGATCATTCTGCTGGTAGGGTTCATGCTTTTTGAGACATTGAGTTTTCGCGCCAAGATTGGCGTTGCTCTGGAAAACCCGGCACCCAGTCTACGCAGGTTCAATGAGTTTAGTTACAACCTGCGTCACTACCTGGGGATCAAGACGTTAGTTAGTCTTGTCACTGCTGTCTTGGTCTTCATCGCCTGCTGGGCTACCGGCTCAAGCTTTCCTCTGCTGTTCGCTTCAATGGCATTTCTGCTCAACTTCATTCCCAATATAGGCTCCGCACTGGCCGCCATCCCGGCAGTACTGCTCATGCTGGTATCGCCGGAAGGAGGCCCTATACAAGCAGGCCTATTGGCACTGTGCTATCTATTCATCAATTTCGTGATAGGCAATCTGATCGAACCCCGCGTCATGGGCCAGACATTGGGACTGTCGACCCTGGCGGCGTTCATGTCGCTGGTGGTATGGGGTTGGATACTAGGGCCGATCGGCATGCTGCTGGCGGTGCCCTTAACCATGACACTGAAAATCGCCCTCAACAGCCACCCAAGCACTGTCTGGTTAGCCAAGATGATGGGCGGAAAGGTCGGGCGTAGACGGCGTGATAGGAAAAAATCCGCTCATGTATAATGCTAAGTGATGTCTTCTCTGAATGGTAAAACGCCCTGTCGAGACAGGGCGTTTTGCTGAAGTGAGTCTATCAAGGACTATTCAAGCATTTTGTTCGATGAACTGGGACAGCTGAGACTTGGACTGAGCGCCCACCAGTGAGGCAACCTTGGCACCGGATTTGAACAGCATGACCGTAGGAACGCCGCGGACACCGTGCTCCGCAGCGATTTCCGGCGCATCGTCTACGTTGACGCTGACGACTTTGATCTGCTCCTTCTTTTCGTCGGCAACTTCCTCAACCACCGGCGCCATCATCTTGCACGGCCCACACCAAGGCGCCCAGAACTTCAACAAGACCGGTGTCTCGGCATTGAGCACTTCCTGCTCGAAGTTAGTGGCGGTGACATCGATGTTATTAGCCATGAAACTCTCCAAATTGCGTGTGCCGTCATTAGCGGAATAATTAGATGGTAGCGCTCGACCAGACAGCTGGCAAATGAGCTTAATTACAATTACCGATAGGCGCGAGCTATGAAGAAGTTCAGTGCAACGCTGCGCTTGCTCTGATCATACGAGCGAACTATCATGATTGATATACTTTAAAGTGATTAGAAAATACAGTCTTTATCGCTTTGAGCTATTACGTATGAGCAGGTGCAATCGAGCTCTGCCAAGCCCCGAGTTGGAGATATCTCTGGTATGAAGCTGCAACAGTTACGCTACATCTGGGAAGTCAGTCGACATAACCTGAATGTTTCAGCCACTGCACAAAGCTTATTCACCTCTCAGCCGGGGATATCCAAGCAGATACGTCTTCTTGAGGACGAGCTGGGTATCGAGATCTTCGCGCGCAGCGGAAAACACCTTACTCGTATCACCCCTGCTGGACAATCGATCGTCGATCTGGCGGGTGAAGTGCTTAGAACCGTCGGGATCATCAAAGAGGTGGCGCAAGAGCACAGCAACGAGCGATGCGGCAATCTTTCCATTGCCACCACCCATACCCAGGCGCGCTACGCATTGCCGCCCTTGATCAGCGAGTTTACTCGCAAATATCCTGACGTAGCGCTTCATATGCAGCAGGGGACCCCTAAACAGATCGCTCAGATGGTATGTGAAGGCCAGGCGGATTTTGCCATTTGTACCGAGGCCTTGGAGCTATTCACCGATCTGATTCTATTGCCTTGTTATCGCTGGAATCGCTGTATCTTGGTCCCCAAGGACCATCCCTTGACCCAGGTCGACAAGTTGACCCTCGAAGTACTGGCAGAGTACCCCCTGGTGACCTATGTCTTCGGATTCACTGGCCGTTCCCAACTGGATGACGCGTTTCGCAACGGTGGGTTGAAACCCAACGTGGTGTTGACCGCAGCTGACGCGGACGTGATCAAGACCTATGTGCGTCTGGGGCTGGGGATCGGTATCGTCGCCCATATGGCGGTGGACTCAGAGCTCGACAGTGATCTGGTACCCCTTGATGCTAGCCATCTTTTTGAAAGCTCAACCACCAAGATCGGTATAAGACGGGGTACCTTCATGCGCGGCTACATGTACGATTTCGTTCAGCGCTTTGCGCCTCATCTCGATCGCGACACCGTCGATGCTGCCATGGCGGCAGGGCCGCGCAGCGAAGATTCCTTATTCAAGAATGTGGAGCTACCGGTTCGCTAGTTCACTATCTAGGCACTATCTGAAGACTGCCTAGTGCTGTAGATGCAGCCCGCATTCCCGCTTTTCCTCCACCTTGGTGGGATCGAAATAGTCGAAATTGTTGGGCAGATCCCACTGTTGCAGATACTGATGCATGTCGCGGGCGCTCCAATGCAGTAGCGGAGCGATCTTGAGCAATCCATCGGCGTTTACCGAGACTGGCTGCATCTGTGCCCGCTGCGGCGAATCTTCGGCGCGCAGGGCGGTAAACCATACTTGAGGCGCTATTTCGCGTAAGGCTCGCTCGAAGGGTTCAAGCTTCACTTCCTCGGTGAAGCTTGCGTGCCGAGGGTCGTCTATCGAGGGAGTCGCACCTTCGAGGGCTTCGCGATGAGCGCGAGAGCGCCGCGGGTGATAGGTGTGCAGGTTTAGCGCTAAACCTTGAGAGAGAGCATCAGCAAAACGATAGGTTGCCTCGGTGTTATAGCCTGAATCCATCCACAGAACAGGAATATCGGGCTTCATGCGAGTCACCATGTGCAACAGTACTGCTTCGAAAGGGCGAAAATTAGTAGTGCAAATGGCGCGTTTGTCCAGACTTAATGCCCAGTGAACGAGTCCTTCCGGATTCTCGTTGAATTGCGCGTTTAGGGCATCAATATCCAGATCCATACAACTCTCCTGAAAGCCGCGGTGCGATGACTGCGGAGGGGGGATTGGTGAAGTAAACAAAAGAGTACTGCCATGAGGGTACTGCCATGAACGATTGCAAGTACTTTGCAGGCAAAGCTTAGCAAAAGTAGCCCCTAGCGCCCCAATATTGTTTGGTTAGATGCTTAGATACTCAGATGACGTATAGCGGCCAGTGGTGTAATTCCGAGTGAAGCGTTTTTGGATCATTCTGAGTAAGCATGGAGGGCTAATATCCACAACGAAAAATGCTTGGGAGCTAGGGTGCCTGGTAGAAGGAAATGTGGTGGGCATCCCGGCTTTCTCGAGCATTCGGGTCATTATTAGCCAAGGCGTCCATCAGTCGGCCGATCTTGTGAAGGGTTTCGCAGTACTCGGCTTCTTCATTGGAGTCCGCGACCAGCCCACCGCCGCCCCACAGGTGCAAACGGCCAGCATCCGCCAGGACCGTGCGAATTGCGATCGAGGTATCCATGTGGCCACGAATGTCGATGTAGCCCAGGCTGCCGCAATACACGCTGCGATGACTGGGTTCCAGTTCCTCGATGATCTGCATGGCGCGGACCTTGGGCGCGCCGGTAATCGAGCCCCCGGGGAAGGCAGCGGCCAGCAGGTTCAATGGCGTTTGGCCCTGGTCCAGCTCGCCGGTCACTACGCTGACCAGATGATGCACGTTGGCGTAGCTTTCCAATTGACACAGCTTGGGTACTCGCACGCTACCTGGTCGACATACTCGGCCTAAATCATTGCGCAGCAGATCGACGATCATGATGTTTTCGGCGCGATCCTTGGGGCTTTGCACCAGCTCTTCCGCGTAGGCTCGGTCCATTTCCAAGGTTGCTCCCCGGGGGCGGGTACCTTGATGGGGCGGGTTTCCACGCGGTCGCCACGAACCTCGATGAAGCGCTCAGGAGATAGCGACATGACCGCCTTGCCCTGCCAGGCCATATAGCCGCCGAAGGGCGTCGGAGTTGCCTGGCGCAGCAAGCAATATGCCTGCCAGGGATCGCCTTCGTAACCGGCGCTGAAGCGCTGGGCTAGATTGATCTGGTAGCAGTCTCCGGCCTGCAGGTACCGCTGAACATCGCGAAACCGTTGACCATAGCCTGCACGATCCATTTCCGCGGAGAAGGGGCTCGTAAGGGCAAACGGGTCGGTAGGAGCAGGCGTGTGGTCCAGCCACGCCTGAACCTGCTCACCTCGCTCGGCGGTAGCGACCAGCCAGGTCTGGCGCTGTTCATGATCCTGGATCACAGCCCAGTCATAAAGACCCAGACGACTGCATGGCAGGGTAACGACATCCCGGCATTGCTCTGGCGAACCTTTAATTCCCCGTCCAAGGTCATACCCCCAGTAACCGATCAATCCGCCAAGAAACGGTAGTTCACTATCCGGTATGTCAAGAGCGAGGGTATCAAGCAGAGCTTGCTGCGCAGCGAAGGGCGCGGCCGGTAATGCAATGTCCGCATCACAGTGCACCTGGCCCTGCTGATCGCTCGTGAGAACGGCGCAGGGGTCGCTGGAGAGAATGTCATATCGCCCCCCCGGCGCCTCGGGGCGGCCACTATCGAGAAGCACGGCGCCTGGACGTTGGCGTAGACGAGCAAAGAGCGTCAGCGGATTGTGATGATAAGGCAGCGGCGTGATGAGCAGCCGTGGTTTCATGCGGTGGTTCCCTTTGGCAAGGCATCCATTCTAGGCATCCTTGATCAATTTGTCCTGTTGCGACGTGCAAATGGAATGCCTGGGGTTACTGATGGTACTGTTGATTCATTGTCGACAATGTGAGCGGTGATCCAAAGGAAAGTTACACTAATGTCTATGAATAAACCTGACCACTAGCCTATTGACCCATGCCGGCAGGGTGGCTAGAGTTCATGAACATCATAATTGTCGACAATCGCAATGAATCTGACCATCGAAAACAGTGACGCGCCGGAAGTTCGTACCCTTGCGGAGCGTGTTTTCAATCAGCTACAGGACGCGATCGTTCGCGGTGAACTGGCGCCGGGCGCAAAGATCACCGAGCCCGGTCTCTCAAAAGTTTATGGTATTTCTCGCGGCCCATTGCGGGAGGCCATGCGCCGTCTCGAGACGCACCGGTTGATCGAGCGGGTGCCTCACGTCGGGGCTCGGGTGGTCAAGCTCTCGATGCAGGAGTTGATCGAGCTGTTCGATGTGCGCGAGGCGCTGGAAAGTATGGCGGCAAGATTGGCGGCTCGCCATATGACCGCAGAAGAGATTGCCGGATTGCGCAAGGTTCTGGCGGTACATGAAGGACAAGCGGATCTCAAGAGTGGCGAGGCCTATTATCAGCGCGAGGGCGATCTCGATTTTCACTATCGCATCGTGCTGGGCAGTCACAATCGCATGCTGACCACAATTCTTTGCGACGACCTTTACTACCTGGTAAGGCTTTACCGCACCCAGTTCAGCGCCAGCGGCACGCGCCCGCAGCGGGCCTTCGTTGAACACCATCGTATCGTCGATGCCATCGAAGCCGGTGATGAGGAGCTGTCCGAGTTGCTCATGCGACGCCATATCAGCGCCTCTCGCGAGAACGTCGCCAATCGCTATGCCATCGTGTTACAGCAGGAAAAGAGTTCCACGCCTTCACCCCAGAGGATTCCCTCATGAGTACACCCGGAACGCGCTTTCGCAGCGCTCTCGAAGCCAACCGTCCGCTCTCCATCGTCGGCACCATCAACGCCTACACCGCCCTCATGGCGAAGAAGGTCGGCCATCAGGCGATCTATCTCTCCGGTGGCGGGGTAGCCAACGCCTCCTTTGGGCTGCCGGATCTGGGCATGACTACCATGAACGATGTCGTGGAAGACGCCCGGCGCATCACTGCCGCCACGGATCTGCCGCTGCTGGTGGATATCGATACCGGGTGGGGCGGTGCCTTCAACGTGGCGCGCACCATTCGAGAAATGGAGCGTGCCGGGGTGGCGGCGGTGCATCTTGAAGATCAGGTGGCTCAGAAGCGCTGCGGCCATCGTCCCAACAAGGAGATCGTTTCCAAGGAGGAGATGGTCGATCGTGTCAAAGCCGCTGCGGATGCCAAGCAGGATCCAGCCTTTTACCTCATTGCTCGCACGGATGCCTTTCAGAAAGAAGGGCTCGAGGCGGCCATCGATCGGGCCAATGCCTGCATCGAAGCCGGTGCGGACGCTATATTTGCCGAAGCGGTACACACCCTGGATGACTATCGCGCCTTCTGTGAGGGAGTGAGCGCACCAATACTTGCCAATATCACCGAATTTGGCGCCACGCCGCTGTTCACCCAGCAGGAGTTGGATGATGTCGGCTGTCGCATGGTGCTCTATCCGCTGTCGGCCTTTCGCGCCATGAACGCCGCCGCCTTAAAGGTCTATCGCAATATCCACGAAAAAGGCGATCAGAAGGACGTGGTGGATCTCATGCAGACCCGGGACGAGCTTTACGATTTCCTCGACTATCATGCATTCGAACGCAAGCTGGATGAGCTGTTCACCGGTAAGGGCAACGGCTAAATAACGCAATACGCTATCAATTCATCAGGGAACATCTGGAGGTCTATCATGGCAGACAAACCGACCAATGGAGCCGGCCTGCGCGGTCAGAGCGCCGGTAGTACAGCACTATGCACCGTGGGCAAGGAAGGATCCGGCCTGACCTATCGCGGCTATGATATTCACGACCTGGCGGATCATGCCCGCTTCGAGGAAGTGGCCTATCTGCTGCTCAAGGGCAAACTACCCAATCAGCAGGAATTGAACGATTACGTGGCCAAGCTCAAGAGCCTGCGGGATTTGCCGGATGCGCTCAAGCGGGTGCTTGAAGAGATTCCGGCGGATGCCCACCCCATGGACGTAATGCGTACCGGCGCCTCCATGCTGGGCAATCTCGAGACCGAGCAAAGCTTCGACGAAGAGCAGGATCAGAGCGATCGCATGCTGGCGGCGTTTCCGGGCATCATCAACTACTGGTATCGCTATTCTCACGACGGCGTGCGCATCGACACCGACACCGACGATGAATCCATCGGCGGTCACTTCCTGCACCTTCTGCATGGCAAGCCCGCATCCGAGCTGCACGCCCGGGTAATGAACGTCTCGCTGATTCTCTATGCCGAGCACGAGTTCAATGCCTCGACCTTCACCGCCCGGGTCTGCGCCTCGACGCTTTCCGACATTCACAGCTGCGTGACTGGCGCCATCGGTTCGCTGCGCGGGCCGCTGCACGGCGGTGCCAACGAGGCCGCCATGGCCATGATCGAAGACTGGCAGTCGCCGGAGGAAGCGGAGCGCGAGATCATGGGTAAGCTCGAGCGCAAGGAGAAGATCATGGGCTTTGGCCACGCGGTCTACAAGGATTCCGACCCGCGCAATGCCATGATCAAGAAGTGGTCGAAGGAGCTTGCCGAAGAGGCCGGTGACGATCGACTCTATCAGATCTCCGAGCGGGTCGAAGAGGTCATGTGGCGAGAGAAGAAGATGTTCTGTAACGCGGACTTCTTCCATGCTAGCGCCTATCACTTCATGGGCATCCCGACCAAGCTGTTTACGCCGATTTTCGTCTGCTCGCGTCTCTCGGGCTGGTGCGCTCACGTCTTCGAGCAGCGGGAGAACAACCGCATCATTCGCCCCAACGCGGATTACACCGGACCGGAGAAGCAAGAATGGTTACCGATCGAGCAGCGCAAGTGATTATAGCTACAGACTCCGGCCCGGTGCGCGCGGCTTCGGGCGCGATGAAAGGCACCGGACCGGAGAAGCAAGAATGGTTGCCTATCGAACAGCGCGACTGAACGCTGGCTAGGCGATTTCATGGCCGTGGCGCAACGCCACGGCCATTTTCGATATAAAAAACGATCCGATGAATGGATGGATGCTCGTCTTGATGAATACCGACTATCGCAAACGCTTGCCTGGCACCGATCTTGATTACTTCGATACCCGTGAAGCGGTCGAAACAATAAAACCCGGCGCCTACGCCAAACTACCCTATACGTCCCGAGTGCTCGCGGAGCAGCTGGTGCGTCGCTGCGATCCGGCGATGCTCACCGACTCCCTCAAGCAGCTGATCGAGCGCAAGCGCGATCTGGATTTTCCCTGGTACCCGGCCCGGGTGGTGTGTCATGACATCTTGGGTCAAACCGCTCTGGTAGATCTGGCCGGCTTGCGCGACGCCATCTTCGAGAAAGGCGGCGATCCAGCCAAGGTCAATCCGGTGGTGCCGACCCAGCTGATCGTCGATCACTCTCTGGCGGTTGAGCACGCCGGTTTCGAGCCGGATGCATTCGATGCCAATCGTGCCATCGAAGATCGCCGCAACGAGGATCGTTTCCACTTCATCGACTGGACCAAGACCGCTTTCAAGAACGTGGACGTGATCCCAGCGGGCAACGGCATCATGCACCAGATCAATCTGGAAAAGATGTCGCCGGTGATACAGGTACAGTCGGATGAGAGCGGGCAGCGCGTGGCCTTTCCAGATACCTGTGTGGGCACCGACAGTCACACGCCCCACATCGACTGCCTGGGGGTGATTGCCATCGGCGTCGGCGGGCTGGAGGCGGAAACCGTGATGCTGGGCCGGCCCTCCATGATGCGCCTGCCGGATATCGTCGGCGTCAAGCTGACCGGCAAGCGCCCACAGAACATCACGGCGACGGATATCGTGCTGGCGATTACCGAATTCCTGCGCAATCAGAAGGTGGTTTCCGCTTACCTTGAGTTCTTCGGCGAGGGCGCGGCGGATCTCACCATCGGCGACCGAGCCACTATTTCCAACATGACCCCGGAATTCGGCGCCTCCGCGGGCATGTTCTATATCGATGAGCAGACCATCGACTACCTGAAGCTGACCGGCCGGGAGCCAGAGCAGGTTGCCCTGGTTGAGAAATATGCCAAGGAGACCGGTCTGTGGGCGGACTCGCTAAAAGAGGTGGAGTACGAGCGGGTGCTGGAGTTCGATCTGTCCAGTGTGGTGCGCAACGTAGCCGGGCCGTCGAACCCCCATCGCCGGGTGGCGACCGCGGATCTGCAGGAACGCGGCATTGCTATCGATCTGGACAAGGCCCTGGCGGAAGAGAAGGAAGGCAAGATGCCGGATGGTGCGGTGATCATCGCCGCCATCACCTCCTGCACCAATACTTCGAATCCGCGCAACGTCGTGGCCGCCGGTCTGCTGGCGAAGAAGGCCAACGAGTTGGGCCTGATCCGCAAGCCCTGGGTGAAGTCCTCTTTTGCGCCGGGGTCGAAAGTGGCGCGACTTTATCTGGAAGACGCCGGCCTGCTGCCGGAACTCGAAAAGCTCGGCTTTGGTATCGTTGCCTATGCCTGTACCACCTGTAACGGCATGAGCGGTGCGCTGGACCCGACGATTCAGCAGGAGATCATCGCTCGCGACCTGTACGCTACAGCAGTGCTCTCGGGTAATCGCAATTTCGATGGCCGCATTCATCCGTATGCCAAGCAGGCCTTCCTGGCCTCGCCACCGTTGGTGGTCGCCTATGCGATCGCCGGCACCGTGCGCTTCGATATCGAGCAGGATGTGCTTGGCACGGATCAACAAGGCAATCCGATTACCCTGAAGGATATCTGGCCTTCGGACGAAGAGATCGACGCCATCGTCAAGGCGAGCGTCAAGCCAGAGCAGTTTCAACAGGTCTACATCCCCATGTTCGACCTGGGCAAGGTGGAAGAGGCGGAAAGCCCGCTGTACGACTGGCGCGAGATGAGCACCTATATTCGTCGCCCGCCGTATTGGGAAGGCGCATTGGCGGCGCAACGCACCATGAAGGACATGCGTCCGCTGGCGATACTGCCGGACAACATCACCACGGATCACCTGTCGCCGTCGAATGCCATCATGAGGGACAGTGCTGCCGGTGAATATCTGCACAAGATGGGCCTGCCGGAAGAGGACTTCAATTCCTACGCCACCCACCGCGGCGATCACCTGACCGCCCAGCGCGCCACCTTTGCCAACCCCAAGCTGATGAACGAAATGGTTCGAGGCGAAGACGGCAATGTAATTCAGGGCTCCCTGGCCCGGGTGGAGCCGGAAGGCAAGACAATGCGCATGTGGGAAGCGATCGAGACCTACATGCAGCGCAAGCAGCCGCTCATTATTGTAGCCGGCGCCGACTACGGCCAGGGTTCTTCCCGAGACTGGGCGGCCAAGGGCGTGCGGCTGGCCGGGGTGGAGGTTATCGTCGCCGAGGGCTTCGAGCGCATTCACCGCACCAATCTGGTGGGCATGGGCGTGCTGCCCCTGGAGTTTCAGCCGGGCACGACGCGAAAGACCCTCGAGCTGGATGGCACTGAAACCTATGATGTGACCGGCGATTTCACCCCGCGCGCCACCATGACCCTGGTGATCCACCGTCGCAATGGGGAGACTTTGGAGGTGCCGGTGATCTGTCGCCTGGATACCCAGGAAGAAGTCTCGATCTACTCCGCGGGTGGCGTGCTGCAGCGCTTCGCCCAGGATTTCCTCGAAGCCGAAGAGGTGGCCTGACATGAGCCAGATTCCCCAGGTTCGAATCCCCGCCACCTATATGCGGGGCGGCACCAGCAAGGGGGTGTTCTTTCGCCTCGATGATCTGCCGGAGGCCGCCCAACATCCCGGTCCGGCGCGGGATGCGTTGCTGCTGCGAGTGATCGGCAGCCCCGATCCGTACCAGAAGCAGATCGACGGCATGGGTGGGGCGACGTCGAGCACCAGCAAGACGGTGATCCTGTCGAAAAGCGACTCGCCGGATCACGACGTGGACTATCTGTTCGGTCAGGTCTCCATCGACAAGCCCTTCGTCGACTGGAGCGGCAACTGCGGCAATCTTTCCGCGGCGGTCGGCCCTTTTGCCATCGAAAGTGGCCTGATCGATGCGGCGCGCATTCCCGACAATGGCGTCGCCACGGTGCGTATCTGGCAGGCTAATATCGAAAAGACCATCGTCTCCCGGGTGCCGATGACCCATGGCAAGGTGCAGGAAACCGGCGATTTCGAGCTCGATGGGGTCACCTTTCCCGCCGCCGAGGTGGCGGTGGAGTTCACCGATCCGGCAGATGGCGACGGCGCGATGTTCCCCACTGGTAACGTGATCGATGATCTCGAGGTGCCAGAAGAGGTGGTGGCCGGAGGTGTGCTCAAGGCGACCATGATCAATGCGGGTATTCCGACCATCTTTATCAACGCCGCGGATATTGGCTATACCGGTACCGAGCTGCAGGAGGCGATCAACAGCGATACCCGAGCGCTTGCACGGTTCGAAGCCATTCGTGCTTACGGTGCGCTGCGTATGGGCCTGATCGAGCATATCGATCAGGCTGCCAGTCGCCAGCATACGCCCAAGGTGGCGTTTGTCGCGCCCTCGGCGGATTATCTTTCGTCCAGTGGCAAGCAGGTGGCCGCAAGCGACATCGATCTGCTGGTGCGGGCGCTGTCCATGGGCAAGCTGCACCACGCCATGATGGGCACCGCGGCGGTGGCGATCAGCGTGGCGGCGGCGGTGCCGGGTACCTTGGTCAATCTTGCCGCCGGTGGGGGGGAGCGTACGTCCGTGAGCTTTGGTCATCCTTCCGGCACCTTGCAGGTAGGCGCTGAAGTCAGTCAGGTAAATGGCCAATGGATCGCGACCAAGGCCATTATGAGTCGCAGCGCGCGGATATTGATGGAGGGGTGGGTGCGTGTGCCCGGCGATAGCTTTTAGATGAGCTAGGCTTTGGGAAGCAGGCGTTTTGTTTTATCGCAAGGAGAAAGCGCAATGAGTGCCAACGTGGAAGCCAATGTTCGTCCGGATTACGACGAAGAGCTGCGGAAAATTGCCGATTATGTGCTCGATTACAAGATCAAGAGTCCGGAGGCGCTGGATACCGCCCGCAACTGCCTGATGGATACCCTGGGCTGTGGTTTGCTGGCGCTGCGCTTCCCCGAATGTACCAAGCATTTGGGGCCGCTGATCGAGGGAACCGTAGTGCCCCACGGCGCTCGTGTGCCAGGTACGTCCTTTCGCCTCGATCCGGTCAAGGCAGCCTGGGACATCGGCTGCATCATCCGCTGGCTGGACTACAACGATACCTGGCTGGCGGCAGAATGGGGGCATCCCTCGGATAACCTGGGCGGCATTCTGGCCGTTGCGGATTATCTATCCCAGAAGCGTCTTGCCGTAGGTAAGTCGCCGCTGACCATGCGCGATGTGCTCGAAGCCATGATCATGGCTCACGAGATCCAGGGCGTGATCGCTCTCGAGAACTCATTCAATCGTGTGGGACTCGATCATGTGGTGCTGGTCAAGGTAGCCACCACCGCCGTGGTCGCCAAGCTGATGGGAGGCGATCGCGAACAAGTGCTGGCAGCGCTCTCTCATGCCTGGGTCGATGGTCAAAGCCTGCGGACCTATCGTCATGCGCCCAATGCCGGCTCTCGCAAGTCCTGGGCCGCGGGCGATGCCACATCCCGCGGCGTACGGCTGGCGGACATTGCGCTTAAAGACGAGATGGGCATCCCCGGTGCGCTGACTGCGCCCCAATGGGGGTTCTACGATGTGCTGTTTACCAAGTCCAACAAGGATCAGCAGATCAAGTCTGAAGACAAGCGCCGGTTCAGCTTTTCACAGGACTACGGCACCTATGTGATGGAAAACATTCTGTTCAAGATCTCCTTTCCCGCCGAATTTCATTCTCAGACCGCCTGCGAGGCAGCTGTTCTGTTGCATCCCCAGGTAAAGGATCGTCTCGGCGAAATCGACCGGATCGTCATCACCACCCACGAATCGGCGATTCGCATCATTTCCAAGGTGGGCAAACTAGCCAATCCTGCGGATCGGGATCATTGCCTGCAGTACATGACCGCCGTACCTTTGATTTTCGGCAACCTCGTTGCCGAGCACTACGAAGACAGTTTCCATGCGGCTAACCCGATCATCGATGAGCTGCGTGAGAAAATGGAAGTGGTCGAAGACGAGCGCTATACCCGGGAGTACCTGGAGGACGACAAGCGCTCCATCGCCAATGCGGTACAGGTCTTTTTCAAGGACGGTAGTAAGACCGAGCAAGTGGTCGTCGAATATCCGGTCGGTCATCGGCGCCGTCGAAAAGAAGGTATTTCTTTGCTGGAAGATAAGTTCAAGGTGAATCTGGCAACGCGCTTCCCGGCAGGTCGTAGCCAGAAGATCTTCGATCTGTGCAAGCAGCAGAAAGCCCTCGAGGGTACGCCCGTCAACGAATTCATGGATCTTTTTGTTATCTGAGACAGGCATTGCGCGAGCGGACCTTGAGGGCCGCTCGATTTACATCGATCGAGTTTCTTTCCTGACTCGAAAATAATCTTGGCGCCATTCCATTTCATGAACTAGAATTTTTTCTCGGCGAGGGCTTGCCAGGCTCGGTCGGAATCCGTAGAGTACGCATCCGCTGCTGCCGACGAGGGCCCGCCCTGGGGTTGCAGCACCGCTCTTTAACAATTGATCAGGTAATTCATGTGGGCGCTTGTAAGC
>NZ_JIBT01000046.1 GCF_001039575.1 Halomonas sp. PR-M31
TGGTGGAATCTCATGCTGAAGCCGTGGAGCACTGTCTGGCACTATGTCGCCATGCCGGTGTTCCCTTGGTGTGGTGTGTCTCGGATGAGCTTTATGAAGATGGTGCCGAGCTACCCATTGATGAGCATGTAATTCCTCATCCACGGGATGAGAGTCTGCGTCGGTTGATTGTCACCGGCAATCGTATTCGAGCGGATTTGCCGGAGCATTTGATCGTACGCTGGGGCCATTGTTTGCCCTTGAGGGTAGCGATGCCTGGTTAGCTACACTGATTGAGCAGCTTTTGCAGGGGCATAGTGTTCGCGTTGCGGAAGACATCGTTTTCTGCCCGATCTCAGCGGATGCCGTGGCCATGGCATTGATCGGCATGCTGCAGCAATTGAGCTGTAGCGCGACGGCCTGGGGTGCCTACCATCTGGCAGGCATCGAACCTGTCAGCGCCTATACCTTCACATCGACGGTGCGCATGCAGCTTGATACGCGCCTGGCTGGGTTAGGTGAAAAAGTGGCTCTGGGCGATCTCAAGGCCCTTAATCATCACCATGATCAGCCACTGCGTCGCGTGCTCAACTGTCAGCGCGTACTCGACGTCTTCGGTGTGCATCAAAAACTCTGGCGGCTTGAGTTGGGCCGGATGCTGGACACCTGGTGTCACGCTTATCAGGCTAGGGAGAAAAGCACATGAATATGCTACGCAGCCTGATATTTTACCTAGTCTATTTTCTTGCCATTTTATTCTTTGGATTGGTATGCCTACCGATTACGCCGCTGCTGCCCTTGCGGGCTCGCTATAAGCTGCTCAATCTCTACAATCATTTCATCATTGCCTGGTTTGCACTCATCTGCGGGGTACGCTACGAGGTGCATGGACGAGAACATGTACCCACAGGCCCCGTCGTGATTCTGGCCAATCATCAGTGTGAATGGGAAACGCTTTTCCTACAGGTGCTCAAACCCCCGGTATGCACCGTGCTCAAGCAAGAGCTCCTGCGTCTACCGCTGTTCGGCTGGGCGCTGCGACTGCTTCACCCCATTGCGTTGGATCGCTCGCGTCCTGCTCGCGCTATGAAACAGGTGTTGTCTCAAGGGCCCATGCGACTGAAAGAAGGGCTATCGGTACTGATATTTCCTGAAGGAACCCGGGTCGAGCCGGGACAGCGGCGACGTTATAACAAGAGCGGTGCGGTCATCGCCTGTCGCGCTGGAGTTCCTGTGATGCCGGTGGCACACAATGGCGGTGAACGCTGGCCGGGTCGACATTGGGTCAAGAATCCCGGGCGTCTGACAGTAGTGGTGGGTGAGCCTATCGCGACGCAGGGACGCACCCCGGAAGAGGTGTTGGTGAGGGTTGAAGAATGGATCGAGTCTCAGCTGACCCTGATTTCAGACGTTCCACGGCCATCACGCGTTACTGACACGCCTACATCACGACTGTCTACCTAGACGAGTCTATTCGAATATAAAAAAAGGCGCCAACGAGGCGCCCTTAAGCTATTTAACTATTTATTGGTGATGCGTCAATCAGGTATTTAGACGCTGCATGACCAGACAGGCGTTGGTACCACCGAAGCCGAAGCTATTGGTCATTGCTCTCTCTATGGTCACATTGTCACGTCGTGTGCGCACGATATCGATGCCTTGGGCCTGTTCATCGAGTTCATCGATGTTTGCCGAAGCGGCGACGAACCCATGTTCCATCATTAACAGAGAGTAGATGGCTTCCTGCACGCCGGTGGCGCCCAGTGAATGACCGGTCAAGGATTTGGTGGAGCTTATCGCCGGCGTCTGGTCGCCGAATATTTCGCGGATCGCTCTGAGTTCGGAAATATCGCCTACCGGAGTGGAGGTGCCGTGGGTATTGATATAGTCGATGTTGCCTTTCAGCCCGGCCATCGCCTGACGCATACATCGCACGGCGCCTTCTCCGGAGGGGGCAACCATATCGTAGCCATCCGACGTGGCGCCGTAACCGACAAGCTCCGCGTAAATTTTTGCACCACGTGCTTTTGCATGTTCTAGCTCTTCAAGTACCAACATGCCTCCACCGCCGGCAATAACGAAGCCGTCTCGTGCCTTGTCGTAGGGACGTGACGCCTTCTCAGGCGTGGCGTTGTAGCTGCTACTCAAAGCCCCCATGGCATCGAACAGACAGGACAGCGTCCAGTGCTCCTCTTCGCCGCCACCGGCGAACACGATGTCCTGCTTGCCCATCTGGATCTGTTCCATGGCATTGCCGATACAGTGCACCGACGTAGCACAGGCGGAAGAAATCGAATAGTTGATGCCCTTTATTTGAAAGGGGGTGGCCAGGCAGGCAGAAACCGTGCTGCCCATGGTACGGGTAACACGATAAGGGCCAATGCGGCGCAGTCCTTTTTCACGCAGTACGTCTGCGGCCTCGACCTGATTGGCGCTGGAAGCCCCGCCGGAGCCTGCAATCAAGCCGGTGCGCTCATTGGAAACCTGCTCCGGCGTCAGCCCCGCGTCTTCTATGGCCTGAGCATGGAGACATAGGCGTATGCTGCTGCATCGCCCATGAAGCGGCGTTGCTTACGATCGACCAGAGCATCCAGGTCGATATCGACTGTGCCAGCCACGTGGCTACGAAAGCCTCGCTCGGCGTACTCTTCTTTGAAGCGGATACCTGAACGGCCTGCCTTGAGCGCGTCCAGCACCTGGTGCTGATCATTGCCAAGACAGGAGACGATGCCCAGGCCAGTGACGACCACTCGTCGCATGGAAGCCTCCTGATCAGAAGTTCGCAGTGGAGGTGAACAGACCGACACGCAAGTCGTTGGCCTGGTAAATCTCGCGACCATCGACTGCGACAGTGCCGTCAGCAATGCCCAGAATGAGGCGGCGCGTAATGATCCGTTTCACGTGAATATGGTAAGTGACTTTTTCAGCATCCGGCATGATCTGGCCAGAAAACTTGACTTCGCCACAGCCTAGAGCGCGTCCACGTCCTGGGTGGCCAAGCCAGCCCAGGTAAAAGCCGACCAGCTGCCACATGGCATCCAGCCCCAGGCATCCCGGCATTACCGGGTCACCAGGAAAATGGCAGTCGAAGAACCATAGATCGGGGCGAATATCCAGCTCGGCGATCAGCTCACCTTTGTCATAGCGGCCACCGGCTTCTTCGATACGGATTATGCGATCCAACATCAGCATATTGGGGGCCGGCAATTGGGCATTGCCGGGGCCAAATAGCTTGCCCTGGCTGCAGGCTAGCAGCTCTTCATATGCAAAGGAGTGTTGCTCGGTCACTGAGTCATTCCAAGTGTCAGAAGTGTCATGTACCACGCTGCGCGCGGACGCGATTAGTTTACTGGCAGTGGGGAATGAATGCACGTCGACCAATGGAAGTATCATTGGAGCCCGGGATCGGTTGACACTGAGGCGCAAACGTTAATTCGACTTTACAATCGTTGTAACGCCTGCTCTTGCGCCCGAGTAAGCCTGCAGGGCATGATGCCCGCTCAGTCCGCAACCTAGTATTATAATGAAAAATTATGTGGCCTCCCTTTTCTCTTAACCGTCCACTGATCTGGCTGGGCATCATCGCCTTAGGGATGTTGCCTTTGTTGCCTCTCATGACGCTGCGGTTGATAGCGCTGGCGGTCGTGATCCTGGCCTTGGTGTATGTAATGCGAAAGATACGTCAGGAGCACCATCGTCGGCGGCTAAGCGAGAAAGCGCTAGAGCTTTGCGAAGATGGCGTGATGATCTGCGATGCCAACAACCGTATCATCAGCGTTAATGCTGCCTTTACCCGCATTACCGGTTTCCAGCATCAAGAGGTACTAGGCTTCAATCCCTCGTTATTGTCGTCTGGACGTCACGATAAGGCGTTTTATGAGCGCTATTGGCATGCTCTCAACACCACCGGGCGCTGGGAAGGTGAAATATGGAACCAGCGCAAACGCGGTGAGCAGTATCCTGAATGGCTGCGAGTCCAGAGCTGTCCGAATCGGCGTGGCCGCGCAGAACACTACATTGCGCTATTTACCGATATTTCCAAACACAAGGCACGAGAACAGGATCTCAAACGTGTTGGCTTCGAAGACCCTTTGACCGGCCTGCCTAATCGGCGGCGGCTACACGATATTCTCACGTCTCGGTTGCAGCATCTTCGCGCCGGTGAAGGGCTTGATCTGGCGTTGATCGATATTGATGGTTTCAAGTCGGTCAACGATGGACTCGGAGTCGATGGAGGAGATCGATTGCTGGCACGCTTCGGCCAGCGCTTATCCGCCGTGGCTGCTCAAGCGACGGTGGGTCGCCTTGGCGGCGATGAATTCATGCTGATTCGCACCACGACCTTTGACGATCACGAGAAATGGATTGCTGGTCTGCGTGAGCATCTCAGTGAGCCCTTCGAGTACAACGATCACTCCTTGCGTCTTGGCTTTTCCATTGGCAGTTGCCGAGTGCCGGAAGATGGCAATGATCCAGGGCTCTTGTTTCAGCGTCTTGAGTCAGCGCTTTACAGCGCCAAGCATCATGGCCGTAGCCATGATCAACGCTTCCAGCCTTCTCTTGAGGTCAAGGGGGACCGGCAGCTGACGCTGGTCAATGATCTGCGCCGCGCTTTGATTCAGGGCAATCAGCTGGAGCTTCATTATCAGACGCAGCACCGGCTTGCAGATGATTCCCTGGTGGGCATGGAGGCGCTATTACGCTGGCGTCATCCTGAACACGGCATGATATCGCCTGTCGATTTCATTCCCCTGGCGGAACGTCATGGCTTGATGAATGCCGTGGGTAGCTGGGTGATCGAACAGGCCGTGGCACAGCAGGCCAAGTGGCTTGTCAGGAAAGAGGCCTGCGTGCCTATATGGATCAATATTTCGGTGTTGCAATTGATCCAGGGAGATCTCGAGTCGCGTATTGCGGCCTCACTGGCTCAGCATGGGGTGCCGGCTCGATTGATAGGCCTTGAGTTGACCGAGTCCGTGCTGCTGGACGAGCGTGCCGGCGATATCTCGCCGCGACTCAACGCACTGCGTGACAGTGGCCATCTCATTGCCATCGATGATTTCGGGACCGGTTACTCTTCCTTGGCCTATCTAAAGCATTTGCCGGTGGACAAGCTCAAGTTGGATCGCATGTTCATTCGTGCCTTGCCCGAGGATTCCGGCGACGCCGCCATTGTCAAAGCCGTACTGGCCATGGCTCGCGGATTGAAGCTGGAAGTCATCGCCGAAGGAGTGGAAACCTTGGCTCAGCGGGATCATTTGTCGGTGGAAGGGTGTCAGCTATGTCAGGGTTTCTTGTTTTCGTGCCCGGAAACCGCAAGTGGCATCGAGGCCCGCTATCCCATCAGCCCATGATCCGCAAAATTTAAACTCGATGCTTCAAGCGATGACATAGCCATAGGCACAGCAGTGCCCAGATCACTGCTTGGGCGGGCAGTAACCAAGGGGCCAGCATGACTCCGGCGAGTTCAGCGCCGCCAAAATAGGACAAAGGGCCGCTGATGGCGCCACACAGCATGGCGAGTACAGGATAGCGCCAGAGCCAGCTCAAGGAATGCAGCAGTAGCGTTGCAAACAGTGGCCACAAAGCCCATAGCCAAAGGGGCAGTGGTAATGGCCACCAAGGCGGATTTGCGAAGGTGAAGCCGCCTATCAGAGCTAACCCGCCATCCAGGATCAATCCCATCAGGGCAAACCCCACCAGCCAGCGCCATTCCCCGGGGTGCGCCAACCAGATCAAATGTACTGCTATAATCAGGCTGGCGACCAGACCGCCGATCAACGAGCCTCCCAATACGCAGGCCAACCAGCCAACCTCGAAGGCGATTAGATTGAACAGCGTGAGTACCATCCTGGCTTTACACAGCGCCAATCAAAGTCGCCGGTCGGGCGCCGGGCTTGGCCAGCAGCAGATGACAGGTACCGATCGAGCGCTCGAGAAAGCCCCCTTCGCAGTAGCATAGATAATAGCGCCACATGCGAATGAAGCGTTCGTCATACCCCAGGCGGCGTACCCGCTCCAAATTCGCCTCGAAACGTTTTCGCCATTCATGCAGCGTGCGGGCATAGTGCAGCCCGATTTCATCGAGAGACAACAGGTTGAGAGATGTTTTACGCGCGACACTATTCAAGATGGCTGTGTGAGAGGGTAGAAAGCCACCGGGGAAGATATAACGTTTGATGAAGTCCATCTCGCGTTTGGCCGCCTCGAAACGCTGATCGCGAATGGTGATCGCCTGCAGCACTGCCAGCCCATCGTTCGTCAGCAGGCGATCCAGGGTAGCGAGATAAGTGCCAAGATACTGATGTCCTACTGCTTCAACCATCTCCACGGAGATCAATCGATCGTAACGACCCTCAAGTTCACGATAGTCCTGTTTGAGCAGCGTAATGCGCGCCTCAAGCCCCTCTTCCTTGATACGTCTTGCAGTATGGGTGTATTGGGCTTCCGAGATGGTGGTGGTAGTCACCCGACAGCCCCGAGTCTTGGCAGCGTGAATCGCCAGACCGCCCCAACCGGTGCCGATCTCGAGCAGATGATGCTCGGGACGAACGTCGAGCTTATCGAGCAGGCGTTCGAGCTTGTAGGTCGAGGCTTCTTCAAGGCTTGCATCGCGGTGAGGAAAGACAGCGCTGGAGTACAGCCAGTGCTCACTGTCGAGAAAAGTGGCGAACAGGTCGTTGCCGATATCGTAATGGGCGCCGATGTTGCGCTTCGAGCCACGCTGGGTATTACGCTGCAGGGAATAAAGTGCCTTCAGTAGCCAGCGTGCCACCCGGGCGCTGCCGTTCTCTACCTCGCCATTGACCTGCTCCAGGTTGGCGGCAAACAGTCGGGTCAGGATTACCAGATCATCCGTCTCCCAGTCACCCTCGACGTAGGCCTCCGCTGCACCCACGGTTCCGCCCAGGGCCAGACGCCGCCAGATGCGCTCCTGATTCACGATCACGCACACTTGAAGGGGGCCGCCCTGACCCAGACAACAGCTTTGTTCGCCCTCGATCAGGGTGATATTACCGCCTTCAAGACGGTCAAGCTGTGCGAGAAGTCGTGGTCTCAGCCAGCGCGCCAGACGATCGCCTGAGATCGTTGGCTCGCGGGAAGTGGCAGAGGGAAGGGGGGTCATGGTGAGATCTCCCTGCGCTTGGGATGGTCGAATATCGGCACACGCTTTAGCCACAGCCGAAGTGCTTCGAAATGGATCCCGGCCAAGGTCTTGATACTCATCCAGGGCTGACGGGCTAAAGTGGCCAGCAGCACGGCTCGAGTTGCCGGCTGTGCTTTCAGTGTCAGGGTCGCGTCGAAATGACGCTGCTCGCCCTGCCAGTTCTCCATGTGCAGATAAAGACGATCGCGTGGGGTGTTAAAGCGCCAGCGATAGTCCATGTCCATGGGGTTGAACGGTGAGACGTGCATGGCCTTGGCAAACCGGGCCGAATGACTATGACGCCTCGGATCAACGGCGCAGGCATAACATTGACGCTCGCCCCAGGGGACGTTACTGACTTCGCTCAGCACTGCCTGAAGCCGCTCGCTGCGATCATAGACGTAGTAAAGCGTGATGGGATTGAAAACGATGCCGCATAGACGCAGCTGAGTAAGCACAAAAACAGCGCCATCCGCCTTGGCCGCAAACGGCTGGCCGAGCTCTTGGCCCAGGCGTTGCCGCACCGCTTGCTTGAGGGGCAGGTGGTGAGGCGCCAGATAGTCCTCACGGCGAAAGCGTGCCAGGGCACGATGCCGCACGCTGAATCCCGGCACCTTATCGAACAGTCGGGGCAGTTCGTCCAGATCGAGCCAGGCCATCCATAGGCGATAGGAGAATCGGTGACCAGTGGGTGTGAAACGTCGGTGGCGCAAGGTGCCCTGGTAGATACGGCTACGCGGCTCGGTCATCATGATAGGGATTCCTCGACCACAGAGGTGTTCGCTGCCTGGGTATCGTTTTCCTGTGCGTCGTCCCAGCGCTTGCAACCAAGTGCCTGGGCTACCCGCAGCGCACTCCAAAGCCCGTCCTCATGAAACCCATTGCGCCAGTAGGCGCCGCAGTAATGTGTACGGCGTTCAAGCGTTGAAATTTCCTCATGTCGAGCCTGAGCCTGTTGCCCTTGGGGTGTGAAGCAAGGGTGGGCGTAGCTGAAGCGCTCAATGATCCGGGCCGGGTTGATTGCCGCACTGTCGTTCAGGGTAACGCAGAAGGTGTGCGGTGCCTCGATGTGCTGCAAAATGTTCATGGCATAGGTCACGGAAACCCGAGCCGCATCACCGCGCCCATCCACCCGATAGTTCCAGCTGGCCCAAGCCCGGCGGCGGCGAGGTAACAGGCGCTCGTCCGTGTGCAGTACCACCTCGTTATCCTGATAGGGCATGGCACCAAGAATGCTGTGCTCATCGTTGCTGGCGTTCGCCAGCAGCGCCAGCGCCTGATCCGCATGACAGGCCAGTACCACCTGATCGAAGCGCTCCTCGCCCCGGGATGTACGTAGCGTCACCCCTGCCTCGTCGCGCCGAATGGTATGAACCGGGCAGTTCAGATGAATGCGCTCGGCATAGGGCGCTGTCAGGGCCGGAATATAGCTGCGCGATCCACCGGTCAAGGTATACCACTGAGGGCGATGATCCACAGACAGAAGACCGTGATTATGAAAGAAGCGCAGGAAGAAACACGCGGGAAATCCTTTCAAGTCCTCAGGGCTTGCGGACCAGATGGCAGCACCCATGGGTAACAGGTAGCGATCGCGAAAGTCTTGGCCGTAATTGCCGCGATCCAGATAGTCGCCCAAGGTAATGGCGGTATCGAGATGCTCGGTTTCCATATCCTGTCGCGCCTGACGGTTGAAGCGCAGTATTTCCGCCAGCATGCGATAGAAGCGCGGGCGCAGTAGATTGCGTCGCTGAGCAAACAAGGTCGCCAGGGTATGGCCGTTGTACTCGAAATCATGACGCGCATCGTGCACCGAAAAGCTCATCTCCGTAGGCTGAGAGGCCACGTTCAAGTGTGCCATCAGTCCTTGGAAGAGAGGATAGGTCCAGTCGTTGAAAACGATGAAGCCGGTATCTACGGCATAGGTCTTGCCCTCGAGCGGCACGTCGATGGTAGCGGTATGGCCGCCCAGCCGCGGGGCCGCCTCGAATAGGCTTACTCGGTGGCGCTGAGAAAGCAGATAGGCGGCACTCATGCCACTGATACCGCTGCCTACCACGGCGATACGTTGTCCCGAGTCAATGGCGCTTGTCGATGCATAGGCGTCGTGTCGTTCAGTCATTGTTTTTTCGTGTCATGGTAAGGCCGATGCGACGGCGTAGCGGTGGCGGCAGAATGCCCATTAGTTTGACGCCAGAGGTAAAACGCTTGGGAAAGTGGATATCTAGTGTGCGTTTTTCCAGTCCTTTGATGATGGCTTTTGCCGCAAAGTCACTGCTCACCTGCATAGGCATGGGAAAATCGTTGCGTTCTGTCAGGGGTGTCTTGACGAAGCCTGGATGAATGATGCTGACATCGATGTTCTCCGCGGCCAGATCAAGACGCAGGGATTCGAGAAAATGACTCAAGGCTGCCTTCGAGGCGCCATAGGCTTCGGCTCGGGGCAAGGGAACATAGGCCGAGGCGCTCGATACCGCCGCGAACAGAGGCTGGCTGCCATCGCTATCTCGGGCGCGGCGCAAAAGCGGCAATGCGGCGTCGAGAGTGTATATGGCGCCATTGAAATTGGTGGCAAGAACGCGTTCGATCAGATCGACATCGAAATGGCGCACATCGAGATACTCGCAAGTGCCGGCGTTATGAATCACAAGATCCAAACCAGCGAATTCCTCATCGATCTTTTGTCCGGCAGCCTGCACCGATCGACGATCGCTCAAGTCCAGTGGGACCGCCAGGGCGTTGTCATACTCTTTGACGATCTCCTCAAGCGCTTCTTGGCCTCGTGCGCTCAGGGCCACACGATGTCCCTCTTTCAACAGGCGTTGGGCAAGTGCAAACCCGATACCCGAAGTGGCGCCAATTAGCCAGATACGCCGTTTTCCTGTCAATGAAGCCATTCTGGTTGCGTCTCCCTAAAGGCCAAGAAGCGTTAGAAGCGAAGAAACGGACGGAGAAATGGCACGCCGATAGGTTGGGGTTTTTGTTTGAGACCATGAACGTCAAACAAAGTTGAATGTTCAATCAAGGAGCCCGCCCGGGTCGCCTATAGCATCAGTGTAAACTCCTGATAAGCATTTTGTACAATAATTGTATAATTAATTTGGATAGACGCTAAACGCGATCGGCACATATATGTACTCATGCCGATCGCTGATAACCTGGAGATCAATCGTCGCTTTTGAGTGCTTTAAAAGCATCCAATGCCCGGGCACGGGCTGCCTTGTGATCGACGATGGGCGCAGGATAGTCGACCTCCTTGAGCATATCCTTGGGCGGCGCATGGCGTGCCTTTTCGGGCAGTTTCTCAAGCTCCGGCAGGAATTCGGCGATGAACTCGCCTTCAGGATCGAAGCGCCGAGACTGGGTCGTCGGGTTGAAGATTCGAAAATAAGGGGCTGCGTCGGTGCCCGTAGAGGCCGCCCACTGCCAACCGCCGTTGTTGGAGGCAAAGTCTCCATCGATCAGATGCTTCATGAAGAACGCTTCACCGCGGCGCCAGTCGATCAACAGATGCTTGCTCAGGAACATGGCGGTCACCATGCGCAAACGATTGTGCATCCAGCCACGCTGCACCAGCTGGCGCATGGCGGCATCCACCAGCGGATAACCGGTGCATCCTTCGCACCAGGCAGCGAAGGCTTCATCGTCATCCCGCCAGGCCAGTTTTTCGGTGTAGCGCTGAAAAGGTTTATGGCGACAGATATCCGGATAGCCGAACACGATATGCTGATAGAACTCCCGCCAGATGAGCTCGCTGACCCAGCTGGTCAGGCCGGCATCGCCGTCTGCGAGGCTACCGTCATTGGCGCTCATCACCGCCTGCAGGCACTGCCGATGGGAGATCATACCCAGGGACAGATAGGCGGACAGTTCACTGGTACCTCGAATGGCAGGAAAATCGCGCTGCTCCTCATAGCGATGCGCCCGATAGTGCAAAAAACGCTCGAGGCGATCCGCCGCGGCGTCCTGGCCCGCGGGCCAGTGCTTGGTATCCACTGGCTTATCATCGAGTTTGCTTTCAAGACTGGATAGCGCAGGGATGCGATCGTTGTCGATGCCGAGGCGTTGCTGCGCCTCAGGAGAATCCCGCAGTGCGAGACGCTCAGAATTTATTTCTCGGTGCCAGGCCTTGGCGAACGGCGTGAAAACGCTGTAGTAGTCTCCTTGACCGGTCAGCAGCTCTCCTGGCGCAAACGCCACCGCATCGGTGTGAGGCTGTACCGCGCGATCTTTCTGCTTGAAGGCCTTTATCACCCCCTCGTCCCGACGCCACTCGTTGAGCGGGTATTCACGATTGAAGTGCAGGCCCCCATCAATGTCGTACTCTTCGGCAATGTTCAACAGTGCCTCGGGCGCCTCATCGAAGGACTCGATATCGCGGTGCAGCAATGGGATGTTAAGTCCGCTCAAATCGTCACTCAGGGCGCGAACGCCACGATGCCAGAAGTCGATCTTGTTGATGCCATGATCCTGGGCTTGCCATTGGGGCACGCTGCGAAGAAAGACCGCGATGACGGGACCGGCCTTGGCGGCGGCAGCCAAGGCGGTATTGTCTAGGGTGCGAAGGTCGCTACGAAACCAGACGAGTTGGCGTTGCATAAAAACGATCGCTCTCTTATTGGCTCAATAGTGGACGAAGCCGGCTGACTGACTGTACGGGATCGTCGCTGAGTAGTTCCACGCCACTGTCGAGGAGTTCGCCAGCGCGGATTCGAGTGATCGGTCCGGTCAGGCACACCGGTACCGAGAGTTGATCCGCAAGTCGCGGCAGCTGCCGCCGGATCAGTTCACTGCGTTCTGCCTGCCCGCTCGCCAGCACTAGTGCAGAAAAACGCAGGCGGTTTACCGCCAATCCCAACTCTCCCGGTGACAGAGGGGCGTCGAGAAGTACCACGCGATAACCTGAATCTATTGCCGCCAGGGCGAACAACAATGGCCACAGCGCGCCGCTTTCTTCGGAAAGATGAGTGATCAGCAATTGGGGGCCGTGGCTTGCTAGATTGGCATGATAAAGCCGCGTGCCAATGCGGGTTCGCAAAAATCCTTCGAGTAGACGCTGTTGCAGCAAGGCGCCGAGCTGGCCATTCCAGCGCTCTTCGAGCTGCAGGATCGCCGGCTGCCATAATTCATGTAGACAAATGGCCACCGGGTAGAGGGCCAGAGCCTGATTGTATAGCGTCTCCAAGCGTTCCAAATCCAGGGCTTCCACTGCCAGGATCAGCTGTTCGCGCTGATTGGGCCAGTCTCCTGCCTCGGGCACCGGAATTTCCACGCTCGCGGGTTGATCCAGAAGATCATGGACCTGACTGACCGGAACGCCTCGGTTGAGCCATTGCAGAATCAATTCGATACGATCGATATCGTGACGCGCATAGAGCCGATGACCTTTGGGAGTGCGCTGAGGGCGAATCAATCCGTAGCGGCGCTCCCAGGCGCGCAGCGTCACCGAGTTGACACCGGTGAGGCGCGAGACTTCTCGAATTGGATAGAGCGGCGCATGGGTTGGATTTATCGCCTTGTCACACATGCGTGGTCAGCCTCCCTGTGGAGCGCGTACTCGGCATTGGAGTATCGCGTCATGTTTTTACCGAATCTTGAGTTCATTCATCTGAACTCGATATTGTACAATTCGGATGCCTTGTACAACTAGGGCGCAGGTCAATTCGAAGTCTGTACCCATTCATGATGGATGAGCGTGCCCTGTGCGTCCTTCGATGATGCTGGTTAAGGCATCGACGAAGGCAGGGTGTTCGCCTACCGGCGCCAGCAGTTCGATGGTCAGGGTTCTGTGCTTTTCATGCAGAGCTTCGATTTGATGAGGTACGTCTTCTCTCAGATGGCGTCCGGCGGCAAAGAACAATGGCAGTACATCCGTTCGGGCGTAGCCGGCTTCGGCGAGTTCGGCGGCAACATGCTCGAGAGAAGGATCGCACAGTTCCATATAGGCCAGTCTCAAGGGTGCCTCGAGCCGACTGCTCAGTGAGTCCGCCAAGGCGTCGAAGGGCGCGCGCCAACGCGGATCACGAGAACCGTGGGCCAGTAGAATCAAGGGGTCGCTCATATAGCGGTCTCCAGGGAAGTGCTCAGATGATTGCCAAGATGATGGCCCGATAGCCAGGCGTTTTCGATACGTCCGGCACTCATTGCATCGCCACATAGGGCAAGCCCGCACGAATCCGTCTGAAAATCCTGCGTATCAGTTTTTACCGAAGGCGCGCTCGCAGGCTGGGAAAAGCGCCAGCGATGGGCGTCCAGAAGTTTTGTACCTGGCAGCGGTACCGGATAACGTTCGGCGAAAGCCGCCAGAAGCTGAGTGGCGACCCAGTCGGCGTCACGCTCAAGATGCTTCTGACTCCACTCGGCCGTCGCCAGAAGAGAAAGGCTTTCTCCCTGCTCGCCGCGCCCGGGCTTGCTGTCGTTACGGGCCACGAAGCGCAGCGGGCCGCCATTCATGAAGGCCGTCTGCCATTGGGAAGCGGATGTTTCAAGCGGGGGTAGTGGCGCTTCAAACAGGGCATAGGCGGTCCAGCAAGGGCTCATCTCAACGCATTGACAAGCCTCGGATAGTATTTGGCTGTGAGGTGCCAGCAAGGGCTGCGCTTGAGGAGAGGGAATGGCGAGGATTATCTGAGTAAAAGGGCCATGTCTAAGTCCTTGATCATCCTGTAACCACCATATTGATTCTTCTCGATGCAGATGTTCGATGCGACACTGAGTATGCAGGTCAAGATCTTGAGATAAATGACGGGTCAGTGCGCTCATGCGGGGAGTGCCGACCCAGCGAATGTGATCATCTTGCTTGCGATGCCAGTCGCCATCGTCACAAACCCAAACCGACTGGGGCCAGGGTGCGATCACATTGGCTTGTTGCCACGCTTCGAGCTCGCGCTGGAACTCCGGGGAGCGTGCGGTGAAGTATTGGGCACCCAGATCGAAAGTGGCTGAAGGTGTACGCCGACTTGCCAAGCGCCCGCCAGGACCACGACTTTTTTCGAATAGACGTACCTGACGACCGTGCCGAATCAGTGCCCGAGCGCAGGCTAGTCCAGAAATGCCGCCACCAATAACGGCGAAACGTGAATCGTGCATGACATATCGCCTTATGGTTGGGCGTGAAAATCGAAGACCGGCTAGACTGTGTTACAGTAACAGCTTAGTACAATAGTTGTATAACATGATAGCAATGCGTCAAGGAGGGAGTCGATGCGCATTCTCATCACCGGCGGTAGCGGGTTCGTCGGTCAATTGCTGTGCAAACGTCTACACGAGCAGAGCCATAGCCTGCTGGTGGTTTCGCGTTCACCGGACAAGACCCGGCGGTTGCTGCCGCCGGATACCGATATCCGTCAACGAGTGCACGATTTCGATGGCACCCAGATCGACGCCATCGTCAACCTGGCGGGGGAGTCGATCGCCGGCAAGCGCTGGAGCGAAGAGCAAAAAAAGAAGCTGGTCGAATCGCGTCTTTCGATCACCAGTGATCTGGTCACCCTGTGCGGCAAGCAGGAAACGCCGCCAAAGGTGATGGTCTCCGGCTCCGCCATGGGCTATTACGGCGCCCAAGGTCAACGACCTGTCGATGAAGACACGACGCCTCAGGATGAATTCGCTCATCGTCTGTGTGCCGGCTGGGAAGCAGCGGCCAAGGAAGCAGAGGCCTACAGCGTACGTGTTGCGTTGCTGCGTACCGGCTTGGTGCTCGATCGCAATGGCGGGGCACTCAAGCAGATGTTGCCGCCCTTCAAGATGGGCTTGGGCGGGCGCATCGGCGATGGTCGACAGTACATGCCCTGGATTCATCGTCTGGATATGGTCCGCATCATCGAGTTCCTACTGGAACAAGACACCTTGAGCGGTCCTTTCAACTGTTCCGCTCCGAATCCGGTCACCAACGACGAGTTCGTCCACACCCTGGCAAAGCATCTTCATCGGCCGGCAATGATTCCAATGCCGGCGGGTGTGCTCAAGGCACTGCTGGGCGAAATGTCACATTTGCTGCTGACCGGCGCCGCCATGCAGCCCAAGCGCCTGGAAGAGGCCGGATTCACCTTCGAGTATCCGACTCTCGATCAGGCAATGCAGGAGATTTTAGGCAGCTAGCGCCGGCTGTTCTCATCTACCGTCACGATCACCCGCACCGCGTCCAGACGCAGGCGGGTGCCGTCGATGGCCGTGTCCAGCGCTGCGCGCTCTTCCTGCAATGCCTGTATCTCGTCATCGCGAACCGCGGGGTTGTGTTGTGCTAGCGCCCTGAGGCGGGTCAGTTCGCCATCGAGTTCGACTCTCATGCGCTGCTGGGCCGCTTCGATGATGGTGGGCAGCTCGTTTTCCGCTTCGCCCTCGCCCTGGGTCAGCAGCATGCGCAGCTGCTCCTGACGTGACTTGACCAGATCTCGAGCCACCGCTTTCTTGACCTTGCGCAGGTTCTTGGCAAGCCCGGTAAAAGAGACCTTGGAAGACAGGTTGGCACCGGACTCGTCGAGCAGCACTCGAATGGCCGTAGGCGGTATGAACCGGTTGATATGCAAGCGTTTAGGGGCAGAGCAATAGGCGCTGAACACCAGTTCGATCATCAACCGGCCTGCCGGAATGGCAGGATGAGCAAGCAGCGCCACCGCGGTATTACCCAAGGTACCACCGAGGACGCGACCCATCATCTCGCGTATCAGCGGATGCTCCCAGGAGAGATGTTGCACGTCATCTCGAATCAACGCTTGCTGGCGCGATGCGGTGGCGGTAAAGCCCTCTTCGCCTTTAGCCAGGCCTGGCAGGCCATCGAGCATGTGGGATCCGGCGCGCAGATGCACGAGATCCTCTCCCAGGTCCTGACTGTCCACGCCGAAGATATCCAGCGCCTGATCGAAATAACGCATCAGCGCTTTGTCGTCGTCGAGTTCGCGAATCGCCGCGATGACCGCTTCGGCGCGCTGAGGACGACAGGCATTGAGTTCGAGCAGACGATTACGCCCGGCATTGTGCTCTCCCAGGCGCGTCTCGAACAGCGCCCGGGTTTCAGAAACGATCTCGTCAATGGCATCAGGGTCGAGAAGGGCGTCTGCTAGAGCATCGCCGAAGGCGTCATGAAGATCGCTGCCCACGCCGTGGGGAGCGCTGAAGGCATCCATGCCTTCCTGATACCAGCGCAGCAGCCGTTCGCCGGGGCTGTCGATGAATACCGGCACATGAATGTCGATGGCATGACGCTGACCAATGCGGTCAAGACGACCGATACGCTGTTCGAGCTGGTCCGGGTGCAAGGGTAGATCGAACATCACCAGGTGCCGACAGAACTGAAAGTTGCGTCCTTCGGAGCCGATTTCCGAGCACACCATCACCGGGCTGCCGTACTCTTCGTCCGCGAAGGCGGCGGCAGCACGATCCCGCTCGACCAGGGTCATGTCTTCATGGAATACCGATGCATGAATGCCTTTCAATACCCGTAGCGCCTCCACCAGATCCATTGCGGTCGTACGCTCGTGGACGATTACCAGCAGCTTGTCGTTCGCGCTATCGCTGAGCAGTTGCAGCAGCCAATCGACCCGAGGATCGAACCGCCACCAAGACTCTTCCTGGGCGTCTGGATCATTCAGCAGGCGATAGGCAATCTCCGGATAAAGCAGCACGTCGGAATGCAGATCAGGATCGCTGAGATCCGTCTCGATCAACAGCTCATCCAAGGCGTCTTCGCTACTGCTGAACTTGTTCAGCAGACGGTGATAGGCGGAGGGCAGCTCGAGATGCGTAACCTGCAATCGTCTTTTGGGAAAGCCGCCTACGTGGCGGCGGCTGTTGCGAAACATCACCCGTCCGGTGCCATGGCGATCGAGCAGCTGTTCACGTAGCTGGTGCCGGGCGTTGTCCTGCTGGGGGGTATCGCTTTCCGGATCGGTCAGCGTGGTGAGCAACGCCCGGCTATCCGCATCATCGATTTCTGACTCGATGACAGTAACCGCCTCAGCGTCACCGGGTAGCTTGTCCAGAGCATCGATGGCGGCGGCCACCTGAACATAACCTGCTTCCTCGAGGCGAAAACGCGCCAGATCGTGATAACGATCCGGATCGAGCAGCCGTAGCCGCGCAAAATGGCTTTCGAGACCCATCTGCTCCGGGGTGGCGGTGAGCAGAAGCACGCCTGGCGTCTGACTGGCCAGACGTTCGACGCAGGCATAACCCGGGCCGCTGGTCATGGGTGTCCAATCGAGGTGGTGAGCTTCATCGACGATGAGCAGATCCCAGTCGCAGGCACAGGCCTGGGCTTGACGATGGGAATTGGCGAAGAGCCACTGCTGACTGGCTAGAATGAGCTGGCCAGACTCGAAGGGATTGGCGTCGCCGTGGGCCTGGCTCTGGGTCTCGTCGAGCAGGGTCACTTCCAGAGCGAAACGACGCAGCAGCTCGACCAGCCATTGATGCGTCAAACTGTCCGGCACCAGTATCAGCGCCCGCTCGACGCGACCAATGAGCAGCAGGCGATGCAGGATCAGCCCGGCCTCGATGGTCTTGCCCAGGCCCACCTCGTCCGCCAGCAGCACCCGCGGGGCATGGCGCCGGGATACCTCGTCGGCGATATAAAGCTGATGGGGAATCAGGTCGATCTTGGGGCCGCTCAAGCCAAGGGCAGGATTCTGCTCGACGCGATGATAGTGGTGCAGCGTGCGAAAGCGCAGGTCGAACCAGTCGTTGCGATCGATCTGGCCGGTAAGCAATCGGTCCCGTGCCTGATTGAACTGCATGCTGTCGGCAATGCGCGCCTCGGGCAGCTCGCAGTCGTCGCCTTCTTCGTTCTGGCCGGTATAGATCAGCAGGCCATCGACTTCCTGCACATCCTCGACGATCAATTGGCCGCCTTCGGCGGTGGAAATGCGATCACCGCTGCCGAAGACTACCCGGGTCAGGGGCGCCTGGCGAGCGCCGTAGGTCCGCGTCTGCTGGCTCGCGGCGAACAATACCGTCACGCTACGTGCGTCGCAGTTCAAGACAGTGCCCAGACCCAGCTCTGCCTCGCCGTCACTGATCCAACGCTGGCCCGGTGTAAAAACGCTCATGCTGCCTCGAATGTTGAAAAAGCAATATCGTCGTCCGACAGGCGTCGGGGCGCGGTAGTCTACCGCAATACGGCGGCCGGCTTAAGCACAAGCATCATTCCTCAAGCCAAGCCGTCAGCTGCGCGCGAGTCAACTCACCTACATGGCGTTTGACGAGCTGGCCATCGGCATCGAACAGTAGCGAGGTAGGCAGCCCCGGGGACTCGACGACAACCATCAGACGCTGTTCCGGGTCAAGCAGCGCATGATTAAAGTCTAGTCCCTGTCCATCCAGATAGCGCACCGCCGTGAGCAGGGTTTCGCCCTGATTGACGATCACGATGCGGACGTCTTCGCGTTTGTCCGCCTCTGCCAGCAAGGGCATCTCGCGGCGGCAGGGCGGGCACCAGGTCGCCCAGAGGTTAAGCACCAAGGGTTTGCCCTGCAGCGAATGCAAATTGACCTGATTGCCCTCAAGATCCTCCAGGGCGATATCCGGTAATTCGTCTAAACCGGCCTGATGGCCCAGAGGATTCCAGGCCATCAGTCCCAGCCATAGCGCGACACTTGCCATCAGCAAGGCTTCGGCCTTGATCAGCGTTGTCAGCTGGCGGCGCAGTTTCCAGGCGCTAAAGGCGGCCGCGGCCAACAGCCCCCAGAGAGCGCTATAGCCGGGCTGCCAGAGCTTGAGTATCTCCAGCGGATCGGCGAGATAACTGTCGAAATGTGTCAGCACGTACCCCAGGCGAGCACCGATCAGCCAAGTCAGCACCAGGCCGTTGAACCAGCCTGCGCGCTGGGATTTTCCAAGACGCAAGAGCGCCATGCTCGCCAGCAATAACGCAAGCGCTGCAATGAATGCATACAGGCGAGGCAGGGCAATCAACAACGGGCCAAGAGCGATGGCATTCATGGCGTGATCTTTATCCACTGGCGGGTGTCGGAAGGAGATGGTTGCCTCTTGAAGACGCCATCGCGCTACAATAGGGCAGCCTACTGGCCTGCCTCGATGCTGTCATCCCCTCGCTATCCTCATCTCGAATTGGAGACGTGCATGGCTCGATCCACCGATCGTTTACGTGCTCTGGCCATTGCCAGTCAAGCCACCGGGTTCGTGCTGATCATTGCTCTGGAAACCTGGCTGGGGGACGCGGCCAGGCCCTGGCAGGGAGCGACGCTGGCTGGAATGCTAGTGGCCGCCATCTGGATTGCGCTGGTGCGGCTTTACCGGCGCAACCGTCAGCGCAAGGCGGCGGTCGAGGAGGCGCGTGCAAGTGAGCATGAAGATGTCTGAGATAATCGATTGACCTGACCTAACCCGTCTATTTTCTTCCCACACGCTAAACGCAAAAGCCTTAGAGCGATAATCATATTGCGTATTACGCAAACGCCATAAGGGTCTATGCTTCAAAAACCAGGGGTTTTCTGAAGCATGTGACGAGATGGAGAGAGGCAACTGCCTGCCTCGCCGTGATCGACCAGTGCTTCATTACAAAACGAAAGTGCATGGGAGAGGCCGTTATGAAACAGCGCAATATCTTCATCGTAGGGCTCAACGACTTCAATCGAGAACGGCTGCGAACTCTGCGCGGTGCCGAGCATTATAACTTTCATGGCGTCATCGATCCCGCCGAGGTCTATGAAACGGAACACTTTCCCATCGAGGACATGCTTAAGCGCGCGGAAAAGCAGCTGAGTGAGTTTAATGAACCCATCGATGCAATTGCCGGCTACATGGACTTTCCTGTCTCGACCATGCTGCCGCTTTTGTGCGAGAGGTTCGACACTCGCACCACCAGCCTCGAGAGCCTGCTCAAGTGCGAGCACAAGTACTGGAGTCGTCTGGCTCAACGGGATGTGATCGGCAACTATATCCCGCGTTTTACCGCCTTCGATCCTTTCGACGACAGCGCCCTTGCGCATATCGGTGAGGCAGGGTTGTACTTCCCGTTCTTCGTCAAGCCGATCAAGTCCTCCGGCTCACGGCTGGGTTTTCGCATCGATAGCCCCGAGGATTTCACCGCCGCGGTGGCGCGACTGCGGGAGGATATCGGCCTGATCTCCGAGCCGTTCAATTTCGTGCTCGAAAAAGCCAATCTGCCGGATAAGGTGCGCCAGGTTGATGGCGGCTACTGCATGGCGGAAGAGATCATCGGCGGCTGGCAGTGCACCGTAGAAGGCTATGTCTATCAGGGAGAAGTCGTATCCTATGGCATCGTCGATTCGATTCGCTATCCCCAGGTGTTGAGCTTCTTTTATTACCGCTATCCCTCGAAGCTGCCTAAGCATATTCAGGACAAGATGCGGGAGCTGACCAATACCATCATGTCCCATATCGGCTACGACAATGCGGCCTTCAACGTCGAATACTTCTGGGACGAAATGCAGAACCGCATCTGGCTGCTCGAGATCAATACCCGTATCTCCCAGTCCCACTGTGACCTGTTCGAGAAGGTCGACGGGGTCAGCAACCAGCAGGTCACCATCGATCTGGCCCTGGGGCTGTCGCCGGACATGCCACGGCGCCACGGCGATTTTGCCGTAGCAGGCAAGTTTTTCTATCGGGTGTTCTTCGTCGATGCGATGGTGACTCGGGT
This sequence comes from Halomonas sp. PR-M31, assembly GCF_001039575.1. Classification (GTDB taxonomy): domain Bacteria; phylum Pseudomonadota; class Gammaproteobacteria; order Pseudomonadales; family Halomonadaceae; genus Modicisalibacter. Next base: position 20,745 of record NZ_JIBT01000046.1, read on the forward strand.
GCCCAGCGATGAGGAGATCGACGCCCTGCAGCAGGAATTCCCCGGCACCGTCATTGCCTTGCAGGTAGAGGCTGGTACCCAGCTGTCGTCACTGCCAGAGCAGGACAGCTACAGCTTCGCCCTGGCCTATGTCTGGATGGGGGCGGATGACGACGAAGCGCTGGAAGCCAACTATCGGCGTCTCGCGGACAAACTGCTCTTCGAATTCGAAGAGGTCGTTGGGTAGTGTCCCATTGCCAATATCCGGTTCTTTTTCGATCGTCAGCGGAGTCATAGTGGTCTATGCATATCATCACAGAATTTCCCCGAAAGGTCTTCGAAGAAGAGACCTGGATTACCCTGGCCGATGGTTGCCGACTGGGGGTGCGCATCTGGCGGCCGATGGATGCAGAAGCGCATCCGGTGCCGGCCATCCTCGAATATCTTCCCTATCGCAAGCGTGATCTGACCGCGGTGCGAGATGCCCAGACACATCCCTACTGGGCAGGCCACGGCTACGCCGGGGTGCGGGTGGACATTCGCGGTACCGGCGAGTCCGATGGCGTACTCACCGACGAATATCTGCAGCAGGAGCTGGATGACGGCGTCGAGATTCTGGCCTGGCTGGAAGCGCAGCCCTGGTGTACCGGCGACGTGGGCATGGTGGGCATCTCCTGGGGCGGCTTCAACGGCCTGCAGATCGCCGCATTACAACCGCCGCAGCTCAAGGCGGTGATCACCTTGTGCTCCACGGACGATCGTTACGCGGACGACATTCACCACATGGGCGGCTGCCTATTGGGAGACAACCTGTCCTGGGCCTCGACCATGTTCGACGGCAACGCCTCGCCCCCGGACCCGGCACTGGTCGGCGAGCGCTGGCGCGACATGTGGCTCGAACGGCTCGATGGCAGCGGTCATTGGCTACCCATCTGGCTCGAGCATCAACGGCGCGACGAGTACTGGAAGCATGGGTCCGTATGCGAGGATTTCTCCCTCATCAAATGCCCGGTCTATGCCATCAGCGGTTGGGCGGACGGTTACTGCAACGCCGTGTTCCGCCTGCTCGATGGGCTCGATGTACCGCGCAAGGGGCTGGTTGGCCCCTGGGCGCACAAGTACCCGCATCTTGGCGTGCCGGGGCCGGCCATCGGCTTTATGCAGGAATCCTTGCGCTGGTGGGATCAATGGCTCAAGGGTGAGGAGACCGGCATCATGGACGAACCCATGCTGCGGGTCTGGATGCAGGATAGCGTGCCGCCCTCGGCGCGCTATGATACGCGCCCGGGACGCTGGGTGAGCGAGCCGACCTGGCCATCGCCGCGCATCGCGTCGCAGATATTTCGCTTGACCAGCGGTCACGATCTATTGCCTGAAGCGGCGGATGCACCCGCGATGCAAGCCGTCGACGATGTGCCATTGACGGTACGCTCGCCGCTTTCCGTGGGACTATATGCGGGCAAATGGTGTTCTTACAATGCGCCGCCGGATCTGCCCCACGATCAGCGCGATGAAGACGGGGGCTCGCTGATCTTTCAGACCGCACGGCTCGAAGAGGCGCTGGAGATCTGCGGTCAGTGCGAAGTCGAGCTCGATATCGAAGCCGATCAACCGGTGGCCATGGTGGCCCTGCGGTTGAGCGATATTGCAACGGATGATAAAGCCACCCGGGTGTCCTATGGGCTGCTCAACCTGACTCACCGCGACAGCATGAGTTTCCCGAGGCGCTCGAGCCGGGCAAGCGTTATCGTGTGCGCGTCAAACTCAAGCATATTGCCCAGCAGTTCGCCGCCGGCCATGCCATTCGCTTGTCGCTGTCCACCAGCTATTGGCCGCTGGCCTGGCCGGCACCGGTGCCGGTCAAATTGACTATCCACCCCGCTACCAGCCACCTGATTCTACCCTGTCGCGCCCCTCAGCCCGAAGAAGAGGCGGCCCTACCTGCCTTTGGTGAGCCGGAAGGCGCCCCGGCGCTTGCCCGTACCCTGATTCAGCCCAGTCAGGAAGAGTGGCGGGTGATTCGCGATCTGGCCAATGACAAGACCACCCTTGAAGTAATCAATGATGAAGGCAGCTATCGTCTCGATAATATCGATCTCACCATCGCCGCCAAGGTGACCGAGCGCTATAGCTATGCCTATGGCCATTACGACAGCCTGAGCGGCTGGACCGAATGGAAGCGCACCTTCCGCCGGGGCGACTGGCAGGTGCGCACCGTGGCCCGCACGCTGATGACCTCAAACGCCGAGCACTTTCGCATGCGGGCAACCCTGGATGCCTATGAAGGGGAGAGTCGCATATTCTCCAAGTCCTGGGACGAGGAAATCCCGCGAGATCTTGTATAGGCGATGTAATTCAGCGGTTCGCCAATGTGAAGAGAGAACATGCTGTATGGTCAGCACTTGTTCCATACCAACCAAGGAAGATCGATGATCATGCAGATCCTGGTTCTTTATGCCATCACCGCTGTCATATTTCTCGGCCTGGACGCCGTCGGCTTGAGCAAGATCATGCGGCCGCTGTTCGAAACGCACATCTCAAGCATGCTGCGCGATGATGTACAGATAGTGGCGGCAACGATTTTCTATTTGATCTACGTGGCGGGGCTGCTTTACTTCGTGTCGGTACCCGCACTGCGGGGCAACGCCCCAATGATGGCATTGTTGAACGGCGCGATTCTTGGAGCGATTGCCTATGGCACCTTCGAGTTCACGGCGTTTTCGGTGCTCAAGGGCTGGCATTGGCAAATGGTCGCCACGGATATGGTCTGGGGTACGGTATTGACCGGATTTTCCGCCTGGGCGGGGGTCATGCTGACGCGCTGGATCATGCCGGGCTGATATTCGGGGCTTGGCCGGTCAACGCAAATGCGCAGGGTGTCAGAGGTACGATGCATGAAACGCTGCCCATGTCGTGACTCATCATGACATGGGCAGCGTTTTCGCATCGTCGACAAAAGTGCCTGGAAAAACGACATCGACAATCCCGTTCATTCTCGAAAGCTAGAACTGTCCTGGTCGCACCATCGCATCCATACCGCCGTCGACGAAGAACACGCTGCCGTGGATGAAGCTTGCCTGATCGGATTGCAGGAAGGCGACGACATTGGCGATTTCCTGAGGCGTGCCGGCGCGACCCAGCGGAGCGACGAAGTTCTTGACCGCCTCGCCGAAGCGCGGGTCGTCCTTGGCGGCCTGATGAAGAGGGGTTTCCACCGCCCCTGGGGCAATCACGTTGGCGCGCAGGCCTTGCTTGCCCCAGGCGGGGGCCTGCTGGCGCACGTAACTGCTGACGGCGTACTTGGAGGCGGCGTAGGCGGTATGGGGCTCGGCGAGATCCAAAGCGATACGCCTGGCGGCGGTTTCGTCGTCATCCAGCATGGCGGATACCATCTCGTGAGGGCGCCCGACCATTTGATTGCCCGCCACGGAACCAATCACCAGTACCGCCGGCTGCTCGCCTTGTTGCAGGGCATCCTGCAAGCCTTCCAGCAGCTTCGTTACCCCGAAGTAGTTGACGCCGACGATCATGTCGCTGGGAAAGGTGACCCCGACCCCGGCACAGCACACCAGGCCGTCGAGCCGCCCCTGGCACTGCTCGAGGGTGGCGGAAACTGCCAATTCCCGGCCCTCGGCGGTGGAAAGATCCGCGTTGATATCGGCATTGTTGCGGTCGATGCCGATGATGCGATGGCCCGCGGCTTTCAATGTTTCGCATACCGTTTTGCCGATACCCGAAGCGGCGCCGGTGACTGCAGTGATAGGCATGGTCGATCTCCTTTTTGTGTTGTTGAGAAAGTCAGGTTCATCTAAGAGGGTGTTTACGAAAGTCACGAGCGACGGTCAGGCAAGGCGAAATCAGTCGAAAAAGCGGAGTTTACTGGGCGTAAATGAGCATTTTGAGACTGATTTCAACACAGCGTGACCTAGCGCAGTAATTTGTAAACATCCTCTAAGAGGTTTCAGGTTGCTGCCGACCCGTTAGTCTATCGTCGACGGCGTTTTCCGAATCCGTCTGAGCCGCCATGCGCATCACTCGCCAGATCAACAGCATGGCGATTATGGTGGTGAATACGCAGAAGAGCAGGGCGTAGCGCAGCGACTGTTCATCGAAATAGGGAATCAAGAGATCGCTGAGTATGCCGATGGAAAGCGGTCCCAGCCCGACACCGAACAGAGTGACCATGATGGTCTGAATTGCCAGGGCAGTGCCCCGAGTGTGAGGCGTCACCAGCTGGGTGATGTAGCCCAGCAATGGCCCCACCCACCACACTGCAAAGAAACCGTTGACACCACACCACAGCATGGCGGCGGGTACAGGAAAACCGCCGATCAGGATGACCCAGTCGCTGGGCCACAGTAGATAGTTGAGCATGGCGAAAATGCCTATCAGATGGCCGATCTGAGGAATGCGAAGCTGCCAGGAGGGATGACGGCGCACGAAGCGATCCGTCAGCCAGCCGCCGAACAGCATGCCCAGTGCCGCGGAGCCACCGCCGATTATACCGGCAAGCGTACCCGCCTCGCGCAGTTCCAGATCGTGAATCCTGACCAGGAACGTGGCATTCCACATGCCATAGGCGTTGGCCCCCAGGGTGGTGACAGCGCTGGCGATGATCAGGGTGCGATAGGCAGGCTGAGACCATAGCGAGCGGGCGCTCCCTAGCATGCCTTGTACCGGAACCTCAAGGCTAGGGGCAGGATCCCAGGCGCCGCGCTGGGGTTCGTGAACCAGAAAGGCCAGCAGCAGCGATAGCACCAATGCCGGGACGCCCACCAGCATGAAGGTAAATCGCCAGCCCTGCAGCTCCACCAGCCAGGCCCCCAGGCTCAAGGCCACGATGGCGGCCAATGTAGGCGCGGTGGTAAAGCAGCTAATGGCGAAAGAGCGCCGCTGGGGTGGATAAAGGTCGGCGATCATCGAAAGCGATGAGGCGGTTACCGGCGCCTCGACCACCGCCACCAGCATGCGTGCCAGCACCAGCACATAAAAGCCCACGGCGAAGCCACACAGGATGGTGGCCACCCCCCAGCACAATGCGCAGATCGCCAGCAATCGAGTGCGCGAGACCCGGTCTGCCAGGTGCCCACCGGCAAGCCCGAAGATGGCGTAGACGCCGGCGAAGGCCAGCCCTGATACCAAGCCCATGGCGCTATCGCTGACCCCGAACTCCTGCTTGATCGGCTCGATCATCACCGCCAGGACCTGACGACCGATGAAATTGTCGGTGTACAGCAGCGTCAGTACCAGCAGCAGCGCATGGCGCCGCCAGGGCGAGATGGTCGCAGGGGCGTGGGTCATCGGCGCTTATCCGACCTGACGCTCACGAGCCATGGACATGGCGGTGTCCTCGATCATGTCCTCCTGGCCGCCCACGGTGCCGCGCTTGCCAAGCTCCACCAGAATGTCCCGGGCAGAAACGCCATATTTCTTGCTGGCGCGCTGAGCGAACAGTAGAAAAGACGAATAGACGCCGGCGTACCCTAGGGTCAAGGCGTCCCGATCGACGCGAATCGGCTGGTCCATCATCGGCACCACGATATCCTCGGCGACATCCATGATGCGATACAGATCCACCCCGTGCTTGACGCCCATGCGCTCGAGTACCGCCACGAACACCTCTAGCGGCGTGTTGCCCGCCCCGGCCCCAAGCCCTGCCACGGAGCCGTCGATACGAGCGGCACCGGCCTCGATGGCGGCCAAGGAGTTGGCGATGCCCATGCCCAGATTGTGATGGCCGTGGAAGCCGATCTCGGTCTCCGGCTGCAGCTCACTGCGCAGCAGCCCCAGCCGAGCGGTCACATCGTCCGGCAGCATATAGCCCGCGGAGTCCGTGCAGTAGATGCAGTTGGCGCCATAGGACTCCATCAGCTTGGCCTGGGCCAGTAGCTTCTCCGGCTCGATCATGTGAGCCATCATCAGAAAGCCCACGGTGTCCAGGCCCAGCTTGCGGGCCATGCCGATATGCTGCTCGGCAACGTCCGCCTCGGTGCAGTGAGTCGCGATGCGGATCGTCGAGACACCAAGATCCTTGGCCATGTGCAGATGGTCCAGGGTGGCGATGCCCGGCAGCAGCAGGGCAGAGACTCGCGCCTGCTCCATTTTCGGCACCACCGCCTGCAGGTACTCCTCGTCACTATGGGCGGGGAAGCCGTAGTTGAGTGAAGCGCCGCCAAGGCCATCGCCGTGGGTGACCTCGATCAGCGGCACGCCGGCCCGGTCCAGGCCGGTGGCCACCGCGATCATCTCCTCGAGGCTGATCTGATGACCCTTGGCATGCATGCGTCGCGCAGAGACATGTCGTGCAGGGTGACGTGCTTTCCTTGTAGATTCATGTCGCGCTCCTCAGGCAGTGACGGGGGTGAGTTCCAGATTGCCGCTGACCAGTTCCTTGGCGAACAACTCCGCGGTACGCAGGGCAGAGGCGGTCATGATGTCCAGATTGCCCGCATACTTGGGCAGGTAGTCTCCCAGGCCCTCGACCTCCAGAAACACCGAGACCTTGCGCCCATCGAAGACCGGCCCGTTCTTGAGCCGATAGCCCGGCACGTACTGCTGCACCTCTTCGATCATGGCCCGCACGGAGTCGGTAATGGCTTGCTGATCCGGCTCGTCCACGGTCAGGCAATGAATGGTGTCGCGCATGATCAAGGGTGGCTCGGCGGGATTGATGACGATGATCGCCTTGCCTTTTTGAGCGCCGCCGACCTTCTCTACCGCGCCAGCGGTGGTGCGGGTGAACTCGTCGATGTTTTGGCGGGTGCCCGGTCCCACGGAGCGGGACGACACGGTGGCGACGATCTCGCCGTATTCCACCGGCTGCACGCGGCTAACCGCGTAGACCATGGGGATGGTGGCCTGACCGCCGCAGGTCACCATGTTGACGTTCATCTCGCCGTTGCCCAGATGGCCTTCCAGATTCACCGGGGGTACGCAGAATGGCCCGACCGCCGCCGGGGTCAGGTCGATCATCAGGACCCCCAGGGCATTGAGCTTGCGAGAATTTTCCGCGTGCACGTAGGCGGAGGTGGCATCGAAGGCGATCTGCACGCCATCTTCCTTGACGTGGGGTAGCAGTCCGTCGATCCCTTCCGCCGTGGTCTTCAAGCCCATTTGTCGGGCGCGTTCCAGCCCCTCTGAGTTTTCATCGATGCCGACCATCCACACCGGCTCGAGCAGAGAGCTGCGAGCAAGCTTGTAAAGCAGGTCGGTGCCGATGTTGCCGGAGCCGATCAGGACACACTTGATCTTGTTCATGGGGCTACCTTTATTAAATGGGACGCGAGGGCACTCGCCGATGTTTAGCCAAACGTAATGGAGCAGTCGCCCAGGCCGCGAATCCGCAGCTGGAATCGATCGCCTGAAACGACGGGTACCAGCGGTGCCAAGCGCCGGAGAGAATCAGTTCGCCCTTGCGAAAGGGAATGCCATATTCCCCCAAGGTATTGGCCAGCCAGGCCACTGCTTCCGCAGGATGGCCCTGTACGGCGGCGCCCACGCCGCTGCCGGCGGCCTCACCGTTGCGCCATACCGTCATCTCCAGAGCGGCCAGATCCAGCCCCTCCGGGGAGACCCGATTCTCACCAATCACGAAGATGCCGCAGGAGGCGTTGTCCGCCACGGTGTCCTCGATGCGGATCTTCCAGTTCTCGATGCGCGAATCGACGATCTCAAAACAGGGGGCGACCCACTCCGTGGCATTCAATACGTCGTCCCGGGTAACACCGGGCCCTGAAGATCGGCCTTGAGCATGAAGGCGATCTCGCCTTCGGCCCGGGGCTGGATCAGGCGCGCTTCGTTCAGGGAAACGCAGGTATCGGCGGAGTAGTGCATGCGATCGGTGAGGAAACCGAAATCCGGCTGATGCACGTTCAGCATGTCCTGGACCGCCTGGCTGGTCACGCCGATCTTCTTGCCGATCACACGCTCACCTGATGCCTCGCGGCGTTTCAGCGCATGCAGCGAGATCCGGTAGGCCGCGTCGATATCGATTTCCGGATGGCGACTGGTCAGGGGCGCCAGCGTATGGCCGTCCTGCAGGGCGGCAAATAGCTCATCCCCCAACGATTCAATTAATGTTTGATGCACGGCGGCTCTCCTTGGTTCTCCTCGGCTCTCTCTTTGACGTCTCTCGACTCAACCCGGCCAGACACTGCCTTCGGCGCCGCCATCCACTTCAATGACCTTGCCGGTGATCCAGGCTGCCGCGGGAGTGGCCAGAAAAAGCGCGGCGGCGGCGATGTCTTCAACCTGGCCCAGGCGCTTCAATGGCGTGTTGTTGGCCATGGCCTCCAGCATTTCCGGGGAAGCGGCATTTTCCAGGGCGGCGGTAAGAATCGGCCCCGGCGCAATGGCGTTGACCCGCACCTGAGGCGCAAAATCCTGAGCCAACAGCCGCGTCATGTGGGTCAAGGCCGCCTTGGCGGTGCCGTAGGCGCTGAAATGCCGCTGCACGTAACGGGCCGCTCCGGAGGTGATGTTGATGACGCTGCCAGCGCCGGCTTCACGCATGTGCGGTACGCACAGCTGGGTCAGGGCATAGGCGGAGGTAACGTTGAAGTGCAGCACCCGATCGAGTTCCTCGGGGGTCATCTTCAAGGGGCTGTTGGGGCCGGAGCCGCCGGCGTTGTTGACCAGCTGGGTGATACCGCCCAGCTCTTCTCTGGTACGGGCTACCAGCATGCGGCGCTGTTCGGGGTCGTTGACGTCGCAGCTCAACGCCAGGGCACGTCGGCCCCGAGAGCGAATCTCGTCGGCGACGGTTTCAACGTCCGCCAAGGTGCGCGCCGAGCAGGCCACATCGGCACCGGCATCGGCGAAGGCCAGGGCGATGGCGCGGCCCAGCCCACGACCGGCGCCGGTGACCACAGCCACTTGACCTTCCATCGAGAAGCGATCCAGAAGCGTTGTCATTATTGAGTGTCTCCTATCGTTTCAGGTGTCGACCATAGATCCGGCAGTCCCGGGTCGCTGTCGTTGATCAAGCGCTTGAGCAGCAGCTTCAGGGCCAGGGTGTCGCCAGGGCCCAGTTTGGCCAGAAGGTCTTCTTCGACCGCCTTGGCGGCAGCGATCTGGTGCAGGGAAATGTCCCGGCCTTCTCCGGTAAGACGGTAGCGGGTAATGCCACCTTCAACCTCGGCAACGATACAGCCCTCTGTCTCGAGGGTATCCAGATCCTCTTGGGTCACCGGATCGCCGGTATAGCCGATATAGCCGTTTAGCTCCTGCAGGGTCTGGTTATCGCGCACGATGAGTACCGACAGGATGTAGAACAACTTGTCCTTGAAGGTTTTGCTCTGCTGCTGGCGCAGTTGATAGAGCATCTGGAAATGGGCGCGGCCCAAGAGATAACCGACCAGGTCCTCGGTATAGCCGCATTCCGGTGCCGGCGTGCCGGTGGTCAGACGCGGAGTTTCCCGGGGCTTGCGGGCGGTGAATGCATACTGTCCACTCTGAAACACTAGTGGCGGCAGTTCGCTTTGATCAAAGGCCAGCACCTCGCCAATGAAGATCAGGTGATCGCCACCGTCGTGGGTAAAGACCGTACGGCATTGAAAGCGGGCGGTGCAGTCGTGCAGCAAGGGGGCAGGAGTAATGCCTTCATCCAGCACTATTTCGGCGAACTTGTCCTCGCCGCGAGAGGCAAAACGCCCGGAAAGCGCTTCCTGCTCCGTCGACAGCACATGCACGTTCCAGTGATCCGTGGAGTTGAACACCGGTAGGCTCTGGGCATTCTTGGCCAGGCTCCACAACACCAGAGGGGGATCCATGGAGACCGAGTTGAAGCTGTTGGCAGTGATGCCCACCGGGGTGCCGTCCTCCGCCTGAGCGGTAATGATGGTGACACCAGTGGTGAACGTACCCAGGGCACTTCGAAAGGCGCGGGTATCGAAGCTGCTTTGGCTCATCGCGAGGGCTCCTGCCTTATTGTCTTGCTGGCAGTATCCTGTGCCGTTGCCGATGCCTCATCGTCTTTCCGGACTACGGCTTTATCTCAGTGCCGGCAACAGGAAGGTGAGTAATGCCGGGGGCAGGGCGCCCATCCTGCGCGAGGTTCAAATTGAATTCCCACCGCCTCGGTTCCCCTCGTCGTCCGATTGGACGACGCTTCAAGCATTGTGATGGGCTAACAAGGGAGTCATTGACGAACATGACGATAAAAGGGCTTTCACATGGCGGATACACGCAATCACGCTGAAGACATAGCACAGCGACTCATGCAGCAACGAGCGGCCTTCACCGCCGCCGGCGAGGTCAGCGTCGAGGAGCGCCGCGCCCGCCTGCAACAGGTGATCAATCTATTGGTGGCTTATCACGAGCCGCTCGCCGATGCCATGGGCGAGGATTTCGGCGGTCGCCACCCAGGCTATTCGATCATGAACGATATCCTCGGCACCCTGGGCTCGCTCAAGCATACCCGGGACCATCTCGAAAAATGGATGCAGGCAGACAAGCGGCCGCCGTTCTTTCCCTACGATCAGCTGGGTGCCGAAGCCTGGGTGATGTATCAGCCCAAAGGGTGGTAGGCATTATCGGCACCTGGAACGCGCCGGTCTTCACCTTGCTCAGCCCTTTGGCCTGCGTATTGGGCGCGGGTAATCGAGCGATATTAAAGCCCTCCGAGATCGCACCGCGCACTGCCGAGGTGCTGGCCAACGCCTTCGCCGAACGTATCGATCCCGACATCATCGATGTGGTCACTGGAGATGCCGAAGTGGGCGCCGCCTTTGCCGCCCAGGCTTTCGATCATCTGGTGTTCACCGGCAGTACCCAAGTGGGGCGCAAGATCATGGCCGCCGCCGCGGAGAACCTGGTGCCGGTCACCCTGGAGCTGGGGGGCAAGTCGCCGACCATCCTTGGGCGTAGCGCCGACCTGGATGCCGCCACCCATCGAATCGCCTTGGCCAAGTCCACCAATGGCGGCCAGATATGCATCAGTCCAGACCTCTTATACGTGCCCCGGGAGCGATTGGAGGAAGCGCTTACCGGTCTCAAGCAGGCTTTTGCGAGTCTCTACCCAAGCGTCGCGGAGAACCCGGACGTCGTTTCGGTGATCAACGACGCGCACCTGACCCGCATCGAAGGGTATATCGATGAAGTACGCCAGGCGGGAGGACGCATCGAAATTACCCCGGAGGATACCACCGAGGACGAGAGTAGCCGCCGACGCGCCCTGCATCTGATCGTCGATCCGCCGCGCAGCAGCCGTATCCTGCAGGAAGAAATCTTCGGCCCGGCGCTGGTGGTATTGCCCTATGACCGGATCGATGAGGTGATTGCGGATATCAATCATCGCAGTCGGCCTTTGGCGCTTTATTATTTTGGCGAAGACGCCGCCGAACAGCGTCAGGTGCTCGAGCACACGCTCTCCGGAGGCGTAACGATCAACGACGCCTTGATGCACGCGGCCATGCACGAGGCGCCCTTCGGTGGGGTGGGCGCCTCGGGCATGGGGCACTATCACGGCTTCGACGGTTTTCGTGAATTCAGCCATATGCGCACGGTGTTCAAGGCGCCGTCGATAGACCCGCGAGCCGAATGGGGGGTGCTGCCGCCCTACGACGATGGCTTTCTGGCCGCCATGAAAGCCCAGGTCGTGCCGGATTGACGTGCCCATACAAAAGCTCGAACGAGGTCCTGCATGAGTCAGCTATTGATCAGCCAGCAAGCGCAAGGTGTGTTACGCCTGACCCTGAATCGTCCGGAGAGCAAGAATGCCTTGAACCGCCCCCTGTACGCGGCGCTGAGCGAGGCTCTCGCTCAAGCCGATGAGGACTCGGCCGTTCAAGTGGTAGTGATCGACGGCGCGGGGGATAGCTTTTGTGCCGGCAACGATCTGCAGGATTTCCTGGTAGCCGACGACCCGCTCGCTGCCTCCCGGCGCCTGTTCAAAATTCTTACGGCATTCTCCAAACCCTTGGTCGCCAAGGTACAGGGTCATGCGGTCGGTATCGGCACTACGCTGTTGTTGCATTGCGATCTGGTGCTCTGCCAGGAAGAGGCGCGTTTCCTGTTGCCTTTCACTCGATTAGGCTGGTGCCGGAAGGCGGCAGTAGTCTGCTGCTGCCGCAGCTGATCGGCCACCTCAAGGCCTTCGAACTGCTGGTAATGGGGGAGACCTGCGACGCCGCTACCGCCCAGCAGCTGGGGCTGGTCAACGCGGTACTGTCGGCGGCGGATATAGAGGACGCGCTTGCGCAACGCCTGAAACGGCTTCTCGCGTTGCCCCAGGCGGCGGTCCGGCAGGGTAAGGCCATGTTGCGGGATCATCAACGTGAGCGCTTGCGTCAGATCGTCGAGGAAGAACTCGATGTCTTCGAAGAGTATTTGCATACCCCTGAGGCGCGAGCGGCCTTGCACAAGTTCTTGAATTGAAATGATGGGTTTTTTCGCAAAATGGCTCTCGAGAAGAGCCATTTTCTTTTCAGGCCATGTCTGTATTAAAACATCCATAAAAAAACCCATCGGCCTGAGCCGATGGGCATCAAGTGCCATGCCTAACGTGAATTAGAAGGCTTTCTTCAACACCAGCGCCACGAAATCTCGGTCGGTGAGAAGACGCTGTTCTTCTGGAGTATCGGTTTCCGATCCGCCATAAAAGCCGACGTAGGTCAGCCCCGCCTGAAAGCCGGTGCGATGAGTGAAGTTGGCACTGACGCTGCCACGCATGTCACCTTCACCCCCTACGCCGCCGGTCAGAGTACGACCGCTGAGCTGCTGGGAGTAGCTTACCGGCACGCTAAGATCCCAGTCTTCGGTAAAGCCCGGATAGTCCAATGTCAGTGTGGTGGAAAAGGCAAGTCCGTGATTGGAGAAGTACAGATCGTCGGTTTCTGGCGCCACGGTTTCGGGCAGGTTGTCGGCGCCGGCCAGGCGACGCTTGTCCGCATCCAGCACGTTGACGTAGGCCAGCTCCGCAGCCAGTAGCACGCCGTCCGCAAAGGGGGTGCGGCCGAAGTTGTACAGGGTGTTCAGGTTGGTTTGAAGTATCTTGGCCTCGGTGGCCGACGCAATGGTGTTGTAGTTGCCGTTGGCGCCCAGAATCTCGGTGCTGACCAGCGTTGGGGCACCATCCTTATAGGATACTTCGCCAGCGATGGAAGCCTTGCCCATGGCCGTGGTGAAGGTGGCGCCGATCAGATCGATATTGTCGAAGTAGTTCACGTTGTAACTACCCAGACCCCCATTGGCCAAGGGATTGACCTCCGTCAACGGGATACGGTCGTGATAGTTCAGGTAGTAAAGGCCCACCTCGGTATTTAGGCTAAGACGATAGCGTGCACCGACCCCCCACTGGCCGAAATCGTCCGGCTCGTCGTTCGATCCGCGAGGCGCAAAGGTACAGGTGCCTCCCACAACAGGACCCAGGCATTTGCCACCGCGACCGATGACATCGCTGGTGCTCAAAAAGGCACCAGGCTCCGGCACGATGGTACGGTGCCAGCCATATTGCGCATGAGCCAGCAGCGACCAGTCATTGCCGATCTGCATCTGCATGGAGACCTGGTCTTCCGGCAGCAGGATATCCTTGACCTCGGTGCCAGGGATGTCCGATTTGGTGCCGTCCGCAGGCCCCTGAGCGCCTGAAATGCCCGGGAAGAATAACGCCTCGCCCCAGGAGACGACGTGCTTACCTAGACGAAAATTGGCGAGAACGTCGTCGCCGAAGGTCTGGGTGGTGTAGCCATAAAAATCCAGAAGCCGCGAATAGCCACCGTGATAGCGCTCGGCGCCGTCGGTAAACTCATCCGGATCTCCCGGATAGTTGACCGGGCCGTCGTTGTCGGTGGAATTGTGATAGACATCGTCGTAGAAGGTGCTGGCAGAGGCGACGAGGCCGCTGTTTCCCTTGTAAAGACGCGTTTCCAGCAACAGGCTGAGACGATTGGCCGTCAGGTCGCCTCGATCGAAATTGTTGTTGCCGTCATTGCCGCTTGTAAAGTCCTCAAGCTCTGAATCGGGATTTTCCAGGCGGGTAGACAAGGTATAAGTGGCGGTGGCCTGCCAATCCAGATTGACACCTTTGCCTAGATCGATGGTTTCTCCTGCAAAGGCGGTCTGAGAGAGCCCTGCACCTAGCAGGGCCGCCACGAGAGGCTTTAGACGAAATTTATTATTCATTGTCGTTGTGTTCCCTTGACAGAATCGAACTTAGAAACTTCTTGCGCGCAAGGAAGCAGGCGTGTACATGTCCGGTGACAAGCCACCCGCATTCAGGATCGGGCCCTTGTCCAGGTCTTGGAACAGGTTATAGGCCACGTATCCGCCGCCGCTCAGGTCGTAGTAGAAGCTGGTACCGGCATGGAAGGCTTCAGTATCCGGCGTGTAGTAATAGTTGGAGGCGGCATACTGAACGAGCTGACCCCGAGTGTCGTAGTAGTCGGCCATAAGCCCGTGCCAGCTATCTTCGTCGATATACAGCACGCGCTTGCCATACTTGTGGCGATAGTTGTTCTTGAGAGCACCTTCGAGTACCCAGACTCGGCGCAGCTCATAGCGCATGAAGTCGGGGTTAGGAACGCCGGGCTGTAGCAGTTCGTCATAACTCACGTCTTCGGTGTGTAAACGATAAGTGTTGATAGGCACGTACATCTCTTTCTTGCCCAAGAGCGTCCAGTTGTAGCGGATGGGCGAGCCGTTCATCAGCCGGTCCTGGTCGATGGTGACCTTGCCACTGGTACCTTTGGCCGGACTATCGAAGCCGTATTCCGGTAGCTGGCGAACGCGACGTGTCCCTGGGTTATAAGTCCAAGCGAGACGGTCATTGGAGAAGTTCACAGGCTCGGAGGAGACTGTCGTCGTGCCCTTGTCTCGAGTCGGCTTCAGGGTTCCGGTGTTGGAATAGGCCATGACGCCACTTACGGGTTTACCCATCTCCTCGGGTTTCGTGGTCATGTTGAGACCGGTATTTTTGGTCTGCCCCCAGGTGATGTTGCCGCTGGCGCTCACCTCGGCGATGTCACGCTTCTCCATGACTTCCGTATAGGCGAGATAGGGGAAGGTCAGGTTGAACAGCACCTGCAGGGCCTCGTCCGGGCCGCTGGGAATGGGGAAAGGCGTGCCGCCCTTGTAGCCCGAATAGCCCAGGCCACCATCCGTCAATTCCGCTTCCGTCGCGTTGCGCTTGGCGATATCGCACACCTGTTGCGGGTAGCTGAAGATTCGCTTGCTCTCATACACCGGCATCTCGAACTTATCCGGGTAGCGCTGGAAGAGCGCCTGCTGGCCTTCGGAAAGCTTGTCCTGGTAGTCCCGCCAGTTGCTGCCGTTGATCACGAACTTGGGTTGTTCGTTGGCGAAGGGGTTCACCGGGTGCTGCCCCACATGCGGGGTGTAGTTGACGTTGCCTGGCAACTTGCCCATGTACTCCCCGGTAAAGGGCGGGATGGTGCCATCCGCGTTGCCGGATGCCTCGGCACCCACACAGGTGAGTTCACTGCCGAGTTTCTGGGCCTCTTGGGAAGACACCTTGGCATGGGCCGTGCTCATGGCGAACGACAGCGCAAGTACAGAAGTGACGGGGACTAACAGATACCTGTTTATCATGCTTCCTCCTACCGGGAAGGTTTGGGACAGAGATCGAGCGCGTTGTTTTGCTTGTGCTTCAATCATTGCGCAGCGTATGAGGAGCAACGTCGTCCATTGAGACTAGGCAAGAAAATTTTTAAATTTATCGCCCAGCGGCTGAATCAAGCTGTGTTGTTGCGCTGGAATAGCAACGGTAAAAGTTTGCAATTTCTCTTTAGTAACCCGAGGCACGTAGCGCTGCCGGGGTGTACATATCCGGACTCAAGCCTCCCTTGTTGAGAATGGGGCCTTTGTCCAGGTCTTGGAAAAGGTTAAAGGCTACGTAGCCTCCAGTAGCCAGATCATGATAAAAACTCGTGCCCGCATGCCAAGCCTTCGCATCGAATGCATAGTAGTAGTTGATGAAAGCATGCTGCACTAGCTGATCACGAGTGTCGTAGTAATCGGCTACAATGCCGTGCCAAGTATCCTCGTCGATGTACATGACTCTTTTACCGTATTTATGGCGATACTGTTGCTTGAGACTTCCTTCCAATACCCAGACCCGGCGCAGTTCATAGCGCATGTAATCTGGGTTGGCATGATGTTTGATCAACAGATCGTCGTAACTGACGTCATTTGAATGAATGCGATAGGCATTGGCAGGAATGTAGATCTCTTTTTTGCCTTTGAGCGACCAGTTATAGCGAATGGGCGAGCCGTTCATAAGCCGGTCTTGATCGATGGTAACCTTCCCACTGGTACCATCGGCGGCGCTGTCGAAGCCGTATTCTGGCATCTGCCTGACGCGACGAGTGCCGGGATTATAGTTCCAAGCAAGTCGATCACCTTCGACAAAGTTCGTAGGCTCCGAAGAGATAGTGATGGAACCCTTATTGCGGGTCGGCAGTAGGACCTCCGAGCGGTAGTACGCCATCACCCCTTCTATCGGCTCGCCCATATTTTCTGGACGAGTCACTACATTAAGACCATCGATCTTCGTTTGACCCCAGGTAATGTTACCGCTGGCACTGATATCAGCGATATCCCGCTTCGGCATACTCTCGGTGTAGGCGCGATACAGGAAATAGGTGTTCATCAGTACTTCCAGCGGTTGCTCCGTTACGGGAAAAGGCACCGCACCCTTGTAGCCCGAAAAGCCTAATCCGCCATCGGTTAACTCCGCCTCCAGGGCATTGCGCTTGGCGATGTCACAGACTTGCGGGGGATAGCGAAAATCGCGTCTGCCCGGATAGATCGGCATTTCGAACGTCTGTGGATATTGCTCGAACATAGCTTGTTGCCCTGGCGTTAGTTTGTTCGAGTTCTCGCGCCAATTGTCACCGGTAATCACGAAGATGGGAGTGTCGTTGCGGTAGGGGTTTATTGGATGCTGACCAACATTCTCGTCGTAGTTCATTCCCGAGGGTGTTCCTAGCCATTTGCCTGAAAAAGGGGGAATGGTGCCTTCCTTATTACCTGCTGACACTGCTCCGACACAGGTTAATTCATTACCCAGTTTCTGCACTTCCTGAGCCGATACAGCAGCCTGAGTAATACTTGGAAAAAGTGCCAGAGTGAATAATGAACTGAACACGAGAGCTGGATACTTTCTGCTCATGTTTCCTCCCGTTGGGAACATACAGGTCGAACAAAACGTGGTGATTATCTTGTATGATAAAATGCTTTTATTAGCATTACGTCGTCCGATTAGACTATAAAGTTAGCGTTTTAGCATGAATTGAAATAGACAAGTCGCTATCATCAATATCGACGCTCTACAACGTCATCGGCCAGCCAGCGATGTCCGTGCCCTTGCAATAAAAAAACGCCGGGATGGCGTGGCTATCCCGGCGTATTGAATCCATCCGCTTTTCCGTCAGGCGCTTTCGCTTTCACTGTAGGCCACTGCACCGCGGGGGACATAAATCCCGTCACACTGGTCGCGAAACTCATGCGCCCGTTCCCGCGGGTTGTAAAATTGCTTGTACCAGATTCGCGCTTTCATGAAGGGGCCATCGCTGGGAATGAACATGCCGTTGAGGCAGGGCGCCTTGTTGGTCCACACCTCGAAGTCCTGCATGAAGGCCAATAGGCTTGCGTGCTGGAACTGACGAGCGGCAATCTCGTCCTGGGTGGTGACCGGGCTGCTGCCGCTGGGAGATTTCACCAGCAGCGCGTGCCAGACCTTGATGCTGCCGTCCTCGATCGGCGTATGGTTGATCATCAAGACGCTGTCGTAATAGCCGGTCAGATAGGAGATCAGCACCCCCGGGCCGTGGTAGGTGGTGTCCGTGTGCAGGATCGGGCTGCCACCGTCCGCGTTGACCAGGGTGCGGTGCGGGCCGGCCTGGCGCTGCGTGGCGAGATGGCCGTTGAATTCGTTTTCGTAGCGCTGCACCGTGGAGCCGTGAATCGGACCCAGATGGCCGTAGTCGCAGATATTGTCGATGACTTCCTGAGGGTGCTGTTCGAGGACGCCCAGATCGTCGAACTTCCAGTTGACCCAGCCCGCATCGTCCCATTCCGGAAGCGAGGGATGCTCCCATTCCGGCTCGCCGTTTTCCGGGTCATGCCAGACCCATATTGCGCCAAGGCTTTCCACCACCGGCCAGGACTTGACGCAGGCGGTCTTGGGGATCGGGCCGTCGTGATAAGGAATGTCGTTGCACTGACCGTCCGGGCCGAAGCGCCAGGCATGGTAGGGGCAGCGAATGCTGTCGCCCTCGACGTTGGTGCCGCCGCCGTCGATGATCACGTAAGACGTGTCGTTACGGGCGGCCAGGTGCGTCTTCATGTGCGGGCAATAGGCGTCTAGCAACACCGGACGGCCGCTTTCCTGACCGCGATAGAGCGCGAAATCTCGGCCGAAATAGCGCACAGCCAAAGGTTTGTGCGTATTGATCTCGTCGGCGGTGGCGATCATGAACCAGCCACGGGGAAAGGTGTAGTCGCCTAGCCGATAATCCTGGGAAGTTGCCATCGGTTCCTCCTCGAATGGGATTGATACTCTTGTGATTGTCGAGCCTGGTCCGTTCGCACTCATCCCCTGTTTGGACGATATCGCTGGACGGGCAGAGAAAGTGAATGACGTCTAGGACGTCGCCGGCTGAGCGCCGCTCATCGTCTCGCCGGTAAGCTGATCCAGGCGCTGGCGATAGTGGGCCAGGGCAACGGTAAAGAGCAGCGCAGTCAGCAGCAGCAGGCAAAGCACACAGGCCAAGGCATAGCGCAAGCCATCCGCCCCGAAAGTGGTGGTGAAGACATCGCTCAGCACGCCGGATATCAGCGGCCCGAAGCCGGCGCCCAGCAGCGTGATGCACAAGTTGAGCAGCGCTGCGCCAAGAGCGCGTTGATTGGCGGTGAGCATGTGACTGATGGCGGCGTAGGAAAGCGACGGCCACCAGCTGTTGAAGAAGCCGAAGCCAGCGGCGAACAGCATCGCATGAGGAATCGTCAATCCGCCTACCTGCCAGAGACCGGTCGCCGGCCAGAGCAGGAACGCAAGACCCATGGGAATACTGATCAAGACTCCGAGCAAGGGCAGGCCGATCTGCCAGCGGGAATCCCGGGCGCATAGTCGATCGCAATACCAGCCGCTGAACAGCGCGCCGGCCATGGCGCTCAGACCGCTGGCAAAGCCGAACAGCAGCCCCGCCTGAGCCAGCGTCAGGCCGTGGCTTCTTAAAAGAAAGGTCGGCGCCCAGATGCCATAGCCGTAGCCCGCAACACCGGCCAGCCCACAGCCCAGGCAGAGTAGCGTAAAACCACGAATTCTCAGCAGCGATCGAATCTGGCCGGACAAGGAGGCTTCCGTTGCCTGGGTGATGCCCGGTGCGTCATAAGCACCGCGACGCGGCTCCCGAGTGATGGTCAGCAGCAACAGGGCCAACAGCAGTCCCGGTGCGCCAAAGACAACGAAGGTCGTTCGCCAACCATAGGTTTGCGCCAGCCATCCCCCAAGCATCATGGCCACCAGCAGTCCCAAATGCGGCCCCATCATGAACAGGCTCATCGCCAGGGAGCGACGCTCCTTGGGATAGAGATCCGCCACCATGGACACCGAAGGCGCCATGCCGCCGGCTTCGCCAACGGCCACGGTCATGCGCGCCAACAGCAGCTGCCAGAATTGCTGAGCCATGCCGCAGGCCATGGTGGCCAGGCTCCACAGCCCGCAACAGATCGCCACCATATTGCGACGATTCGCACCCCGATCCGCCATCCGTCCCAGGGGCACACCGAGCAGCGCATAAAGCAGAGCAAAGGCGATACCCGTCAATAGCCCCATCACCGTATCCGAGGCGCCGAACTCCTGTTTGATGGGTTCGATTACGATGGCGATCACGTTGCGATCGATGAACGAGAAGACATAGATCAGCGCCAGCAACAAAAGGCTCAGATGAGCGTGTCGGCCAGCGGGTTCCGTGGTGGAAGAAACTGCCATGGGTCACCTTGTGATTGTGTCGTTGTCGGCGTGGTGGTGAAAACGCCATGCCACTGTTCGGCCATCCTCGATGGCAGGCCGAGCGCCAACATCGTCCTTTTGGACGTATTGAAGAGTGCCTTCGGCTTCTAGATTGTTCTTACAGCCCGGGATAACGACTTGCCTTCCCCCGCACGGTCAAGCGAGGTGGTCATAGGTAAGCGAAGCGATAAACAGGCAAGCGAAGCGGTCAATCAGGAGAGAGACGATGGCGGTCAGCCAAAGGGAACGCGCCCAGCGCAAATGCCGGGAAAAAGAGGCCTTGTCCTTTCCTTTTTCGACACCGCAAGCCAGTGGCCAGGTAGTGGAGGTGGCCAAGGGCGTGCTATGGGCCAGAATGCCAATGCCCATGGCCTTGAACCACGTCAACGTCTACTTGCTGCGCGACGACGATGGGTGGTGGCTGATCGATACGGGCTTGAACAGCGAGCAGAGTCAGCAGGCCTGGGAGCTGATTGCCGCCCAGCAGATCGATGGCTTACCCTTCAAGGCCCTGGTGTGCACCCATTTCCACCATGACCATGCGGGGCTTGCCCACTGGCTGATGGAGCGTTTCAATCTGCCGCTGTACATGAGCTACGGTGAATACTTCACCATGCGCGCCCTGGCTAGCGACAAGGCGGCTCCCATACAGGATGATCAGAAAGGATTTTTCGCCCGCGCCGGGATGCCTGCCCCCGACATCGACCACATGTTCGAAAAGCTGCGCAACTACCCTTTCAATCCGCCTTGCCCGCAAGCCTTTCGCCGGCTGCGCGAGAATGACGAGCTGAGTATCGGTGGCCGTCGCTGGCGCGTGATAGTGGGCGGAGGGCACTCTCCGGAGCATGTTTGTCTGTACTGCGCCGAAGACAAGCTATTGATTGCCGGCGATCAGGTGCTGCCGGAAATCAGCTCGAACGTACTGGTCAGCGATATTCAGCCCGAGGCAGACCCTTTGAAAGACTGGCTGGCGTCGCTGGACCGGCTCGATGCCCTGGCCCCAGACACCCTGGTCATGCCGTCCCATGGCGAGGTGTTCCGCCAGCTGCCTGAGCGCCTGCAGCAGTTGCGCGAGCACCATTCACGGCAATTCGATCTTGTGATGGCGCTGGCGGTGCGTTCGCCGGGCTTTACCGCCTTTGAGGCGATGAACTGCCTTTTCCCTCAGCAGCTGAGTGCCATGGAACAACTCATGGCCTTGGGTGAAGCGATTGCCCACCTGAACTGGCTGCGTCGCGAGGGGCGTCTCATTCGGCGACAGCGCAGCGACATCGACAACTTTTACCCAGCAGGCACGACGCCAACGTCTGCCTGACCGGATCCGATCTAGCAACGACCCGACGTACTGTGAGGTTCGACGTGGAAACGATAAACGAGCAAACAACAACCATCGATATTGCTGCTCTGAAAGCACAGCTGACCGGTCCCGGCGCCCCTTTCGAGCTAACCGACGTTGAAGTGAACGGGCAACCCCTGGCGGTGTTTCGTCAGGCGCCGGTCTCCCTGCCCGCCTTGATCGGGGCCAGCCGCGTTCACGGTGACAAGACCTTCATCGTCTATCAGGGAGAGCGCTGGAGTTTTACGCGCTTCTTCGCCGAGGCAGATGCGCTGGCGAGTTGGCTGCATGCTCAGGGCCTGGAACCAGGGGATCGGGTCGCCATCGCCATGCGCAACCGCCCGGAATGGGCGGTGGCCTTCGTCGCCGCGGCGATGCTGGGGCGGTGGCCCGGCGCCCGAGTCCAATA
>NZ_JIBT01000047.1 GCF_001039575.1 Halomonas sp. PR-M31
AAAGGAGGAGTCACGCGTTCAATGATGGTCCCAGGCATGGGAAAGCGCGTGGCGAGTCTGGTCAAAATCAAAACCTCGGCCGGCTAGAAAGCGTTCCCGACGAGCCCGCTCCCGAGGCGTGCCGCCCGCATCATCAAAGCGCTTGGCAAGGGCTTGGCAGGCAAGAGAGAACCAGTCGACGTCAGAGTTCTCGAGGGAGCTGCGAACAAGATCGCTTTTGATACCACGCTCGTCAAGTTTTGCTCGAATCTTGAGCGGTCCTTGGTCTCGAGCAATGTAGGAGCGCACAAACACCTCTGCAAAACGCGCATCGGACTGCAACCCTTCCTGAGCCAAACCATCCAGACACTCTGCAATGGGCTCATTGTCGTGGCCTTTGCCCGCCAACCGCCTTTCCAACTCAGCGCGAGAATATTCGCGGCGAGCAAGCAAGGCAATGGCGTCATCCCGTGGAGAAACGCCACTGCCTGCCTTATTTGAACCGCCTGACGCAGCCGTCGAGAAAAAAGACATGCTTACAGCAGGCGATCTTCGCCGTTGTCATCCAGTAAGGCGGCTTCAGGTTCGGCTTCCTTGCCCTCGGCCTTGGGTTCCGGCGCGCTCAACAGCTGACCACGGATGCCGCTTTCGATCTCATCCATGATGGCCGGATTATCCTGCAGAAACTGAGCCGCATTGGCCTTGCCTTGACCGATCTTGTTGCCCTGGTAGCTGTACCAGGCGCCCGCCTTGTCCACCAGCTTGCACTGCACGCCCAGATCGACGACCTCGCCTGCATGATAAATACCCTTGCCATAAAGGATCTGGAACTCCGCCTGACGGAACGGTGGCGCCACCTTGTTCTTGACCACTTTCACCCGGGTCTCGTTGCCGGTGACCTCATCGCCGGCCTTGACGGAACCGGTACGGCGAATATCCAATCGCACGCTGGAGTAGAACTTGAGGGCATTACCGCCGGTGGTGGTTTCGGGGCTACCGAACATGACACCGATCTTCATGCGAATCTGGTTGACGAACATCACCATGCAATTGGCGTTCTTGATGTTGCCGGTGATCTTGCGCAGAGCCTGGGACATCAGACGTGCCTGCAGGCCGACGTGGGAGTCTCCCATCTCGCCTTCGATTTCCGCTCGCGGCGTGAGGGCCGCCACGGAATCGATGATGATCACATCGACACCACCAGAGCGCACCAGCATGTCGCAGATCTCTAGCGCCTGTTCACCGGTGTCAGGCTGAGACACCAACAGGTCATCGAGATTGACGCCGAGTTTTTCCGCGTAGCTTGGATCGAGCGCATGCTCTGCATCGATGAAAGCACAGGTCTTACCCTGCTTCTGTGCCTGAGCAATGACCGAAAGCGTCATGGTGGTCTTGCCGGAGGACTCCGGGCCAAATATCTCTACCACTCGGCCCAGGGGCAAACCGCCGATGCCCAGAGCGATATCAAGCCCCAGGGAGCCGGTGGATATAGAGGGCATGGTGACCCGAGGCGTATCCCCCAGTCGCATGACAGCGCCCTTACCGAACTGACGCTCAATCTGGGAAAGCGCTGCACTCAAAGCCTTTGAGCGGTTGTCTTCCTGTGCCATGAAGATCTCCTGAAAATCACTGTATGATTGACCAGTATTATGCCGAAAAAAATGCGCCACGCCTACTCTTGTAGACGACGATATCGGCTATTTTTTTCATCGAAAGCGATGCTATTTTTCGAGCCACTCAATAAGTCCCTCAAGCGCCACCCGCGCCGCCTGATGCCGTACTGCGGCGCGATCTCCTTCGAACACGTGACGTATTGATTGTTGACGCGAGGCGTCTCCCCAGGCAAACCACACGGTACCCACGGGCTTGTCGTCGCTGCCCCCGCCGGGGCCGGCAATACCACTGACCGCTACACCAATATCCGCGCCGCTTTCAAGACAGGCGCCTTCCACCATGGCCTCCACGGTTTCCTGGCTGACGGCGCCGTAACCTTCGAGCAGAGACTCGGATACGTTCAGCAGCCGAGTCTTGGACGTATTGGCATAGGTGATATAGCCGGTTTCGAAATAGTCCGAACTGCCGGCAATGTCGGTAATTGCCGCAGCAACCCCGCCCCCGGTGCAGGACTCTGCAGTAGTCACTTTTGCTGACTGGCGGCGGCAGGCCTTCGCAAGGCGTTCACTCAGCTCTCGCAACTCCCACAAACCGCTATCGTTTTCCATGGCATTCCCTCGACTCGTCCGCATGCGTGATAAACCTAGAATAGCGTCTTTAACAAGGGTTTGAAGTGTTGCTCAAATAGCGTAATGAAATCATGCCCTCTCTCAACTCTGGCGAAACTCCCGCATCACCTTCTCGCATCCGGGGCCGACGCCTTCCCCCAATCCGAGATCAACCCAGGGCAGAATAGCCAATGGTGGCGCTACCAGCGCGCCCAGTACCGAGAGCACGCCTCGCGCGACGAGTTCGCGACTCACCACATCGACTCCCGGTGAGCTCAATGGACCCTGCAGGCGGATCGGCGAGTCAGATGCCAACAGGCTTGCATCCTTGGAGTGCGCCTCGAACACCAGATTCATGTATTCCCGGCCCAGATTGATCGAGCCGCCCCCAGTGAAATTACTATCGCTGGTACTCATAAAAAGCTGTTCTACCTTTACCAGCCCATTCGTCGCATCAAGGCGCGTATAGGCGCACTGCATGGGTACCTTGTCCGAATTCGCCAGGGCGCCGGTCAATGCCTCGGCCACATCGAGCCCCAGGGCTTCGATGATCAGCATGTCCATGCGCCCGCCGGACATGGCGAGTTCCAGCTTGCCATCGAGCCCGGCCATGGTTTCGGCGAAAGAGCCACCGCGAAAGCGCAGCTGACCTTCACCGCCCAGGGTGCCGGCGGAATCCTCGGCAATGTCGCCAAGCTCGGCGCTACGCAGCAAGGGCTTCAAATTGACGTTGCGCATAGAGATATCGAGACTACCGTTCAAGGGCGCGTTGCGGGCGTCCATACGCACGCTCGAGGTGATCTGCCCGCCGCCTATTCCAACCTCCAAGGGTTCGAGAGTCAAAACGCCCCCCCTCGAGGGTGAGGTTGAGCTTCAAGGAGGACATGGGAATATCCTCGACCTGAACGTTGTCGGCCCGATAGACAACGTCTGCATCCATGCGCCGCAATCCTTCAAGATTCCATTTCGCATCGGGAAAGATGCCTGGCTGTCGCGCCTGCCTGGCGGCGCGGCGCTGCTGCTGAGCAGAGGCCCTCTCACCAGCGCCGGTTTGTGGCGCGGCTCCGAATAGAGGTGCAAGATCGTCCAGGTCCAGTTGGCGGGAATTCAGGGTCGCCCAGAGCATGCTGCGCTCATCCAGGCGCAGGCGAACGTCGCCGCTGATGTCACTGTCGCCCAGGTGTCCGTCCAGATCGAGTAGCCGTACCAGGTCCTTCCTCATGCGCAGCTCCCCGGCCACTCGATAGGGCGGAAGCGCCGGCAGATCCAGCCCGGTCAGTCGATTGAGCCGTGCGGGATTGGGTCCGGAAAGCTCAAAGGTACCGCGTACATAGGAGAGTTTGAGAGGTTGTTCGATTGAACCATCGACGTCGAGCCGCGATTTTCTTGAAGTCACCCAGCCCGTTACGGGGTAGCGCTTGTCCGGGGAGTTCAAGGTAAGCAGCGGCCCGACCTTGACGTCGTAGGCGAAGGGTATGCCTTCACGCCGGCCTTCCCCCCAGAGACGTACAGCCTCCTGGTCGGTCGCATCAAACGTCGTGCTTTCGGCCTTCACCTGCAGCATCAGATTCTGATCCGGGGCGCGATAGACCACGGACGTATCGTCCAGCTTCAGCTTGCCCTGATTGAAACCTGCGTGGAGTCGCCCATCCAGCACACCCAGCTCGGGATAGCCCAGCGGTGCCAGGGCCTGGCCCAGATCCAGCGTTTTCATACGGGCGTCGAGATCGGCGCTGATGGTGCGAGAATCGCTTTCGAGCCACCCTTGGGCCGTGATCTCTGAATCACTCTGGGCCGCATGTACACGTTCGAGCTCCAGTCGTCCCTGCTCGAGAGAGCCCTTGAGCGCCACCTCTTCAAGGCGCGTATCGCCATAGCTTACGGCTTGAACTGATAGATCGACCTGGGCATCGACCTTGTCCAGTGGCGCTAGGCGCTGGGCCAGGCGCTGGTTCAAGGGGATTTCTTCGGCCGCCTGCTGGGCATTTTCCTCGGTCTTCTCTTCGGCCTTTTCCTGTTTTGCCGGGCTGTCGAGATCGGTAACCCCCCACTGTTCAAGCTTCAGCTTATCCGCGTTGAGTGTGACATCGATCTGAGGCCGCTCGGTCAGCGCCACCCCCAGAGAGCCGGTCAGCGCACTTTCCCCTATCTGGGCGTCAATATCCTCAAGGGTCCAGCGTTTGTCGTCGTGATCCAGCACTGCTTGTAGAGCCATATCCGGCAGGTCCAGCGCCGGCCGATCAAGGAGCCCCGCCAGATTGGCTTGCTGGGGTGCGCTGACATCGAGTTTGCCGTGAAGCGACAATGGCTTAGCAACATCCTTTAGCTTACCGTCGAAGCTTGCCTCAAGCTTGCCAAGCGCCGCCTGAAATTCAAGCGGATAGGACCCGCCGGCCAGGGCTTTCGAGGGGGCGCCACTGCGCAGGCGCAGCGTCACGGGATCGCCTTGATAGTTGCCTTCGCCGTCGACGATCAAGCGCCGCGGCCCGTCGTTTGGATCCTCGGTGCGAAAATCGACGTCGACATCCGCATCAACGCTTTCATCCTGGTAGGTGAATCGGCCCTGATCGATATCCACTGCTTGCAGCTCGAAAGGCAGCTCGCCGCTGCCGCTCTCGTCTTTCTCGTCGTCTTCAGGCATCAGGTTCGACCAGCTGGCGCGGCCGTCCTCACGCCGGGCCAAGTGGATTCGCGGCTGGTTCAAATACAGCCGCTCGAGAACGAGATTGCCTTTGAACAGTGCTGCGAAAGAGATATCGATCTCGAGAGCCGCAAGATCGAGCATCTGCTCGTTGGTCGCCCAGTCCGGATTGGCGATACGGATACCCTTAAATTGCAGCGACAGGGGCCAGCCCCAGTCGATATCGTGAGCGTCGATTGCGACCTCGCGTCCGTTGAGGCGCTGGCTGACCTGATCCTCGAGCAGTTCTCTGGCCCAGCGGGATTCCACCAGCCACATGAGCGCAATGACAATCGTGACCAGGCCAAGCAAGACGATAAGACTCCATCGGGCAATCCTTCCCATACTGTCTCCATCTTCTTCTGTTTTGTTGGCGTCTTGTTGCATCAGCATAGTCATTATCGACAGCCTGGCGCTGAGTTCGTGCAATGCATCGATCAAGCCTGCAGTTTGTGCGAGCAGACCATCGGGCTCATCCTGTCGAAAGCGCATCTTCCTGAGATAGAATGGCCGACCATCGAATCAGAAGGTTCGCAGACATCATGCCCGACGCGCGCGAGACGACTTCCGGCCATACGCCCATGATGGCGCAATATCTCAAGATCAAGCGGGAGCATCCCGGGGTGCTGTTGTTCTATCGGATGGGGGATTTCTACGAACTGTTCTTCGACGATGCCCGGCGCGCCGCTCAACTGCTCGATATCACCCTCACCCAGCGCGGTCAGTCCGCAGGCAAGCCGATTCCCATGGCCGGCGTGCCCTATCACAGCGCCGAAGGGTATCTGGCGCGATTGGTCAGAGGTGGTGAATCCGTGGCCATCTGCGAACAGATCGGGGATCCCGCCACCAGCAAGGGCCCGGTGGATCGAAAGGTCGTTCGCATCGTCACCCCGGGTACGCTGCACGACGAGGCCCTGCTCGATGCCAGACGCGATAATTTGCTGCTTGCCCTGCACCGGCATCGCGAGGGCTGGGGGATCGCCTGGCTTGAACTTGCAAGCGGTCGTTTCAGCCTGCTCGAGGTGGCAAGCGACGCTGACCTGCTGGCGGAGATCCATCGTCTCGATCCCGCGGAGTTACTGGTTGCCGAGGGGCTCGAGCTGCCCTCGAGCCTGACCGGGCGTAGCGGCCTCAAGCGCCAGAGCGAATGGCTGTTCGACTTGGAATCCGCGACACGGCTGCTGTGCGATCAGTTCGGCGTCAACGATCTGCGCGGCTTTGGCTGTGCGCATCTGCATCATGGCATCACCGCGGCGGGCGTGCTGATCGATTACGCCCGGGACACCCAGCGCACCTCCCTGCCCCATGTGACCGCGCTCAGCGTGGAAAATCGCGACGACACGGTCATCATCGATGCGGCCAGTCGGCGCAATCTCGAGATCGACATCAACCTGAATGGCACCGGTGACAACACCCTGGCCAGCGTCCTTGATACCACCGCGACGGCGATGGGTTCACGTCTGCTCAAACGCTGGCTTAACCGGCCACTGCGCAGTCGCGAACAGATCGCCGCTCGCCAGGGGGCGGTACAGCTGTTACAGGGCAATGAGGCCTACGCGCCTCTTCATGAGAGTCTCAAGCGAATTGGAGACGTGGAGCGCATTCTGGCCCGGATCGCGCTGCGCAGCGCCCGCCCTCGGGATCTGGCACGGCTGAGGGACGCCCTCACTGCACTGCCGGAATTGCAGCAGGATATGGCCACGCTGGAGACGGGAAGCGCGCTGGATGACCTGCGTCAGTACATCCACCCCTACCCCGAACTGGCGGAGCTTTTGACCCGCGCCCTGATCGACAATCCGCCGGTGGTCATTCGCGACGGCGGTGTGATCGCCCCGGGCTTCGATGAGGAACTCGATGAGTTTCGCGGCCTGGCGGAGCACGCCGGCGACTATTTGATCAAGCTCGAGACCCGGGAGCGAGAGCGCACCGGCCTGGCCGGGCTGAAGGTCGGTTACAACCGGGTGCATGGCTACTACATCGAGATTCCCCGCGCCCAGGCCCGGGACGTGCCGGCAGACTATATTCGGCGCCAGACGCTGAAGAACGCGGAACGCTTCATCATTCCCGAACTGAAGGAGTTCGAGGACAAGGCGCTGTCGGCAAAATCCAAGGCCCTGGCCCGGGAGAAGCTGCTTTACGAAGGCCTGATCGATGCCTTGGCCGCCGAGCTCGTTCCTCTGCAAGCAACAGGCCAGGCGCTGTCCACCCTTGACGTGCTGAGTAGTTTCGCCGAACGCGCCCTGGCGCTGGATTTCGCCCGCCCCCGACTGCTCGATACGCCAGGCATCTGTATTGCCGGTGGCCGCCATCCGGTAGTTGAGCATGTCAGCGAAACGCCCTTCGTGCCCAACGATCTGCGCCTGAATGCTGGTCGGCACATGCTGATAATCACCGGCCCCAACATGGGCGGCAAATCCACCTACATGCGTCAGGCGGCATTGATCGCGCTGCTTGCTCACTGCGGCAGCTTCGTGCCGGCGGACGACGCCGAAATCGGCATGCTGGATCGTATTTTCACCCGTATCGGTTCGAGCGACGATCTTGCCGGGGGCCGTTCCACCTTCATGGTGGAAATGACCGAAACCGCCAGCATCCTGCACAACGCTACCGAGAAAAGCCTGGTGCTGATGGATGAGATCGGCCGTGGCACCAGCACCTTCGACGGCCTGTCCCTGGCCTGGGCAAGCGCCGAACATCTGATACGGGTAAAAGCCTTTACCCTGTTCGCTACCCACTACTTCGAGATGACCGCGCTCCCGGAGCAGCTCGAAGGGGTTGCCAACGTGCATCTGACTGCGGCGGAACACAGAGATGGCATCGTGTTCATGCACCGGGTCGAGGAGGGACCAGCCAGTCAGAGCTACGGCCTGCAGGTTGCCCAGCTTGCCGGGGTGCCACAGTCCGTGATTGCTAGGGCGCGGGATAAGCTCGGTCACCTCGAACAGCAGGAAGTCGACCAAGGACAGCGCCACCCTTCACGATACGACAAGACGACAGGCGCAGCGCCCCAGCAAGCGGATCTGTTTGCCAGCCCGCCGCATCCCTTGATCGAGGAGCTCGATGGACTTGCCCTGGACGAACTATCGCCACGACAAGCGCTTGATCTGCTCTATCGCTGGAAAGAGCACACATAGGGAATGAGGGCATAGCCAATTGATCGAAGACGTGGCTTGTTTGCTTATGCCAGGCACGGCTAAAATCGCAGCCTAATAGAACCAAGTCTTATAGATAGCATGTTTCATATTATTCATGTGCTGCACTTGTACCGATTAAATTAGAGGAGAGATCATGACATTCGTCGTCACCGAAAACTGCATCCGCTGCAAGTACACCGATTGCGTAGAGGTGTGCCCGGTCGACTGTTTCTACGAAGGGCCCAACTTTTTGGTCATTCATCCCGACGAATGTATCGATTGCGCCTTGTGCGAGCCGGAATGCCCCGCAGAGGCCATCTTTTCAGAAGATGAATTGCCAGATGACCAGCAAACGTTCATTGAAATAAACGCCGAGCTTGCAGAGGTATGGCCAAACATCACTGAAAAACAGGACCCACCGGAAGACGCTGAGGCCTGGGACGGCAAACCGGGCAAACTTGCGCAGCTCGAACGTTAGGGAATCACTGAATAAATCGTCGAGCGAAATAAGCGGCGTCGCTACGCTACAAGGCGCACGGGACGCTTCAACGACGAATTGAATTTCTTGTTCAAAACCGAGAAGTCGGCCTAAAATTTCAGCATAAGCTAATTAAATGTTACTGAATGTTATTAGTTAACCTATGTCATTTATGTACTTAGGATAATTTTTGTAAAATTTCTGAATCGAGTAAGGAAGAGCAGCCAGGTGCTTACCGAAAGATGAAAGGATTTATCTTTGGCACCAAGGAAGGTTGAACAGGGAAGCTCGATTCGATAGCAGGAAGCTGTAACCTAGAGAGTTATTGGGCACAAGGATTCGCTCTTAGCGCTATGGAAGGTTGGACAAGGAAGTTCGGTTGAAATGTAAGGAAGCAACGATTTAAAAGCCCGGCCAGGAAGGCCGGGCTTTTTCATGCCTATACCGCAGCAACTCAGCGCATCGAACATAAAAAAGGCGACCCGAAGGTCGCCCGCTCCCAGCCGTTCCATGAGGGTAATTCCCTATACCCGCTTCCCTTGGCCTCTTCCTTGTTCGATCACAACGTCCTGTTCTGCCGAACGGGCCAACGACTTAATTGCTTCCCTGCCGTTAGCGCTTGGCTAACTAGATCCTGAGTCCATATTGACAGTAAGAGGAAAACTCGCAAAGGGGGCTATATCGGCGGATATTAATCAAACTTTAGAAGTTTTTTTAAACTCTATGATAGACAATGGGTTATCGTTCATTCAGTTTAGCTAAAGCTGATTTTGTTTTGTTTTTGTCCATAAAAGCGTCGCTTCTTTGTAGGAAATATCTTACAAATTTTGAAGACATTGACGACATCGAAAAAAACTTAATACCCTGCGGACGGCACCGGCAGTATCAATGGATACCGCCGGCTCTTCTCTTCTTAGCCCTGACCTTTGATCGCTTTGAGCCCTGGATAATGCGCCTTGTCACCCAGCTCCTGTTCGATCACGAGCAAACGGTTGTACTTGGCGATACGATCCGAGCGACTCAGCGAGCCGGTCTTGATCTGGCCTGCCGAAGTCGCTACCGCCAGGTCGGCGATGGTGGTGTCCTCGGTCTCGCCACTGCGGTGGGAGATCACCGCCGTGAAGCCGGCATCCTGAGCCATCTTGATCGCATCCAGGGTCTCGGAGAGCGAGCCGATCTGATTGAACTTGATCAGAATGGAATTACCGATCGACTCATCGATGCCACGCTTGAGAATCTTGGTGTTGGTGACGAACAGATCGTCGCCTACCAGCTGCACCCTATCGCCGAGCTTGTCGGTAAGGGTCTTCCAGCCGTCCCAGTCGGACTCGTCCATGCCGTCTTCGATGGAGACGATGGGATACTGCTCCACCAGTTCCGTCAGATAGTCGGCAAACCCGGCGGCATCATAGCGCTTGCCTTCGCCAGCCAGATCGTACTCACCGTCTTTATAGAACTCGGAAGAGGCGCAGTCGAGTGCCAGGGTGATGTCCTTGCCCAGCTCATAGCCCGCATCCGCTACCGCCTGCTTGATAACCGCCAGGGCCTCGGCGTTGGACTCGAGGTTCGGCGCGAAGCCGCCTTCGTCTCCTACCGCCGTGGCCAGCCCACGTGCCGAGAGCACCTTCTTCAAGGCATGGAAGACTTCCGCACCCATGCGCAGCGCCTCGCGGAAGTTCGGTGCGCCCACCGGCTGGATCATGAACTCCTGCATGTCGACATTGTTGTCCGCATGTTCGCCGCCGTTGATGATGTTCATCATCGGCACCGGCATGCTGTACTGCCCCGGCTGACCGTAAAGCTCGGCAATATGCACATAGAGCGGAACACCCTGTTCCAGGGCGGCAGCTTGGCAGCGGCAAGAGAGACCGCGAGGATGGCGTTGGCGCCGAGGTTGGCCTTGTTGTCGGTACCGTCGAGTTCCAGCATGGCGTTGTCCAGGGCCCGCTGATCGCCGGCATCCATGCCTGCAAGGCGTTCGCGAATCCTGGTGTTTACCGCCTCGACGGCCTTGAGCACGCCCTTGCCCAGATAGCGGCCCTTGTCGCCATCGCGCAGCTCCAGCGCTTCCCGGGAGCCGGTTGAAGCACCGGAAGGTGCGCAGGCGCTGGCGCGTACACCGCTTTTGAGAATGACCTCGGCCTGCACGGTCGGGTTGCCGCGAGAATCGAGTACTTCCAGCGCGTGAATGTCCGCAATCTCTGCCATTGTCTTGTCTTCCTTTATGGGTCGTTGAGCGATAGGTCGGTGAGCGTTGTTTAAGGTCGCGTGACTACTGAATTGAAATATCGGGAAATCCCTTCACCAGTTCGTCGAGCGGCTTGAGCTGGCGCAAGAACGGTTCGAGCTTGTCCAAGGGCAGTGCACAAGGGCCGTCGCATAGCGCCTTGTCCGGATCGGGGTGGGCTTCCAGGAACAGTCCGGCCAGCCCCACGGCGACCCCGGCTCGGGCCAGTTCGAACACCTGAGCACGGCGCCCATCGGCACTGTCCGAGCGCCCCCCCGGGCGTGCAGGGAATGGGTCACATCGAAGATGACCGGGAAGCCGGTCTGCTTCATCTCGCCGAAGCCAAGCATGTCGACCACCAGATTGTTGTAGCCGAAGCTCGAACCGCGCTCGCAGAGTATGACCCGGTCGTTACCGGCTTCCTGACACTTCTTGATGATGTGACGCATCTCGTGAGGGGCAACGAACTGGGGCTTCTTGATGTTGATTACTGCACCGGTCTTTGCCATGGCCACCACCAGATCCGTCTGACGGGCCAGAAAGGCCGGCAGCTGGATGACGTCGGCTACCTCGGCGACCGGCGCCGCCTGCCAGGGCTCGTGCACGTCGGTGATTACCGGCACGTGGAAGCGTTGCTTGACCTCTGCGAGTATCTCCAAGCCCTTATCCAGACCTGGGCCGCGATAGGAATGAATCGAGCTGCGGTTGGCCTTGTCGAAACTGGCTTTGAAGACATAAGGGATGCCCAAACGAGCGCACACATCGTGATAGGTCTCGGCGACGTCCATTGCCATGTCCCGGGATTCCAGCACGTTCATGCCGCCGAACAGCATCAAGGGCAGCGTATTACCGACCTTGAGACCGGCGAATTCAACGACCTTGTCGTTCATGGTACGAACCTCATGTGACACTTCCCTGAGTACGCACCCGGGCCGTCTTTTGCTCGAGGGCTGCTTGAACGAAACCGGAAAACAGCGGATGCCCGTCCCGAGGCGTGGAGGTGAACTCGGGATGGAACTGACAGGCCACATACCAAGGGTGATCCGGCAGCTCGATCATTTCCATCAGCGAACCGTCGACGCTCTTGCCGGAGATCACCAGCCCTGCGTCTTCCAACGCTTCAACGAACTGGTTGTTGACCTCATAGCGGTGACGATGACGCTCGGTGATCGCCTCCAGGCCATAGGCCTGGTGCGCCCTGGAGCCGGGCTTTAGCTGGCATACCTGACCGCCCAGGCGCATGGTGCCGCCCAGGTCGGACGCCTCGTCTCTCAGCTCGATCTTGCCTTCCGGGGTGATCCATTCGGCGATGAGGGAGATCACCGGATGCTGCGTATCGCGGCTGAACTCGGTGGAGTTGGCATCTTCCCAGCCCGCCACGTTGCGGGCGAACTCGATCACCGCTACCTGCATGCCCAGGCATATGCCCAGATAGGGCACGCCCTGCTCCCGGGCATAGCGTGCCGCCAGGATCTTGCCCTCTACGCCCCGCTCGCCAAACCCGCCGGGCACCAGAATCGCATCCTTACCCGCCAGGCGCTCGGTCCCGTGACGCTCGATGATCTCTGCATCGACATAATCGATGTTGATCTTGATTCGGGACTGGATGCCCGCGTGCACCAGCGCCTCGTTGAGAGATTTATAGGCGTCGAGCAGCTCCATGTATTTGCCGACCATGGCGATATTGATCGACTTCAAGGGATTGAGCTTGGCATCCAGTACATGGATCCATTCGGTCAGATCCGCTTCCGGCGCTTCCAGGCGCAGCTTGTCGCAGACGATTTCGTCCAGGCCGAACTCGTGCAGCATCAGCGGAATACGATAGATGGTGTCCGCGTCCTGCAGCGGCACCACGGCCCGCTCTTCGACGTTGGTGAACAAGGCGATCTTGCGCCGCTCGACTTCTTCCAGCTCCACCTCGCTGCGACAGATCAAGATGTCCGGCTGGATGCCGATGGAACGCAGCTCCTTGACGCTGTGCTGGGTCGGTTTGGTCTTGGTCTCGCCGGCGGTCTTGATATAGGGCACTAGGGTCAGGTGCATGAACAGCGCTCGGCTTGCGCCGACTTCGCTGCGCAGCTGACGAATCGACTCGAGAAAGGGCAAGGATTCGATGTCCCCCACGGTGCCGCCGATTTCCACCAGGGCCACGTCGAAGCCTTCGCCACCGGCATAGACCCGACGCTTGATCTCGTCGGTGATATGCGGGATCACCTGCACGGTGCCGCCCAGGTAGTCGCCGCGACGCTCCTTGCGCAGCACATGTTCGTAGACCCGGCCGGTGGTGAAGTTGTTGGCCTGGGTCATCTTGGTGCGAATGAAACGTTCGTAATGGCCCAGGTCGAGATCGGTTTCCGCCCCATCCTCGGTGACGAACACCTCGCCGTGCTGGAACGGGCTCATGGTGCCCGGATCGACGTTGATGTACGGGTCCAGCTTGAGCATGGTGACCTTGAGACCGCGGGCCTCGAGAATCGCCGCCAGGGAGGCCGAGGCAATGCCCTTGCCGAGAGAGGACACAACGCCGCCGGTCACGAAGATATATCGTGTCATGGAAAACCTGTCGAATCGTGAGCAGATGCTCTAAAAAGGCCGCAAAGAGAATCGGGGCCGGATGGGACGCCAGAATAGCAGACTCGGGATAGGGGCTCAATTTTGGCTACTACAGTACCGGGCCGATCGTTGCGACGACATTGTTCCAGATCCGCCGATAATAGGGCCAGGCGAGCACTGCTGCCAATGGAACTTCGTCGGAGCGATCGATATAGGTCTGCTGGCGTTCGAGGATCGCAAGGGTCGTGGTTTCATCTCGCAGCAGGATATTGTTTTCATAGTTCAAATCGAAGCTGCGTAGATCAAGATTCGAGGAGCCGATCAGGCTGACACAGCCGTCGATCGTCAATGTCTTGGCGTGCAGCAGACCTTCCTTGAACTCATGAATGACACAGCCTGCATCAAGCAGTCGATGATAATAACTTCGGCTGGCAGCGGCGACGATCCAGCTGTCATTCACTTTGGGGTAGATCAGGGTGACGGCAACACCTCGATGAGCTGCGGCGCATAGCCCTTCCAAAAGCGTTGCGTCGGGAACGAAATAGGGCGTGGAAAGGGTCAGCCGGGTCTCGGCGCTTGCGATCAGGTTGGCAAATAGCTGAGGCGTGGCGCCACGGCGTTCCGTGGGTCCGACACCCATGACCTGTGCCGGAAATCCGCCTTCGACGGGTTTGGATATCAACTCGATCCCGTCAAGAGACTCTCCGGTGGCTTGCATCCAGTCGCTGGCGAACAGCAGCTGATTCTGTGTCACGACCGGCCCTTCGAATCGCAGCATGATATCGACCCAGGGGGCGTATTTTGCCTTGGGTAGAAACTCTGGATCGGCGGAGTTTCGGCTACCGCAATAGGTGATCGTCGAATCGATCACCGTGATCTTGCGGTGGTTTCGCAGATCGAGACGGCTAATCAAAAGCGTGCGGATGATGTTTCTGAAGGGCAGTGCCACTGCAAGCTGAACCCCTGCCTCCTTCATGCGTTGCCAAAGCCTGGATTTGATCAACGAACGGGAGCCGAGACCATCCGCCATTGCGCGACACGTGACGCCTCTTCGCGCGGCACGAATCAACGCTTCGGCAACCTCTCTGCCGGTATTGTCATTGAGCCAGATGTAATACAGCACGTGCACGTGGTCAGTGGCCGCGTCGATGTCCGCCACCAGCCGCGTCCGAGTGGCAGTGCTATCCGCCATCAGTTCGGCAGCATTGCCATCCACCGGGTGAAACCCGTTGATCGACCCGGCATAGCGAAATGCCGGGCGATAGATCGGATCGATCAGTCGCTCGGTATTCGCCCTGACGCCCATGAATTCGGACGCCTTTGCTTCGATTTCGTCAAAAACATCCTTGTGCCGCCTGTCGGCTCGCCTGCCAAGGTCATTCTCACCGAATAGAAAATAAACGACACTTCCAAAATAAGGCAGCAGACCTAAAATAATGAACCACGCCAGCCGCGCTGGAGGCGACAGGTCATCGCGCAGCAGAATACGGGTCGTGAACCCTATTACCAGAAGTGCATGGAAAATCAGGAGAATGGTCAAACGGGTTTCCTCTGGAAATGAAACATCCATTAAATTAGAAAGACACCTCGGCTAGAGGAGCAGTTGGATTTTGTAAAAGTCCAACACGGTGCCAGATCAGAATGAAGCGGTCCACGAGTGTAGGCCGTTCAACCTATAGGCTGCTTACAAGGACGTGCGATACTCATGCCTCGAAATCGAGCTCCACACTCGTATGCCCACTCTCTTAAGGCCTTCATGGGCTATGTCCTCATCGTTTTATTACTGACTGTTCCTTTGGCGCATGCCCAGCAGGCTCTGTTGACGAACTCGAGCCAGGCAGATCAGTCGTTATCACTGGACCAACTGGCGAATCTGTTGGCAAACGACAAGACGAGACAGCAACTAATCGATGAGTTGCGACAAGCCGCCGCTCAAAATAAGGATCACGAGAACGAATCGCCCCCGGGCGAAAAGGATCGGTTGGGGCAGGCGTCGAAGAATAGCGACGCCGACGCGTCGCAACATACGTCTTTCGCGCGGCAGCTAGCCGAAGCCACCGTGGCCTGGTCGGAGAAGATCGGCAGCGTAATCGCAACCTCCTGGCAGGACGTCGCCGCCCTCGCCCAAGGTCGTGAAGAAGATCGAAACATTGCCTGGAGCGCTTTCTTTCGATCCGTCACCGTATTCGCAATAGTCGCCGTTTCCACTGGCGGGGCATTCCTGGCACTGCGCGCCTTGGCAGGACTGCTGTTTCCCGGATTGCGCGCCTGCCCGAGGGTGCAGCTACGCGACGCGAGCTGTTCATACGCCGTCTCATTGCCGTCATCACCGGTATTCTTGTCGACGTTGCGGTCGTGTTCCTCGCCGGCGGGGTCGGCTATGTCGTCGGCCTCTATGGCGTAGGCGATAGCGGCTCGATGAATACGCGTCACTCGCTTTTCGTCAACGCCTTCATACTGATCGAGCTGGTCAAGGTCGTCATTCGCGCGGTGTTCGCCGATCGCTACGACAATCTGCGCCCACTGCATATCGCACCGGAGATTGCGGCCTGGTGGAGCATTCGGTTGCGCTGGTTCATCGGCGTGATCGGCTATGCGCTCTTGGTGGTGGTCCCGATCCTCAACGAACAGCTAGCCCCCTCCGCCGGCAGGGCAGTGACGTTTCTCGTCATGAGCGCGGCTTATCTTTATGCCCTGATCGTGATATTTCGCAATCGGCGCCTACTGACCGCACGCCTGCTCAGAATGGCGGACAAGGCATCGCTCGGCTTTTTCTCCATGTTGTACCGTCTTTTTGCCTGGGTCTGGGCACTGCTGGCGGTCGTTTATTTCACGACCCTGTTTCTGGTCAGCCTGCTTTATCCTGAGCAGGCCCTGCCGGCGATGGTCTGGGCGAGTGCCAAGACATTGGTCGTTGCAGTGGTATGCCTGGGGATTTCCGGCCTACTGTCACGCTCCATCGACGCTCGCATTCGTTTCTCGGACAATGTACGAAAGCGCCTGCCGATGCTGGAAGTTCGCCTCAATTCTTATGTGCCGAACGCGTTGAAGGTCATCCGGGTCATCATTTTGATCCTGTTCGTCGCCATCACGATGAACATCTGGAACATTTTTGATTTCGACGCCTGGCTCGATACGGACATCGGCACCCGGGTTGTCAGCTCAGCACTTCATGTGGTGCTCATACTGTCGGCTGCCGGAGCCCTATGGATCGTCGCGGCAAGCCTGATCGAATATCGCATGAGCCCGTCCTCACGCCGTGCAGCGCCCTCAGCGCGTCAGCAAACGCTGCTATCGCTGTTTCATAACGCCCTGGCGGTACTGATTGCCGTGTTCACCACGCTGATCTGCCTGTCCCAGATCGGTGTGAACATCGGACCGCTGATCGCCGGCGCGCGTATTTGGTCTGGCCATCGGGTTCGGTGCCCAGACCATGGTCAAGGACATCATTACCGGCATATTCATCCAGTTGGAAAGCGCCATCAACACCGGTGATTACGTCACCCTTGCCGGGGTCAGCGGCACTGCGGAACGCCTGACCATTCGCTCGGTATCACTGCGCGATATCGACGGGGTCTATCACATCGTACCGTTCTCCGGCGAGGGCATAGTGTCCAACTACATGCATCGTTGGGCGTATTTTCGTACCGAGTACCGGATCGCCTATCGCGAGGACATCGACAATGCGATTTACCATCTGCGCCAGGCTTTCGAAGAGCTAAAGGCCGACCCGGACCAGCGGCCGGACATACTGGAAGATATGACCATCCCCGGGGTGACGGCGCTGGATGAAAGCTCGGTGAAGATTCGCATCATGATCAAGACCACCGCCGGCATGCAGTGGGCCGTAGGACGGGCGCTAAATCGGCTGGTCAAGATGCACTTCGATCGGGCCGGCATCGAAATCCCCTATCCCCATCAACGGCTCTGGTTCGGCGAGGACCACTATGGCAACGCACCGAGTGCGAAGGTGCGCCTGGTCGATGCAGATGAAGAAGATGACCAGCGCGCCCACTACCGGCCGAAAAAGCGCCGTCGGGGCGACGATGAAGCACCGGAAGAAACCGGCGACGCGCCATGACCCGCCGACCCTGCAGGAATCTCCGGCCTGCAGGGTTTGGGTAAAATGAAGACCAGTTTGTCGGGCGATGTAACCACTCTTATCGCTCGGTAAACCGAACTCCTGCGCTGCGATGGTCAATAGTGAAGCTCGGCGTCATACCTCCAGATAGTCGAGAATGCCCTCCGCCGCCTGGCGTCCTTCATGAATCGCGGTGACCACCAGGTCCGAGCCGCGCACCATGTCGCCGCCGGCGAAGATCTTCTCGTTGCTGGTCTGGAAGGGAAAATTGCCGTGCTCCGGCGCGGTGACCCGGCCACGTTCGTCGATCTCGATCCGCTGGGGCTCGAACCAGTCGATCCGGCTTGGCTGGAAGCCGAAGGCGATGATCACCGCGTCCGCCTCCAGCACCTCCTCGGAGCCCGGCACTACCTCCGGGCGCTGACGCCCGTTCTCGTCCGGCTCACCCAGGCGGGTGCGCACCAGCTTGACGCCTTCGACCTTCTCCTCGCCGATGACCGCCACGGGTTGACGATTGAACAAAAACTCCACGCCCTCTTCTCGGGCATTGGCTACTTCACGCTTGGAACCGGGCATGTTGCCCTCGTCCCGGCGATAGGCACAGGTCACGCTGGTCGCGCCCTGGCGGATCGAGGTGCGGTTGCAGTCCATGGCGGTATCGCCACCGCCCAGCACCACAACGCGTTGCCCCTTGAGAGAAATATAGTCCGCCGGGTCTTTCTCGAAGCCCAGGCAGTGGTTGACGTTGGCTACCAGAAAATCCAGCGCCTTGTGTACCCCGGGCAGCTCTTCCCCGGGGAAACCGCCTTCCATGTATTTGTAGGTTCCCATGCCCATGAACACCGCATCAAACTCGGCGAGCAGCTCGTCGATAGTCACGTCTTTGCCGATCTCGACGTTGAGTCGGAATTCGATGCCCATCTCCTCGAACACCGCTCGCCGGCGCTCCATGACGTTCTTCTCGAGCTTGAACTCCGGGATGCCGAAGGTCAAAAGCCCGCCGATCTCCGGGTAACGATCGAACACCACGGGCCTGACGCCGTTGCGCACCAGGATATCGGCACAGCCGAGCCCCGCGGGTCCGGCACCGATGATCGCTACCCGCTTGTCGGTCCAGGTCACCTTGGACATGTCCGGGCGCCAGCCCATGGCGAAGGCAGTATCCGTGATGTACTTCTCCACGGAGCCGATGGTCACCGCGCCGAAGCCGTCGTTGAGGGTACAGTCCCCCTCACAGAGTCGATCCTGCGGACACACCCGGCCGCACACCTCCGGCAGGGTATTGGTGCGGTGCGATAGCTCGGCGGCCTCTAAAATGTTGCCCTCGCTGACCAGCTTGAGCCAGTTGGGAATGTAGTTGTGTACCGGGCATTTCCACTCGCAATAAGGATTGCCGCAGTGCAGGCAGCGATGGGCCTGGCTGGCGGCCTCGTTGGGTTTGTAAGGCTCATAGATCTCGGAGAACTCTCGCGCCCGGGTCCGCGCCTCCTTCTTGCGCGGGTCCTGGCGGCCGACATCGATGAACTGGAAATCGTTGTCCAGACGGTTTGCCATGAAAGTAAGTCCTCTTATTCCGGCTGACGCTGGGATTGGGTCAGCAATTCCCGCAGGTTTGCCGCCTTTGGCTTCACCAGCCAGAAGTGACGAATGAAGTCGGAGAAGTCCTCAAGGATCTCGTGCCCCCGGGCCGAGTCGGTTTCGGCCACGTACTCCTGAATCATTTCCCGCAGATGGCGACGATAGGCTTCCATGGCCTCGGTGTTGACCCGCTGAATCTCTACCAGCTCATGGTTGTACTTGTCGACGAAGGTACGATCCTCATCGATCACGTAGGCAAAGCCGCCGGTCATGCCGGCTCCGAAGTTGTCACCGGTCTCGCCTAGCACGCAGACCACGCCACCGGTCATGTATTCGCAGCAGTGATCCCCCGCTCCTTCGATGACCGCATGAACCCCGGAGTTGCGCACGCCGAAACGCTCACCCGCAGTGCCGGCGGCGAACAACTTGCCGCCGGTGGCGCCGTACAGGCAGGTATTGCCGATGATCGCCGTCTTGTGGCTTTCGAACTGGCTGTTTTTCGGCGGCACGATGACCACCTTGCCACCGTTCATGCCTTTGCCGACGTAGTCGTTGGCATCGCCCTCAAGATACAGATGCAGGCCGCGGGCGTTCCACACCCCGAAGCTCTGACCCGCCACCCCGGTGAAGCGGGCCACGATCGGCGCCTCCTCGAGGCCTGCTTCGCCATAGCGCTTGGCGATCTCGCCAGAGGCTCGCGCTCCCACGCTGCGATCGCAGTTGGTGATGCGAAACGCGAACTCGCCGCCGGATTTTT
This sequence comes from Halomonas sp. PR-M31, assembly GCF_001039575.1. Classification (GTDB taxonomy): domain Bacteria; phylum Pseudomonadota; class Gammaproteobacteria; order Pseudomonadales; family Halomonadaceae; genus Modicisalibacter. Next base: position 19,690 of record NZ_JIBT01000047.1, read on the forward strand.
CCTCGATGGCGCCCTTGAGGGCGTCGAACACCTCCCGGTTCTTGGCGCCGGGATCGTGGGGCTCGTTGCGGCTGACCTTGCAGAACTGCGGGGCGTCCGCCGGCACATGATCGTTTTCCAGCAGCGGCGTCAGATCGAGCCTGCGCTGGGAAGCGGTCTCGCCTTCCAGCACCTCGAGCAGATCCGTGCGCCCGATGAGATCCGTGAGCTTGCGCACCCCGAGCATGGCCATCAGCTCCCGCACCTCCTCGGCGATGAAACGGAAGTAATGCTTGACCATGTCCACGGTGCCGCGGAAGTGCTCGTCCCGTAGATACTGGTTTTGGGTGGCGACACCGGTGGCACAGTTATTGAGATGGCAGATGCGCAGATACTTGCAGCCCAGGGCCACCATGGGGGCGGTACCGAAACCGAAGCTCTCGGCGCCGAGAATCGCCGCCTTGACCACGTCCAGGCCGGTTTTCAGGCCGCCGTCGGTCTGCAGACGGATCTTGTCTCGCAGGCCGTTGATGCGCAGCGCCTGATGCACCTCCGGCAGGCCCAGCTCCCAGGGGGAGCCTGCGTGCTTGATGGAGGTCATAGGGCTTGCCGCAGTGCCGCCGTCGTAGCCGGAGACGGTGATCAGGTCCGCGTAGGCCTTGGCCACGCCGGTAGCGATGGTGCCGATGCCCGGCTCGGAAACCAGTTTGACGGATACCTGGGCCTCCGGGTTGATCTGCTTCAGATCGAAGATCAGCTGAGCCAGGTCCTCGATGGAATAGATGTCGTGGTGCGGCGGCGGCGAGATCAGCGTCACCCCGGGCACCGCGTAACGCAGCCGGGCGATCAGTTCGTTGACCTTGCTGCCGGGTAGCTGGCCGCCCTCGCCGGGCTTGGCACCCTGGGCCACCTTGATCTGCAGCACTTCCGCATTGACCAGATAGGCCGGTGTCACGCCGAAGCGGCCCGAGGCGATCTGCTTGATCTTCGAGCTTCTTATGGTGCCGTAACGCGACGGATCCTCGCCGCCTTCGCCGGAGTTGGAACGCCCACCCGTCTCGTTCATGGCCTGGGCCAGGGCTTCGTGGGCCTCCGGGGACAGCGCACCAAGCGACATGCCGGCACTGTCGAAGCGCGGAATCAGATCTTCCACCGGCTCTACCTCATCCAGCGATAAGGGTTCTGATATCGGTTTGAGCTTGAGCAGATCGCGAATGGTCGCCACCGGCCGTTCGTTGACCAGCCGGGCAAACTTCTTCCACTGAGCGTAGTCGCCCTGCTGCACGGCTCGCTGCAGGGTCATCACCACATCCGGGTTGTAGGCGTGGTATTCATGCTCGTGGACGTACTTGAGCAGACCGCCCTGGCGCAAAGGCTTGCGCGGGGTCCAGGCGTCCCGCGCCAGCAGTTCCTGCTGCATCTGCAGCTCGGCGAAGCCAGTGCCTTCGATGCGAGACATCATGCCGGTAAAGCACAGATCCATGACTTCGGAAGAGAGCCCCACCGCCTCGAACAGCTGGGAGCCGCGATAGGAGGCCAGGGTCGAGATGCCCATCTTGGAGAGGATCTTGTAGAGCCCTTTCTGCAGCCCCTTGCGGTAGTTCTCCCGGGAATCTTCTGGGTTGCCGGTGAGTTCACCGCTGTGATGCATGTCCGCCATCACCTGATAGGCAAGATAGGGGTAGATCGCCGTGGCGCCGACACCGAACAGTACCGCCATCTGGTGCGCGTCCCGGGCATAGCCGGTCTCGACGATCAGATTGACCCGAGGGCGCAGGGCCAGACGCGCCAGATGATGGTGGATCGCGCCGGTGGCGAGGGCGGCATGGACCGGCAGCTGGCCCTTTTCAAGCTCCGCGTCCGACAGCGCCAGAATGACCACTCCCTGCCTTGCGGCCTGCTCCGCCTGCTGGCACAGAGTCTGCAACGCCTGCTTGAGGCTACTCGTTTCCGGATCGTAATTGAGGCTCAGAGTCTGACTGCGGAAGGCAGGGTCTTCCTGAGTAATCAGGGCGGTGAACTTGCGCGGCGACAATACCGGTGCGGTAAGGATCAGACGATGGGCATGATCTGCATTGGTCTCGAAGACGTTGAGCTCGGCGCCGCAGCAGGTCTCGAGCGACATCACGATCGCTTCGCGTAGCGGATCGATGGGCGGATTGGTGACCTGGGCAAACTTCTGGCGGAAGTAGTCGGTGAGCACACGGCTTTGCCGGGACAGTACCGCCATGGGAGTGTCGTCGCCCATGGAGCCCACCGCTTCCTGACCGCTTTCCGCCAGGGGGCGTAGCAGCTGATCCCGCTCTTCAAACGTCACCTGAAACATCTTCTGATAGACGCCAAGCTCCTGGGCATCGAACGGGTGAAAGCGGGCAAGCTCCGTCAACGCCGACTCCAGATACTGGGCGCGATCCTTCAGCCAACGCTTGTAGGGAAAAGCGGACTTGAGTCGGTTGTCGATATCCGCCGTGTGCAACACCTCGCCGGTGTGGGTGTCCACGCCCAGAATCTGCCCCGGCCCGACCCGGCCCTTGGCTACCACGTCCTCTGGCTTGTAGTCGTAGGTGCCGATTTCTGATGCCAGGGTGATGTAGCCGTTGCTGGTGATCACCCAGCGCGCCGGTCGCAGGCCGTTGCGATCCAGCATGCACACCGCGTTGCGGCCATCGGTCATGACCAGCCCCGCCGGGCCATCCCAGGCCTCCATGTGCATGGAGTTGTACTCAAAGAAGGCGCGCAGATCACCGGGCATGGTCTCGACGTTCTGCCAGGCCGGCGGCACCATCATGCGGATGGCGTTGTACAGATCCATACCGCCGGTGAGCAGCACTTCGAGCATGTTGTCCATGCTGGAAGAGTCGGAGCCGACGGTGTTGACGATCTCCTCAAGCTGAGCGATGTCCGGCAGCAGCTCGCTTTTGAAGTTTTCCTTGCGCGAGTTGGCCCAACCGCGGTTGGCCTCGATGGTATTGATCTCGCCATTGTGGGCGAGAAATCGAAACGGTTGGGCCAGGGGCCAGCGCGGCGCAGTATTGGTCGAGAAACGCTGATGAAAGACACAGGTCGAGGTCTCAAGGCGCGCATCGCCCAGATCCTGATAAAAGGTCGGCAGATCCGCGGGCATCATCAGCCCCTTGTAGGACAGTACCCGGGACGACAGGGAACAGACGTAGAAATCTTTTTCATGCTTGAGCTTTTGTTCTGCCAGACGCCTGGCCATGAACAGATCGACGTTGAACACCGGGTCGGGCCGATCATCACTGGCTTCGACGAAAATCTGACGAATCCGTGGCAGGCAGTCCAGGGCCATCGGGCCGCACACGCTGGCATCCGTGGGCACGTCGCGCCACCCGCGCACGGTCAGACCTCGCTCGACCAGCTCACCTTCCAGGGTTTCGCGAGCATGGGTCTCCTGAGCGTCGTCATCGGCAAAGAACACCACGCCGACGGCAAAGCGTGCACCCAGCTCAACGCCCAACTCCTCCTGAGCCAAGGCCCGCATGAAATCCGTGGGCATGGCAAACAGCAGGCCACAGCCGTCGCCGGTCTTGCCATCCGCCGCGATGCCGCCACGATGGGTCATGCAGGTCAGGGACTCGATGGCCGTCTGCAGTAGATCGTGACTGGCCTGCCCTTGCATATGTGCAATCAAGCCAAAGCCGCAGTTGTCACGAAATTCGCCGGGCTGATGAAGACCATTTCTCATGGGGCATGCCTCTAAAAACGTGAATAGCCAAAAACTGAATGAAGCCAGGGGCAAACAGGGCGCTACATCTGGGATTATTATCTTATATTATGCGCTTTGCGCATAAGCCATGCACAATTGGCAAGATCGTAAGACTACTTCAAACTGGCCCAGGAATGCAAAAGCCCGCGACAGAGCGCGGGCGATGAAGCTGCTTGAATTTGATCAATAAAAGCCGATCAATCTCGCGGACACTCTTGCAGGAACTGCTCGAGCAGAATGGGAGAGGTGTCGTCGTAAAGACAGGCGTCGCCAAGGCCGCGCAGTAGCACCAAACGGATACGCGCATCCAGATTTTTCTTGTCGCGGCGCATGTGCTCGAGAAAGGCCGCCGCGTTCATGTTCGCCGGTGCGCTTAGCGGCAGCCCTGCCGCTCTCAGCACGGCACCAACCCGTTCGATCTCGACCTGAGCCAACCAATGCAGCTGCTGGGAGAGCAGTGCCGCCAGGTACATCCCGGTTCCCACCGCTTCACCGTGCAGCCAGTTGCCATAGCCCTGGTGCGCCTCAATGGCATGACCGAAGGTATGCCCCAGGTTGAGCAATGCCCGCACGCCCTGCTCGGTCTCGTCCGCGGCCACGATGTCCGCTTTGATTCTGCAGCTGCGCAAAATGGCCTCGCTGAGCAGGTCAGCATCAAGCTCTCGCAGCCTCGTCATGTGCTCTTCGAGCCAAGCAAGGAAGGGAAGATCGCAGATCAGCCCGTACTTGATCACCTCCGCAAGCCCCGCGGACAGCTCTCGCTCCGGCAGACTGTCAAGGGTTCTCGTATCAATGATCACCGCTCGCGGCTGCCAGAAGGCACCGATCATGTTCTTGCCCAAGGGATGATTGACGCCGGTCTTACCGCCTACGGAGGAGTCGACTTGCGCCAACAGGGTGGTCGGCACCTGAATGAAGGCCACGCCGCGCTGATAGCAGGCGGCAGCATAGCCGGTCATGTCACCGATCACGCCGCCGCCAAGGGCGATGAGGGTACAGCGGCGATTGAAGCCGGCTTCCAGCAAGGCGTCCCAGATACGTGTCACCGTGGCCAGGGTCTTGGTCTGCTCCCCATCTGGCAAGATGAGTTCCTGCACCTCGAGATCCCCGTCGAGCCCCTGCTTGAGGATATCGAGATAGAGCGGCGCTACGGTCTCGTTGGTAACGATCAACACCTGGCGACCCGCCAGGTGGGAGCGCAGCAGTCTCGGATCCTGTAAAAGCCCAGCACCGACATGAATGGGGTAACTGCGCTCGCCCAGCGCGACGTCGAGGGTGCGCGGCGATGCTAGAGAGGTATTCATTGATTTCACGCCTTGGTCTGCAAAGGGTCGATGAGCCGTGTCACGCGCCTGAGTATGTCGTTGACCACCGAACGGGTGCCACGTCGATCGGTGCGTACCAGCAGGTCGGCGGTGGCACGGTACAGCGGATCGCGTGTCTCGAACAACCCTCGCAGTACGGCCTCGGGATCGTCGCTGCGCAGCAAAGGGCGATTGCGATCCTTGGCGGTACGGCGTAGCTGTTGCTCGACGGTGGCATAGAGATAGATCACGGTACCGCGCTCTCGCAGCACCTGACGATTGTCTTCGTGCATCACTACCCCGCCACCGGTAGCAAGGACGATGTCATCGCGCTGGCTGAGTTCGTCGATGATCAACCGTTCGCGCAGACGAAAGCCCGCCTCTCCTTCGACGTCGAATATCCAGGGAATGTCGGCACCGCAGCGGGCCTGGATCTCGTGATCGCTATCGACGAAATCGCGCTGCAACTCGGCCGCCAGAAGGCGGCCGATGGTGCTTTTACCGGCCCCCATGGGACCGATCAGAAAGAGATTGGGAAAACCCTGCATTAGCGAATCGCCAGTCTATCCTCGATGATTTTCGGAGTGATGAAGACTAGCAATTCTACCTTCTGATTGCTCTGTTCGGTATAGCGAAATAGATGACCCAATAATGGCAGGTCGCCCAACAGGGGTGTCTTGAACAGATTTTCCAGCTGTTCCGTGGTCAGGATTCCGCCCAGCACCACGGTTTCGCCGTTGTTGACCAGCACCTGCGTCTGGATCTCGTTGGTGTCGATGGCCGGGGCACCGGCGAAGCTTGCATCCGCCACGTCGTCATTGTTGATCACCAGGTCCATGATGATGCGATCGTCCGGGGTGATCTGCGGCGTGACCTCAAGCGACAGCACCGCTTCCTTGAACTCGACGTTGGTGGCGCCGCTGGAGGTGGCCTCCTGATAGGGGATCTCCTGGCCCTGCTTGATCACGGCGCGCTTTTGATTGGCAGTGATCACCTTGGGCTGGGAAATGGTCTGGCTCTTGCCTTCGCTTTCCAGGGCCCGCAGCTCGAGATCGAGCAGAATGTCGCCGGAAAGATAGCCGAAGCTGAACACGCTGCTGGGGTTGAAATCATCCCCCAGATCCACCGACAGGCCGCCATTGGGCGCCTGGCCGCTCGAAGCACCGCCAAGATCCAGGCTGCTGCCGTTACCCAGCACTCCGTTGACCGGCTTGGCGGAGGACATGCCCCAGTTGACCCCCAGCTCCCGGGCGGCGCTATCCCGGGCAATAACGATGCGCGCCTCGATCTGTACCTGGCGTACCGGCACGTCCAGCTGATCCAGGGTAAACTTGATGGCCTTGAGCTGTTCCGGGGTTTCCTGAATCAGCAGGGTATTGGTGCGAGCATCGACACTGACCTTGCCCCGGTCGGAAAGCAGACCAAACCCTTCAGCACCTCTGAGCAACGAAGCCAGCTCATCCGCCTTGGCATAACGCACCTGGAGATACTCGGTGGAAAGCGGCGCCAGTTCCTGCATCTGCGCCTGGGCTTCGAACTCCCGGCGCTCCATGGCGGCCAGCTCTTCCGCCGGCGCCACCACCAGCACGTTGCCGGTCTGACGACTGGCCAGACCATGACTCTTGAGCACCAGATCCAGCGCCTGATCCCAAGGCACGTTCTGCAGATTCAAGGTCACGCTGCCCTGTACGCTGTCCCGGGCCACCAGATTGAGACCGGTGAAATCGGCGATGATCGCCAGCACTTCACGTACCTCGATATCCTGAAAATTGAGCGTGATGCGCTTGCCGGTATAGGCATCACTCTGGCGCTGCTCGGCATCCCGCTCGGCCCGGGTCAATGGTCTGGCCTCGATCACAAGCTCACGACCATTATGGGTCGAGAGCATCGCATATTCCCCTTTGGCCTCAATGGTCAGCTGCAGGTCTCGGCCCTTGAGCTGTGGGACGATACGCTGCATCGGCGTGCCGAAATCGCTGACGTCCAGGGTCTTGAACAACGATGAAGGCAGTGTCACGTCTTCGATGTTCGCCATGATACGCCGATCGCCCCGTTCGCTGACTCGGGCATCGACGCCAGGGCGATCGAAGGTCAGGATCAGTCGGCTGGCACCCTCCTCACCACGGCGAAAGTCGATGTCCTCGATCCGGGGGCCGAGTACCGCGGGCACGGCTCTGGGCACGGCTCTGGGCACGGCTTCGGACTTGATCTTGGTTTTCGCTTCCACTAGATCGGAAGAGGGCGTTCTGGGTAAATAGACGCCTTCTTTTGCCGGGGCGGCGCTCGCGCTATCGATCACACTACCGGTTGCGATCAAATCGGAAAGCTTCGACGTTCTTGCCGCACTCTTGCCAAGCTTGAGCACCAGAACATTGCCACGCTCGTCCAAGGTATAAGAAAGATCGCTTTCGAGATCGAATACTAGCCGGGTACGCTTGCCGGACTCCAGGGCTACCAGCTGGCGCACGCCTGCCAGCGCCAGATCGAAGCGGCGCTGCTCCAGCTCACTGGCGGTCTCCAATAGATCGATGGTCAACCGGGAGGGAGACTCGATGCGATAGCTGCGCACCTCGGGTATGGCACCGGAGAAGCGTAGCGAGACTTCCAGTTGATCGTCGTTAGACTGTTCGAAGTCCACGCCTATCAGGGCGGATTGCGCCAGGACCGGCCCGGCGCCGCTGAGTAGCGCCGTCGCCAGCAGCGTGCGAATGAGTTTTATCATGTTGTGTTCCCCTAAACCTGCCTTGGCGTCTTTATCAGCCTTGACGTTTTTTTTCGCTGTCGTCGTTCAATGCCAGTTTGCCGCGACGTTCTATCCAGCCGCCCTGACCGTTCGGCACGATCTCCAGAAGCTGCAAAGAGCGTTCATCGATATGGATGATACGGCCGAAATCCGTCCCCAGATGCCCACCGACATATAGCCGGTGCACCTCCCCCTGCGGATCGCGAATCAATGCAGAGGTCCGCTCATCGGTGCGCAAGGTACCCACCAGGATCAGGGATTCCAGGGTGTAGGCTTCAAGAGGCTCCCGGGGTCGCTGCAAGTCCGGCGCCAGCTCTTGGCCCAGGTCACGATCCTGTTCGGTTTCCGGACGCCGAGGCGCAAAAGGGCTGCGACCAGCGGCCTGGTCGTAGGTCACCGGACGATACACAGGTGCCTCTGGAAGCGGCGCTACCTGACCGGTCGGGCGGCTTTGCAATACGTTCAGTTGACGCTCGAGGCCGCCTAGATCGCTGTCGCTGCAGCCTGTCAGCACTATCATCAATAGCGGCCCGAAAATTCTGCCTTTCATGGCTGGGTCTCCGGTCGATGATTGTAGGTCTTGGCCAGCATCGACAGCCGCAGCGTGTCCGCTTTCTCTACCGGAGAGAGGCTGAAATCGTGCAAAGTGACGATACGCGGCAATCCAGCCACACCGGAGAGAAAAGCGGCAATGCGGTGATAGTCGCCCTGTACCTGAATATCGAAAGGTTGTTCGGTGTAGAACTCCTTGAGTACCGGGCTGCGCAGTCGAATGAAATCGATGGTGAGCTGATTGTCATGAGCGGTATCGCTGATGTTGTCGATCAACGCCGGCACTTCGACGCCGGTGGGTAGCATTTCCAGCAGCATCCCCATTCGCGTCTCGAGTTCGCCCATCTGCTCCCGCATTAGCGGCAAATTGGCCGCTTGGAAAGCCTTGCTTTCGTAGCGCTGGATCAATTCGCGCTCTTCGGCTTGGGCGCCTTGGAGCAGTTCGGCACGAGGTGTCGCCATATACCAGTTCATGGCGGCGAATATGCTCCCCAATACCAGCGCGGAGCAGAGTATCTTCAGCGATACCGGCCAGCTGGAGGCCTCACTGACATCCAGCTCCCGCCATTCAAGCTCTCGCAGGCGCTGCCATTCTGCCTTGAGGTTCGTGGCTTTGAAGTTCATGGCCTTGAGGTTCATGGCAAATCCTCCTTGGCGTATTGTTCGGCCATGGCGCTGGGCAGAATTTCGGTGACGCTCATGTCAAAGCGCTTGCCCAGGCCTTCGTCTGCCGCCTGCACTTCGGATAACAGTGGAATCGCGAATACCTCACTGGCAGCGATCGCGCGTAATTGATCGGACACTTGACGATTGGTGTCCGCCTGACCCAGAAAACGCAGCTGATTCTTGTCTCGGGACAGTTCGTTGTAGTACACGCCTTCCTGTAGGCTGGCGACCAGCTGATTGAACACGCGCACCGTCTGGGGGCGGCTGAACTGTAATTCCCGAATCAACTCGATCTGGGTCAGCATGCGCTCCCGTAGCGCCTGGTAGTCCCGGATGGCGGCAATATCCTGATCCAGGCGCTGCATGCGGGTTTCGATGTAGTGATTGCGCTGGTGCTGCGAGTCCAGCGCCTGTTGATAGAACTGCGTCAACCCCCAGCCAGCGGCGGCGCCCAGCAGCGCCATCAAACCCAGGCTCATCATGAAACGACGGCTACGGGTTTCGCGTTGCGCCTCGCGCCAGGGCAGCAGATTGATCTCGATACTCATGGACGAGCCCTCATGGCCAGGCCACAGGCGGTCAGCAGCGCCGGCGCATCGCTGGTCAGTGCCGAAGCGTTGACCCGTGGGTTGATTGTCATGTGCATGAAGGGATTGGCGATTTCCACTCGCATGCCGCTACTGGCCTCGAGCTTTTCGCGCAGGCCAGGAATCACGCTGGACCCACCGGCCAAGATCAAATGCTTGACCGTGGGGTTGCGACCGGCGCTGTAATAAAGCTGCAGCGAACGGCCAATTTGTTGGATCACCGCATCGACGAAGGGCATCAAAACCTGATCCGCATAGTCCTCGGGCAAACCTCCGCGCTTCTTGGCCAATCCCGCCTCTTCCAGACTCAGCCCATAGCGCTGGCGGATGTGATCCGTCAGCTTGCGACCGCCAAAGACCGTGTCGCGGCTATAAAGGGTGCGACCGTGTTGCAATACATGGAAGGCGTTCATGTTGGCGCCAAGATCGACTAGCGCAACGCATTCGCTTTCGCCTATCCCTTGCCCCAGCTGACGACGCAGCTCGCTGAATACACGCTCCAGAGCAAAGGTTTCGATATCCACTGCCGTCGGCTCAAGCCCCGCCTGCAACACCGCATCGGTAAGCTGACCAACCTCTTGTTGCCGGCAGGCAACAAGCAGTACATTCTGCTGGTCCGGGTAGCGGGTATTCGCCCCCAGACGCTGAAAGTCGAAGGCAACTTCGTTGAACGGAAAGGGGATGTGCTTGTCGGATTCGAGTTGAATGCGCCCCTCGATTTCTTCGTCACTCAATGACGCGGGCAGTGTCAGCGTCTTGGTGATCGCTGCATTGGGCGGAATCGCTACGGCAGCATGTCGACTGCGTGGACGCGCCTGTTCCACGGCGCGGCCGATGGCTTCAACAACGTCGTCCATGTTACGGATACGGCGCTCCACCACGGCGCCTTCCCGCAACGGACGTACCGCATAGCTCTCGACGCGACGCTGCTGGCCACGACCTTTCAATTCGATCAGTTTGACCGTTGCCGAAGTGATATCGACACCGACAAGCCCCTTGGGGGACGCTTTTAGCCCTAGCACGGTGTGGCCCCTTTTGCACCTGCGATCATTCGTATGAGGTTTTATCGGCCTCTAGGAAAAAATCATTAATGCGTTTTGGGCACACAGACAGCTGTCAGGGCAGTGCTTTCACACTTATTCCTCACAAGGAATCGTCATTGCTGGTTTTCGCATCGCGCGCTTTCTATATAATGCCCAGTCTGAGACCGTGCGGCATTCCACCGTTCGCTCGTCACTCGATTACCACGGACATTGATACTGCATGAAGTTTTTCAGACGTCTGCTCGGCTCGGCCCTATGGCTTTTTCTTTCGCTAAGCGCAGCCTGTGTGCTGGCCTTGATTGGCGCTGCCCTCTACTTCGCTCCCGGTCTACCCA